>CAYTZH010000040.1:23597-44329 GCA_964442285.1 uncultured Spirochaetales bacterium | reverse complement strand
TGGCGCAGCCTTCGCCCGCGGACAATGACTGCGTTGGTGCAACCCATTAGTAGTTAGCCAGCGAAGGCCGAGGCATGGAAGCGGCTCTAGCAGACCTATCGAAGAATCCGCTCGCAGTCTCGATCATCTCCCTTATTGTGGGTTCGGTGGTGACGCTCGTCATCACGAGCCTTCGAAACAAGTCGGGTGTCCTCGGCTATACCACCGTGTGGAACCGCATCGGGATCTCAGCAGACGACGACGTCTTCGGCGAAGTTCGCGTACACTGGCAGGACCACCAGCTTCGCAACCTCTACCTCTACACAATTGAGGTCGAGAACCTCTCTTCTGCCGACTACGAGAATGTGGATCTGCGGTTCTACTCGGGCGATGACACGATCATCCTGAATGAGCGAACGGGCGTGGTGAACGAGCCGGAGATCGTTCATTGGTCTCCTGAGTTTGCCCAACGGATGCGCATCGCCGAAGGCGCGACGGCCAGCGAGGAGCAGTTCGCCGAGTACAACCACAACCGTCACTATGTCGTCCCAGTTTTCAATCGGCGTCAGAAGCTAAGTTTCGCCTACTTGTGCACGAAGCCGAACGATGACGGAGACCCTGGAATCTTTGTCAGCTCACAGGCCAAGGGCGTCCGCTTGAAGCGCCTTAAGCAGCCGTTCGTCATACTCAATCCGATTTGGGGCGTTCCGATCCCCGTTGCGATCGTGCGAGCCTTGGTCATCGCAGTATTCGTCGTTGTCGCTTGCGGCACTTTCCTCGAGAGCATCTGGATCGCTTCCATTGTTTCCATGTTCTTCGGACTCACCGGCCAGGTCTTCGGTGCCGCCCTCTACCGAGTCGAACGCGTGCTCCGAGACGCCATGACTCGGTAGTCCAAGCTAGATCGCGCTGGCTAACAAGGGCTTGCAGCTGACAACGAACAGCTCGTTCCAATCGACCGTGGTAGCATTCTGGCGGCGAGCTTCTCTGCCTCAGCGCTGACGGTCAGCGCTGTTCGTTGCAGCTGAAGCCCGATCCGTTGGGCGGACGAAGCGATAATCCGCTTGACACTGCCTCGGGTATCCGGTCTACTCGCGTCACTGGGAAAGGGGAATGGAGGATTCCCCTTGCCCGCCTTCTCCCGCCTAATCCTGATCGCCCTCTCGTCGTTCACCATTGTTCCTGTCACTGCGTCCGCGACGACCATCGATTTCGACGCGTTGCCTGTAGGCTTGCAGCCGAGCAACACATTCGCGGGCGACGGCGTCTCCATCCAGACGGGACTTCTTCCGAGTTCCATCTCCGTTGGCGCCATAGTCACGTTCTCGAGCGTCGAGAATCAGTTTGAGATCGCGGCGGTCGGTGCTACATCCCAGCCTAATGTTGCTGGCGCAACTGGGTGCTGTGTCGGAACGAAGGATCTGCTGATCTCATTCTCGGATCCGGTCAACTCGGTCTCGGTGAGCACCGATCTGGCGGCTCCAGAGGGAGCCGCCGATACGGTTAGATTGATCGCCCTCAATCCAACGGGCAACCCATTCGAATTCTCGGTGGTTGGCTTTGTGCAGGCCCTCGACAACTTCACAACAGCTCCCGCAAACCTCATGACGGTCGCTCCCGGACAGTTCTTCAACGCCGTTGCCTTCCAGACACTTACGGAGTACGAAGCAATCGACGATCTGACTTTCGTGCCCGAGCCCAGCACCGCGCTACTCGTGCTGGCGGGCCTCGTCGGTTTTTCCAGGGGGCGCGTTCGGTAGAGCCGCCCAACAAGACGCTGCAGCTGACCGTCAAGGGCCGAGTTCCAATCAACTGCGGTGGCGTCTGGCGGCGAACATTGGCGCTGGGGTCCGCCACGGCGGCGGCCCTTGCCGGCAGCTGAGCGTCGATCCGTTGGGCGGCGGAAGTGGACTCGAGCTCCATCGCAGTGGAACGGGAGCCACCCTTGGGCGAGATCCACGATGCGATCGCGGCAGGCGATCGTCAGTTCGCGTTCAGCTATGTCGCAGACGGAAGCGATCTCCACGCAAGAGATTCTCTCCGCCGCACTCCACTTCATATCGCGGCAGCCTCCTACCAGAGCGAGCTTTCAGCGTTGCTCGTCGAGCGTGGTGCCGACGTCAACTCAGCGGACTACCGAGGGTTCACGCCTCTCCACCTAGCATGCGGGATCGGTTCAAGGGCGATCGTAGAGCTCCTCCTGGCTGCAGGGGCCAACCCCAGTGCCCCAAACGCCTTCAAGAACACCCCTCTTCATGAAATCGCCGCGGGTGGTGGCACAGCGACCGCGTCGGACCGCGTCGCCATCGTCGAAATGCTCCTCACCGCGGGAGCGGAACTCGAAGCAACGGATTCCACCAGCAGAACCCCCCTCTGGTACGCCGCGGCTACGGGAACAGCTCCCACCCCACCTTCTGTGGCGCGTGCACGGCTCGCAGTCGTCGAGTGTCTACTAGGCCGAGGTGCAAGTCCGGATCGAAAGGCTGATGGCAAGCTCGGAACGCCGCTGGACGCGGCCGCAGGCCTCCATCACGAGGAGAAGTACCGGATCGAATGGCCTGAGGCGATTAAACTGCTAAAGGCATGCGCGTAGCTCGCCGCCCAGCACGGCGCTGCAGGCGCCCAACAGCGGATAGTCCGAAGAAGCGGTCTTTCGAGGTCCGGTAACCTCCCGCTATGTCCAATCCCCGGGGGATCTCAGGCTAGAGCGACCGTAGGCGGGGCGCAGCCGAGGCGCAACGATGTCGGCGCGACACGGTTGCTTGCGCCGTGGTTGAACACCCAGATCAGCTCTCTACCGCACGGCTCGAGATGGTTGAAGACGGTGACGGGAGACCAAACCACTGCGGAGACACCGGCGAAGTACGGGTCACCGAACATCAGCGTCGGAATCTGTTCTCCGCTCGCCTTGCGGAGGGGATCGTCGAAAGAGAAGACGGTTCTGCCGTCCGGAAGCGGCACGGCGCCGAGAGGACCCATGCCAAGGACCGCGCGCATGATGCCGGGGAGCTCGCTCTCGATGATGGCGCCCGCGAAGCGGCCGGCGTTGACCGCAACAATGTACGGTTCTGTTGGCGCGATGACGCCGGACTCGTTCCCCAAGGCCACCGTGATCAGTCCTCATCCGATCGACCAGGGTGGAGCCTGTCTAACGGCATAGTAACCGAGGAGATCAATCCTGTTTCCTCCGAGGTCTTCCCGCTGGAGATGGAGCTGAAGATCAGCCGCAGCCAGAATCTGTCCGTCTCAAGAATCGCCTCGAAGAAGGGCTTGTGTAAGCGTGCAGCCCACTCTTTTGCTAAATCCGAGTCCTCCACGGCGCTGATTCCGGGATACGCGTTAGACCAGTTTGTGCCCCAGACGTATCCGTCGGGTTCTCCAGCGGCCAACCAAGCCTCGTAGGATAGGAAGACATCGTCCCAGGAACTCTGCCAGGCATCATCGGACACGCGTGTCTCCAGATCGGCTCGAACGACATGGGTGAATCGCACTACGTGTTCTCCTGGCTCAGCCCCCAAGCAATCTTGAACGTGTAGGTAGTAATCACGGCCATCTGGCGTAAACCCATGACCGAGGACTGCGAAGTCCATTTGGGGAAGCCAAGCCGCGAGCGCGTTTATCGGGTGCGTACGATCAGCCTTCAATTTCGTGTCCGTTGATCGTGTGCCATGAGCATCGACGCCCAACCGGGCTGCTCAGCTGCGTGGCACAGGCCGCCGGCGGTCGCTTAGGCACCCACGGTTGATGCCAAGAGGCTACCCGACCTGGCTTGGAACGCGCTGTGCCACGCCAGCTGCAGCGCCCTGATCCTCATAGAGCCCCTCTCCTGCGGCTACGCCACTCGGCGTAGCCTTGGGACGCGTCAAGCCAACGCGCATCCGCGCAGGAGGGAGACCGATGCGATTCTACAACGGACAGCACCAGCACTGGTGCGGGATCGATCTGCACGCCCGGACCATGTACGTCTGCATCCTCGACGCCCAGGGCCAGGTCCGGGTCGACAAGAACCGCAAGGCGACCCCCGAGGCCTTCCTCGAGGCCGTCGCCCCCTACCGGGAGGGCCTGAGCTCGAAGAGACCGCCCTGTCCCCGGGCGCCGCGGACCGCGAGAAGGCCAACGGTCGTGGGCCCGGTGGCCCGGCAGCCCGCTGCGCTTGATTGGACACGGGCTCCCGCTCCCTCTCCGACATGCCCGAGCGCGTGGTGCGCTCGGCGCTCGCGAGTGTGCGCCTCCCCCGAGCCTGGAGACAACGGACCCTTCGAGGTCGCTCGTCATGAGGAGGCCGGTACGAGGGCACCGATGAGCTTCTGGGACGTGGAGGCGATGCCTTCCCGCTCCGTCGCACAGCGCGGCGGGCGTGATCCCCGATAGGTGTTGGGTGCAGGGTCCAGGAGACGCTGCACCGTCGACCGAAGCGAAGTCAGGGGGCGAGGCCGGGAGCAGCGCTCGGAAGATCTGAACCCGGCACCGCGGCAGAAGCCGGGGTCGGACGGGGGAAGACCACCCCTTGACGGGAGGGGGGCTCATAGGTGTTGCGCGGCTTCACTCCCTCCAGTGTTGCGGCCCATTCAAGACCGCTGCGCACGCGACCGTACCCGCGAATCGCTCCAACGCCCCGGACTTCAGCGCATTCACCATCCATGCTTCGGCGTTCTTCTCGGGAAGCGGGTACGGCGCTTCGAACCCGAACCGCCCGGCAGGCTCGAATCCGAACCGTGGGTAGTAGGTCGGATGGCCCAGCACAAAGACGAGATCAACGCCTTGGTCGATCAGGAGTTCGAGCCCCCGATTGACCAAAAGACGGCCAACCCCCTGCCGCTGAAACGCCTGAAGGACACCAAGGGGCGCCAAGATACTTGCGACTGGGCTCTCGCCGGGCGAGTCAAGCCTGGCTGCGGTCAAAAGAACGTGGCCCGTCAGCTCGCCTCCCGATTCAGCCACGATCGACAGGTAGGGCACCGCCGTCTCGTCGGAAAGCAATGCACTGACGAGGTCGACGATCTCAGGTCCTTCTGCCGGGCCGAACGCGTCGAGATGAACTCTTGAGATCTCCGGGAGATCGGAGTCGCACGAAAGCCGCAATTCCAAGACACGCTCCGCGTGAAGCCGCCCAACGGTTCCGCGGCTCAGCTGCCCGCCCACCCGCTGACCGGACCGCCGAAACCGCCGACTCGGCCGCCAGGATACACCAGCCGCGGACCGCTCTCGCCTGGCCGACGGGCGCCGCGCCGCCGGAACGGAACCGGTGGGCGGGACTGCTGCAGCCGCTGGCTAGGCGGCGACCACGCCAAAGGAAACGGGTTGAATAGACTGGACCTCAACCCAGCCATCATGGGAAACCAACGCCCTGGTCGAGTCTGGTTGCCCCGTGACTGGTAGGACGTGTGCCTCCCACCCGTTCTCGAGGACCAACGTGAGGATCTCCCGGAACAGATCCAGATCAGACTCGGTGAAGAGATGCCCAGGCGCTTCGTGGAGGGAGCGCCGCTCCCCCCACTGCCCGCGCTTCGCGTAGTAGGCTGGCCAGTCTTCAGAACTCGGCCAGACACCCCAGAGAACCACCCAGAGGAGGCATTCCTGCCACGGCGGTAACGCCTCAATACACCGCGCGGCGACCGCCGGCTCACGGCCCGTGCGGCCGCTCTCACCGTAAACTTCTCGCCCACGATGAACGAGTGCCGGGCCCGGAAGCAGTGACTTGTCCTCGCCGAGCTTGAAGCCGTGGTTTTGGCACCACTCCCACACCTCGTTGATTGCGAGGAATCGCATCGCCGCCTTTCGGACTCGGGGTTCAGCTGCGGCCAACGGCCACCGAAGGTCGCAGCGGCACCCAGGTAACGACGCCAGAATTCTACCAAGTCAGTTGGAGGCCGCGTTGGCCGTCGGGTGCAAACCCCTTCCCTGAGACGGCCAGCCCCGTCAAGTCCTAGTGTCCGATCCAAGTCGCCGTGGCGACCCGCCCCCGCACTCCGCCGCGAGCCACCACCAGGCTTCCATCCGCACTCTCTTCGACCTCCCGCTCTGGAGATCCGTGCACACTGAGGTCCTTGGCGTTCGGGTGCTGCAATCTTGTTGTCGACCTCTCCTCATCGAAGGGCCCTGCGTTGCAGCGCAGTCACCCGGACGCGGGGTTCGTTGGTCCTCGCCCCGGTCAGGCCGCCTGCGTGGCCACGCCCCGCCGCGGCTCGTACTCTGCTCGTAGTAGGTCGACGGGGCGATCGGCAGCTGCGCGCAGATCGGCTCGACCCCGTGCTCATCCCGGTGCTCGTCGATGAACGACACCATCACTTCGGTCGGCGGTCGAGCTCCGCCTGGGCGAAATACGCGGACGCCTTCTTCAGGATCTCGTTCGCGCGGCGAAGCTCGCGGTTCTCGCGCTCGAGCTCCTTCATCCGCGCCCGCTCCTCGCTCGTCAGGCCGCCCCGACGACCGGAATCGACCTCGGCCTGGCGGACCCACTTGCGAAGCGTCTCGGCCGTGCAGCCGATCTTCGAGCTGATCGACCGCATCGCTTCCCACTCCGAGGCGTACTCACCCCGGTGCTCGAAGATCATCCGGACGGCCCGATCCCGGACCTCCTGTGAGAACTTGTTCGTCCTTGCCATGACCCCATCCTCTCAAGAGATGGAGCCTCCGGCAAACCCGGGGCGGTTCAGTGGATCGGCTACCGATGTAGGATGAGACCACGAGCCCAACGCTTCCACAGGGCTCGTTCGAGTCGACCAGGGCGACCAAGGCTGGAAGGTGCTTTCGCTTGACCCATCCGCGCTGCGGCTCGGCGACTGTGAGGTGAGCAATGGTCTTGAGGTGCTCCAGAAGGTCCAGCGGGTCTTGTGAATCCCAGTCGAAGTCAACGGCGAACCGGGTCTCGGCCTGCGGCGGGTCCGAAGGCTCACTCCGGGAAGTCTCGAAGCAGGCAAGGCAGAAGCAAAGGGCGCAGACAGAGAACGACGAGACCCGTTTCATCCCGAGCTTCCCCGCAGCCCAACGGATCGGCGCTCAGCTGCGAGCCAGAGCGCCTCCGCGGCTCGCTCGAAGCGCCCAGGTTTCAATGCAAGACTCTACCAGAGGTCGATTGGAACGCGCTTTGGCTCGTCAGCTGCAGCGCCTTGGGCAGCGAGCTAATACTCGAGAGTCGTGAACAGATAGAGCCAGAACCCGACGATCCCGCAGAGGGTGGCGAACCCGAGAATGAAGCCGCGGAAGATCGAGCGCAGGTGCGACCGCGGCTGACCGATTTGCCACCAATGACCCGCGGCTGCGTAGCACGCGGCACCGGCGGCGCAGGCTGCCGAGCTGACGCCCCAAGCAGCAACCTCGGCCCAGGAACCGCCCTTGGCGATGAAAGGAAACGCAGCCTGAAGCGAGAACGCCGCCCAGCCAGAGATGCGGATGGCGAGGGCGGCCCCAGGCGAGAAGGGCAGGTTCGACTCCGGCGTCATGCAGAAATCATCGGGCGAACTGGCATGGCGGTTGAGCGCCGCTCCCGCTGCCCAACGGATTCGCGTTCAGCTGTCGGCGGCGCTGCGCCGAGCCGGGTCGAGGCGCCAGTGACACCTGCGAGGATACCACTCTCCCTCCTGCGCGGATGCGCGCTTGTCGTTCACGCGTCCAGGCTACTCCGAGTGGAGTAGCCGCAGGAGGGGGCTCTCTGAGGATCAAGCGGTTGCAGCTGACGAGCCACAGCGCGTTCCAATCGAGCTCTGGTAGAGTCTGGCATCGAGACTTGGGCGCTTCGGTCGGGCCGCGGAGGCGCTGTGGCTCGCAGCTGAACCGCCAGTCCGTTGGGCGGCGGGAATCGTCGCTAAACCGGACGCGGCCTCCGACCGATGAATCTGAGCGATGCGAAGGATTGCGCTCGGATCCGTCCTCTTCTTGTTTGGCGCCGCCGTTGGTGCCTTCGCGACCGATGCTCTTCACATCTGGTCCAGGCCGATGCTCGCCACCTCCCTTCGCACGGCGATTCAGACTCAAGAAGAGTTCCTGGCATCGCGAGCCGCTCGCGAGGGTCGTCTCGTAGAGTCCCTGGTACATCGCGCCAACGCAGCAGCGTCGTGGTCCGGTGACGGCTTTTCGGCCCTCGACCGCACATTCGATGATCTCGCGGAGACTCGGTTCCTTCCGGTTGTCCTCTGGGCAATCCACCACCAGGCGGAGCGTGCGTATCCGAACGCCAAACCCGAAGGGCGCCGGCGCTATGGTGCCGTCCTCTGGCATCAGGTAGCCCTCACGTTGGAAGCACTTGACCTACCCGAAGAGGCCGCAGCTCATCATGAGCGCGTCGCGGCCGATCTGCCACACGGTCTTGCGGCATCTTCGTTCGCAGGACTAGTCGAATCTGAAAGCACCGAGACGCACATCGAGGCCGAGGCGCTCGCTCTTCGATACTGAGCTATCAAGTGCGGCGGTCCAACTTGGCGCTGCAGCTGAGGTCCAACAGCGCCTTCCAATCGCGGGTGGTAGCCTCCTGGCGTCAACCAGGTGCTCGGTCGGCTTCGGAGGCGCTGTTGGCCGCAGCTGAGCGCCGGAGACGCTGGATCGCACCGCGTGGATCGCGAGACTCTCGACCACTACCTCGGCCTGCTTCGTGTAGGCGACGACAGCGCGTTCCACGTGCTCATCGAAGCATCCCCGTCGATCGTTGGCTCGCTGATCGCGGAGTGCCGACGTGAGGTCGAGGGCTCGATGCGGGCTAGCCTCGTTGAGGTGATCTGGCAGCATCGCGAGCCTCAATCGGTTGCGTTTCTCCTCTCGGTTCTTTCCGATCCGCATCCCGAGGTCTGGAAGCGGGCCCTCGATGGCCTGGTCGTGCTCGGTGGAGAGGCTGTGACGTCTGGGCTCCAGTCGTTCCTCGAGCGCGCCGGTCAGGCCGATGAGCGGGTACCGTGGGTTCAGGAGGCTCTCGAACAGGTTCGTGGTGCGGTCTAACTCGGCCTTCCAGCTGACGACGAAACGCACGTTCCAACCGTCCGTGGTAGCTTCCCAGCATCAAGGGCCTTGCTGCGGCCGCGCCGGGTGGCGCGTTTCGGCGCAGCTGAGGGCCAGGTCCGTTGGGCTGCACGGCGACGCAGCTGCCGGTTCGTGAATGGCCGGTATCGCTGTGGTACCCTTTGATCGATGGCCGATCCTGCGAACAAGCTCGAAGCCAAGGTCTTGAAGCTGCCTCCCGAGCAACGCGCCAAGCTGGCTCAGCGGCTCATCTCCAGCCTCGATTAGGCGTCGGATCCGGAAGCCGAGGAGCTTTGGATTCGCGAGGCCGAGCGGCGGCTCGACGAGCTCGAGTCCGGCCGCGTCGAGCCCATTCCGGCTGAACGAGTGATCGAGAAGGCGCGCTCTTCTCTTCGGTGAGATCGGTCGCGTTTCATCCCGAGGCCGAAGCAGAGTTCCTGGCGGCAGCGCGGTACTACGAAGCCCAGGCGGAGAACTTGGGCGCTGACTTCGTATCCTCCGTGGAGCGTACGTACGCGAGGCTCGCAGCCTTTCCTGAGAGCGGCCATCCGTACGGAACGCGCCTCCGCCGCGCCCTCGTTCCTGGCTTCCCGTATGGTCTCATCTATCGCGTCGAGTCCGATCGCCTCTTTGTGGAGACGGAGCTGCTGCGCCAGGTGCCGGGCGTGGGTCCGATCACGGCGCTGTACTACGTGCTGACGATCGAGGATCCGAGCCGCTTCGCGAAGAGTCGCTCCGTGGGCGCGTACGTGGGACTGCGACCCAAGCAGCGCGACTCCGGCGATCAGCAACCCCAGCTCCGGATCAGCAAGGCGGGCGACCGGCTCTTGCGGCGCCTGCTGGTCAGCGCGGCTCGTTCGACGCGGGGAAGCACGAAAGAGTCGCCACGGCGGCTGAAAGGCACATAGTATCGAGGCTCGACGAGGCTGGCCTTCTCATGGAAGGCGCTGCAGCGGACCAGCAACAGCTCGTTTCAATTGACCGTGGTTGCTGTCTGGCGGCATACTTCTGGGAGAGGGTCGGATCCGGTCAGCGCTGTTGCTGGCCGCTGAACGCCGATTCGTTTTGGGCGGCCGAGTGTGAGCGACAACCAGATGGACAAGGTGAACCTCGCCGAGAAGTTCCGGCAGTTCACAGAACGCTGGAGCCCGCGCATCGTGGGTGAACTCAACGGCCAGCACGTCAAGATCGCCAAGCTCGAAGGAGAGTTCGTCTGGCACCACCACGAAGAGGAGGACGAGCTCTTTCTGGTTCTCCGTGGCCACTTGGCTATCCACCTTCGTGATCGGAGCGTCGAACTCGACGAGGGCGAGTTCTTCATCGTTCCTCGTGGAGTTGAGCACAAGCCCATCGCCGGGGCCGAAACCCACGTGCTTCTGCTCGAGCCAACGTCAACGCTCAACACTGGCAACGTTCGAAATGAGCGCACCGTCGAGGCGCCAGAGCGCCTATAGCCCACTCAATTGTCTGCCGCCTTCTATGAGGCGGGTCTGTCAAGCCTTCTTCTGGTGACGCGGGCGGAGATCGACTGCCTTCTATCCGTGTCCACCGCGGAGGTGGAGCACCCGATGGGTTGTACGCCCGCGTTTGCGTGAACCTCTCCCGCCCCATCCAACAAGCGATCTCTCGGTTCGAGATCCGGCGGCATGAACGAGCCGGAGAGGCGAAGGGGGCTTGCTCGCCAGGCCCACGCAGCTCCGAGACCGATTCCCTCGAGCGTGTAGAGGGCGCGGACCTACTCGAGGCTCCGGTCCGTCTCGTCCTTCGTGCGGTCCCGTCGCTCCTTCTCGAGGGCGAGCAGCTGGTTGTGGGTGAAGCGCCAGCGCGCGAACTCGCGCTCGAACCGGGCCCGCAGGCCGAGAGGCACCGGCGAGCAGCGCCGGCTCACAGGATCCCCCGGCCGAGCGGCGCCGAGAGGCCGCCGCGCAGGGCCGACCCCTGCCTCCGCCGCTCTTCGCCAATCGCCAAGGCCTCTACGACGACAACGTGGGGCGGGTCTGGAAGCTGCTGCGCCGTCTCAGGGCGGCTGGAGCGACCCGAGCACCCTGCTCCGGGTCTACGCCCACGCCAGTGAACCCGAGGAAGCGCGGGACAACCCCGCGGAATCGTTGGCGCCCCCGGCACGACTCGAACGTGCGACACCCGGTTTAGGAAACCGGTGCTCTATCCTCTGAGCTACGGGGGCGAGGTAGCGTCAGCGTAGCGAAGTCCCGCGAGGCCGAGTCGGACGAGCTCGGCGGCCATGGCCTCCGCCAGGACGGCGTGGCCGGCGGCGTTGGGGTGGGCGTCGACCACCGAGTTCATGAGGCGCCGGCGCTCGCGGCCCGCGAAGGCGCCCCGCAGGTCGGTGTAGGCGAACGCCTCGCTGCGGGAGCGCGCCTCCAGGTCTTCGTGGAGCGCGTCGGTCCGGGCATCGCGGCCCATTCCGTACAGGAACACGATGAACGGGACGTCCCGCTTCCGCAGCCGCGTCGCGATGTCGGAGAGGGCCGTCATCGATCGCTGCCAGCCCGGGGCCGCGCGGTCGGGCGCCGCCGGCGCGGCGCGCCGGTAGCGCGCCGCGTGCTCGGCGAGCCGGAAGACCCAGCTCCGCGAGAGGACGAGGCGGATCGCGTAGACCGGGTCCTTGCCCCAGGGCGAGGCCGCCGCGCGCGGGTCGTAGCGGCCCTCGTTGATCTCGACGTCGTTGTCCACGTAGAGGAGCGTCACGAGATCGGGCTCGAGCGCGTCGACGTGACGCGCCAGGAAGGCCGCCTCCTGCTCGGTGTTGTAGCCGCCCACGCCCGTGTTCACGACGTCGACCGGTCCACCGCCCGGTCCGGCGAGCCGCGCCTCCAGGCGCTCCGTGTAGCGATCCTCCGCCGCCACGCCCCAGCCGTAGGTGACCGAGTCGCCGAGGGCCAGGATCCGGATCCCGCCGCTCGACCTCGTTGCCACGGGGTCGTCCCGCAGGCCCAGCGCATTGATGGCGACCTCCACGCCCTGGTAGCGCGCGCGCAGCCCGGGCCGGTTGCGGAACACCAGCTCCGGATCGGCGTCGCGATCGAGGTTCGCGCGATGGGCCTCGGCGTAGTAGGAGATGCCGGCCGGGTCGACGGCCCGCACCAGGGCCTCGGCCAGGGCCAGGGATCCCGCCACCGACCCCAGCAGCAGGAGACCGACGCCCCGTCCCACGGTCCGGCCGCGGGACTCAGTAGGGGAGGACGGCGTGGATGCGGTCGACGCCCAGGGCCGCGCGCCCGCCCAGGGCCTCGAGCTCGATGAGGAAGCCGCAGGCGGCGACCTCGGCCCCCGCCTTGCGCAGCAGGCGGATGGCGGCGCCCGCTGTGCCGCCGGTCGCCAGCAGGTCGTCCACCAGGAGCACCCGCTGGCCCGGGCCCACCGAGTCCGCGTGCATCTCGACGACGTCGGTGCCGTACTCGAGCTGGTACTCCTCCCGGACGATCTCGTGGGGCAGCTTGCCCTGCTTGCGCACCACCACGAGGCCGGTGCCGAGGGCGAGGGCCACCGGGGCGCCCAGGATGAAGCCCCGGGACTCGATGCCCACCACCGCATCGACGCCCAGCTCGCGGAAGGGATCGACCACGGCGTCCACCGCGCCGCGCAGCGCCGCGGCGTCCTCGAGCAGGGGCGTCAGGTCCCGGAACAGGATGCCGGGCTTCGGGAAGTCGGGAATGTCGCGAATGAAGCGGCGCAGCTCTTCGGGGGCCACGGGGTCTCCTGCTCAGGGTAGATGGCGAAGGGGATCGACGGCGCGCTGGCCGCGGCGGACCTCGAAGTGGAGGTGGGGGCCGGTGGCGTTGCCGGTCGAGCCGAGCTCCGCGATCCGCTGACCCTGCTCCACGAACTCTCCCTTGCGGACGAGGTTGCGCCGGTTGTGAGCGTACACGGTCGAAACGTCGCCCACGTGCTTCACGATCACAACCAGCCCGTAGTCCCCCAGCCGTCCGCTGTAGATGACCTTGCCCGCCGCCGCCGCCACCACCGGCGTGCCCGGTCGCGCGGCGACGTCCACGCCCTCGTGGTCGCGCCCGTGGCGCCGCCCGAAGCGCGAGCTGAGGCGTCCCTGCACCGGCCAGATGAGCGCGAGGGACGGCTCCGCCGTCCGGGGCCGCGCCGGCGGCGGGAAGCGCACCGGCACCACGCCGGCGGCCGTGGTCGCCCGGGGCCGCCCGTTCGGGATCCACAGGCGCGCGCCGACGGGAACCTCGGTGACGTCCCGGATCCGGTTCGCCCGCACCACGGCGTCGACGCTCACCCCGTAGCGCTTCGAGATCCGCCAGACGGTCTCGCCCGGCTGGACCACGTGCACGACGCCCTTGCCCGACGGCCCGCCCGAGGGCGGATCGTGGGCACAGCCGCCGCCCGCCAGCGCGAGGACGGCGAGCAGCAGGACGGCTAGCCGGGCCAGCCGTGCTCCCCGACCAGGTCGACGAAGCGACATGCGCCCAGGTCCTCTCGCTGGAGCGCGCCCTCCGGCGCGCGGCGGAAGCGAAGCAGCCGCTGGCCCGCGCGGGGCCCGAACGGCCCGACGAGTCGCCCGCCCGGAGCCAGCTGCGCCAGCAGCGGCTCCGGCGGCGCGGGCCCGCCCGCGGTCACCACGATGGCCTCGAACGGGCCGTCCTGCGGGCGGCCGCGGGTGCCGTCTCCGAGGTGGACCACCACGTTGGTCACGCCCAGCGCGTCGAGGTTGCGCCGGGCCCGCGCGGCCATGCGGGGCAGGCGCTCGACGGAGACCACCCGCTCGGCCAGCTGGGACAGGACCGCCGCCTGGTCGCCCGAGCCGGTGCCGATCTCGAGCACCCGCTCGGCCCCCTGGAGCTCCAGGGCCTGGGACATGCGCGCCACGGCGATCGGGGCGGAGATGGTCTGGCCGTCGCCGATGGGCAGCGCCGCGTCCCGGTAGGCCTGCTCTCGAAGGCCCTCGGGTACCAGCCGGTGGCGCGGGACGCGGTCGATGGCGCGGAGGACCCGGGCGTCGGACACGCCGGCGCCCGCCAGGCGCTCGGCCAGACGGCGGCGCGGCAACCGATACTCGGCGTTGGCGGTCGCGAGAATCAAACCGCGTTGTCCCCCCGGCGGTCTTCGCAGGTTAGAACGGAAGCCCCCGGCCGGCCAAGACTTCTCCACCGCACGGCGGTTCGGGGCTCCCCCGGGTCGGACCGGCGGGGCGGGGGCGGCATTCGACCCCTTGGGGAATGCCACCTCGTGCAGCTGCAGGTCCCCGCAGCGACTCGGGGTTTTTACGGAGCCCGGCCTCGGGAAAAGCTCGATGCCCAAGACGGCTCGCGGTGTGGTAAGCCAGCAGAGCCGCGGGAGCCCGCTCCATGTCGAACCCGTCCCCGGACACGAACGTCCCCTCGGAGACCCGCCTCTTCGCGCTGGCCCAGCACGCGGAGGTCCTGATCGCCGAGGCCGACGCTCGCGGCCACTACCGGTTCCTGAGCCCCAACCACGCGGCGCTCTTCGGCCGCCCCCTGCAGGAGCTCGCCGGCGCCCACGTCCTGGACCAGGTCCACGAAGAGGATCGACCCGAGGTGGCCGAGGCCTGGGCCCGGGCCATCCGGTCCGAGGAGGCGGGCGAGGCCATCTGCCGGCTGCGGGACGCCGAGGGGCGCTGGCGCTGGTTCCACATCACGGGGCGCCCCTTCCGCACGGACGGCGAGATCTGCGTCGCCCTGGTGGGGCGGGACATCAGCGAGCAGCGCGCGGCCGAGGCCGCCCTGCGCGAGAGCCAGCGCTTCGTCTCCCGCATCGCCGAGGCTTTCCCGGGCATCGTCTTCGTGATCGACATGGAGAAGCGCCAGCCGGTCTACAGCAATGGACGCAGCGGCCTTCTGGGACACGCGCCCGGGGACTACCTCGCGATGTCCGAGAACAGCCTCTGGGGCCTGGCCCATCCCGAGGACGAGCCGCGCATTCGCCGGGCGATCGGCCGCGCCGTCCAGCTCGACGACGGGGGCCACGTCGAGCTCGAGTACCGGCTGCGCAGGTCCGACGACAGCTGGTTCTGGGTGAACACCCGCTACAGCGTCTTCACGCGCAGCGCCGAGGGCAAGCCCCTGCAGATCCTCGCGGTGACCGTCGACGTCGACGCCCGCCGCCGCGCGATCGAGGCCCTGCGCAGCTCGGAGCACCGCCACCGGCTGCTGGCGGACAATGCGGCGGACGTGCTCCTCGAGATGGATCTCGAGGGGCGCATCACCTACGTGAGTCCGAGCTGGAAGCACCGTCTCGGCCATCCCGTCACCCACGGCCGGCTCACCGACCTGCTCCGCGAGCTCGCCCATCCCGACGAGCTCCCCGGCATCCTGGGGACGCTCAAGGTCCTGGGCGGCCGCATGGGCCGCGGCACGGAGCCGGGCTCCCTGCTGGTGCGCGGGCGCCACGCCGACGGCTCCTGGCGGCACTTCGACTGCCGCGGCCGCGCCTACACCAACGCCGAGGGCGAGATCCGGGTCCTGGCGATCTGCCGCGACGTCACGGAGCGGATCGAGGTCGAGACCGCCCTGCGCGCCAGCGAGGCGCGCCTGCGGATGGTGGCCGAGACCACCACCGACCTGATCGTGGAGTTCGACCAGAGCGGCCGCACGGTCTATCGCGGGGGCGGCGTGGCCCGGCACCTGAGCGCGCCCACCCCCGACGACTCCGTGGTGGACTCCATCGGCGGAGTCCATCCGGAGGACGAGGCCCTCCAGCGGGCCCGGCTCCGGGACGTCCTGGCGGGCAAGGCGGTCCCGCCGGTGCGATTCCGGGTGGCGGACACCGAGGGCGGCTGGCGCTGGCTCGAGAGCCAGGGGCAGCCCTACGAGACCCCCGCCGGAGAGGTCCACGTGGTCGCCGTCACCCGCGACGTGACCGACGAGGTGCACCGCAAGCTGGAGTCGGAGCGACTCCAGGAGCAGGTCGCGGCGGCCCAGCGGAGCGAGAGCCTCGGCGTGCTGGCCGGCGGCATCGCCCACGAGTTCAACAACCTGCTGGTGGGGATCCTGGGCAATACGAGCCTCGCCCTGAACGACGCCCCCGCCGACTCCGCCCAGGCCGAGGTGCTGCGGGACATCGAGACCTCCGCGCTGCGCGCCGCCGAGCTCACCCAGAAGATGCTGGCGTTCGCGGGCAAGGGGCGCTTCGTGGTGGAGCCGGTCGACCTCTCCCGCCTGGTGCGCGAGCTCCGGCCGGAGCTCGAGGCGTCGCGCCCGGCGGGCGCCGCGCTGACCTGGGACCTGGCCGACGCGCTGCCGCCCATCGAGGGCGACCCGGGACAGCTCCGCCAGCTGGTCACGAGCCTGCTCAGCAACGCCTACGACGCCCTGGCCGACGGCCGGGGCTCCGTGCGCGTCGCCACCCGCTGCGTGACCGGCTCCGGCGGCCAGCACGCCGAGCTCGAGGTGTCGGACGACGGCTGCGGCATGGATCCCGGGACGGCCGCCCGCGTCTTCGAGCCCTTCTTCACGACCAAGTTCACCGGTCGGGGGCTCGGCCTGGCCGCCGCGCAGGGGATCGTGCGGGGCCACCGGGGTCGGATCGAGCTCGACAGCAAGCCCGGCGCGGGGACGCGCTTCCGGGTGCAGATTCCGGTGCCGCCCTCCGCCCTGCACGCCTCCCGCCCGCGAGACGACCCCTAGCGACCCGGAACGACCCCGGGCGATCCGCGTTCCGCAGTTGCGCCGGCGCGGGGGATCCCCCATCCTGCGCCCGGCTTTAGCCCCGGGCGCTGCGCGCCGAAGAGGGACCCATGGCAAGCAGCGTCGTCTCCGTCGTCCGCACCCGTCCCCGCAGCGTCTTCACGGACGTGCACCGGCTGATGAACCTGGCCGGCTACCAGGACGTGATCGCGCCCGACACGGACACGGCGCTCAAGGTCAACATCTCCTGGCACTTCTTCTTCCCCGGCTCGTCGACGACGCCCTGGCAGCTCGACGGCGTCATCCGGGCCATGCTGGCCGACGGCTACGACCCCCACCTGATCCACGCCTGCCACAACCGCACCGTCGTGATCGACGCCAAGCTCGGCGAGCGCGAGAACAAGCAGATCGACGTGGTGGAAGCCCACGGCCTGCGCAACATCCACCTCTACGAGGGCGAGGAATGGGTCCACATCGCCGACGCCGTCGGCGATCTCACCAAGGAGTTCCTCTGCCTCAACGAGGTGTATCCCGACGGCTTCCACATCCCGAAGCGCTTCATCGGCGAGAACATCCTCCACCTGCCCACCATCAAGACCCACGTCTTCACCACCACCACGGGCGCGATGAAGAACGCCTTCGGGGGCCTGCTGAACGAGCGCCGCCACTGGACCCACCCGGTGATCCACCAGACCCTGGTGGACCTGCTGATGATCCAGAAGCGGATCCACCGGGGCGTGTTCGCGGTGATGGACGGGACCTTCGCCGGCGACGGGCCGGGGCCGCGCTGCATGATCCCCCACGTGAAGGACGTGATGCTCGCCAGCGCCGACCAGGTGGCCATCGACGCCCTCGCGGCCCGGATGATGGGCTTCGATCCGATGGAGATCCCCTTCATCCGGCTGGCCCACGAGCGCGGCCTGGGCTGCGGGGACCTGCGGGACGTGGAGATCGTGGGCGACGTGGACGCCGCCGAGCAGCGCTGGGACTTCGTCGGCCCGTTCCAGAAGATGACCTTCGCCTCGAGGATGCAGCACAAGATCTACTGGGGGCCGCTCCGCAGGCCGATCGAGTGGTCCCTCAAGACGATCCTGGCGCCCTGGGCCTACATGGCGAGCGTGCTCTACCACGACTCCTTCTGGTACCCGCTCAAGGCTCGCAGCCAGATGCTGCGGGTGCTGGACAGCGACTGGGGCCGCCTGTTCCGCAGCTGGGAGAGCACCCGGCCGGACGCCGAGGGCTTCCCGGAGGTGGGCACCGAGGCCCCGGAGATCAAGCGCACCGGTCTGCGCGCGTTCCTGCGCTCGCTCGGCGTGCTCGCCACCTGCATGCGCGAGGCGCCCGAGTTCGCGAGCCGCAGCCGCCGGCGCGCGCTTCCCTCGGGAAGCTAGCCCGCGCTTCCCTCGCGAAGCGAGCCCCCCCCGCCTCCCCGGGAGGCCAGGCCCGCGGCTGGAGCGTGGGAGCGGGGCCGCTACCTTCCGCGCCGACATGCCGCTCGCACCCCGCAAAGAGGTCCGCAACCTGGCGATCATCGCCCACGTGGACCACGGCAAGACCACGCTGCTCGATGGCCTCCTGCGCCAGACCGGCGCGTTCCACGCCCGCCAGGAGGTGGCGGAGCGCGCCATGGACCACGAGGACCTGGAGCGCGAGCGCGGCATCACCATCCACGCCAAGAGCACGACGATCCACTACGGGGGCGTGCGCATCCAGCTCGTCGACACGCCGGGGCACGCCGACTTCGGCGGCGAGGTGGAGCGCGTGCTGGGCATGGTGGACGCCTGCCTGCTCCTGGTGGACGCGGTGGAGGGCGTGATGCCCCAGACCCGCTTCGTCCTCGGCAAGGCCCTTGGCCACGGGCTGCGTCCCCTGCTGGTGGTCAACAAGATCGACCGCCCGGAGCAGCGGGCGGAGGAGGTCGTCAACGAGGTCTTCGACCTGCTCGTGGAGCTCGACGCCGACGACCGCCAGCTCGACTTCCCGGTGATCTACGCCTCCGCCAAGCAGGCCCTCGCCGGTCTCGAGCCCGACGCCCTGGCCGACGACCTGCAGCCCCTTCTGGACGCCATGCTCGAGCACGCCCCGGCGCCCCGGGTGGACCTGGAGGCGCCGCTCCAGTTCCAGGCGGTGACCCTGGACTACGACGAGTACCTGGGACGCCTGGTGATCGGGCGCGTCCAGCGGGGGCGCCTCGAGCGCGGCGCGCGGGTGCTGCGGCTGCCGGGCGAGGGCTCGCCGGACGCCTTCCGGGTCACCAAGCTGCTGGGCTTCCGCGGCCTCGAGCGGGTCGACCTGGCGTGCGCCGAGGCGGGCGACATCGCGATCATCGCCGGCGTCGACACCATCGAGGTGGGCGACACGATCTGTCATCCCGACAGCCCGGAGGCCCTGCCCCGCATCCACGTGGACCCGCCCACGGTCCGGGTGACGCTCTCGGTCAACAGCTCTCCCTTCGCCGGCCGCGACGGCCGCTTCCTGACCAGCCGCCAGATCGGCGAGCGGCTCGCGCGCGAGTCTCTCGGCAACGTCTCCATCGACGTGGTCCCGGGGGAGAGCCCCGAGACCTTCGACGTCGCCGGACGCGGCGAGCTCCAGATCGCGATCCTGGTGGAGACCCTTCGCCGCGAGGGCTACGAGTTCGCCGTCTCGCGCCCGGAGATCATCCCGCGCGAGATCGACGGCAAGGCCTGCGAGCCGGTCGAGGACGTGGTAGTGGAGGTGCCCGAGTCCGGCGCCGGCGTCGTGCTCGAGAAGCTCTCGGCCCGCAAGGGTCGGCTGCGCTCCATGGAGCACCGGGGCGAGCGCAGCCTGTTGCAGTTCACCGTCCCCAGCCGGGGTCTGTTCGGCTACCGGACCGAGTTCCTCTCCGACACCCGGGGCGAGGGGCTCCTGCACCGCACGGTATGCGGCTACGAGCCCCACGCCGGCGAGCTGCGGGGTCGCGGCCTCGGCGCGATCATCGCCAGCGAGCCCGGGAAGACCACGCCCCACGCCCTGATGAGCATCCAGGAGCGCGCCACGATGTTCGTGGGGCCGGGGCAGGAGGTCTACGAGGGGCAGGTGGTCGGCGAGCACCGGCGGCCCAACGACCTGAACGTCAACGTCTGCCGCGCCAAGAAGCTGACCAACATCCGCGCCGCCGGCAAGGACGAGAACGTCCTGCTGACGCCACCCCGACGGATCACGATCGAAGGCGCCCTCGAGTGGATCGAGCCCGACGAGCTGCTCGAGGTGACCCCCGCCGCGCTGCGCCTGCGCAAGCGGATCCTGCCGGCGAACCTCCGCAAACGCTGAGCGCCCCGCGCTCGCGGGCGATCAGCGCTGCTGCGCCCGCCCCCGGGCCTGGACGGCCTCGCGCCGGGCGCGGATCTGCCCGGCACTGAGGCTGCGGGCGTGCTCGCGGTTCGCCTCGCGCTCGAGCGCGCGGCCCTCGCCGTAGCCGATGGCGAAGCCCGCGTCGATCACCCGCTTGTAGCCGCGCAGCAGTGCGGGGTCGCACGAGAGCATGTCCCGGGCCAGGGCCTCGCAGGTCGGCATGAGCGCCTCGGGCGCCACCACCCGGTTCAGGAGGCCCCAGGCCTCCGCCTGCTCCGCGCCGACGAAGTTGCCCGTCAGCGAGAGCTCCTTGGCCCGGTGGATCCCGAGCAGCCGGGAGAGCTTCTGGGACAGACCCCAGCCCGGCATGATGCCGACCCGCGCGTGGGTGTCGGCGAAGCGGGCCGCGGTCGAGCCGATCAGCACGTCGCAGGCCAGCGCCAGCTCGAAGCCGCCGGTGATGGCCACGCCGTTGATCGCCCCGATCAGCGGCTGGGGCAGCGACTCCATGGCCTCCACCACGTCCCCGCCGGAGGTCACGGCCGCGCCCGCGTCCTGGGGCTCGCCGCCCTCGCCGCCGAGCTCCTTCAGGTCGAGGCCCGCGCAGAAGGCGCGGTCGCCGGCGCCGGTCAGGATCACCACCCCGACGTCCGGGTCCTCGGCCAGCGCCGAGAGCTCCCGCGCGAGGGCGTCGCGCAGGGCCCGCGAGAGCGCGTTCATGGACTTCGGTCGGTTGAGGGTGAGCGTCGCCACGCCCTCCGACGTCTCGCGCAGCAGGACGGGCTCGCTCACAGGATCGCCTTCGCCTCCGCTCACAGGATCGCCTTCGCCTCCGCTCACAGGATCGCCTTCGCCTGCTTGTGG
>CAYTZH010000040.1:0-23497 GCA_964442285.1 uncultured Spirochaetales bacterium | reverse complement strand
CGCTCACAGGATCGCCTTCGCCTGCTTGTGGGCCGCGATGTCGTCCCACGAGAGTCCGAGCTCGAGCAGCACCTCCTCGGTGTGCTGGCCGTGCTCGGGCGCGCAGGAGAGCGCGAGCGGCGCCTCGTCGAACTGGGCCGGGCTCGCGGCCAGCTTGAAGCGGGCGCCGTCGGCGCCGGTCACCTCGCGCAGGTAGCCGTTCTCGATCACCTGCGGGTCCTCGTGGATCTCCACCGGCGTCTGCATGGGCGCCCAGACCCCCTCCATGCTGTCGAGCTTCAGCTTCCACTCGGCCAGGGTGTGCCGGGCGAAGATCTGGTCGAGGAGATCCACGCAGGCCTCGCGGTTCTGGAAGCGCACGGTCGCGTCCCGGAAGCGCTCGTCGTCGATCAGATCGGGACGGTCGAGGTGCCGGCAGAAGTCCGCCCAGTAGCGGTCGGGCTGGAGCATGATGAACATCAACCAGCGGTTGTCCCTGGTCTTGTAGCTGTTCACCACCGGGTTCGGCGCCTGGCGCCGATTGCCCATGCTCGGGAAGCGCGGGATGAAGGGCGCCGCGGTGATGTCCGGCGACAGGGTCCAGCACGCGGTCGAGAGCAGCGAGATGTCGACGATCGACGCCTTGCCAGTGCGCTCGCGTCGGAACAGCGCCGCCGCGATGCTGCCGGCGATGTTCATGCCGCCGATCCCGTCGCCGAAGGCCGGCCGCTGGCCGATCATCGGCTTGTCGCCCTCGTGGGCGCCCGTGAACGCCTCGGCCAGGCCGCCTCGCGACCAGAACGCCGCCGCGTCGTAGCCGCCCTTCTCCGCGTCGGGCCCCCGGGCCCCCTGTCCCGAGCCGCGGGCGTAGATGATCCGGGGATTGCGCCCGCGGATGTCGTCCACGTCGATCCCGAGCTTGCGCCGGGCCGGCGGCAGGAAGCTCGTGAGGAAGACGTCGCTCTGCTCCGCGATCCGGTACAGCAAGGCGCGTCCGCCCTCGGTGCCGATGTCGAGCCCGACGGAGCGCTTGCCCCGGTTCGGCTGCTCCCACATGAAGTTGAAGCCGCCGTCCGGCACGAGGCCCGAGGTGATCAGCCCGCGCTGCGGGTCGCCGGTCACCGGGTGCTCGATCTTCACCACGTCGGCGCCCCAGTCGGCGAGCACGGCGCCGGCCGAGGGCACGAACCACCACTGCGCCACCTCGAGGACGCGAATGCCTTCCAGGGGACGTTCCATGCCGGGTTCCTCCTCGCTCCGTGTCTCAGGCGGCCGGCAGGCCGAGGGTCTTGGTCTGCAAGTACTCCTCGAAGCCCTCGAGACCGTGCTCGCGCCCGATGCCGCTCTCCTTGTAGCCGCCGAACGGGGAGTCCGGGCCGAACCACATGCCGCCGTTGATCGCCAGGGTGCCCGTGCGCACCCGCTTCGCCACCGCGAGGGCCCGGTCCAGGCTGGCGCTGTTCACCGCACCGGAGAGGCCGTAGCGGGAGTTGTTGGCGATGCGCACCGCGTCCTCGTCGTCCTCGTAGGGGATGACCGACAGCACCGGACCGAAGATCTCCTCCTGGGCGAGGGTCGAGTCCGGGTCGACGTCGACGAAGAGGGTCGGCTCGACGAAGTAGCCCTTCTCCAGGTGAGCCGGCCGGCCGCCCCCCACCAGCAGCCGGGCGCCCTCGGCCTTCCCCTTCTCGATGTAGCCCAGCACCCGTTCCCGCTGGCGGGCGTTGACGAGGGGACCCATCACGTTCTGGATCTGGGTCGGGTCGCCGTAGTTGACGTTCTCGAACGCCGTCTTCAGGATCGCCACGCCCTCGTCGTAGCGCGCGCGGGGCAGCAGCAGCCGCGTGGTGATGGCGCAGCCCTGGCCGGCGTGCATGCAGACCATGGCGCCGCCGGGCAGGACGGCCTCGAAGCGGGCGTCGTCGAGCACGATCTGCGCCGACTTGCCGCCCAGCTCGAGGAAGACCCGCTTCAGGCCGTCGGCGCAGCGGGCCATGATGTGCTTGCCCACACCGGTCGAGCCCGTGAAGCTCACCATGTCCACGCGCGGGTCGCCGGTGAGGGCGTCGCCCACCTCGGCCGGGTCCCGGGCGGTCACGATGTTCAGCACCCCGGCCGGCAGGTCCGTGTGCTCGGCCAGCATCCGCCCGATGAAGGTCGCGCACCACGGGGTGTCGGGCGCCGCCTTCAGCACGGCGGTGTTCCCGGCCATCAGGGCGGGGACGATCTTCGAGAGGTTCAGCATGAAGGGGAAGTTCCAGGGCGTGATCAGCGCGGCCACGCCCAGGGGCTCCTTCAGCACGCGGCGCCGGCTCTTCATGCCGAAGAACTCGTGCACCGGGAGCTCCCGCTCCCAGGCGTAGCGCTCCGCCACCTCGATGTCCCAGCACATGTCCTTCAGGCAGGAGTCCTGCTGGATGGCGTAGGTGAGCTGCAGGGGCGCCCCCACCTCCGCGACGATCTGGGGCCGCAGCTCCTCCTTGTGGGCCTCGAGGGCGTCGTGGAGCTGACGCATGCAGCGCGCGCGCAGCGGCAGGTTCGTGCTCCAGTCACTCTCGTCGAAGGCGCGGCGCGCGGCGGCGATGGCCGCGCGCATGTCCTCGACGTCGGCGTCGGCGGCCACGCCGAGGACGGCCTCGGTGGCCGGGTTCACGTTCTCGTAGGTGCGGCCGTCCCGGGCCTCCACCAGCTTCCCGTCGATCAGCAGTCGCGGCTCACCGGACAGCTCCCCCATGGTCGCACCTCGGGTCTTGGGTTCGAGATCGCTTTAGCATACCATCCGCGCGGCCCCGCGGGCGCGGGGCAAATGGGCATGATCGAAGTGTCGACGAGAGATCGCCGACGAGAGATCGCGAAAGGGACGGACGATGGGAACCCAGGTACCGGCCTACGCCATCACCGCCGAGGCGGTGGCTGCCGAGCGCAAGCGCGTCAACGACGACCTCGAGCAGGTCGACATCGCCCGGGTCGTGGCGCTCGACACCCTCGAGCTGCCCCCCGTCGGCCCCACGGACGTGCACCTCAAGATCCTCGCCGTCTCCGGCGAGCACAACGTCGACCACGCCGCCCTCGCCGACACCATGAACATCGCCGAGGCGCGCGGCGGCAAGATGTACCCCGGCAACTCCGCCGTGGGCGAGGTGCTCGCGGTGGGCGAGCTGGTCGGCAAGTTCAAGCCCGGCGACGTGGTGCTGACCCACTGCAACGGCGACCCCGACCGCTTCGGCTTCCCGATCCGCATCTGGGCCTACGACCAGCCCGACTCCGTCGGCTGGTACGGCAAGGAGGCCGTCGTCGGGGAGTGGCAGCTGCTGAAGGCACCCCTCGACTGCGGCCTCAACCTGTGGGAGATCGCCGCCCTGCCCCTGCGCGCCCCCACCGCCTACCACCTGTGGCGACGTGCGGAGGGGATCTTCCGGGTCAAGGTCTCCCGCGAGCACCTGGCCACCCTCAACGTGCTGGGTTTCGGGGGCGGCGTGTCCGAGCTGTTCCTGATGCTCGCCCGCCACGAGGGCCACAACGCCTACTTCTGCTCGGGCAACCCGGACCGCCGGGCGGCGCTGGAGAAGCAAGGCATCGAGGGCATCGACCAGAAGGCCTTCAACCGCTTCGCGACGGCCGCCGACGTCAAGGCCTTCAACAAGGAGGTCAAGAAGCGCACCGGCGGGGTCGGCATGCACGTGGTCTGCGACATGCTGCGGGGCCCGGTCTTCCCGGCGGGCGTGGCGGCGTCGGCGCGCCAGGGCGTGAACGTCTCGGCCGGCTGGCAGCTCGAAAAGGCCATCGGCTATGACTCGGCCGGCGCCTCGGTGAAGCAGCTCACCCTCGACCACACCCACTACGAGACCCTCGTGGGCTGCGAGGCGGCCACGGCCCTGTACGGGAGCGTCTTCAAGCCCACCGTGCACAAGGAGATCTACGCCTTCGAGGATCTCCCGCGGGCCATGGTGGAGATGAACGAGGCTACCCAGACGGGCATCCCGATCATCCGCATCGCCGACGAGATGCCGGAGTCCGTGAAGCACCTGACGCCCTAGCCCCGACGGGCTAGGCGATGCCGTAGACGTCGGCGCAGTTCTCGCAGGCGACGCGGCGGACGACCTCCTCGCCGTGCCTGGCCAGGTCCGACTCGGCCAGGGCCTTGCGCGAGTGCGGCCAGGTGCTGTCGCCGTGGGGATAGTCGGACGCCCACATGACGTTGCCCACGCCGATCCGCGGCAGAAGCTCGATCCCGAGCTTCTCGTCCTCGTAGGTGACAAAGACCTGGCGCCGGAAGATCTCGCTGGGCCGCAGCTCCAGCTTGTGCTCTCCCATGGCCTTGCCGTAGTTGTCGATCTCGTGCTCGCAGCGCTCGAGGACGTAGGGGATCCAGCCGAGGCCGGCCTCGCCCATCACGAACTTGACGTTCGGGCGCCGGTCCAGGATCCCCGAGAAGATCATGCCGGCGAGGACCTCGTCGAGCTGCATGGGCACCACGGCCACCAGCGCGGGGAAGCGCCAGGTGCCCAGGGCCTTCGCGGACTCGAAGCTGTGGAGGCCGCCGCCGAGGTGGACGTTGATCGGCACCCGGGTCTCCTCGGCCGCGTCCCAGAAGGTCAACCACTCGTCCTCGAAGATCGGCGCCTGGCCGTCGAAGTGGCTCACGATCGCGCCCTTCAGGCCCAGCTTCGCCACCCGCAGCAGCTCGTCCCGGGCCTCTTCGGGCGTCGACGACGGCAGGTTCGCGAGCGGGACCAGTCGATTGGGGTCGGCCTTCTGGAACTCGGCCGCCCAGTCGTTGTAGGCCTGCATGCAGGCGGCCTTCAGCACCGGGTCCTGGATCCGCATCTGGGTCGTCATGGGGCTGTAGATCACCTGGGCATAGACCCCGTCGCGGTCCATGTCCTCGAGGCGGGTGTCGGCCTGCCCCGGCCGGAAGCCGTGCTGGTGGGCGTGCAGGAGGCCCTTGCCCTTCTTGCCGCTGGGCGAGAGCAGGCGGCCGTCCACCTGCCAGTACGGACCGTCGTCGGTGTCGACCACCTGGGGACCGCGCTCGCGCAGCTCGCCCGAAAGGCGCTCCTGCCAGAGCCCGGGGGGCAGCACGTGCACGTCCATGTGATCGTCGGCGGAGATCAGGCGCTGGTCGGCGCTCAGGCTCATCGGGGTCTCCTTCGGCCGCTACTCGGCCGGCGTCTGGAAGACGCTCATCAGCTGCTGGGTCACGTCGGCGGTGGTCACGGGCTTGCCGGGCTCGAAGCTCGGGGGCGTGCCGCCGCGGATGCTCTTCACCGAGAGGTCCACGTCGGGCGACTGCGCGCGCAGAGCGCCCACGCTGCAGTTCTCCCGCCCCAGGATCTCGAAGCTGTCGAGGCGGAACTCCCGCATGGCGTTGACGTGGGTCATCTTGTGGATCTCGTCGTCCGGAACCCCGGCGAGGTAGCCCATCAGCCGCTCCGGGGCCTCGGGCCAGGTGGTGTCGGAGTGCGGGTAGTCGCACTCCCACATGATCGTGTCCAGGCCCACGTCGTGGCGGTTCTTCACGCCGGCGGCGTCGTCGATGAAGCAGGTGAGCAGGTGCTCCCGGAAGACCTCGCTGGGCTTGCGCCCGCCGAAGTCCTGGTGCGTCCAGGCGTGGTGGTGCTCGTACACGTAGTCGGCCCGCTCCAGGAAATACGGAATCCAGCCGATCCCGCCCTCCGAGAGGGCGATCTTCAGCGGGTACTTCTTCAGCGCCTCGTTCCAGAGCAGGTCCGCTGCGCAGTTCACGATGCTGATCGGCGTGGTGGTGATCATCACGTCCACCGGGGCATCGGGCGCCGTGAAGTGCATGCCCCCCGCCGAGCCGATGTGGATCGAGATCACCGTGTCGGTGTCGGCGCAGGCCTTCCAGAAGGGATCCCAGTAGTCGCTGTGCAGGCTCGGGAAGCCGAGGGGCTGCGGGTCCTGCGAGAAGCTCACCGAGCGAGCGCCCTTGCGGGCCACCCGGTGCACCTCCTCCGCCGCGAGCTTCGGATCCCACAGCGCCGGGAGCGCCAGCGGGATGAAGCGGCCCGGATAGGCGGCGCACCAGGTGTCGATGTGCCAGTCGTTGTAGCCCTGGAGCATCACCCGAGCGAGCTCCTTGTCCTCCTGGCGGGCGAAGAGGGTGCCGCAGAAGCCCGGGAAGGAGGGGAAGCACAGGGACGCCAGCACCCCGTTGGCGTTCATGTCCCGGATCCGCTCGTGGACGTCGTAGCAGCCGGCACGCATCTGGGTGTAGGCCGTCGGCTCCATCCCGTACTCCTCGGGAGGCCGACCCACGACGGCGTTGAGGCCGATGTTGGGGAGCTGCGCGCCCTCGAAGACCCAGACGTCGCTGCCGTCGGACTTGTGGACCACGCGGGGCGCCCGGGCCTTCCACTGCGCGGGCAGGTGGCCCTCCCACATGTCCGGCGGCTCGACGACATGGTCGTCGACGCTGACCAGGATGAGATCGTCGAGCTGCACGGGGGCCTCCAACGCCTCACGTCGGCGTTTCTGACGGTGTGTCAGATCCGAGGTATACCACGACGGCGCCGTCCGGTCGAGCACTCTTCGCCGCTACGGAAGCGGGATCAGCGCGTCGACCCGCACCGGCGCCCCCCGGGCCAGCGCCTCGTTGGCCGCGACGCCCAGGGCGATCGAGGCCGCCCCGTCCCGATGGTCGGCGCTGCGGCCGAAGGGATCGGCGGGCGGCTCCGGCAGGAAGATCTGCTCCAGCAGGCGCAGGTCGCCGCCCCCGTGGGATCCCTCGGCCCGCGGCACCTCCACCTCGTAGGGCGCGCCGAACATCGGAAACACGTTCACGAAGGTGCCGCCCGCCTTGAGCCCGCTGGCCGCGTCCGCCTGCTCCCGCGCCATCTCCTCCGCGCTCTGCCCCCGCACCGTGTGGGAGCCGTGGGTGTCGAAGAGCTCCACCCGGCCCCTCGTTCCGGTGATGCAGACCCGCAGGCCCTCCCAGGGCGAGTAGGCGACGAGGGAGTAGTGGAGCTGGGCGCCGCTGCGGTAGCGCGCCAGCACGCCCACGGTGTCCTCGATACTGATGTCGTCCCCGAAGACGTTGCGATCCCGCAGGTAGCCGGTCTCGCCCTCGGCCTCGAGATAGAGGCCGCGCAGGCCCGGGTTGGTGTCGAGGGGGAAGGCGAAGGGATCGTCGGCGGCGGCGGGCTTCCCGGTGTAGCGCTCGTAGGCGCGCTCCTCGCCGCGCGCGCGGGCGTTCTGGCGCCCGTAGAAGCGCAGCCCGCCCAGGGCCTGGACCTCCTCGGGCACCGAGTCGAGCCAGAAGTTCACCAGGTCGAAGTGGTGGGAGGCCTTGTGCACCAGCAGCCCCCCGGAGCGGTCCTTCTCGCGATGCCAGCGCCGGAAGTAGTCGGCGCCGTGGCGGGTGTCGAGGGTCCACATGAAGTCCACCAGGAGCGGCGTCCCGACGCGGCCCTCCAGCACCAGCTGGCGCAGCAGCGTGGCGCCGGCGGCGAAGCGGTAGTTGAAGGCGACGCGCACCGATCCGCCCGTACGGCGCACGGCCTCGAGGATGGCCCGCGCGCGGGGCGCGTCGGTGGTCATCGGCTTCTCGGTCACCACCGCGCAGCCCCGCTCCAGGGCGCGGACGATGTAGGCGTGGTGCGTGGCGTCGACGGAGCAGACGATGACCGTGTCGGGTCGCTGCTCGTCGAGCATCCGGTCGAAGGCGCCGAGGGGCGTCCGCCCGGCCTCGGGCGACTCGGCCAGGCCGGGGTCGACGCGATAGGTCGGGACGGGCCCGGCTCCCCACCCCGCGGCGGTGCGGTTCCAGAAGTCCATGCGCACCTGGCTGGGATCGCACAAGCCCACGAGCCGGGCGTGCTCGGCATGGCGGACCGTTGCCGCGTGCAGGAAGATCCCCGCCCGCGCACCGGCACCCACCACCGCGTATCGCTTGGGCTCGATCGCGCGCTCCCTGCGGCCGCCGGGGCTACCGCTGCTTCAGCTCCGCCTCGAGCGCCCGGGCGCGATCGAAGGTGGCATTGGCCTCCCGGTACTTGCCGTCCTTCAGCAGCGCGTAGCCCTTCTCGTTGAGGGCCGCCGCGCGGGCCGCCAGGGTCCTGCGGGCCTCCCGGGCCCGGACGTCCCGCTCCTGGAGCGTCAGCTGCACGACCGCCGGCTCCGGACCCGCCGGGGCCTTCCCGGCGCTCGCGGGCGTCTCCGTGGGTGCGGCGTCGGCGCTCGCGGGCGTCTCCGTGGGTGCGGCGTCGGCCGTCGGGACATCGGCCCGGCGCTCGGGGACGGGCGGCTCCTCTCCGGGCAGCCGCTCCCACACGCTCGAGGCCACCAGCACGGCGAGCACCGCGGTGAGCCCCGCCGCCACGAGGGCCGGCAGGGGCGGACGCGAGCGGGGCGGGCGCGGCGCGGGCGGCGCCATGCGCGTGGCCGCCACGCGGGTCGCCGGCGCCGGCCGCGGCTCCCGCTCCTCGCCGGTCGGAGCCAGCGGCCGCTCGAGCACCCGGGGGGCCGTGTCCACGCCGAGGGCGCGGGCAAAGGCGGCGCAGCTCGGGAAGCGATCCTCGGGAGCCTTGGCCAGGGCGCGCAGCACCGCCGCCTCGACCCGCTCCGGCACGTCCAGGCCCAGCGACCGCAGCGACGGCGGCTCCTCGCTCAGATGGGCCTGCATGAGACCGTAGATCTCCCCGGTGTCGGCGCCGAAGGGGAGCCTGCCGGCGAGCACCCGGTGGAAGAGCACGCCGCAGGCGTAGATGTCCGCCTCGGGCCCCACCTCCCGCACGCCCTTGATCTGCTCGGGCGAGATGTAGCTCGGGGTCCCCACGCCCATGCCGGTGCGCGTGAGGCTCGTCGCGTCGGCCAGGCGGGCCACACCGAAGTCGGTCAGCTTGGCCTGCCCGCCAGCGCCGAGCAGCACGTTGCCCGGCTTGATGTCCCGGTGGACGATGCCCCGGGCGTGGGCATAGCTCAGCGCGTCGAGGATCTGCCGGAACAGCGGGGCCGCACGCTCGAAGGGCAGCGGTGCGTCCTCGAGGGCCCGCGAGAGGGCGCCTCCGTCCGCGAACTCCATGACCAGGGCGGCCCCTTCCCGCTCGGTGACGAAGTCCTCGAAGGCCACGATGTTGGGATGCTGCAGGGAGGCCATGATCCGCGCCTCCCGGGCGAAGCGCTTGCGCACCTCCGGCTGGTGGATGACCGCGTCCGAGAGGATCTTCAGCGCGACCACCTGGTCCGGCGCGTCCTCCAGGTGCCCCCGGTAGACGGTGCCCATCCCGCCCGCCCCGATGCGCTCGACGAGGCGGTAGCGGCCGAGCCGGGTCCCTTCCCGGCTGCCGCTCGGCAGCTGGATCTCGCCCGAGTCGATCTTCCGCAGACGCCGCGAAGGCTCGCCGTTCGGGCGCCGGCTGGGGAACGAGACCCGGCTCAGGGCATCCTCGGCGGCCGACACCGTGGCTCGCTCCTCCGCGGCGGGCACCAGCCGGGTCTCGGCGCTGGAAAGCCCCCGCTCCGGGATCACCTCCGAGCCCGCCGCGAGACGCGTCCTGGCCTCGCCGTCCTCGGAGCGGGCCGCCGCCATGGCGTGATCCTCCTCGTCCAGCCCGCAGCATACGCGGCCGGCGCCCCCGGCGCAGTGACCCGCTCCACACGGGGACCGCCACCGGGGCGGCGGGCGGAGGAGGGAAGCCTGCGGCTACGCTCTGCTTTCAGGAGGAGGAGAGCCATGCACCGACACGCATGCGGCGTCCCCGGATCGGCCCTGGCGGGGCTCGGACTGCTCGGGCTGCTGGCCTGTGGGGACCCAGACCCGCCGGTCGAGGAGAGGGCCCGCGCCGTCGAGGAGCAGGCCCGCGCGCTCGCCGAGAGCGTCCGGGAGGACCTCGAGGGCGTCCGGGAGGACCTCGCGGGCGTCCGGGAGGACCTCGAGGAGGCGGGCGATGAGATGCGCGAGACCCTCGAGCGCGCCGAGGAGGAGGCCCGCGGGCAGGCGGAGGCCGGCCGGGAGGCCTTCGAAGCGCGGATCCGAGCGGAGCTCGATGGCCTCGAGGACGAGCTGGCCTCGCTCTCCCAGCAGCTGGACGAGGCCCGGAGTGCCTCGGAAGGTGAGCTGCGCTCCCGCCTCGACGGCCTCGAGACCCGGCGCCAGGAGGTCCAGCGGCGCGTCGAGCAGCTCGCCGAGCGGAAGAAGGAGCGCTGGGCCGACGCGCGCCGCGAGCTCCTCGAGGCCCACCAGGAGCTCCTCGAGGCCCATCAGGAGCTCCTCGATGTCCTCGAGGAGCTCCGGCGCGACGTCGAGGAGGCGGCGTGAGACGCCTCCCGGGAGACCGGGCGCGGCGCTTCTCCTCCGCGCTCCTGCTCGGCTGGCTCGCCGCGGCTCTCGCCTGCGAGCCGGCGGAGCCGCCGGCCGGGGCTGGCGCCCCAACGCCCCCGGCCCCGGGCGCCGCAGCGCCGGCCCCGGGGCCGCGCGGGGTCGTCCTCGTGCTGCTCGACACCCTGCGCGCCGACCACCTCGGCTGCTACGGCTACACCGCGCGGCCGACCACACCCCACCTGGATGCCCTCGCGGCACGCGGCGTGCGCTTCGACCAGGCCGTCGCCTCCGCCCCGTGGACGCTTCCGAGTGTCACCGCGCTGCTCGCGGCGCAGTACTCGGAGCGGATCTTCGACACCTCCGATCCGGCGCCGTCCGTGATGGAGGCGCTCCAGGCCGCCGGCGTCCGCACGGCCGCCTTCACCGAGGGCGCCTTCGTCTCCCGCCACTTCGGCATGGACCGGGGCTTCGAGCTCTGGGAGGAGGAAGAGGGCCCCGTCCAGCACCTCCTCCCCGGCGAGTCGCGCGACGCCTCCGCCCGCGGCGGCGTCGAGCGCACCTTCGCGCGCGCCGAGCAGTGGCTCGCCGAGCAGCGCGAGGGCCCCTTCTTCCTGCTGATCCACACCTACGAGCCCCACGCGCCCTACACGCACACTGAGTTCGCCCGGGCGCTCGGTCCGCCTCCCTTCGAGGGCCCCTTCACGCTCGACCACGTGGCGGGCCTGAACGAGGGCACGTTCACCCTCACGCCGGCGCTCGTGCGCTACATCACCGCCCTCTACGACGGCGACATCGCCGCGACCGATCGTCGCTTCGGACGTTTCCGGACGCGGCTGGAGGAGCTCGGCCTCGCGGACTCCGTCGCCCTGGTAGTCACCAGCGACCACGGCGAGGCGCTCGGCGGCGACTATCCCCGCAACCGCTTCGACCACGGGCACTCCCTGAAGGACGACCAGGTCCGGGTGCCCCTGATCCTGCACGACCCCCGGGCCGACTTCGGGGGCCGGGTGGTGGCGGCGCAGGTCCGCACCCTCGACGTCATGCCCACGGTGGCGGCGCTGCTGGAGGTGCCCCTCGACGCCCAGGCCTACGACGGCCGCTCGCTGCTTCCCCTGATGCAGGGCCGCGAGTCCGAGGAGCGCCTGGCGTTCCTGGGGCAGACGAAGACCGGCCCGACCCGCGTGGGCGTCCGTGCGATCCGGCACAAGCTGGTGTTCACCGTGCCGGGGGAGGTCAGCGCGCCCCTCGACCCCGTGCCTCCGCCGCTCCAGCTCTACGCGCTGGACGACGACCCGGCGGAGTCCCGCAACCGGGCGGAGGAGGACCCGCAGACGGCCAGGACGCTGGCCGAGCTGGTCTCGCGCCGACACCCGGGCTGGGACCGCCAGGGCGCCCCGGTCGTCCGCGAGGACCTGGACCCGCGGCTGCGCGAGCGTCTCGAATCCCTGGGGTACCTGCGCACCCCGTGACCCCTCGTCCATCGCGTCGCCAGCAGGCTTCCCCTCGGAGGGTCGCCCGGAGGCGCCCCTCAGAGCCCGGCCAGCGCCTCCGCCGCTTCGCCGTAGGCGGGATCGGCCCGAAGCGTGGCCCGGAAGGCCTCGCGGGCCTCGTCCGTACGGCCCAGCTCGAGGAGCGCCAGCCCGAGGCTGTAGTAGCCGGACGCGGCCAGCGCCGGGCGGCCGGCCGCCTCCGCCCGCTCGACGGCCCGGCGCGCCGCCGCCGCCGACTCCTCGTAGCGGCCGTCCAGGGCGAGCGCGGCGGCATGGGTCTGCTGGGCGGACGGGTCGTCGGGTCGGAGCTCCGCCGCCCGGGCCGCCGCGTCCAACGCCGCGGCGTGTCGCGACGCGTTCCGGGTGCGCACGCCTTCCAGGGTGCGCATCCGGGCCACGTACTCCGCGGCCAGGATGCGCTCGAGGAAGCCGTCCCGCGGCAGGCCCTGGGCGTCGGCCGCACGGAGGGAGTGCGCGTAGAGGGCGCCGTTGTCGCCCCAGCGCCGCACGGCCTCCAGCGTGCGGGGGCCGCAGAGCAGCAGCAGGACCGCCACCGCCGCCACGAGGAAGGCCCGACGGCGCGGCGCGCTGCCGAGCGCCTCCCAGACCGGGAAGACGACGGCCACGGCCAGCCCCGCGGAGGGCAGATAGCTGTAGCGGTCGGCCATGGCCTGGTTGCCCACCTGCAGGATGCCGATCACCGGACCGAGACTGAGTCCGTACCAGAGCCAACCCACGCCCAGCGCCGGAGCGCGGCGGCGCAGGCCCCAGGCGACCGCGCTCACGCCCACGAGCGCCGCCGCGGAGGCGAGCGGCGCGGCCCAGCCCAGGCTCTGGGGCGTCGGGTAGCGGTGGGGGTAGTACATGCCGAGCGGCCCGGGCCAGAGCCAGGTGCGCGCGTACCAGGTGAGGCTCTCGGCCGCGTTCGCCAGGCGTTGGGCCAGGCCGAGGCGCTCGATCGACTGCACCGCCTCGCCGGCGCCCTGCGCGTAGATCGTCACGACTCCGCAGAGAGCGGAGAGGGCGAGCAGCGGCGCCTTCTCGCGCAGACGCGCCCGAAGCGTCCCGGGTCCCAGTCGGCCCAGGGGCCAGGCGTCGAGCAGCAGCAGCACCAGGGGCAGCGTGACCAGCATGCTCTTCGCCATCAGCCCCAGGGCGAAGAGTAGGAGCAGCAGTCCGTAGCGGCGGGCGCCCGGGCGCTCCACGTAGGCGACGTAGGCCAGCAGGGACGCCATCCAGAGGAATGCGCTCAGGACGTCCTTCCGCTCGGCCACCCAGACCACGGACTCGGCCCGCAGCGGGTGGATGCCGAACCAGAGCGCCACGAGCGCACTCGCGCCGACGATACCCGTCATGCGCCGCAGGGCGACGAAGAGCAGGGCCACGCTCCCCGCGTGGAGGCCGACGTTGACCGCCTTGTGGAGCCCTGGCCGCAGCCCGAACAGGCTCACGTCGAGCATGTGGCTGAGCCAGGTCAACGGATGCCAGTTGGCTGCGTGGCCGTGCAGGCCGAAGGCCCAGCCCAGTCCCGCGACGCCGAGTCCCTCGCGCACCACGGCATTGCGTGTCACGTAGTCCGGATCGTCGGTGAAGTTGAACTCGCGGTGGAGACCGGCCTGGGCGAAGAACGCCGCGGTGATCAGGGCCAGGGCGATGGCCACGGGCAAGGTCGCCCGGTGGGATCCCGCGGAGCGCGGCGAAGGCTTCGCCTCGGGCGAGACGGGCGGCTTGTGACGCTTCGCCTGGCCGCGCTGCTTCCCCGACCGACGCCTGGCCATGACGGGCCCTGTGATACCATCCGGCGCCCGGATCCACCAACGATCGGGGCGCCCGGATCCACCAACGTCGGAGCTCCGACCCGTGTCCGTCTCGGCGCCCGGCCCTCGGGTCGGCCTTCCTCTCCCCAACGCCCCCTGGTCCCTCGCGCTGGCGCTGCCGCTCGCGACGGCGGGCGTCGCGAGCTTCGGCGCCCTCTCCGAGGTGGCCGTCGCCACCCTGGCGCTCTCCCTCGGCACCGTCGCCGCGCTGGCGCTGGCGGGGCGGCAGCGACCCCTCGGGCGGCCGGTGTCGCTGTCCCTCTGGCACGGTGTCTGGCTCGCCGGGCTCGCGGCGCTGCTCGTGTCGACGGGCCTCGCGCCGGCCCGCGACGGCGGCACCCTCCACGCCGCGCGGCTCGTCGGATTCTTTGCGCTCGCCGCCCTGCTCTCGCTCGACTGCGACGGAGGGCTCGCGCGCGCCGCGCGACGGGCGCTGGCGGCCGGCGTGCTCGCCGGCTCGCTCGCCGCGCTGCTCGCCCCGGGCCCCTCGGCGGCTGGCGTGCCGCCGGCCCTGCTGCTGGCCCTGCCCCTGCTCCTGGCGTCGGCGCGTCACGAGGCGGGCCCGGCGCGCCTGCTCGCGCTCGCCGCGGCGGCCTGCGCCCCCGCCGCGACGGGGCGCGCCGGGAGCGGCGGCGGGCGCGACGCGGCCCCCCCCGGCTACTCCCTGCGCGTGGCCGTCCACGACCTGGGCGTGGCCCCCCTCCCCGCGGCGCTCGGACGCGGTCTCGACTCCCTGCCCGCCCGGGCTCACGCCGTCGATCCGGCCGACCTGGGCAGCGTGCTGGCGAGCCCCGGAGACGTCCGCGTAGCGGCCGAGCTCCTCGGCTGGTGGCACGACGGCGGTCTGGTGGCCCTGGCCGCCCTGCTCGCCGTGCTCGCCGCCACCGCGTCCGCGCTCGCGGCCCGCCTGCGGAGCCCCCGCGCCGACCCGGCGGCCCGCTGGCAGGCCGGCGGTGTGCTGGGGGGGCTGCTGCTGTGGCTCGCCTTCCAGCTCGGGGGCGTCGAGACCCGAAGCGCCAGCGTGCAGCTCGTCTTCGCCCTCCTGCTCGGTCTCGCCTGGCGGCTCGCACCGCCGGTCGGGCCGCGTCGCCTCGTGCCCTGTGTCGCCGCCGGCGCCTGCCTCCTGCTCCTCGCGGCGTGTGGCGCGGCGGTGCGGCCCGCCTTCTCCGAGGCCCAGCTCTGGAGGGCGCAGGAGGCCCGGCGCGCGGGCGACGCCCCGCGCGCGGCGCGGGCTGCCGCGCAGGCGCTCGTCTGGAGCCCGGGCAATCTGCGCGCCCGCTATCTCCGCCTCGAGCTCGCGGCCGCTGCCGGAGACCTCGCGCAGACCGAGGCCCAGCACGCCGCGCTCTCGGCGCGGGCTCCCCACTACCGGCGCAGCGACGGACTCTACGGGCGCGCCCTGCTCGACGCGGGGCGCCGCGAGGAGGCGTTGGGTCTGCTGCGCGAGCAGCAGCAGAACGCGCCCTTCGACTGGGCCTTCGCCCTCGACGTGCCGGCCCTCGCCTTCGCGCTGCGTCGGCGCGAGGTCCTGGACGCCTCCCTCGAGCACCTGCTGGTGCACGCCCTGCTCGCGCTCAACCAGCGGGAGGATCGCCAGATCGAGCTCGAGCTCAGCCGCCTGCAGGGCCAGCCCGCGCTCCGGATCCATCCCGGGCCCGGCGTTCCATCGCTCACGATCGCCACGGCCTGGCTGCCGGGACTGCTCTTCGGGGGCCAGCCCGGCTCCGCGGAGCAGGCCCGCGCCATGCTCGCCCGCGGCCTCGACGAGTTCCTCGTCCGCGAGCTCGGTGCGCGCGGCCCGCTCGTACGCAGCGCCGCCGGCGACCGGGATCCGGGCGGCCGCCCGCACGCCGGGTATCCTGGCCGTCCATGAGCCGACCGGGACTCAGCGACCTTGCCGAGCGCCTGGGCGATCGGGTGGGCGCGGGGGCGCTGCGGCGTCGCCTGGAAGGACACCTCTACCGGGGCGACGCTGTAGAGTGTCCCTGCTGCGGCGGTCGCTTCCGCCGCTTCGCACCGTATGCGCGGCGCCGCGATGCCCGCTGTCCCGCCTGCGGGGCCATGGAGCGCCACCGGCTCCTCTGGCTCTTCCTCCGGGAGCGCACCGACCTCTTCGAGCGGCCCCAGCGCCTGCTCCACTTCGCTCCCGAGGCCGTCTTCCGCCGCCACCTCTCCGCCCGGCCGGGGCTCCACTACGTCAGCGCGGATCTCAGCCCCGGCCGCGCCGCGCTCCGCTGCGACATCCGCCGCATCCCCCTCGCCGACGCCAGCTTCGACGCGCTGCTGTGCAACCACGTCCTGGAGCACGTGCCGGACGATCGACGCGCCATGGCCGAGCTGTGCCGGGTGCTGCGGCCCGGCGGCTGGGCGATCCTGCAGGTGCCCATCCGGTCGGCCCTCGAGCAGACCCTCGAGGCGCCGCCCACCTCGACGCCCCGCGAGCGGGAGCACCTGTTCGGACAGTCCGACCACCTGCGCCAGTACGGACCCGACTACGCCGAACGCCTGCGCGCCGCCGGCTTCGAGGTCTCCCTGGAGCGCTTCGATCGCGCCGTGGGCAAGGAGCGCTGTCTCCGCCACGGCCTGAAGCGCGAGGCAATCCACTTCTGTCGCCGGCCGTGACCCGCGCAGCCCTCGTGGCGATCGGCCTGGCTCTGGCCACCCCGGCGCTCGCCGAGCCCTGGGTCTTCGAGCTGGAGCCGGAGGCCAGCGAGCTGCGCTTCGAGCTCGGCGCGACCCTCCACACGGTGCGCGGAAGCTTCCGCCTCGAGGGCGGCCGGCTGGGCTTCGATCCCGACACCGGCGAGGCCGCGGGCGAGGTGGTCGTCGACGCCCGGAGCGGGCAGACCGGCAACGCCACCCGCGATCGCAACCTGCATCGGGACGTGCTGGCCAGCGAGGCCCACCCCCGGATGCGTCTGCGCGCGCGTCGGATCCGGGTGGCGGCGCGGTCGCCGGACGCGATCGAGGGCGTTCTGCACGGCTCGCTCGTGGTGCGCGGCGAGGCCCATGCGGTGGCGATCCCCTTCCGGGCCGAGCGCACCGCGGCGGATCGCGGCGAGGTGCGCGGCCGCTTCTCCGTGCCCTACGTGGAGTGGGGCCTGCCGGATCCGAGCAACTTCCTCCTCTCGGTCGACAAGGTCGTGGACGTGCGTTTCACGGTGCGCGGATCGCTCTCGGCCGCCGAGTCGGACGCGTCCGCGCGCGGCGGCGGAACCGCCCGCAGCCGGAACACCAGGGCCGGCAGCACCAGCAGGTCGGAGATCAGGGCGCCCAGGATGGCGATGGCGGACACGCTGCCGAAGCTCGCGACGCTCTTCCAGGGCGCCAGCGCCAGCGCGCTGAAGCCGACCGCCAGCGCGAGCGAGGTGGTCACCAGCGCCCGGCCGACGCTTCGCACCGCCGCGGCCATCGCCGCCTCCGGCGGCTCGCCCCGCCCGCGACCGCGGCGATAGGCGTCGAGGAGGTGGATGGCGTCGTCCACCGCCAGCCCCAGGACCACGGCCGCGACCATGGCACTGCCCACGTCGAGGGCGAGGCCCAGCCAGCCCATGGCACCCAGGGTGACCACCACGGGCAGCGCCGTCGGGACCAGCGCCATCACCGCGAGGGGCGCCGACCGGAACGCCAGGCCGATCAGGATGAGGATCAGGCCCGCCGCCACGGCGAAGCTCGCGAGCTGGGTGCGCCGGATGGCGTCGATCATCTCGGCGACGGTCGCCAGGGGGCCGGTCACGGTCGCGCCGTAGCCCGCCGGGAGCACGGCCCGGAGGTGCGCGTCCACGTCGGCGAGGAGGTCTCGCAGCGCCCGTTGGGGCACCTTGCCGGCCTGGAGCGACACCCGCAGGCCGTCGCCCTCGCGGTCGACGAACTGGGCGACGAAGGCCGGCGCCTCCCGCCGGATCAGGCGCAGGAGCGACGCCGTGCGCTCGGGATCGAGGTCCGACGCCTGCGTCGCCAGCGGCGCCCCGTGCAGCGCGCGATGCAGGGCGTCCAGCGGCGTGCGGACCGAGAGCGCGCGCCCGAGCCCCGGGCGCGACGCCAGGGCCTCCACCCGGGCCACGGCCTCAAGGGCGACCGGGTCCGACGCCCGGACGCCGTCGGGCAGGGCGAGGCCGATCTCCAGGGTCTCGGCCTCGCGCAGGAAGGCGGCGGCCGACCGCACCCAGCGGACGACCTGGCTCTCCTCGCCATAGAGGTCCTCGAAGCGCGCATCGACCTCCAGTCGGGCCATGCCGAGCAGGCCCAGCACGCCCGCGACGGCCGCGGTCGCGATCACGGCCGTCGCCCGGCGCCGTCCGAGCTCCACCAGGGCGCCGACCTGTCGCAGCCACACCTCGCCGCTCGGATCCGTGGCCAGCCAGCGCGACGGCAGCCGCACCGCCAGGAGGGGCAGCAGCGTGAAGCACACGAGCAGGGCGGCGGTCACGGCGAAGGCCGCGACGGCGCCGAAGCGCGCGAAGCTCGCCAGCTCGCTCGTCTGGAAGGAGAGGAAGCCCACGGCCGTGGTGAGTGTCGTGAGCAGGCACGGCGGGCCCACGACCCCCGCCGCCTCCTCCATCGCCCGCGCCCGGGCGCTCCCGCCCGCCGGCACCTCCCGCGGCAATCGGCTGGCGTAGGCGGCGAGCAGGTGGATGGCATCGCAGACCCCGATCACCAGCACCAGCGGCGGCAGGACCTGGGTGAGGCTGTTCTGGGGCCAGCCCAGCCAGCCGAGGAAGCCCAGCGTCCAGACCACCGTGAGTCCCACACTCGCGAGCGTCGCCAGCGCGGGGGCCGGCGCCCGGAACAGCAGGAGCAGCACCAGACCCACCAGGCCCACCATGGCGGGGACCATGCGGGCCGTGCTGCGCTCGAGCTCCGCACCCGCCACGACGAACTCCACCGGGCCGCCCACCAGGTGGAACGCGAAGCCCGCGGCCTCGTGGGGCGCGAGCGCCGCGCGCAGGGCCGCGACCGCACGGGCCCCCTCCTCGCCGCTACTCGTGGCGAGCTGCACGACGATCGCGGCGGCCAGGCCGTCGGCCGAGACGAGCTGGCCCACCCAGGTGGGATCCTCGCGGGCCGCCGCGGCGAGCGTCGGCAGGTCGGCCGCGGGGCGTCCGTCGGCCGCCAGGCGCCGGGTCTCCGGGAGTCCGAAGGCGGGCACCACCAGCAGCGGGCTGGTCGCGGGACCGTCCACGTGGGCCACGCCGGGCACCGCGGCCATGGCGCTCGCCACGGCGTGGGCCATCGCCAGCGAGCGCGCGTCGAGGGCCCGATCGCAGCCGGCGGACTCCGCGCAGCTCCAGACCGCCGCGAAGGGCAGCCCTCCGCCGAAGCGGGCGGCGAAGGCGTCCAGGCGGGCGATGGCGGGGTGGTCGGGTCCCAGGAAGGCGCGGTAGCCGACCTCGGTCCGCAGACGGGGGAGCCCGGCCGCCAGGCCCGCCGTGACCGCGATCAGCAGCGCGAGGGTCGTCGCCGGCCGGCGCAGCGACGCCGCGGCGAGCGTACGCATCCCGGGAAGGTATCAGCGGTCCCCGGCGGGGGAAGCTATCCGCCGTACCCGGCGGCCGCGCAGCCGGGGCGGGCGACCTGTGTCCCATTGAAGCAATCCGCGCCAATCAGTCTCATAAAGGGACGCGAAGCGGCGCGAAACTGTCGGCCAGCTGGCATAGGAGATGCTTCTGGAACGGTATACCGGAAGCCGGCCCGAGTGCGGCCCCGGCTCGGGGGGAGCCACGGCGTTGAAGCAGAACCAACAGCAGCGCGCAGCGCCGAGCCCGGGGCTGACGCGACGAAACGCCCTGCGGATCCTGGCCGTCGCCTCGGCCGGGACGGCCGTCGGCGCCTGGCGGCTTCGCACCGGATCCGGCCTGGCTCCGGTGGAGCGCGCGCAGGCGCTCATGGGGACCCGCGTGCACCTGCGGGTCCTGGGGGACGACCGGGAGGCCGCGGCAGCCGCCGCCGACGCGGCGCTGGCCCGCATGGCCGGCCTCGAGGCGCAGCTCAGTCGCTACCGCCCGGACAGCGAGGTGGGCCGCCTGAATCGGCGAGGCCGGCTGGAGGCGCCCTCGGAGGCGCTGCTCGACGTCCTCCGCCTGGCCGACCGCGTCCACCGCCTCGGCGAAGGCGCCTTCGACGTGACGGTGCAGCCGGTGCTGGACGTCTACCGCGCGCACCGCCTGGACCCGGCCGGCCTGCCCCCTGCCGCCGCCGTCGAGCGCGCCCTGGACCGGGTCGACGGCCGCGCGATCCGCATCGAGGGTCGCCGCGTGCGGCTGGCCCGCGCCGATCTGCGGATCACCCTGGACGGTGTCGCCAAGGGCTACGTGGTCGACCGCGGCGTCGACGCCCTGCGCGAGCGCGGCTTCGCGAACGTCTTCGTCGAGGCCGGCGGGGATCTCGTCGCGGCCGGCGGCAAGGGCGACGGCACGCCCTGGCGGATCGGGATCCGCGACCCGCGCAGGACGCTGCGGCTCCACGCCCGCTTCGACGCGCGGGATCGGGCCGTGGCCACGTCGGGCGACTACATGCAGCCCTTCTCCCCGGATCGGGCCCAGCACCACGTGCTGGATCCGCGCACCGGCCGCTCCGCGCCGGAGCTGTGCAGCGCCACGGTCACCGCCCCCGACGCCGCCACCGCCGACGCCCTTGCTACGCTCACCCTCGTCCTCGGACCGCGGCGCGGCCGGGCCCTGCTCGAAGACCTGCCCGGGTGCGAGGGCTACCTGGTCACCAAGGGGTTGGACGTGGTCCGCACCTCGGGCTTCGCGGTCGGCTGATGGGGGTGGTACTCACCTCGGTCGGGGCCCTCGGCGGTCTCACCCTGCTGCTGGCGTCGCTCCTCGTCTGGGCCCATCGCCGGCTCCGGGTCGAGGAGGATCCGCGCATCGACGTCGTGGAGGAGATGCTGCCCCACGCCAACTGCGGCGCCTGCGGCTTCCCGGGCTGCCGCCCCTTCGCGGAAGCGCTGGTGCGCGGCGACACGCTCCCCGGGCGCTGCACCGTGGGCGGCGAGTCCGACCGCGCGGCGATCGCGGCCTTCCTGGGCGTGGACGTGGGGGCCCAGGAGAAGGTCGTCGCCCGACTCGCCTGCGCCGGCGGGTCGAACGTGGCGCGGTTCCGCGCCCACTACGACGGCCTGCCCACCTGCGGCGCCGCAGCCCTCGTGGCCGGTGGCGGCAAGAGCTGCTTCTGGGGCTGCCTCGGCTTCGCCGACTGCGCCGAGGCCTGTGACTTCGAGGCCATCCACATGGACGACCACGACCTTCCCGTGGTCGACGAGGACCGCTGCACCGCCTGTGGCGACTGCGTGACGGCCTGCCCGAAGGACCTCTTCTCGCTGCACCCCGTGAGCCATCGACTCTGGGTCGCCTGCCGCTCCCTCGAGGCCGGCGACGCCCTGACCCGGGACTGCGAGGTCGCCTGCACGGCCTGCGGCCGCTGCGCCATGGACGCACCCGGCCTGATCTCCATGCAGGACAACCTGCCGGTCGTGGACTACGGCCGCGACCACCAGACCCGCGTTCCCATCCAGCGTTGCCCCACCGGGGCCATCGTCTGGCTCGATCCGGACCTCGGCCCCGTCAAGGGCGCCGAAGCCCACAAGGTCATCCGCAAGAGCGCCCTGCCCGCGTCGCCCACCTGATGGAGGCTCCGCCAACCCGATGTTCGGACGCAAGCACGACAGCACCCCGCCCAAGTACCCCGGCGTGCGCGCCGCCCTCGACGGCAACACCGCCGTGGTCCTGTGCGAGCGCGAGTCCAGCGACGCCGCGGGCGCCTACCCCATCACGCCCTCCACCCAGATGGGCGAGTACTGGGCCGAGGCCGCCGCCGCGGGCCACCTCAACGTCTCGGACCGCCCCCTGCTGTTCGTGGAGCCCGAGGGCGAGCACGCCGCCGCCGCCGTGACGGCGGGCATGGCCATGACGGGGCTGCGCGCCGCGAACTTCTCGTCGGGCCAGGGCATCGCCTACATGCACGAGTCGCTCTACGCGGCCGTCGGCAAGCGGCTCACCTACGTGCTCAACATCGGTGCCCGGGCCATGACCAAGGCCACCCTGAACGTGCACGCCGGCCACGATGACTACCACTGCATCGACGACACGGGCTTCTTCCAGGTCTTCGCCAAGAACGCCCAGGCCGCTGCCGACCTGAACATCATCGCCCACCGCATCGCCGAGCTGTCCCTGAATCCGGGCGCCGTGGCCCAGGACGGCTTCCTCACCACCCACCTGATCGAGTCCGTCAATGCGCCGGAGCGCGCGCTGATCGCCGAGTACCTGGGCCGGCCCGACGACCTGATCGAAACGCCGACGCCGGCCCAGCGCCTGCTCTACGGCGAGCGCCGGCGGCGCATCCCCCTGCTCTGGGACGTGGACAACCCCGTGATGGCCGGGGTCGTCCAGAACCAGGACGCCTACATGCAGAGCGTGGCGGCGCAGCGCCCGTTCTTCTTCGACCACATCCAGGAGCTGGCCGACCAGGCCTTCGCCGAGTTCGGCGCGCTCACGGGCCGTCACTACGAGCGGGTCTCCGGCTACCGCCTCGACGACGCCGAGTACCTGATCGTGGGCCAGGGAAGCCTCATCCCCAGCGCCGAGGCCGTCGCGGACTACCTGCGGGAGACCCGCGGCCTGCGCGTGGGCGTGGTGGACGTGGTCATGTTCCGGCCCTTCCCGGCGGACCGCATCGCGCGGGTCCTGCGCGGGAGGAAGGGCGTGGCGGTGCTGGAGCGCCTCGACCAGCCGCTGGCCGTGGACCTGCCCCTCGCCCGCGAGATCCGGGCCGTGGTGAGCAAGTGTCTCGAGAACGGACGCGACCCGGACCGCCCGGCCCATCCGGAGCTCGAGGTCTACCGGCAGCTCGGCGACGCCCCGCCGATCTACTCCGGCTCCTTCGGCATGGGCAGCCGGGACCTCCAGCCCGAGGGCCTCGTGGCCGCCGTCGAGAACATGCTCCCCGACGGCCGCCAGCAGCGCTTCTTCTACCTCTCCATCGACTTCCTGCGCGACGAGGCGGTGACGCCCAAGCAGGAGATCCACCAGCAGTCCATCGAGGCGGCCTATCCGAACGTGAAGCAGCTGGCGCTCCGCGGGAGCGAGAACCCGAACCTCATGCCCGAGGGCGCCACCACCGTCCGCTTCCACTCCATCGGCGGCTGGGGGGCGATCACCACCGGCAAGAACCTCGCCATGACCCTCTTCGACCTGCTCGGGTACCACATCAAGGCCAATCCGAAGTACGGCTCCGAGAAGAAGGGGCAGCCCACCACCTACTACCTGTCGGCCGCGCCGGAGCCCATCCGGGTCAACTGCGAGTACTTCTACGTGGACGTGGTGCTCTCGCCGGACCCGAACGTCTTCCACCACACCAACGCGCTCGCCGGCCTCAAGGAGGGCGGCGTCTTCGTGATGCAGGGCGACCAGTCCTCGCCGGAGGCGTTCTGGGAGTCGATCCCGCCCGCCTTCCAGAAGATCATCGTCGACAAGCACATCCGCCTCTTCTACCTGGACGCCTTCCGGATCGCCCGGGAGGAGGCCACCGACCCGGACCTCCAGCTGCGCATGCAGGGGATCGCCTTCCAGGGCGCCTTCTTCGCGGCGTCGCCGGTCATGGCCCAGGCCGGCCTCGACGAGGCCCGGCTCCTCGACGCCATCCGCAGCCAGCTCCAGCACAAGTTCGGCACGAAAGGCGCCCGGGTGGTCGAGGACAACCTGCGGGTGGTGAAGCGCGGCTTCGACGAGCTCCGCGAGGTGAAGCCCGGACCCATCACGGAGCCGAAAGGCGATCGGGGCGCGGCCCTGGCCGGCCCGCCGGTGCCGGTCATGGTGGAGCGTCTGCCCCGGGGCGAGGCCCCGGTCACGGACGTGCATCGCTTCTGGGAGCAGACGGGCAGCTTCTACGCCCGCGGCATGGGCAACGACAACCTCACCGATCCCTTC
>CAYTZH010000039.1:0-49272 GCA_964442285.1 uncultured Spirochaetales bacterium | reverse complement strand
GCTCGAGTGGGTCGACTGGTTCAACCACCGTCGCCTCCTCGAGCCGATCGGATACCTCCCCCCGGCGGAGTTCGAAGCGATGTACGATCAGCAGCAAGGAGCACAAGCCACAGAGGCCGTGCTCAACTAACCGAGTCTTCGGAGAACCCGGGGCGGTTCAACCTGTCCAGTCGACGCCCACGTGTGGAGAGTCATGAGCCGTCTGGAAATCGCTCCCAAGAAGCGCTGGAGCGAGCGAGAGTCTCAGATACTTGAAGAGAGGATTCCCACGGACATACGCGCCTCTCTGCACGTGACCGTGGTGGCTCACGGCCGAGCCGTTTGTACCGCGCGGTCTCCACGCTGTGATCGATGCCCGATCAATGATCTCTGCGCCTCCGCTGTCCTCAAGAGCGAATAGCTATTCCGCCACGTACTCCGCCACTTCGAACCGATAGATCACAGATGCGTCAGCCGAATCAAGGTACTGCGCGACATCGTGCAGACGCATCAATCGTCCCAGCAGGTCACGAGGGATCTCCCGGTGCGCGGCGAAGTTGCGAGCACAGAATCGGGAGCCGGGCAGCATCCCGTACGTGATGAAGCGAAGCAGCTCGTGGAATTGAGCCTCGCTCATCCAGCAGCTGACGTCCGACAGAGACCACTTTACGGGCGAGGCGACCGGACAACGGGCGCCAAAGTCGCGAAGGTCGGCGCACTGGATTTCGAGCGATCCTAGATTCTTGCGCGCGAGATCGAACCCGTCAGGCGACAGGTACAGTGGGAGGGGACTCGCCGGCGTCAATCCGCAGTCGTAGGCCAAACGCAACAGATAGCTGTCACGGACCATGTTCGACGAGGCGTAGTCGATAAGACGCCCGACCAGGTACGCACCGACGCTGCTCCCGGTCGAGCGCAGAAAGCTGGGATCCTGGGCCATCGGATAGATCAACAGCGGGTGGCAGAACAATTGCCACCAGACGAGGCCTCGTTCAACGCGAACTCGCTGGGAATCGAGAAGGGCCTGCTGCGCTTCCAGGGACGTGGCTTGGAAGAAGGGCTCCGCCCAAGCCATCAGCCCGAGTGACTTCAAACCGCGCATGAAGCGGATGAGGGCTGTTTCTGTCCGGCCTGCGAAGAACACCCCAGTCTCGACCAGGTGGCGGCGGTTGTCCCAGTACCTCCGGGCGCTCCGCGACAACGACTGGCGAATCGTTCGGTAATGATCCAGTCGGTCGGGCGATTTCGCGATACCGAGGAAGCACTGAAATGTCCCAAGATCGAACGCATCCAACGCGGCTGCCTTGAGCTCGAGGTTGAAGACTTGGTCTGCCCTGCGATCGATTGCGATGAGGCGCTTCGGGCCGGCCGTTAGCAAGCTGAGGGCCCGCCCTCCCCCGGCCGCGATGGCGACGACAGTGTCCTCCCCCGTGATTTCGAGAGCGGTCAACTCCGAGCGGGTGTCCTCGTTGTCGGCGCTGTAGAGCGGCCGCCTTCGGTACCCGTCCATCACGGCGTGCCAGCCTCCTCGCGAAGGCGCTCGACCAACCGGTAGAGATCCTCACCCGACCGTTCCAGCCTCATCGTCGCGAACACGGAGTCTGCAATCTGAGGATCATCCTCGATCTGGTCGAAGACCACCTCGGTCGAGGCGTCGCGGCCAGGCTGTCGGACCCACATCCGTTCCGGTTTCAGGATGCCGTCCTCCTCCTTGATCTCGCTCGATGAGAGCTCCAAGGTCTTGATGGGCTCGCGCGAACCCGCCTTGAAGAGATCGAGGCGAAGGAGAGCCAAGCGATCGCGTTCGATCGTTGCGACTACCTTGGAGTACTGGGAGTCGGACGGCGTCTCAGCCTCCACGACCAAGGCACTCTTACCCTGAACGGTGGTGTCCGGGAGCCGACGGAGCTCGAACCGTCGCCAGTCGTGGTGCTCCAGGTCCTCGAAGGAGAGGTCGCTTCCGTAGAAGGAGTCTCCTTTGTGGCCTGCCAGGACGCGCCGCGGTCGCCGGAGCTCGCGCTGGTAGATCCAGATGTCGTTGCGGCCGTCTTCTTCCTCGATGATCAGGAGGGTATTGCCGCGCAGATACTCGGGCTCCGTGAAGCGGAGGAGCGTCCGGCCCAGGCCGCCGATCTTCTTGTAGACGACGTCGAACGAGCGGTAGGTGACCCGGTCGCCATGGCGGTGGATCCGGAGCGTGACGCTCCGGACTGACGGGTAGTTGAACATGCGATCGAAGGCGGCCTGGACGATCTGAAGGGGCGACGGCGAGACGGCGTCCTCGGCCGCATCCGGCTCCCCGTAGGCCGCGCCGGACACGGCCAGGACGCCGAGCAGGATGGCGGCGGCGGCTCTCACCGCCGGCGGCGCCTCACCGCGTCGAGCCCGAGGCGGGCGAATCGGGTCCGCCACTCTCCGCGGGTCAGGCCAAGCTCTCGGCGGGCGGCCTCCTGGTTCCAGCCGTGCCGCCGGTAGGCGTCCAGGATCTTCTGGGCCAGAAGCTGGTCCTCCGGGCTGAGGTCCGGATTCATGGCGACCAGCGCCTCGATCAGGTGGACCCGCTCGAGCGGACCGTCCCCATCCCGCCAGAGGATGACGTTCTCGAGGACAGCTCGCAGCTCGCGGACGTTCCCCTTCCAGGGGCAGTGGCTGAGGGCTGCGAGGAAGCCGGGATCCATCTTCGGAACCGGAACGCGCGCCGCGTCCGCGATCTCGGCGACCAGCGCCTCGGCGATGGCCTCGATGTCACCGGTCCTGGCTCGAAGCGGAGGGAGGTGGATCGTAGCGCCGCGCAGCCGGTAGAAGAGGTCCTCGCGGAACTCCCCGAGGCGGACCATCTCTCCGAGGTCCCGGTTCGTCGCCGCCACGATCCGCACGTCCACCGAGCGCGGCGCGGAGCCGCCCACGGGCCGGATCTCCCGGGTTTCAAGAGCACGAAGGAGCTTCACCTGGACGGGCAGCGGGGTATCGCCGATCTCGTCCAGGAAGAGCGTGCCTCCGCTCGCAGCCTCGAACAGCCCCGAGCGCGAGGCGACCGCGCCGGTGAAGGCCCCTCGCGTATGGCCGAAGAGCTCGCTCTCGAGCACGCCTTCCGAGAGCTCGGGCACGGAAACGGAGACGAACGTCTCGCGGCCGCTCTCTTCGTGGATGGCGCGCGCTACGAGCTCCTTGCCCGTGCCAGTCTCGCCGTGGATTAGAACGGTCGTAGGAGTCGGGGCGAGCCGCGCGATGGTCGCCCGCACCCGACGCATTCCCGCGGACGAGCCGATGAGTCGTTCGGCTCCGGTGCGCGGCGCGGTGTCGCGGCCCGCGCTCCGCCGGCCGAGGGAGTCGGCGATGGTGGGGAGGAGCTGGTCGGCGAGCCGAAAGGGGTACTCGAGGAAGCGCACGGCACCCTCGCGACCGGCCTCGAACACGGCCTGAGCGTCGGCCCCGGCGCTGTAGAGGACGAACGGTACCTCCAGCGTCTTCCGAACGGCACGAAGGAGGGCCAGGCCGTTCATGGGCCGCATTCGGTAGTCGCTGAGCACCAGATCAACGGGCCGGTTCCTCAAGGCCTCCAGAGCCTCACGGCCATCGGCTGCCGCGATGACGCGAAACCCAGAGGACTGGAGCGCCTCGCTCAGCTGGGAGCGAGTGCCCTCGTGGTCTTCAACGAGCAGAATGGACGCTGTTGTCATCGTCGCCTTCCCCCAAGCGAAACTGTGGCAACCGAACGTAGAAGGTCGTCTTGCCCGGTCGCGAGGACACCTCGATCGTCCCCCCATGCATGCGGACGATCTCGCGACACAGGGACAGGCCCAGCCCGAAGCCACCGGGCTCGAGGCCCACGCCGGGCTGGAAGATCGCATCGAGCCGGTCGGGCGGAATGCCGCGACCCTCGTCGATCACCTCCAGACGCACCTGGGCACCCCCGTGATTCCCCGCTGCAGCGAGCGAGGTATGAACCTCGATCGTCTGGCCGGGGCCCGTCGCCTTCACGGCGTTGTCCAGGAGGTTCTCGATCACCGAGAGCAGACGGCTGGGGTCGCCGAGCATGGGCAAGCGCGCCAACTCATGGCGGCACCGGTAGGCGCGGTCGCCGGAGCTCGCTTTCGCGGCCCCGACTGCATCTTCGACAACGCGTACCAGGTCGATCCGCTGGAGGTCGAGCCGGAGCCCGGAGTGAAACAAGAGGAGATCGAGGCGGCGCGACATCTCGCGGCTCGCTACTCGAATTCGCTGGAGGGTCTCGGAGTGGTCCGGCGCAGGCGAGGCGCTGAGCTCCTCCACGCGGTGACGCACCTCCTCGGTCGGCTTCCGAAGCTCGTGGGCCACACCCCGCACAAACTCCGCATGGAGCCGGCGGGAGCTGATCTCGGCGATCTCGGCCGCCTGGCGCTCAACCTCCCGCTTCAGCTCGGCCAGGAGCTTCAACCGACCCATCGCCAGACCAGCGAACGCACAGAGAGTCCCGAGCTGCGGAGCCAGCTCCTCGGCGCGCTCGGCAGTTGTCCCTTCGAGCTGAAGAGACCGGACGGGCTCTCCTGGAACCGAAAGCCCTATGGAGCGCACCCCATCGGGCGCATGGCCATTCCACCGGAGGGATGCCTGGTGCGCAGCAGCGAACCCTCGGAGGGTAGCCATCACCTCGTTCGGCTCGTCCGCCTCGCAGATCGCTCGGGCCGCACGGAGAACCGCGTGTCGGTCCGACAGCGCCCGCTCGAGCGACGCCGTCTTCTCGGCCACCCGCTCTTCGAGGTCCGCGGACGTAGCCGCCGCCTCGAGAGCGGTCGTGGCCACATGGCGAAGGCTCGCCAGCATGCGGGCATGGTCCTGGCCGTAGGGAAGCCCGTCTTCCCGCGAGCCGAGGATCACGAGGGCGTTCGGCGTACTGCGGGGGAGGAGCGGAAGAACGATCTCTGGCACGTCCGGCCCAGGGTCCTCTGTCCGCGCGCGCGTACGCACGAGAGTCTCGGGAGAGCTCCGCTCCTCGCGCCATAACGCGACTCCGCGCCTGACGAGCGGATCGGAGCAGCGCCCGGCTTCTTCGGCGAGGACACATCTCACGTCGCTCGCACCGAGATGCGTCCGGATGAGAGCTTGGACCCCTTCGAGGACGCGGCTGGGGTGCCGAGCGGCCGCCAGCTCCTGGCTCGCGTGCTCGAGGAATCGCTCGAACGCCCGCTCGCGGAGCATCCGGCCGCCGGCGCTTCGTCGCAGGCCGAAGTGGATGAGCTGGTAGAGCACGGTCGTCGTGAGGGCGACCGGGATCACCTCTGCGGAGCCGAGCGGCTCCGGCTCCTCCAAGAACGAGAACGCGAGGGATACGGCGCCGCTGGCGAGGAGGAGTGCGACCGCTGCGGTGAGACCCGTCAGGACGGCGCTCTGCACCCACGTCGGCGGGTCGAGGAGGCGGTAGCGGACGATGGCCCAGGAGATCGTCGCCGGGAACGCCAGAACCGAGAGGATGAACGGCGTCCGCAACTCTGGGGGCGGCGTGCCGCCCCAGAAGAAGTAGACGAAAGGAACCGCGCTCCCGACTCCCAGGCCGAGGAGAAGCGCCCGCGTTCGCGCGCGCTCGATCGGTGTCATCGCGCGCGCCGAGGTCAGACTCGCCACGACCAGGATCCCTGCGGATACGAAGGCCGCTCCCAACGCGATCCTCTCCAGGGCGTTCAGGAACGCTGCGTCCTGGAGGTGGATCTGGGCGAACGCGGCGGGGAAGAACCAGAACGCATAAGGGAGCACTGCCACGGCCGCGGGGCGGAAGCGAGGCGACACGATCGGGAAGCGCATCGCCAGGTGGATGACGGACGCAGGTAGGAGGGTCAGGCTCACGAGCTCGAGCCGGGCACGAAGGTCGGGCGCGCCATGAAGACCCGGGTCCTCGGGCAGGATCAGGTCCACTTGCGCCAGCGTCCAGGCGCCGATGCACCAGGACACTGCGAAGAGCGGAGACGCGACGGGGTGCCGGCTCCCCAGCCCCACGGTCAGGGCGAACATCAGGAAGGCCGCTCCCAGGAAGAAGGTGGGCCAGTTGGCACCTACAGCCCTCCACCCTGACGCCGTAACCGTGCTGGCCTGGATGGTCAGGGGCTCGCGGCCCCGCATCAGCCGAATCGTCACGGCGCGCCCCGGGCCCTCGCTCAGCGCGAGACGCAGCTCCTGGCGGTTGCGAGGAGGAATCAGCTGCTCCTCGCCCTCGAAGGCGATGTCGAGGATCCGGTCATGCGGCTCGAACGCCGGGTTCGCCGTGCGGAGGAAAGTTGCGGCGTACGGTACGCGCAGTGCCTCGTCGAGCGGTGCGTCGAGCTCCTGGCTGCGGCCGCCGAGTCCGTTCGGGGACGGCCACACCACGAGCCAGGGAAGTGCGAACGCGACCACGATCAGCCAGCGCCTGAGACGGTCTGTGCTCACGTCCGGTCCTCCGTCTTCTCACGCCTCAGCAGCGCTGCGGGCAGGAGCAGGAGGTCTCCAACGAGCGCGAAGACGATGCCGAGGCTCGCGAGGAGCCCAAATGAAACCAGGCCGCCCCAGCGCGAGAACATCAGGACCGCAAAGCCGAGTGCCAGGCAAATGCTGGTGATCGCTACGGCCTCGCCCACGATCGTGAGCGTCGATGCAACGGCCTCGCGGCGCGAGACGCCCTGCCCTCGACGGCGCTGATAGTGCAGAGACACGTGGATCGTGTCGTCCACCGCGATCGCGAGGAGGACGGCGGCAACCATGGTATTGGCCGGATCGACTGCGATGCCGGTCCACCCCATCAGCCCGAGGAGGCCGATCACCGGGAGGACGTTCACCACCATGCCCAGCGCGGCGAGGGAGGGCATGGACCAGCGGAGGGCCCACAGGGTCAGGGTGACCACCGCGAAGGCGGTCCCGAAGCTGCGCCACTGGGTGTCGCGAATCCTCTCCTCCGCGAGCGCCGCGAGCTCGAGCCCACCGTGCAGCTCAACCCGGTAGCCCTGGGGCTCTACGTCACCGTTGACCTCGGCGATGAAGTCCCGGAGGCGATGGACGTAAGGGATCTGCTCCTCGCCGTTGAGCCAGCTGCGGTGCACCGAGATCCGTGCGCGGTCTCGGTAGATCCGCTCGCCGCTTTCGCGCTCGCTGGCCGACTCGCTCCAGAAGGCCGAGAGCCCGTCGTACGACGCAACGATGGGCATCTCGGCGAGTGCGGCATCGACAAGCTCGTCGAACGATCCGGGCCGCTTTCCGTGGTCGATCCGGTAGGCCTCCTCGAGGAAATCGAGGAAGCTCCACGCGATCCCGCTGCTGGACTCATCGCGGAAGTAGGACTCCAGGCGCTGGAGGAGGTACAGGCTCTCCTCGTCGTAGATCCGCTTGCCCTCCGGGACCGTCACCACGAGCTCCGTGGTCATGGGCTTGCGGAAGTTCGCCTCCATGAACCGCACGGAACGGAGGACCAGCGACTGGTCGCCGAAGTCCACCTCGTAGTAGAGGCGAGGGATCCCCGCGGTGAGGCCCACGAGGACGGCACAGCCCACCGCGAGGACGAAGTTGGGGCGACTGGAGACCGCGGCCAGCGCAGCGGCCAGCATCTCTCGCACGACGCCCAGGCGGGCGCGTTCTGGGCCGCGGGTCCGCGGAGGTCGAAGGCAGAGGAGGGCCGGCAGAAGGGTGAAGCTGCCGAGGAACGCGAGCCCGAGACCGATGGCCGCAGCGAGCCCGAACTGGCGAAAGCTGGCGAGGTCACAGGAAGGAGCCGAAGCCCGCCGCCGTCGTAACCGCAGCCCAGAGACAGCCGGGACCCACGAGGTCTGCCGCCTGTACGAGAGCCGGGCCGGGTTCCAAATCAGGATGGCGTAGAAAGGCCGTCAGGAGGTGAATCGCCGCGGTGATGGCGATGACTACCAAGAGCGGCGGCAGGGCCGCAAGGATCGTCGTCATCGGGATGCCCAGCAGCGCGATCACACCGTGGATGGCGACGGTGAGCCCGCCCACGGAGAGGACTGGAAGCGCCGTCAGCCAGATGTCCCGGAAGAAGCCCCAGAGGATCGCCGTGATGAGGACGAACATGAGAACGGTGAGGTTCAGAGAGTCGGCATCGAGATCGTCGTCGGCGACGACGGTCCAGACGGGATCCCCAGCGACGAAGATCTCGCTTCCGAGCTCTTCCTCGTACCGGGGAACGAGGTCCAGGATCGCGTGCACCAGATCGCGCACTGGCTTGCTGTCGAGGGACTGGAACTCGACGATGATCCCGGCGGTCTTCCCATCCTGGGAGACGACGACGTTCGCGAGGAAGGGCTCTCCAAGCGAGCGCTCCGCCAGGCTCTCCCAGTCGGTCGCGAGGGCGTAGCCTCCGGTACCGTCGCGCTCGGCGATCGTGCGGGTCTCCAGCGGCCCAACCACGATCGGTGCATTGAGGACGCTCTGCGTCCGGCGGACATTGGACAGGCGATCCAGGTCGTGCTGGAGATTCGCGATGAACTCCAGCGCCGAGCGGTCCCGGATCGACGAACAGACGTTGCTCCCAGGACAGCCGAACACGACCAGGACGTGCAGGCCGCTGTCGAACTCCTCGAAGAAGCTGGATAGCCGCTCCACCGCGGGGTCGTTCGGCCCGAAGTAGGCGGCGTAGCCGACCTCGCTCGTGAGCTGGGCGGCCTGGAATGCGAGGCCTGCGGTGGCGAGCAAGCCCACCAACGCGGTCGCCAGCGGCCGTCGGACGCTGATCGCGGTCAGAAACCGAGCAAGGCTCGACACCTGGTTGAGCATGGCCGGACCCTCGGCGTGGGACCCGGCCCCGCCGTCCGGCCATTATACCTGCATGAGTCCGCCTAACTCCCCGTTTTTGCAAATGTTTACGGCAACCAAGGGCCGCCAAAGTACGCAGCTATCAGTTGAAACACCCGAAAATGCACCGAGTTCTCGTCTCGCACGTTGGGCCCGGATCATGGCGGCCCGCGGATGCGTGCCCCCGTCAGTGAGCTCGACGGGGCGCTGGCGTGTTGATGATTTGCTCCACATCGAACGGGTCGTAGTCCGTCCCGGCAAGGGAATAGTCGTAGCAGGTGGCCGCGTGTCTCAAGAGCTGCCAGGCACGCTTCCAGTCGCGGATCCGCCACCCACGGAAGCGTGGATTGAACTCCGAGGAGGAGACTCTCACAATCTTGATGTGGTCGGTCGCAAGAAGGTTCCGAACAAGCTTCTTTACTCCCTTTATCTCCTTCGGATCTCGGTCTGCGATCGTCCGCATCAGTGATCTCTCGTCGCTCCTATCACCCGACGGCCCCCTCACCAACTGCTGGATGGCCTCGACGGACAGCCAGATCCAAACGTCGGGAAGAGTGCTGGGGGCAGCGGGGTCGTTGTCAGCAGGAGCAAAGATCCGGAGGGACTCCGAGCCCTTCCAACTATGAAGGAAGTGCTTTCGGAGAGCGTTGAGATCCTGTCTCGAAGGGACGTTGAACATCGCAGCCTCCGACTTGGGAGAAAAGATGGGCTGTGTGTTCACGAACCATTGGAACCAGCGCCGCGGCACCATCAAGGTGAGGGCATCCTGATTTCTCAATAGTAATGTCTCCCGCTCGCGAAGACCTGAGAAGTACGACCAAATCCGTTCTTCCGAGAAGTGAAGTGTCGTGCCTCGTTTCCGCAGTACATGCGGGCCGAGTAGTGCAGCGGGCACCTCGTTGCGTAGCACGAGCAGCCAGGCGCCGATTTCGTTCGTCGCACTCTGTGCATTCGCGTTCTTCAGCCTACGAACAAATGAATCTAGGATCGACTGAAACGCGGCGCTGGGAAGTGCTTCGTTTCCCGTCTCTGGATCGAAGCTTGAGTCGACCTGCTGATCGACCGAGGAGCGTTCAGTACCCACAGTAGGCACATGATCGGTGCGTCCTTGGTTCCACCAGTTCTCGTAGAGCGTGTCGTCCGAGAGCCGCTCCGCGTTCCTGGCGAACTCATGGATCAGCGACGTTGCTTGCGGGAGCCAATAACCCTGCCAATGCTCGTCGCCCTTCGCGGGGAAGTGAGCCAAGTTCGCGATCTGAAGCAGGTTGATCCCTTCTGGCGGACTAGCATCCAAGACTGATTGCGTCGACACAATTGGATCACGGCCTCCAAGAACGAAGAGGAGCCGAGGGGCAAACTCCGAGACGCGGGATTGGTACGATCCCGCGAACTCGCGAACGAAAACATCGTGGAACAAGCGGTAGAAGCAACTGAAGGCATTCGCATCGATCCCAGCCACCTCGGCGACTCCCTTGCTCCGTCTCTTGGTCGCGCGCAGACGTTGCTCTAGGAACGAACTGTCGAGCTCGTACCGCATGGCATGGATGATCGTTTGCCACTCCTCTTTGTGGGCAAACGCAGTGAGTGCGATGTCTCTCAGGGCTCCACCCGAACAGATGGTTGTACAGCCAGACACCGCGAAAGGCCAAGCGAAGAAGACCGCCTGAGCCATAAACCCACCCAGGCTGTATCCAACCGTATGCAGACTCGGCCTCAGAGTGCCCCGTTCCGGCGGCGTGCTTGCGTCATGCAAAGAAGAAGGCCGGCACAGCAAGTGGCGGATAGTCGCGACGGAGTGAGCGACATCGGGGAGGCTGACTTCAGGACCGGGATTGACTCCCTCGGTCTCTGCCACTTGATGGGCACGCTTCCACGATTCGAGAATCGCTCTCGAGAGAGCGGCTGTATCGTGACGGTCGCCGACAGCAAGTAGGTCCAAGCCAGACACAACCCGGTAATCGGATCGCGGCACGATCGCACTGATGAGCCAGCGCGTCTCGACCATGTAGCGAAGGAACTGCCGAAAAAGATCGCCAGGATCCAGGAGATATCGGTCGAGCGGTTGTTCAGAGAGCTCGGTCCCCGACGGGTGTCTGGATAGATGACCAGGAAGCGGTCTGATGACGCAGGCGGACGATGGATCCTTCATCGTGAGTATCGCTGCGATCTTGTAGTAGAAGCTGAGATGCTTGAGTTCGTTGAGTCCGTTGTGGAGGAGGTAGATCCGGCTGATCGGTTCAGAACAGTCTTGAGCACGCAGTACGCGAAGGGTGTGGTGATTGATTCTGTTCAACTCGACCTGATAGCCGCGTTTTCGATGAGTGGAGTACACCGGAGCAGATGGGAACCGAACGATCGCCTCCTCGATTCTCAGTTCGTCCTTTCGCTGCAAACCGAGACCTTCGAAGGTCAGGAGATCGCTCCTTGTCTGCTCCGGCTTCGGAGACTTCTGGTCCGGCGACCAAGAGATCGTTCGGCGCAGAAACGCGCCGGGTCCATCGGGAACCTCCGCTCTCTCCCACCCATCCATCGCCGTCGGCCAATCGGGGTCATGGAGGCCTAGCATGTAGTCACGTTCCGCAGCGGCAATCTCGCTCGCGACGTGAAGGTTCTTTGTCACCATCGCATCTCCCTAGACTCTCTCGCAGCGTTGACCCGGAGGTGTGGTAGGTCGGCAGACCCATCGTAACCGGAACGGTGTCGCGTGATCCAACCTCCACCCGACTGGTGGTGATCGGCTATGGGCTGGCAACCAAGAGCCAGTGCCTAAACGCGCGGAGGCATGAGGAAGCGCCACTTGGACGAGAGCTTGTGCGTGACGTGCCCGTGGGCATGAGGCTTGCTTCGGATCGCACCACCCCCCCGGTAGATCTGGGGGACAAGTGGCGAACCGGCGGTCCGAGAAGCCTCCCTCGGGAAGCCAGCTGTGACCTCGGTGGCCCGGCTCCTGGCCCACCCGGTGGCGACCGATCGTGCGGTACGATGGGCCCTCGTGGGCAAGCTTGGTCAGATCCGGCGCCGCCGCCTGCGGAGCGGGAAGCAGGGGTTCCTGCTGGACTTCCGGCCGTATGGTCGGGTGTGGTCGAACCGCGGCATCCAGATCACCGATGAGGACACCGCCCGACGACTGCTCGAGCAGATTCGTGGCAAGGTCGCCGAGGGCCGGGACCTGGAGTCCGTGCTGGCGGAGTACGCCCCGATCCAATCCAAGGCCAACCTGGTCCAGACACGGCTCGCGAAGTGGCTCGAGGTGCGGCGCCGAGAATGCGCCGCGGGCTCCCTCTCGCCGGCCTACCTGAAACAGCTCGAGCAGCTCGCGAAGCCCGGCGGCTACTTCTCGTTCTTCGACGGGAAGAGCATCTTCGAGGTGAGCTACGGCGTTCTCGAGGACTTCTCCCTCTGGCTGGCCGACCAAGGGCTTACCCCGAAGAGCCGGCGCAACTACCTCGCGGCCTTCCGGTCCTTCCTCGTCTGGCTCCATCGGCGAGGAGAGCTCCCGGAGGTACCGCGTCTGCCGCTCCCGAAGACCGACGAGCACGAGCCGCGGCTCCTCGCAATCCGCGACCAGGACCGCGTGATCGCAGCCATTCCCGAGGAGGAGCGGGGGATCTTTCTGGCGCTCGCCCGTCTCGGCCTACGGCCTGGCGAGGCCCGCGCGGCCGAGGTCGCCGACTACCACGACGGCTGGCTCACGGTCGACAAGGCCATGAAGGGCAAGAGCGTCTCGGCCGAGATCCGGGGAACCAAGTCCGGGAAGCCGAAGCGCTTGCCCGTCGACGCCGAGCTCGCTGCCTGGATCGAGCGGCACGTGCACCGGGCCGGGAGGCTCCGCGCAGCGCCCCTCTTCCCCAACCCCCGGACCGGTGGCCGCTGGGCACACAAGGCGCTCCAGCGAGTCTGGAACGACGCCTTGGAGCGCGTCGGTCTCCCGCACGTCTCGCTCTACGAAGGCACGAAGCACACGATGGCCACCGACGCGATCCGTCGCGGCGTGCCGGAGCGTCACCTGCAGCGCTTCCTGGGGCACGCGTCGGTCCAGTCGACGCGTCGCTACGCGCGCCTCGCCGACAACGCGCTGATCGAAGTGCTTCGGCCCCTCGATGGCGACGAGCGACAAGCGAGCGACAAGGATTCCGCGATCGAAACCGAGCAGGATCAAGACGTTAGTGGTGGGCCCTCCTGGATTCGAACCAGGGACCAGACCGGTTATGAGCCGGCTGCTCTGACCGCTGAGCTAAGGGCCCGTGGCGACCAGTGTACCGGGCCGACGGCGTCTGCCCGCGCCCCGGTGCCTCCGGGAAGTGGTGAGCGGAGCGCCCACCGAGGACCGGGACCGGCGTCGGGCCCGGGCCCGAGCCCGACGCGGCGGGCGCCTGGCGGCGGACACCTAGGCCTGGAAGAAGATGAGCGCGCCGGCGGCGGCGAGGACGAGGGCCGTCAGGGTGGCCAGGGCCAGCGATATGCGGGCGCGGAGCAGGAGGCGGCGCTCGTCCTCCAGCTCGAGGGTGGGGCGGTCCAGGGTCCGCGAGAAGCGGGCCCCCTCCAGGGCGGCCGCGTAGGCGGCGCTCGGGTCCATGCCGCGGCGGGTGAGCTCGCGGCGGATGCGGGCGAAGGGCACGCCCGCGTCGAAGAGCTCGAGGGCGAGGAAGCTGGCGGCGGCCTCCCGGGCGGCCGCGGGGCCAAGGCCCCGCTCGCGAAGCTCCCGGGCCAGCACGCCCACGCCGCAGCGGCGGGCCAGCGGGTAGCCGACGACCAGGCTCCAGCCCATGTCCGCGGCCCGGGCCGGCTCCATCCCCAGCGACTCGAGGGCGCCCGCCAGGGCGCCCGCGCGCGTCGATCCTTCCGGGTCGGACATGGACCTGGCTCCCCCCCTCCCGAACCCATCGGCCGGCGACGGGCCCACCTTGACGAAACGCGGGTCGGCGGCGCGGTTGAGCCCCCAGGGCGACGGTGCGAGACTCCGAGCATGGGGAGCGCGAACGGGGGATCGGCCCACGCGGTGGCGGTGATCGGGGGCGCGACCGCGGGCGCCGAGGTGGCCGACCGGCTGGCCGCCCACGGCGTGCGGGTGGCGGTCTTCGAGCAGAACCCGCGTCCCTACGGGAAGATCGAGGACGGGCTCCCGCGCTGGCACGTCGACCTGCGCCACAAGGAGTACGACGCCATCGACGCCAAGCTGGCCCGGCCCGGCGTCGAGTTCGTGCCCTGCACCGCGGTGGGCCGCGACGTCGACTTCGCGGACCTCGCCAACCGCTGGGGCTGGAGCGCGGTGGTGCTGGCCAACGGCGCCTGGCGCGACCGCCCGCTGCCGATCGAGGGGGCCGACGCCTACCTGGGTCGCGGCCTGGTCTACCAGAACCCCTTCATCATCTGGTTCAACCACAAGGGAGACCCCGGCTACGACGGCCCCGTCTTCGAGCCCGCCGACGACGTGCTCGTGGTGGGGGGCGGCCTCGCCTCCATCGACGTGGTGAAGGTGCTCCAGCTCGAGATGGCGGGCGCCCGGCTCCGCGAGCGCGGCATCGAGGTGGACATGGTGGAGCTCGAGGTGAAGGGCATCCCGCGCATCCTGGCGGCCCACGCCCTCACCTGGGAGGAGCTCGGCCTCGCGGGCTCGACGCTCTTCTACCGGCGGCGCGCCGAGGACATGCCCGTGGTGGAGGCGCCCCCGGACGCCTCCCCCGCGCGGCTCGCCAAGGTGGCCGGCGCCCGGCGCAAGCTCCTCGACAAGGCCATGGACAAGTACCGCTTCCGCTTCGAGCCCCTCTCCGCGCCCGACGGCCTGATCGTGGAGGACGGGCGGCTGGTGGGCCTGCGCTTCCGCCGCACCCGCATCGAGAACGGCCGCGTGGTGCCGACCGACGAGACCTACGAGCGGCGCGGCACCTACGTCGTGAGCTCCATCGGGAGCATCCCCGCGGAGATCGCGGGCGTCCCCATGAAGGGCGAGCTCTTCGACTTCCAGGACTGGGACGTGGGGCGCCTGGACGGCTTTCCGCGGGTGTTCGCCGCGGGCAACGTGATCACCGGCAAGGGCAACATCGTCGCCTCGCGCAAGCACGCGGCGATGGTGTCGGAGTTCGTCGCGGGGCAGTACCTGGGCGTCGCCGACCGCGACGGATCGCCCCGGCCCGACAACGGGTCGACCCGGCCGGACCGCGCCGTCGAGGAGGCGCGTCGCCTGGCCCAGGGCGTCCTCGCCCGGCTCCGGGACTCGGAGCCCCTCTCGGGCCCGGACCTCGACCAGCTCTTCGCGCGGGTCCACCAGCGCCAGCGGGTCGTGGGCTACGGCGGCTACGCAAGCTGGATGGACGCGCGGCGTCCGCCGCGACCCGCCTGAGCCCGGCGGTCGGCGAGGCTCAGCGGGCCCCGAGCAGGCGCCGGTAGAAGCGCGGCGGGAAGAAGGCGAGCCAGCCGGCGAACGCGCCCAGCAGACCCGGGGTCGCGGTGAGCGCGATCACCTCCGGATGCGGCACGACGTCCTCCGCCCGGAACCAGATGACGCCGTAGAGGATCATCACCAGGAAGGCCGAGCCGGCGCCGATCCCGAGCCAGCGCAGGCGGTGCGCCACCAGGGGATCTCCCAGCTCGAGGACCGCCCGGCGCCGCCCCAGCCTGCGGGCGGTGACGAAGCACTCGCAGGCGCACCAGAGGAACGCCCCGGCCTGCAGCGCCAGCCCCACCCGGAAGATCGCCGGTCGCTCGGCGTAGATGCGTCCGTAGCCCCCGAGCAGGATCATGCCGGCGAAGATGCTCAGCATGCAACACACGGTCGTGAGGAAGAACGCTTCGGCCCAGAGCGCGTCGCGCCGGAAGATGCGCCAGTTGAATAGGTAGAGCATGGCCGCGCCGGTCGAGATGCAGAGATCGCCGAGCATGGAGCAGAGCTCCACGGTCGCGCGATCCACCTCGGGGACGAGCGGCACCGCCGCGATGAGCGGGAACCCCAGCCCGCCCGCGCAGAGCAGGGTGATGGCGATGGCGAACTCCGGGAACTGTCCCGTGCGCAGGGAGAGCCCGAGCACGCGCAGACCCACGAGCACGCTCACCAGGACGAAGAGCGCGGGCCCGGTCAGGAGGCCGAGGGGGAGCTCGTCGGTCGCCATGATCCCCCATGGATCGGCCGAACCGCGCTCTTCGTTGACGGTCGGGGCATCCGGATCAGGGTCGGATCGCCCGGACCCGCAGTCCGGGAGGCGCGGCCAGGAGCGGCTCCACCCAGCCGAGCCAATCGCACAGCGCCGATCGGGTGGCGCGTGGATCGATCAGGTCGTTCACGCCGTAGGCCTCGGCCATGGGGAAGGGCGAGCGGCGCGCGGCCAGCGCCTCCTCGAGCTCCCGCCGGCGTGCCTCGGGGTCGGGGGCAGCCTCGATCTCCCGCCGGAACGCGACCGCCACACCGCCCTCCACCGGCAGGGCGCCGCGCTCCGCCGAGGGCCAGGCCAGCACGTGGGCCCCGGGCGCGAAGTGCGCCGCGGCCGCCACCCCGTAGGCCTTGCGCACGATCACCGAGCACCAGGGGACCTCGGACTGCACCACGGCGAACATGGCGGCGGCCCCGTGGCGGATCGTGGCCTCCTGCTCGGCGCGCGCGCCGATCATGAAGCCGGGCTCGTCGACGAAGGCCACCACGGGGAGGCCGAACGTGTCGCACAGGTCCACGAAGCGGCGCACCTTCTGGGCGCCGTCGGCGGTCATGGAGCCGGCGTAGAAGCGGGGATCGTTGGCCCAGACCCCGACGGGCCGGCCCCGCAGCCGGGCCAGGCCCACCACCTGGGAGCGCCCGTGGCCCGGACCGAGCTCGAGGAACGAGTCCCGGTCCAGCACCAGGTCCACGAGCCGGCGCGCGTCGTAGACCTTGCGGCGGTCGCGCGGGATCAGCGAGAGCAGGGCCTCCTCGCGGCGGTCCGGCGGGTCGTCCCCGTCGAGCACCGGGGCCGGCGACCAGACGTTCGTGGGCAGGTAGGAGAGGAAGCGCCGCACGAGGGCGAAGGCCTCGGCCTCGTCGGCGGCGACCCGGTCCACCACCCCGCTGCGGGCGTGGACCGCCGCGCCCCCGAGCTCCTCCTTGCTCGTGCGCTCGCCCAGGGCGCGCTCCACCACCGCCGGGCCCGCCACCAGCACCTGGGCCGTGTCCCGGGTCATGAGCGCGAAGTGGGAGGCCACCAGGCGGGCTGCGGGCAGGCCGGCCACCGAGCCCAGGGCGGCGCTCACCACCGGCGCCTGGGCCATGGCCCGGGCGATGGAGACGAAGCGGTGCTGCGACGGGGCGGCATCCGGCGCCGGCGGCGGTCCGCCGCGCTTGCCCTGGGTGCCCGCCACGCTGCCGCCGGCGCCCTCCAGGAAGCGCACCAGCGGGAGCCGGTAGCGACAGGCCAGGTCCTCGGCCGACACACTCTTGCGGAGGCCGGCCGGCGAGGGCGAGCCGCCGCGCTGGGTGAAGTCCTCCCCGCCCAGCACCGCGGGCCGGCCCTCGATGCGACCGATGCCCAGGGCGTAGTTGGCCGGCTGGAAGTCGACGGTGCGGCCCTCGGCGTCCCGCTCGGCGTGGCCCGCCAGGGGCCCCTCCTCCCGGAAGGAGCCCGGATCGACCACGGCCTCGATCCGCTCGCGGATCGTGAGTCGGCCGCGCTCGTGCTGTCGGGCCACGGCCTCCGCGCCGCCGTGCTCCCGGGCGCGCGCCCGCCGCCGCTCGATCTCGTCGACCTCGTCCTGCCAGCTCACTCGGGTATTGTAGTCGGCGAGGAGGAGACACCATGGCAGCGACGCCCTCGAACATGACCGCCCTCGGGACCCCGGCGCCGGACTTCGACCTGCCGGACACGAACGGCGGCGGTCGCGGGCGGCTCGCGGACTTCGCCGGCCGGCCGCTGCTGGTGGCCTTTATCTGCAACCACTGCCCCTTCGTGGTGCACCTGCGGGAGGGGCTGGCGGCCTTCGGCCGCGACTACGCCTCGCGCGGGCTGGGCATCGTGGCGATCAGCGCCAACGACGTGGAGACCCACCCCATGGACGGGCCGGAGGCCATGGGCGAGGAGGCCGCCCGGGCGGGCTACCGCTTCCCGTATCTGTACGACGAGAGCCAGGCGGTGGCCCGCGCCTACGAGGCCGCCTGCACGCCGGACTTCTTCCTGTACGACGAGCACCACCGGCTGGCCTACCGGGGCCAGTTCGACGACTCGCGGCCCAGCAACGGCAAGCCGGTCACCGGCGCGGACCTGCGGGCGGCGGCCGACGCGGTGCTCTCGGGCAAGCCGGTCGAGGGCGCACAGCACCCCAGCATCGGCTGCAACATCAAGTGGAAGAAGGGCTAGCTGGCGGCGGGGGCCGCGACCTTCTTGCGCGGGGTGGCGAGGGCCTTCTTCACCCGGCGCTTCAGGCGCAGCGCCTCGGGGGTGAGGAGTTCGTCGCGCGCCGAGACCAGAAAGGCGTCGAGCCCGCCCTTCTTCTGGACCGTGCGCAGGGCGCGGGTGGTGATGCGCAGCGGCACCCGGAGGCCCAGGGACTCGCTCTGCAGGGTCACCTTCTGGAGGTTGGGCTCGAAGCGGCGCGACGTCTTGCGGTTGGAGTGCGAGACGTTGCGTCCGTAGCGGACCCGGGTCCGGGTGAGTGCGCATTCCCGCGCCATGACCGACGCCCCTACTGCTTCTTCTTGCCGCTGCCGTAGCGGCGGCGGTAGCGGTCGATCTTGCCGTCGGAGTCCAGCTCCCGGGCGGTTCCCGTCCAGAACGGGTGGCTCACGCTCGAGATGTCGAGCTTGATCACGGGCACCTGCTCGCCATCCACCTCGCGGGTCTCGGCGGTCTTGAGGGTCGAGCGGCCGAGCCACTCCTGGCCCGTGGCCGAATCGACGAACAGCACCGTGTGGTAGTCGGGGTGGATGTCGGGCTTCACCGGCGACCTACCAGCTCGACTTCCGCACGCCGGGCAGCTGCCCGTGGAGCGCAAGCTCCCGCAGCATGATCCGCGAGATGCTGAACTTCCGGTGATAGCCCCGGGCGCGTCCGGTGATCTCGCAGCGACGGGTGATGCGGGTCGGGCAGCTGTTGCGGCCGAGCTTGGCGAACTGCGCCTGGATCTCGAGCTTCTCGTCCACCGACACCTCGGGATCCTTGAGCCGCTTGCGCAGCTCGCCGCGGCGCTCGGCCTTCTGGGCCACGAGCTCCGCGCGGCGGCGATCCCGGTTCACCTGGGACTTCTTGGCCATTCGATCTCTCCAGCGATCTGGTGCTGCCTCGACGGCGGGCGGCGGAGGTTATCCCTCGCTGCCGGGCGCTGCAACGCCGCGGGCGGTTTCCGCCGGGCCCGCCGCGCGGTCCCCGCAGGGGCTCAGCCCTCTTCGTGGATCTGCTCGGCCAGGTACCGCTCGGCGCCGATCTGCTCGACGATGTGCAGCTGGCCCTCGAGCCAGTCGGCTCCCTCCTCCTCGCCTTTCAGGATCTGCTCGAGGAGGTCCCGGGTGCCGTTGTCGCTCCTCTCCCGGGCCAGGGCGATGCCCTTGTTGAGGCGCTCGATGGCCCCCGTCTCCAGGGCCAGGTCGAGCCGGTGCTGCTCGATCGGGTCTTCGCCGATCCCGACGGGGAATAGGCGCTGCATGTTCGGGACGCCGTCCAGGTAGAGGATGCGCCGGATCACCGCGTCGGCGTCCTTCATCTCGCCGATGGACTCGTCGTACTTCTGCTTCGCGAGGCGCAGGTAGCCCCAGTTCTCGCACATCCGGCTGTGGATGAAGTACTGGTTGACGGCGGTCAGCTCGGCCGTGAGCACCTCGTTGAGCGCCTCGATGATCTCGGGATCCCCGCGCATGCCTCTCCCTCGCTCGCGTGGGCGACGGAGAACGCCGTCGCTGCCGCGAACCTACCGGAACCGGACTCTTCGGCAAGGAACCGGGCTCTTCGGCAAGGAGCCGGATTCTGGGGCAGACGCGGGCTAGCTCGCCTCGGCGACGGAGGGCGGGTCGACGGCGCGCAGGGCCAGGCGGCCCTGGGTCTCGCTCTCGATGATGGCCTCGACCGCGGCGCTGCAGCCGCCGCAGCGGCCACCGGCTCCGCAGGCGCGCGCGACCTCGGTGGTGCTGCTTGCCCCCTCCCGCACGGCGCGGCGGATGGAGCGGTCGCTGACGACCTGGCAGTGGCAGACGATCATGCGCGAGCCCTCGCGACAGCTATCGACCGGAGCTTACGCAGTCTGAAAATGAAAATCAATGTCGCTTGACGACCCGGCCGGGATCGCCCCATCGAGGCAATTAATCGTTCGATTCCAGGGACTTGAGCCGTTGCTTGGCGCGCCGCCACAGGCCGCGCTGGGCCTCCGGCTCCAGCGCCGGGAACGACCCACCCCGCTCGCGCAGCTCGGCCTCCATGGCCCGGAAGCGGGCCTCGAACTTGCGGTTGGCGCGCCGGAGGGCCTGCTCGGGCTCGACGCCGAGGGCCCGGGCCAGGTTCGCCGCCACGAAGAGCAGGTCGCCCAGCTCCTCCTCGAGGGCGTCGGCGTCGCCGGAATCCCGGGCCTCGGCCACCTCGGCCAGCTCTTCGTGGAGCTTGGCCAGCACCGCGTCGGCGCCCTCCCAATCGAAGCCGGCGCGGGCCGCCCGCCGCTGGAGCTTGGCCGCCCGCAGCAGGGCCGGCAGGGCCCGGGCGACCCCGTCGAGGGCGCCCGGGGGCGCGCCGTCGGACCGGGCCGCCCGCTCGACGGCCTTCTGCGCCTCCCAGGCCTCGGTCTGGGCGCCGGCCGACTCGATGCGCGCCTCCCCGAAGACGTGCGGATGCCGCCGCACCAGCTTGTCGCGCAGGGCCTCGGCCACGTCGTGGAAGTCGAAGTGGCCCGCCTCCCGCGCCAGCTGGGCGTGGAAGACCACCTGCAGCAGCAGGTCGCCGAGCTCGTCCCGCAGCTCCGCGTAGTCGCCCCGCTCGATGGCGTCGAGGACCTCGTAGGCCTCCTCCAGGGTGTGGGGCGCGATGGTCTCGAAGGTCTGCTCCAGGTCCCAGGGACAGCCGCCCTCCGGGCTGCGCAGGCGCGCCATGATCTCGAGCAACCGCTCCACGTCCCCTCCTCTGCGCCGCTGCGGCCGCTCAGGAAAGCTGGAGGATTCCCGCGCCCGCCGCCACGGAGACCGTGGCGAGCAGGCGCCGCAGACCGAAGGGCGCACCCAGGAAGAGGGTGGCCAGCACGGCGGCGAAGAGCACCCCCGTCTCCCGCAGTGCGGCGACCGGCGCCAGGGGAGCCCGGGCGTAGGCCATGAGCACGAGCGCGTAGGCGCCCACCGCAACCAGACCCGCCAGCGCGCTGCGACGGCCGTCGGGCCCGCGCCCGTGGGCCAGCACCGCGCGGGGACCCCGCAGCACGAGCACGGCCAGCGCGAAGGGAATGGCGTCGAGGGTCTGCAGCCAGAGCAGGAAGCCCAGCGGGCTGCCCGCCCGGCGCACGCCGAGCCCATCCACGACGGTGTAGGACGCGATCCACAGGCCGGTGGCCAGCGCCCAGAGCACGGCGGCGCGCCCGGCCTGGCCGCCCTCGCCCGCCAGGCTCGCCACGCCGCCACACACGAGTGCGATGCCCATCCAGCCCGCGAGCGACGGCACCTCGCCCGCCAGCGACGCCGTCGCGACGGCCACCCAGAGCGGGGCCGAGCCACGGGCCAGGGGATACACGCGACCCATGTCGCCGAGCCGGTAGGCGTTGAGCAGGAAGGCCAGGTAGCCGCTGTGGAGCACCACGCCCGCCGCCAACCAGGGCCAGCTCTCCCGGGCCGGCGGCGGAACGAAGGGAATCAGGACGACGCAGGCGAGTGCGCCGGTGCCGCACAGGAAGAAGCTTCCGAGCCAGGGGTCGCCCCCCGAAGCCACCAGCGTGTTCCAGCTCGCGTGGAGCAGGGCGGCCAGGAGCACCAGGCCGAGGACGCCGGGCTCGAGGCTCAGGGCGTGACGACCACCTTTCCGTGGGTGCGCCGCGAGCCCAGGGCCTCGAGGGCCTCCGGAACCCGATCCAGGCCATAGGACCCGAAGATCACCGGCTTGATCTTCCCCTCCTCGAAGAGGCGGAAGATCGCCTGGTAGGTCTCGGGAACCCGCGCCGGCTCGTTCGCCGCGTAGGCGCCCCAGTGGAGACCCACCACCGAGATGTTCTTCAGCAGGATGCGGTTCGCCTTCACCTCGGGGATGCGTCCCCCGGCGAAGCCGATCACCAGCAGGCGGCCGTTCCACGCGATGCACTTCATGGAGCGGTCGAACACGTCGCCGCCGACGGAGTCGTAGATGACGTCGGCGCCCTTGCCCCCCGTGGCCTCCTTCACCTTCTCGACGAAGTCCTCCTGCTTGTAGTCGATCAGGACCTCGGCGCCGGCCTGACGCGCGATCTCGAGCTTCTCGGCGCCGCCGGCCGTGGCCAGCACGCGCGCGCCGAGCGCCACGCCGATCTGGACCGCCGCGAGGCCCACGCCGCCCGCCGCGGCGTGCACCAGCAGGTTCTCGCCGGGCCGGAGGTCGGCGCGATAGACCAGGGCCGAGTAGGAGGTGGGGTAGACGATGGGGATCGCGGCGCCCTCCTCGAAGCTCATGGCGTCGGGCATCTTCCACGCGGCACCCGCGGGCACCGCACACCGCTCGGCGTAGCCGCCAAGGGGAACCGCCGCCAGCACCCGGTCGCCGGGCGCGAAGCCCTCCACGCCGTCGCCGATCTCGCGCACCACGCCCGCCAGCTCGGCCCCGGGCGTGAACGGGAACGGCGGCTTGACCTGGTAGCGCCCCTGCACGATGAGCAGATCGAAGAAGTTGCAGCCCACCGCCTTCACGTCGACGAGGAGGCCGCCGGGGTGGAGCGTGGGCTCGGGCACCTCCCGCACCTCCAGCTCCTTGTGCTCCATCCAACGGTCGACGACGATCGCGCGCATGTTTCCTCCGGGCCCGTGGTGAGCGGAGAGTCTAACGCGGGCCTTCGACCCCGACCCCCCTGGGATCTTCGCCCCAGGAGCTGCTGGAGCCTTCCCCGGCGCGAATCCCCATCCGCCCTGCCGATACGCAGCAGAAGGCGATCAGCGGGAGGCAGATGACCGTGGCCCGGCGGGAGCAGAAGGAGGCAGCCGACGCGCAGGAGCGATCGCCCCTCCGCGATGGCCCGCTCTCCAAGCCCAGCGAGATCCGCGAGGTGCTGCGGGAAGCTGCCCACCGACGACTGCCGATCCTGCTCATGGAGCCCGACGCCCAGGTCTTCATGCGGGGGAACGTGGAGTCGGCGAGCCGCGAGCTGCTCACGGTGGCCCTGCCCAGGGGCAGCAACGAGAAGGCCTTCCGTCCCCTCGGCTGCTGTGGCGCCACCTTCAACTCCGCGCGCGGCTCGTTCTTCTTCCTCCAGTCGGTCGCCGCCGTCTACGAGGAGAACGTGCGCCTCGGCTCGCCGAAGATCGTGCTCCACGTCCCGGAGCAGCTCGGCTGGGTGCAGCGGCGCTTCAGCTTCCGGGTCCCGGTGTTCCCCTCGTCCGGGCTCGAGGTGGTGATGACCCTGGAGGGCGACAAGCCGGTCTCGCCGATGCCGATCGACGTGAGCATGAGCGGCATCCTGGTCGAGTTCCGGGCGTCGGACGATCCGGACCTCGCCCTCGAGCACGAGCTGCCGGTCACGGTGCGGCGCGGCAACGACGTGGCGGCGCTCCGGGGCATCGTGCGGCGCCGCATGGGGCACCGCTACGGCCTCTACTTCCCCGAGTGCGTCACCGTCGAGGGCATCCAGCCCACCGAGGAGCTGCGCCGGATCGTCAAGAGCCTGGAGGGGGACTGGCTCCGCGCCCGCGCGGAGCGCTAGCCCGCCCCCCCTCAGAAGTGGAGCAGCTCGACGGCCAGCGAGGCCAGGTCGACCACGCCCACGGCGTTGTGGCCCTCGAGCATGCCCGCGCACTCGCCCGGATTGAAGACCCAGGCGCCGTCGCGTCGCTCGTGGCGCCGGCGGTGGGTGTGCCCGTGGAGCGCCAGGTCGCAGTCGGCGTAGCGGCCCTCGAGCTCGCGCGGGTCGTGGACGACGAGCAGGCGCCGCTCGGCCCAGCGCAGGGCCAGGCCCGACTCCGAGAGCCGGAAGCCGTGCTCCGCAGCCGCCGCCTCCAGGGCCGGACGCTGCACGTCGTTGTTGCCGTAGACGCCCACCAGGGGCATCCGCAGCCGGGCGAACACGGCGAGGGTGCGCGGCTCGGTGATGTCGCCGGTGTGGACCACGCGCTCGACCCGGGCGCGGTTGAAGAGCGCGACGATGCGCTCGACGCTCGGCAGGCGGTTGTGGGTGTCGCTGACGACGCCGATCCGCACCCTAGATCTCGCAGCTCGGGTCGGGCTGCACCGGGGTCGCGCGGAGCTGCTCCACCCAGTGGCGCGGGAGGCCGTGCTGCCGCGCGCCGGCGACGCAGAGGGCCAGGTACCAGGCGAAGGGCAGCGCGGCGCAGCTTCGCGCGGCGCGGTAGGTCTGGACCCGCAGCGACCGGGCCGCGCCGTCGACGGACACCTCGACCCGGTCGTAACCGCGCTCGAAGCGGTCGAGACGCGCCCAGTCGTCGGGGTCCAGGGCATAGACGACCCCCCAGACCAGGCCGCCGGGCTGGGGTCGGAGGTTCGCCTTGGCCGAGCCGTCCCGGCCCGGCTTGTCGAAGGCGAGCCGGTGCCCGGCGAGCCGGGCGGCGCCGCGGGGCTCCGCCCGCCCCACCCGCCCGGCCAGCCGCGACGGATCCAGGTTGGAGCCGTAGGCGAAGTAGAGCGATTCCACGCGGCCAGTGTGGGCTGCGCCGGCGCAGCGCGCCAGCGCGCCAGCGCGCGGCAGCGAAGCGCCTCCGCGGGCCGGGGCTAGGCGTCGGGCGGCAGCTCCGCCTCGAAGCGCGCCTTGTCGGTGGCCTTGTGGTAGGCGTCCTGGGCGGTGATGCGGCCGTCCTTGAGCAGCGCCGCCAGGGCGTCGTCCATGGACTGCATGCCCAGCTGCCGGCCGGACTGCATGATCGAGGTGATCATGGGCGTGTTGCCCTCGCGGATGGTGTTGGGCAGCGCCGGCGTCCGCAGCAGGATCTCGTTGGCCGCCACCCGGCCCTTGCCGTCGGCCGTGGGCAGCAGGATCTGGGAGACGACCGCCGCCAGCGACTCCGAGAGCGAGAGGCGCGCCTGGGGCTGGTGATCGGCCGGGAAGGCGTCCACCAGGCGGTCGATGGTCTTGGCGGCGCTGTTGGTGTGCAGGGTGCCGAACACGAGCACGCCCATCTCGGCGGCGGTCAGCGCCAGGGAGATGGTCTCGAGGTCGCGCATCTCGCCCACCAGGATCACGTCGGCGTCCTGGCGGATGGCGCAGCGCAGCGCCGGCCCGAAGCCCTGGGTATGACAGCCCACCTCCCGGTGCGAGAGGATCGAGGACTTGTTCTGGTGCACGAACTCCACCGGGTCCTCGATGGTCACGATGTGCAGGGCGCGATCGCGGTTCATGCGGTCGACGATGGCCGCGAGCGTGGGCGACTTGCCCGAGCCGGTCGGGCCGGTCACCAGCACCAGCCCCTGCTCGAGCGTGGCGAGGGTCTCCACGGCCGGGGGCAGGTGCAGGTCCTCGAGCGGCAGGATCTTCTCGGGGATGATCCGGAAGACCGCGCCGGAGCCGTTCTCCTGCACGAAGTAGTTGGCGCGGAAGCGGGCGAGCCCCTCGATGCCGTAGGCGAAGTCGGCGTCGTGGGTCTCGGTGTACTCGGTCCAGGTGCGCTCCTCGGCGATCTCCTCCAGCAGCGCGCGCAGGTGGTCCTCGGTCAGGGGATCCCATCCCGCGACCGCCTCGAGGGCCCCGTGGACGCGCATGTGCGGCGGGATGCCGGTCGCGAGGTGGAGGTCCGAGCCCTTCTGCTCCTTGAGCTGACGCAGCAGTGCGTCGATCTCGGCCATGCCCGCCTCCTCTAGGCGCCCGGGCTCTGGGGGATGCGCTTGGCGTCCTCGGCCAGGCCCAGGGCGACCTCGCGATCCACCGCGCCGCTGCGCACCAGCTCCGCCAGGGAGTCGTCCAGCAGCGACATGCCCTGGGCGCCGCCGGTCTGCAGGATGCTGTGGATCTGGAAGGTCTTGTTCTCGCGGATCAGGTTGCCCACCGCCTTGTTCACGACGAGCACCTCCAGGGCGGGAACGCGCCCGCTGCCGTCGGCCAGGGGCACCAGGCGCTGGGAGATCACGGCCCGCAGCGACTCGGAGATCATGGTCCGCACCTGGTCCTGCTGATTGGGCGGGAAGGCGCCCACGAGCCGGTTGAGGGTGCGGATCGAGCTGCCCGTGTGGAGGGTGGCCAGCACGAAGTGGCCCGTCTCCGCCGCCGTCAGCGCCAGGGAGATGGTCTCGGGATCCCGGAGCTCGCCGATGGCGATCACGTCCGGGTCCTCGCGCAGGGCGGCCCGCAGGGCCCGGGGGAACGAGCTCGTGTGGGGCCCCACCTGGCGCTGGTTCACGACGCAGCGCTTCGACGGGTGCACCACCTCCACGGGATCCTCGACGGTGAGGATGTGCTCCCGGCGCTCCTCGTTCACGATGTTGAGCAGGGCCGCCAGGGTGGAGCTCTTGCCGCAGCCCGCCGGTCCCGTGATCAGCACCATGCCCTGGTGGTAGTTGGTGAGCCGGGCCAGGTCGTTGGGCAGGCCCAGCTCCTCGAGGCTGGGCGGCTGTGCGGGGATCAGCCGGAAGACGGCGTCCATGCCGCGCTGCTGGCGGTAGACGTTGACCCGGAAGCGACCCACGTCGGGCAGCGTGTAGGCGAGGTCGAGCTCGCCGGCCTCCTCGAAGCGGGCGCGCTGCTCCACGGTCAGCACCGGCAGCAGCAGGGCCTCGGTCTGCTCCGGCCCGAGGACGTCGCCGCAGGCGGCGAGCGCCCCGTTGCGCCGCTGCTGGATCGGCGCGCCGGCGTGGATGTGGACGTCGCTCGCGCCGGCCGTCGCGGCCTCGGCCAGCAGCCCGAAGATGTCGTCGGGCACGGCGTGTCCGACGGGGACGGGTCGCGCCGCAGCCGGAGCGACCGGGGCGGAGGACGCGGCTGGCGTCGCCGAGGCGGTCGGCGCCGTCGGCGCGGCGGGGCTCGCGGAGGCGGTCGGCGCGGCGGCCTCCGGGGCCCTCGGGGCCGCCGGCTGGGTGGCGGGCGGGGGCGCCGGCTGGGTGGCGGGCGGGGGCGCCGGCTCCACGACCTCGGGCGCGGGCGACGCCTTCTGGGCGGCGCGCATGGCCCGGTGCTTGGCCACCAGCTCCTTCTGGGCCCGCACCAGCTTGGCGAGCTGTGCCTCGCTGACGAGGCCCTTGGCCACGAAGATCTCGCCGAGACTCGGCTTGCCGCCGCCCCGGGCCTGCTCGGCGGTGCACTCCACCAGCTGGTCCATGCTGATCAGCTTGGTGTGGACGGCGATGCGGCCGAGGAGCGGGATCTCCGACTTGGCGGGCTTGCCCATCGCCCGGGCTCATCGGCGCCGGGCGGGGAAAGATTGAGGCGGCAACCCCGCGGGGAGCCGGTGCGCCGGCTACTTCTCGACGAACGCCTTCAGGTGCTTGCTGCGGCTGGGATGACGCAGCTTGCGCAGGGCCTTGGCCTCGATCTGGCGGATGCGCTCCCGGGTGACCTCGAAGTCGTGGCCCACCTCCTCGAGGGTGTGGTTGGCCCGCTCGCCGATCCCGAAGCGCATCTTCAGCACCCGCTCTTCCCGGGGCGCGAGCGTGCCCAGCACCTTGCGCGTCTGCTCGGCGAGGTTGTTGTTGATGACCACGTCCTGGGGGTTCTCGGCGCTCTTGTCCTCGATGAAGTCGCCGAGGGCGCTGTCCTCCTCCTCGCCCACCGGCGTCTCGAGGCTGATGGGCTCGCGCGCGATCTTCAGCACCATGCGCACCTTGTCGACCGGCAGCTCCATCTTCTCCGACAGCTCCTCGGGCGTGGGCTCGCGTCCCAGCATCTGGACCAGGAAGCGGGTGCTGCGCACCAGCTTGTTGATGGTCTCGATCATGTGGACGGGGATGCGGATCGTGCGGGCCTGGTCGGCGATGGCGCGGGTAATGGCCTGGCGGATCCACCAGGTGGCGTAGGTGGAGAACTTGTAGCCCCGACGCCACTCGAACTTCTCCACGGCCTTCATGAGCCCGATGTTCCCCTCCTGGATCAGGTCGAGGAACTGCAGACCCCGGTTGGTGTATTTCTTGGCGATCGAGACCACGAGGCGGAGGTTGGCCTCCACGAGCTCGCACTTGGCCTGCTGGGTCTGGGCGGACGCGCGGTCGAGGCGGTTGAGCGCGCCGTCCACGTCGCAGCGCTTCATGCCGAGCTCCAGCTCGACGCGCCGGATGCTGCGGTCGACCTCGTCGACGACGCCCTGGATCTCGACCAGGCGCTCGGCGTCGCCGCCGAGCTGGGCCAGCGCCTCCTTGCCGCGTCGGCTGCGGCGCTCGGCCAGCTCGGCCAGCTCGCGGAACTGGGACAGGGTGACGCCCAGGGGGCGGATGGCGCTCCAGGACTCGTCCTCGAGCAGGCGGAAGCGCTTGCCGGCCTCCTCCAGCACGGCGGTGGTCTCGGCCACCGGGCCCTGGGAGAAGCGGCACTCCTTGAGCAGGCTCCAGGCCTCCCGATGGCGGTTCTCGATCTCCGCGCGCAGGCGCTCGCGGGTGTCGTCGCTGGTGCGCGAGTTGGCGATGGCGCGCTGCTTGCGACCCACCTCGTCGGCGAGCTGGCGGACGCGCCGGAAGGCCTCGAGGAGCTCCCGACGCCGCTCCTCCGGCGGCGCCGCGCCCTCGTCGTCGAGGCCGTTGACGAGCTCGGAGATCTCGACGCGCCCGCGCTTCAGCTTGTCGGCGAGCTGGAGCAGCGTGCGCATGCCGTAGGGCGTGCCCAGCACGGCGATCGACTGCTCGTCCTGGCCCGCCTCGATCCGCTGGGCGATCGCCACCTCGCCCTCGCGGGTGAGCAGCGAGACCTGGCCCATCTCGCGCAGGTAGACCCGGACGGGGTCATTGGAGTGGCTGCCCTCGTCCCCGCTGTCCTCGCGGCTGCTGCGCTCCTTGCGGGGCGGCGGCGGCGCGTCGGAATCCACGATGTGGATGCCCTCGGCGCCGAGCAGGCTCAGCACCTCCTCGAGGTGCTCGTCGGGGCAGAGCGCCTCCGCGGCCAGCCCGCCCTCGACCTCGACCCGCGTCAGGTACTCCTGCCGCTTGCCGCGCTGCAACAGGCCCTCGACGCCGGGCAGGCTGCGCAGGTTCCTGGGGCTGCGGGAGCTCTCGGAGGTTCCGGTCTTCTTCCGCCCGCTGCTCTTGCGGGCCGGGCGCGCCGATCGGGGGGTCGTCGAGGGCATGGGGGCTCCTTCTGCATCAGTGCTTGACCGCTCCAGGTGGAAGCCGAGTCGTCTTGCGTCGCGCATCGAGCTGCTCGCTCTTCAAACGGAGATAGGTCTCGGCGTCGACGACGCCGTCGCGCGCCTCGCGGGTCAGGCGTCGGCGCTCGCGGCTCTCGAAGTCCGCGCGCAGCAGCGAGAGCGTGTCGTCGATGACCTGGGCCGCGGTCGGTTCGTCGTGGCGGGGCGACTCGTCGGCGAGGAGCGCCGTGTAGGCCGGGCGCAGGGCGTCGTCGAGCCGGTCCTCCAGATCCGCGCCGCTGCCGGCGGTGAGCAGGGCCGTGACCAGCGGCAGCAGCGGAGCGTCGGGCAGCAGCTCCTCGAGCTCCGCGGTGGAGATGCGGGGCGCCAGGGCCGGATGCTGGACGAGCATCTGGGCCAGGGTGCGGAGCCGGCGATCCTCGGGCCCCACCCGTCGGGGCGGCGGCGGCGCGGCGTCCTCCACGCGCTCGCCCCGCACCGCGGCCTGCACCACCGACGCGACGTCGCTCTCGGAAACCCCCGCGGCCATGGCCAGCTGGCGGCCGAACTCGCCCCGCTCCACCGGGTCCGGCACCCGCGCCACCAGGGGCGCCACCGCGTGGACGGCATCGGCGCGCTCCCAGGGGGTGGCCAGGCCGCGGCCGCAGGCGCGCCGGATGCTCACCTCGAGGGCCGGGGCCGCCGCGTCCACCACCCCGCGCAGCGCCTCCGCGCCCGCCCGCGCCAGCAGGCTGTCGGGATCCTCGCCCCGGGGCAGCGAGGCCGCCCGCACCCGCAGGCCCTGGGGAAGCAGCACCTCCAGGGCCGCGGCCACCGCCCGGTGGCCGGCGTCGTCGCCGTCGAACAGCAGCACGACCTCGCGGGTGCGCCGCCGCAGCTCCCGGGCGTGCTCCGCCGTGAGCGACGTGCCGCAGGTGGCCACGGCCTCCCGCACCCCGGCGCGCCAGAGCGCCACCACGTCGAAGTAGCCCTCCACCACCAGGGCCCGCCCCGCCCGCTGCATGGGCTCGCGCGCGGTCGCCAGGCCGAACAGCGCCTCGCGCTTCTTGTAGATGGGGCTCTCGGGGGTGTTGAGGTACTTGGGCTCCTGCTCCTTCGAGACGGCGCGCCCGCCGAAGCCGATCACGCGCCCCCGCGCGTCGAGGATCGGGAAGACCACCCGGCCGCGCAGGCGGTCGTAGTGGCCCGAGCCCCCGCGCCGCTCCGCCAGCAGTCCCGCCTGGACGCCCACGGACTCGGGGATGCCGGCCCGGCGCAGCGCCTGCACCAGGCCGTCCCAGCCTTCCGGGGCGAAGCCCATCTGGAAGTGGTCGACGGACGCGGCGTCGATGCCGCGGCGCTCCAGATAGGCCCGGCCGGCCGCGCCCCCGGGCTCGGCGAGGGTCGTCCGGAAGAAGGCCTGGGCGGCGTCGTTGGCGGCCCGCAGCCGCTCCGACACGCCCCGCTCCCGCGGGCCCTCGTCGCGGATCTCGACGCCCGTCTGGCGCGCCAGCTCCCGGGCCGCCTCCGGGAAGGTCAGGTTCTCGTGGCGCATCAGGAAGCCGAAGGCGTTGCCGCCGGCGCCGCAGCCGAAGCAGTGGAAGATGCCCCGATCGGGATTGACGTTGAAGGAGGGCGTCTTCTCGTCGTGGAAGGGGCAGAGACCCTTGAAGTTGCGCCCGGCCTGCCGGAGAGCGACGAAACGGCCGATCAGCTCGACGAGATCCACCTTGTCGCGAATCGTCTGGATCGTCTCGTCGGGGATTCGGCTCATCCGATCTCCCTGGCGCGTCCCTGGCGCGATGCGCGTCCGGCCTAGCGCGCCATCCTCTTCAGCTTCTTCAACGCCCGCTTGCGCGCCGCCGCCGCCTTCTTCTTCTTGCGGATGCTCGGCTTGTCGTAGTACTCGCGCCGTCGCAGCTCGGAGAGGATGCCGGCCTTCTCGCACTGCTTCTTGAAGCGGCGCATGGCCTGCTCGAACGACTCGTTGTCCTTCACCTTGACGACGGGCATAGACGCAAGATCCCTCTCGTGGCCGCGCTCTTCGCGCGCGCTGTCGGCCCCTAGTGAGTAACGCCCGGCCACCCCAAGTGTCGGCCGAGCCCGATTCCGGGCGCGCCCGGGCGCGCAGCCCCCGGAATCCCCCCGGTCGCGCGGGCGCAGGCTTCCCGCAAGGGGCTCGGGAAAACGCTGCGAAGTCGTAAGGTTGGGCGCTTCCGAAAGGATTGTGCAAGCTAGCACGAGCGCAGAATGGCAGCAATACACGAGAACCCGGCCGGAGCGCCGGGGGATCGGGCGCCGGCCCGGCGCGCGGGCGGCGCCGGCTAGGTCCGCGGCTCGCGCACGGGAATGCCGAGCCCCGCCAGGTGGCGCTTGACCGCCCCCACGGTGGTCTCGCCGAAGTGGAAGATGGAGGCCGCCAGGGCGGCCTGGCAGTGACCGCCCTCGGGACCGTCGTCCAGCGCCCGGGCCAGGTCGTCGGCGCTGCCCCCGCCCCCGGAGGCGATCACCGGGATCCCGACCCGGTCGCTCGTCGCGCGCAGCAGCGGCAGGTCGTAGCCGTCCTTGGTGCCGTCCCGGTCCATGCTCGTGAGCAGGATCTCGCCGGCCCCCGCCTCCGCCATCCGCTCGGCCCAGGCCACGGCGTCGATCCCGGTCTCGCGCCGCCCGCCGTGGGTGAACACCTCCCACGTCCGCTCGGGCCGATCGACCCGCTTGGCGTCGATGGCCAGGACGAGGTTGGCGCTGCCGATCTTCGCGGCGGCCTCCGCGACCAGGTCCGGGTTCTGGACCGCGGCCGTCATGATCGAGACCTTGTCGGCGCCGGCGTTGAGCAGGTCGCGGATGTCCTGGATCGAGCGGACGCCGCCGCCGACGGTCAGCGGCATGAACACGGTCTCGGCCGTCCGGGCCACCACGTCCAGCAGGATGCGGCGCTGCTCGTGGCTCGCGGTGATGTCGAGGAAGGTGATCTCGTCGGCCTCCTGCTCGTCGTAGAGGCGCGCCACTTCGACCGGGTCGCCGCAGTCCACGTGGTCCACGTAGCGGACTCCCTTGACCACCCGGCCGGCGTCGACGTCGAGGCAGGGGATGATGCGCTTCAGGAGCACGGCAGGAGCTCCAGCGCCCGCTCGAGCGAGACGTCGCCCGTGTAGAGCGCGCGGCCCACGATCAGGCCGGCGAGTCCCCGGTCGGCCAGGGCGGCGGCCTGCTCCACGTCGGCCAGGGACCCGACGCCGCCCGAGGCGATGACCGGGATCGAGACCGCCGCCGCCAGGTCGACCGTGCTCTCCAGGTTGGGGCCGCTGAGCATCCCATCCCGGGCGATGTCCGTGTAGACGATCGCGGCCACGCCGGCGTCCTCGAAGCGTCGGGCCACCTCGACCACGTCGGCCTCGCTGGTCTCGAGCCAGCCGTCGACGGCCACGCGACCGTCGCGGGCGTCCAGGCCCACGGCCACCCGGCCCGGATGCCGCGCCGCGGCCTCGCGCACCAGGGGCGGATCCCGGAGCGCCGCCGTGCCGATCACCACCCGCTCGACGCCCAGGGCCAGCGCGGCCTCCACCTGTTCCAGGCTGCGGATGCCCCCGCCGAGCTGCACCGGCACGGCCTCCGCGGCCCGGCAGATGGCGCGCACCGCCTCAGCGTGACGCCGGACGCCCGAGCGGGCCGCGTCCAGGTCCACCACGTGGAGGCGTCGGATCGGGTGCGCCGCGAAGCCCGCGGCGACGGCCCCCGGATCGTCTCCGTACACGGTCGCCTCGTCGTAGCGGCCCTGGGCCAGGCGCACGCAGCGTCCATCCAGGAGGTCGATGGCGGGGATGATCTCGAAGGGGGCGGGCACGGGAGCTCAGCGTCCGGCGGGGAACTGCTTGGCGACCTCGCCGGCGCCCCAGCGCGCCAGCTCCTCGGCCCGCAGCCAGCGGGTGCCGCCGCCGGGGTAGCGGGAAGTGGCCAGCACGTTCTCGCCCAGGGGCTTCTGGGTCTCGTTGAAGGTCGCCGACCACATGCGCGCGCCCCCGGGCGCCGAGTAGAGCGTCACCTCGAACCAGATGCTGGCGGGCTGGGCGGTCCCCAGGGCCTCGCCCGTGCGATCGCGATAGCGGTGCACCTGCCCCACGAGCACGGCTTCGGCACCGAACTCTGCGTGGGCCACCTGCGCCACGCGGCGCGGCGGGGGCGGGCTCGCGCCGGGGCCGACCGCGCGCCGGACGTCCTCGGCCGCCACCATCTGGACGCCGCGCGCCCCGATCGCCTCGGTCACGAAGCGGGTCACCAGCTGGGTGGCCTCGGACGGGGGCGGGCTCGGGTTGCGGGTCGGCGCCTGCGGCGCCGCCGCCGCCTGGGTGAGGCGCGGCCCCGGACTGAACGGATAGACGGCGATCCGCTGGAGGACGACGCCCTCGTCTCCGGCCGGATAGTGCCTGGTCGCCACCGGCTGGGCACAGGCGACCGCGAGCAGGACGGCGGCCGCGACGCGGGAGTGGGCGGACGCGCCCGCGCGAGACAGCGCGGACGCGCTCAGGCGCACGGCGTCGCCCCGCCCTGCCGCACCCAGGCGGCGAAGGCATCGAGGACCCGGCGGCCGGCGCCCTGGCTCTTCTCGGGATGGAACTGCACGGCGAAGACGTTCCCGGAGGCGACCGCCGCGGCGAACGGCGCGCCGTACTCGGCCCGGCCCACCACGAGGGACTCCCCCGTGGGCACGGCCCGGAAGCTGTGCACGAAGTAGTAGCAGTCCCGGTCCGGCAGGGCGGCGAGCATCGGGTGGTCGCCGCCGAAGCAGACCTCGTTCCAGCCGATGTGGGGCACCCGCAGCCGCGAGCCGTCGGGCGCGCGGTCCTCGAACCGCTGCACCCGGCCCGGGAGGATCCCCCAGCCCTCGGTACGCCCGTGCTCGTCGCCCTCCTCGAACAGGAGCTGGAGACCGAGGCAGATGCCCAGGTAGGGACGCCCGCCGGCGATGAAGTCGCGCACCGCGGCGTCGAGGCCCTTGGCGCGCAGGCGGTCCGCCGCGTCGGAGAAGTTCCCCACGCCGGGCAGGACGAGCGCGTCGGCGCGGTCCAGGGAGGCGGCGTCGCCGGTGACGGCGGGGACGAGCCCGGATCGCTCCAGGGCCTTCGCCACGCTGCGCAGGTTCCCGAAGCCGTAGTCGACGACGGCGACCGAGGGGGGGGCGGTCATCGCGGCTAGAGCGCTCCCTTCACGGATGGGACGCCCTCCACCCGCGGATCCTTCTCGACCGCGATGCGCAGCGCCCGGGCCACGCCCTTGAACACCGCCTCCACCACGTGGTGCGGGCTGCGTCCGTAGCGGAGCTCCACGTGCAGGTCGAGGCCAGCGTTCTGGGAGAACGCGTACAGGAAGTCCTCCACGAGCGAGACGTCGAAGCTGCCGACACGGTCGTTGGCGAGCTCCACCCGGTACACCAGATAGGGACGGTTCGAGACGTCCACCGCCACTTCCACCTTCGACTCCGCCATGGGCAGCACGAAGCTGCCGAAGCGGCGGATGCCCTCGCTGCTGCCCAGGGCCTCGCGGAAGGCCTGGCCGAGGGCGATGCCCACGTCCTCCACGGTGTGGTGGGTGTCCACCTCCAGGTCTCCGCGGGCGGCCAGCTCGAGATCGAAGAGGCCGTGCTTGGCGAAGGACTCCAGCATGTGATCGAAGAAGGGGATCCCCGTGTCGACCTGGTAGCCGCCGGAGCCATCCAGGCCGATGGCCACGCGGATCTCGGTCTCGCGGGTCTTCCGCTCCACCACGGCGCGACGCCGATCGCTCACAGCTCCACCTCCGTGCTGCGGGCGGCCTCGCGCTCGCGGCGCGCCCGGCGGATGCGCTGCAGGCGGAGGTCGACGGAGCGTCCGTGCCCCACCAGGCCCTCCAGCTCGGCCAGCCGCATCACGTCCGCGCCCAGCTCCCGCAGCTTGGGCGGCTCGAAGCGCACGAACGCCGTGCGCTTCAGGAAGTCGTCCACGCCGAGGGGCGAGAAGAAGCGGGCGGTGCCGCCGGTGGGCAGCACGTGGTTCGGCCCGGCCAGGTAGTCGCCCACGGCCACCGGCGTGTAGTGGCCCAGGAACACGGTGCCGGCGTTCTCCACCTGGCGCAGGGCGGCATCCGGGTCGTCCACCGCCAGCACCAGGTGCTCGGGCGCGTACTCGTTGGCCAGCGCCATGGCCTCCTCGGCGTCCTTGGCCACGAAGATGGCCCCCCGCTTGGTGAGGGAGGCCTTGGCGATCTTCTGGCGCGGGTTCTCCTTGAGCTGGCGGGCCAGCTGGTCCTGCACCCGGGTGACCAGGCCGCGGGCCGTGGTGACCAGGATCGCCGACGCGTCCTCGTCGTGCTCCGCCTGGGACAGGAGATCCGCCGCCACCCAGGCCGGCGTGGCCGACTTGTCCGCGACGACCAGGACCTCGGTCGGCCCGGCCTCGGCGTCGATGTCGACCTCGCCGAAGACCATGCGCTTGGCCAGGGCCACGTAGACGTTGCCGGGGCCCACCACCTTGTCCACCCGGGGCACGCTCTCGGTGCCGTAGGCCAGGGCGGCGACGGCCTGGGCGCCGCCCATCTTGAAGACCCGGTGCACGCCGGCGACCCGGGCCGCCATGAGCACCTCCGGCGCGATGCTGCCGTCGGGCCGGGGCGGGGTCGCCATCACGATCTCCGGCACCTCCACCACGGAGGCCGGCACCGCGTTCATGATCACCGTCGAGGGATAGAGCGCCTTGCCGCCGGGGACGTAGACCCCCGCCCGCGCCAGGGGCCGCACCCGCTGCCCCATGAAGCCCCCGCCCTCCTCGCGCATCTCCCAGCTGGAGGCAATCCGCTTGCGGTGGAACTCGCGCACCCGCATCGCCGCCTTGCCGAGCGCCGCGCGGTCGGCCGGGTCCACCTGCTCGACGGCCTCGTCCCACTCCTCGGGACGCACCTCGAGGGCGTCGACCTTGGCGCCGTCGTACTTGCGCACGGCCGCCAGGAGCTCCGCGTCGCCGCCGTCGCGCACGGCCTCGACGATCTTGCGCACCGTCCGTTCGAGGGCCGCGTCGAGGACGTCCCGGCGCCGCACGCGCTTCTCGAAGGCGGCGCGGAAGCCCGCGTCGCCGCTCTTGTGGACCGGGAGGAGGCCCTTGCTCGTGGCTCGACTCGCCATGTCACCCCTCTCTGCGAATCCGCGCGCCCAGGCCGCGGAGCTTCGCCTCGATGCGCTCGTAGCCGCGGTCGATGTGGTAGACGCGGTGCACCGTCGTCTCGCCCTCCGCCGCCAGACCCGCCAGGAGCAGGCAGGCCGAGGCACGGAGATCGGAGGACATCACCGGCGCTCCCGAGAGGCGCTCGACGCCGCGGACGTGGGCCGCGCGGCCGTCGAGCGTGATGTCGGCGCCCATGCGCTGGAGCTCCGGGACGTGCATGAAGCGGTTCTCGAACACGTTCTCCGAGATCACGCTGGAGCCGCCGGCGGTGCAGAGCGCCGCCATCAGCTGCGCCTGCATGTCCGTGGGGAAGCCGGGGTAGGGCGCCGTGGCGATGCGCAGGCCGCGCAGGGGCTCGCCGGCGCGGGCCCGGATCGCGTCGCCCAGGACCTCGATCCGCACGCCGGCCTCCTCCAGCTTGGCGGTCACCGACTCGAGGTGGATGGGATCCACGCCCCGCACGGTGACCTCGCCCCGGGTGATCGCGCCCGCCACGAGCAGGGTGCCGGCCTCGATGCGGTCGCCCGCGACTCGGTGCTCGATGGCCCGCAGGCGGGCGACCCCGCGGACCACCAGGCGGTCGCTGCCGGCCCCGCGCACCCCGGCGCCCATGCGCGCCAGGGCCTCGGCCAGCTCGCTCACCTCCGGCTCCCGCGCGGCGTTCTCGATCTGGGTCTCGCCGTCGGCCAGGGCGGCGGCCATCATCACGTTCTGGGTGCCGTTGACGGTCACCATGTCGAGCACCACCCGCGCGCCGCTCAGGCGCGCGGCCTGGGCCTCCACCACGCCGTGTCGGAGGGCGATCTTCGCCCCGAGGGCCTCGAGGCCCTTCAGGTGCTGGTCCACCGGGCGGACGCCGATCGCGCAGCCCCCGGGCTCGGACACCCGCGCCAGGCCGTAGCGGGCCACCAGGGGCCCGAGCACCATGAACGAGGCGCGCATCTTGCGGACCAGGTCGTAGGGGGCCTCGGGCAGGACCTCCGGACCGGCCTCGATGAACAAGGCGTGGGGGTCCTCGGCGTCCCAGTCGGCCCGGGCGCCCAGGGCCCGGAGCAGCTCGAGCATGGCCCCGACGTCGCGCACCCGCGGCACGTTGGAGAGGCGGGTCCGTCCTTCCGCCAGCAGCGCGGCGGCCATCAGGGCCAGGGTGGCGTTCTTCGACCCCGAGACGGGGACCTCGCCACGCAGCACGGCGCCGCCCTCGATGACGATCCGGTCCACGCCTACGCCTCCCCCTCGCCCGGAGCCCGCGCCGTCACCACCCGGGGCCGGCCCGCCAGGTCCCGCACCACCGCCGCCTCGACGAGACCCGCGCCGCGGCACGCCTCGACCACGGGCTCCGCCTGGCCGGGCGCCAGCTCCAGCGCGAGGACCCCCCCGGCGTCCAGGTGGGCGCGCGCCCCGTCCACCAGGGCCCGCAGCTGCTCGTCGCCGCGGGGCCCGGCGAACAACGCCGCCGGCGGCTCGTGGGCCAGCTCCGGAGCCAGCCCGTCGGCCTCGCGCTCGGCGAGATACGGCGGGTTCGACACCACGGCTGCGAATCGCTCCCCCGACACCGGAGCGTACAACGATCCGGCCCGGAAGCGGACGCGATCCGCGAGTCCGAGCGCCTCGGCGTTGCCGCGGGCCACCGCCAGCGCGGCCTCGGAGACGTCCGTCGCCGTGACCTCGAGGGCCGGCCGCTCCCGGGCCAGGGCCAGGGCCACGGCGCCCGTCCCGGTGCCGACGTCGAGCAGCGCCGCGGGCGCCCGGGCCGGCAGCCGGTCCAGAACCGCCTGCACCAGGGTCTCGGTCTCCGGACGCGGCACGAGCACGTCGGGCGTCACCCGCAGCGGCAGCGACCAGAACTCCCGCACGCCGGTGAGCTGCGCCACCGGCCTCCGCTCGCCACCGCGCAGCCGGACCAGCTCCCGGAAGCGGGCCCGCTCGGCCGGCTCCACGGGCTTCTCGAAGTCCACGTAGAGCTGCAGCCGCTCCTGACCCAGGGCGTGGGCCAGCAGGCACTCGGCATCGAGCCGCGGCGTATCGATCCCCTTCGCGGCGAAGTGGTCCGTGGTCCAGCGCAGCAGCTCGAGGACGGTCCAGCTGCGTCCCGCCGCGGGCGCACCCGCCGGGCGCCGGTGCGACGCGGGCGTCGTGCCCTCAGCCATCGGCGCCGTCTCCCGGCCCATCGGGCTTCTCCTCCTCGAAGCGCGCGGCCAGGGCGGTGGCGACGGCGTCGAAGAGGTCGTCGGCGTCCCCCGCCAGCACCTCGGCGAGCTTGTGCTGGGTGACGCCCGCCCGGTGATCGGTGATGCGGGTCTGGGGGAAGTTGTAGGTGCGGATGCGCTCGCTGCGGTCGCCGCTGCCCACCTGGGAGCGACGCTCCGTGGCGCGCTCCGCCGCGGCCCGGGCCTGCTCCGCCTCCAGCAGTCGCGAGCGCAGGATCTTCATGGCCCGCGCCTTGTTCTTGTGCTGCGACTTCTCGTCCTGGCACTGCACCACCACGCCCGTGGGCACGTGGGTGATGCGCACGGCGGAGTCCGTGGTGTTCACGCTCTGCCCGCCGGGACCCGAGGAGCGGTAGACGTCGATCCGCAGGTCCTTCGGGTCGATGTCCAGGTCCACCTCCTCGGCCTCGGGCAGCACCGCCACGGTGGCCGTCGAGGTATGGATGCGACCCTGGGACTCGGTCACGGGAACGCGCTGCACCCGATGGACGCCGCTCTCGTACTTGAGGCGGCTGTAGACCCGGGTCCCGCTGATGCTGGCGATGCCTTCCTTGACGCCGCCGCCGTCGGTCTCGGTGAGGCTCAGGGGCTCGAACTTCCAGCCCTTCCGCTCCGCGTAGCGGGCGTACATCCGGAACAGGTCGCCGGCGAACAGGGCGGCCTCGTCCCCGCCTGTCCCGCCGCGGACCTCGAGGATCACGTTCTTCTCGTCGTTGGGATCGGCCGGGACCAGCAGCAGCCGGACGTGGGCGGCCAGCTCCTCGGCGCGTGCCTCGAGCTCGACCAGCTCGGTCCGGGCCAGCTCCTGCACCTCGGGGTCCGGGTCCTCCAGCATCCCCCGGGCCTCGGCGAGCTCGGCGTGGAGCGCCCGGTAGCGGCCGCCGGCTTCCCGCAGCGGCCCCAGATCGGAGAGCTCCTTGGCCCGCTGACGATAGGCCGGGTCGGCGCCCGTCATCTGGGCGAGCTGCTCCTCCAGCGCCGCGCAATGCGCCTCGGTCTCCGTGATTCGATCGAGCAGGTCCGCCATGGATCGCCCCTCAGCCCACCGGTGCCCCGGGGACGCTCGTCGAACAACGCTGGAAAGCCTGGGGGGAGACGCCGCGGGAGGGTGGGGTCGTGGACACAGGAGGGCCGGGGCCCTACCGGTGGTGGTTCCGGGGGGAATGCTCCCCGTTCCGGGGGGAATGCTCCCCGTGCTTGTGCCCGCACGCCTCGCGCTGCGCCGTTCGCTTCACCCCACTTGGATAGCCCTCAGCCCCCGCGGGCGCAATCTCGGCAGGGCGACCGGGCCGGGGCGGCGCCTAGGAGTTCATCGACGCCAGGAACTCGTCGTTGGAGTCGGTCGCCTTCACCTTCTCCAGCAGGAACTCCATGGAGTCCACCGGGTTGAGCGGCGCCAGCACCTTGCGCAGCACGTACATCCGGTTGAGGGTCGACTCCGGCAGCAGCAGCTCCTCGCGGCGGGTCGCCGAGCGGTTGATGTCGATGGCCGGGTAGGTGCGCCGGTCGGCGAGCTTGCGGTCGAGCACGATCTCGCTGTTGCCGGTGCCCTTGAACTCCTCGAAGATCACCTCGTCCATCCGCGAGCCGGTGTCGATCAGCGCCGTGCCCACGATGGTGAGGCTTCCGCCCTCCTCCACGTTCCGCGCCGCGCCGAAGAAGCGCTTCGGCTTGTGCAGGGCGTTGGAGTCGACGCCGCCCGAGAGGATCTTGCCCGAGTGGGGCACCACGGTGTTGTGGGCCCGCGCCAGGCGCGTGATGGAGTCGAGCAGGATCACCACGTCGCGCTTGTGCTCGGTCAGGCGCTTGGCCTTCTCGATCACCATGTCGGCCACCTGCACGTGGCGGGTGGCGGGCTCGTCGAAGGTCGAGGAGATCACCTCGGCGTTCACGTTGCGCTGCATGTCGGTCACCTCCTCGGGCCGCTCGTCGATGAGCAGCACGATGAGGTAGACCTCGGGATGGTTGTCGCTGATCGCGTTGGCGATGTCCTTGAGGATGAGCGTCTTGCCGGCCTTGGGCGGCGACGTGATCAGCGCGCGCTGGCCCTTCCCGATGGGCGCGATCAGGTCGATGATGCGCGTGGTCAGCCCCCCGGAGGTCGCCTCCAGGTTGAACTTGTCCTCGGGGTAGAGCGGCGTAAGGTTGTCGAAGAGGATCTTGTGGCGGGCCGCCTCGGGGCCCTCGAAGTTGATGCTCTCGACCTTCAGCAGCGCGAAGTAGCGCTCGCCTTCCTTGGGCGGACGGATCTGCCCCTTGATCGTGTCGCCGGTGCGCAGGCCGAAGCGCCGGATCTGCGAGGGCGACACGTAGATGTCGTCCGGCCCGGGCAGGTAGTTCTGGTCGGGCGCGCGCAGGAAGCCGAATCCGTCCGGCAGGGTCTCCAGCACGCCTTCCGAGAAGATCTTCCCCTCCTTCTCGGTCTGGGCCTTGAGGATGGCGAAGATCAGGTCCTGCTTGCGCAGGCCCGCCGCGTTCTCGACCGACAGCGACTCGCCCAGCTCGGTGAGCTCCTCGGGCTTCTTGCGCTTCAGGTCGGCGACGTTCATCCGCTCGCCGCCGTCGTCGTCCTCGTCCGCGACGTAGATCAGGTCGGTGTTGTCGTAGTCGTCGTCCAGGGGCGAGAAGTCGTGCATCTCGCCGCGGGGCGCGCGGTTGCCGTTGCGGCCTCCGCCGTTGCCGCCCCGCGAACGCCGGCCCTTGCCTCGGCCGGAGCTCCTGGATCCTCGGTTTCCTTGTGCCACGTCGTTCCTCACTGGGGGGTCTTCATGGAGTTGCTGCTGGCCCGGTCGGCGGGATGGATCGGTGACGCGGGGAGCGCGTTTCGCGCGGCCTTCGGCCCCGGGGCGCTCGCGTCGGACCGGGAGGTCCTGTGGATGGGTCAGATGGTCCGGCTCTGTCCTCTCATTCGGATTACAGGCCTGGAAGGTTTACGAAAAAATCGGGTGCCGTGGTCCTGTCTGCCAGAAGCTGCGTGCACGGAGGGGCGACTTCGGGTCGGCCGCGCTGGGCTCCATGGGATCCATCCAAGGGGGCCCACGAGAACCGGTTCTGGAGGAAGGTCCGAGCGAGGCACCGGACGCCGATACCGTATGCCGCGACTTCGGCGGTGTCAAGCCTGCTCCGCCGCGGCGCCCCTCGCGGGTCGAACCCGTGCGGCCGCGGCAAAATGCACCAGTCGCCCGGCCTGGCGACCGTCGCGGCGGTAGGAGTGAAAGCGGTCGACCTCGCAGCGGGTGCAGCCGCCGACCATCTCCACCGCATCGGGCGCCAGCCCGCGCTGAAGCAGCCCGGCGCGCACCAGGCGCCCCAGATCCAGCCAGGCGTGGCCGGGGCGACCCGGACGCGCGGCCGCCGCGAGCTCCGGCGCCCGCGCCAGGGCCGCCAGCACCGGCTCGTCCACCTCGTAGCAGCAGGGGCCGATGTGGGGGCCGATGGCCGCCGCCGTCGCGGGCCCGCAGTCGAGCGCCTCCAGAGCGCGCACGCCCGCCTCGACCACCCCCGCCGCCAGCCCGCGCCAGCCGGCGTGGATGGCCGCGACCGCACCGCCCTCGGCGGCGGTCACCAGGATCGGTACGCAGTCGGCCGTCACGACGCCCACTGCCAGGCCCGGCTCGGCGCAGGCGATCGCATCGGCCTCGGCCGGAGCCGCGCGCCCGGCGACGACCCGCGCCGAGGTCGCCCCGTGAACCTGTTGCGGGCGCACGAGCCCGGCGGGCGCCGGGGCGTCGCGGGTTCCGAAGCCGTGGCGGACGCCGCAATCCCGGAGCACCCGGGCGACGAGGAAGCTCACGGCGCGTCCTCCGCCTCGGCCAGCCGCGCGAGCAGCCCGGCCAGGTCCGGGGGCAGGGGCGCCTCGAAGCGCAGCCGGCGGCCGTCCGGATGTCGGAAGCCGAGCACCGCCGCATGCAGCCCGGGGCGCGCGAGCCAGCGCGGCCCCCGGCCCGGACGGCCGTAGACGGGATCCCCGACGATCGGCAGACCGGCGGTCGCCAGGTGCACGCGGATCTGATGGGTGCGGCCCGTCGCCGGTCGGACCTCGAGCCAGCTGGCACCCGACGCCGGGAAGCGACGCCGGACACGCCAGGCGGTCCGGGCCTCCCGACCGCCCTCGCGGCGCACGCTCATGCGCTTGCGGTCGCGCGGATGACGGCCGATGGCGCGGTCGACGAAGCCCTCCTCCCGACCCGGCACGCCGCGGACGAGGGCGGCGTAGAGCCGTTCGATCGAGTGGTCGCGGAACTGGGCGGCGAGGTGGCCGTGGGCGCGGTCGGTCTTGGCCGCCACGATCACCCCGCTGGTCCCGCGATCGAGGCGATGCACGATCCCCGGCCGGAGCACGCCGCCGATCCCCGCCAGGTCGCCACAGTGGTGCAGCAGGGCGTTGACCAGGGTGCCGCCCGGGTGCCCGGGCGCCGGGTGCACCACCAGCCCCGCCGGCTTGTCCACCACCACGAGCTCACCGTCCTCGTAGAGCACCGACAGGGGGATCGGCTCGGGGCGGAGATGGCAGGGGATGGGCTCGGGGGGCTCGGCGTCCAGGGCGTCGCCGGTGCGCACCCGCTGGCTGGCGCGGGCGGGTCCCGCATTGAGCCGCACGCGACCTTCGTCGATCCAGCGACGGACCTGGGAGCGCGGCTGTCCCGACGCCGCCGCCAGGGCGAGGTCGAGGCGCTGGCCGGCCTCCTCCTCGCCCACCAGGAAGGTCACCATATCCGCGAGCGGACTCCCCCACTGCGCAGGACGAGGACGTCCACCAGGGCGCGGTCGAAGGCGTTGTCCTTGCCGGCCACCTCGGGGTCGACCCGGGACTCGAAGTAGGCCCGCGCCTCGGCGAGCTCCTCCTTCATGCGCTCGAAGAGGTCGTCGTTCTCGATCCCGGCGCGGACCGCTTCGGGGTAGTAGATCAGGAGGTCCGAGGCGATCGTCCTCGCCAGTCGCTGCGCGCGCACCGGGTCGCGGATCGTATCCACCCCGCCTCCCTAGGCCGGGTCCCGGGGCCGACGGCCGTCGCCCGCGTCCCGGTCCCGGAGCCGCTCCAGGTAGCTGGCAGCGACGGCGCGGCCGTCGAGGCCCAGGCAGCGCGCGAAGGCCGCCACGAAGCCCCGCACGTAGACGGGCGCGGGGAGGTCGTCGAGCCGGTCGTCCTCGATGAACTGGAGATAGGTCGAGTTGATCTTGGTGATCGCCGCGATCTGCTCGATCTCGACGCCCCGGCGCAGCCGCGCCCGCCGCAGCCGGGCGCCGTCGAAGCCGCCGGACTGCTCCTCCTCGTCGTCCTCGAAGTCGAGCACCGGCAGCGGCGGCAGCGTCAGGTGCGCTTCGGCGACCCCGTCCGGCGCGACCTCCGGCCCCGGCTCCGCGAAGGGGGCCAGCGGCGTCCGGCGGGGCGCCGTCGGCCGACCGCTCTCGCCCAGCTCGGCGTCGTAGCGCCGGCGCGTGTCGGCATCCGACAGCACCTCGTAGGCCAGCTCGACCCGATGGCGGATCACCTCGGCGTCGCTCTGGTCGAAGACCGAGTAGGTCGCCAGATTGCTCCCGGCGTAGGTGGCCAGGGCCATGCGGTACGCGCGCTCGACGTCCGCCTCGCTGGCCCCGGGCTCGAGCTCGAGCACCTCGTAGTGGGTCTGCTCGGCGAGGGGCTTCACCTCGCGCTCCGCGCCGCACCGGGGACGAGGTCCGCCAGCAGCTTGCGGGCGATGCGCCGCAGGTAGATCGCGGCGTCGCAGTCCGGACGCGCCTCGATCAGGGGGCGGCGCGCGAGCACCGAGGCCCGCACGGCGGGGTCCTGGTTCACGTAGCCCAGATACTCGGCCTCGATGCCGAAGTACTTGCGGCACACGCTCCGCACCGAGAAGCCCAGCTTGATCTCCTCGGCCGTGCGCACCTCGTTCACCACGATCCTCGGGCGGAAGGCCCGGATGGCCTCCACGAAGCGCGCCCCCTCGTTGGGGTCCAGCGCCTCGATCTCCCGCAGCAGGTCGTAGGGAGTGCGGATCCCCCGCTCGTTGCGCTGGTCCATGGCCTGGGTGACGAGCGCGCGCACACCGTGGGTCATCATCGCCAGCCGCATGCGGCGGTAGAAGGCGGCGCGCAGGAAGGTGTAGGCGTTCTCCACCGAGGTGGGCTCCGGGGAGAGCACGACCACGCCGTCCTCGCTGGCGAGGAAGTAGTCCATGACGGCGGGGTGGGTGCCCGCGCCCAGGTCGAGGATCACCACGTCGGCGGGGAGCCGGCGCAGGTGGTTGAGGAGCCGCACGCGCTGGAAGTGGCCCGGCTGGGCCGCGGACAGGTTGGCGTCGGTGGCGGCTACGAAGCGGAGGCGGGGGATCGGGGAGTCGACCAGCAGCTTCGCCAGGTCCTCTTCCCGGTTGGCGACGAAGTCCGCCAGGCTGACGGGGGGCGGCGGGAGCCCGAGACACGTATGGAGGTTGGCGCCCTCCAGGTCGCCGTCGACGACGATGACCTCGAAGCCCTCGCCGGCCATGGCCACGGCCAGGTTGACGCTGACGAAGGTCTTGCCGACCCCGCCCTTGCCGCCGCCCACGGCGAGCAGGCGGGCGCTCTCCGGACCGTCGCCTGCGCCCGGGGTGGTCGCCGGCGCCGGCGGCCCGGCGGTGGCGTGCGGTTGCTCGATCGTGTCCCCCTCCGCAGCGCCAGGCGGCGCTACTGCGTGAGCTCGGTGTTCCAGTACGAGGCGTCGACCACGTTCAGGAACGGACGCCATTCTTTGTAGCGCACGCTCGACAGCATGAGATTCATGAGCGGTGTCCAGCGCGGGCGGACGGGCGTCTTCGTCAGGCGGATCCGCGCCTGCTCCGGGGTGCGCCCGCCCTTGCGGCGATTGCACTCGACGCAGGAGCAGACCACGTTCTCCCAGGTGCTCCGCCCGCCCAGGGCCCGCGGCACCACGTGATCCAGGTTGAGCTCGGAGCGCGTGGGACGCCGACCGCAGTACTGACACTGGAAGTTGTCACGCGCGAAGATGTTGATGCGGCTGAAGCGGACGTGGCGCTTCGGGACGCGGTCGAAGGCCACGAGCACGATGACCCGGGGCACCCGCATCGGGCCGGCCGAGGTGCCGATGAACTCCTCGTCGTCCCGGGCGACCGCCAGCTGGCTCCAGCTCTCGAAATCGAAGGTCTGGTACTGCTCGTCGACGGCCTTGGCGACGCCCTGGTAGATGAGCGAGAAGGCCCTGCGCACGTTCGTGACGTGGATCGGCAGGTAGGACCGGTTGAGGACCAGAACGCTCGAATTCAGCATGGTTTCTCGGGGGTTGGAACGTACCGGATGGTCCGCTCGGGATCAAACCGAGCCGCGCGCGACCGCCCCCCGAACCGCGCTCACGATGCGCTCCACGTCGCCTTCGAGCAGTGTTCGCACGTCGAGCAGCACGGCCCCGTCGCGCACCCGCGCCAGCACCGGGACGGGCGCCTCGAGCAGGCGCGCCGCGAACGCGTCGGCGGCCATCGGCCCCCGCAGCGCCACTCCCCAGGTGGGAAGCTCGAAGCCCGGGAGCGAGCCGCCGCCCACCGCCGAGCGGTCCTCGCGCAGCGTCACCGAAACGCCATCCCCGATCGCCTCGAGGCGCTCCGCCAGCGCGCGTGCGGCGTGCCGAAGCGCCTCGGGCGCGGCGAGCAGCTGCCGCAGCGCGGGCACCTCGCGCTCCGCGCGTCCCGCGAGCAATGCCTCGAGCGTCCAGTCGAGCGCCGCGAGGCCGAGCTTGTCGAGACGCAGGGCGCGGTGGAGGGGGTTGCGGCGCATGCGCGCCACCAGCGCGCGGCGCCCGAGCACGAGTCCCGCCTGGGGACCCCCGAGCAGCTTGTCTCCCGAGAAGCACACCAGATCCGCGCCCAGGGCCAGCCGCGCGGCGGCCTCGGTGTCCGCCGGGAAGCCGCGGGAGGCCAGCGGGAAGAGCGTGCCGCTGCCGAGGTCCTCCAGCAGCGGCAGCCCGCGCTCGCGGGCGAGGCCGGCCAGGTCCGACAGCGCCACCTCGGCCACGAAGCCGCGCTGCTCGAAGTTGCTGCGGTGCACCTTCAGCAGCAGCGCCGTGTCCGGGCCGATGGCGTCCGCGTAGTCGCGGAGGTGGGTGCGGTTGGTGGTGCCGACCTCCACCAGGCGCACGCCCGCCCGCTCCATGATGTCGGGAACCCGGAAGGACCCGCCGATCTCCACCAGCTCGCCGCGGGAGACCACCACCTCCCGGCCGCGGGCCAGGCTGTCGAGGGCCAGCACCACCGCGGCCGCGTTGTTGTTGACCGCAAGGGCGGACTCGGCGCCGGAGAGCAGCACCAGGCGCTCCACCACGGAGGCGAGGCGGTCGCCCCGCTCGCCACGGGTCCGATCGAGCTCCAGATCGCTGTAGGCCGCGGCCACCTCGGCCACCGCGGCGGCGGCGCCCGGGGCCAGGGGCGCCCGCCCCAGGTTCGTGTGCAGGACCACCCCGGTGGCGTTCACGACCCGGGCCGGATGGCGGCGGGCCAGGGCCTCGGCCCGGGCGGCCGCCCGCTCCGCCAGGGCCCCGGGGGCCGGCGGCACCACCCCGGCGGCGCCGGGGGGCGTCCGGACCAGCCGCTCTCGCTCCTCCGCGAGCAGGCCGCGGGCCGCCGCGACCGCCGCCCACGCCGGGAGCGCCGGCCGGCGCTCCCGCACCGCGGCCGCCAGCCGATCCACCCCCGGCAGTGCCCTGCGAGGGTCCGGGTTGACCTGGGGCTTGGGATCCATGATGTTCGGTCCCGGAGTTTGTCACGGACCGGCCACCCTCGTCCCGAAATCGTCATGTTTCAGGGATGTTCGCGAGGGAGCCCTGGCTGTGAGACGGAGCGAGCCGGAGTGCGGGGGAACGCACCGGGGGGCTCGCGCCCGCTTCGCGCCGGGAGGCCGGCCGTCGGAACGGCCGCGATCGACGGAACCTCCGCCGTCGCGGTCGATGGATAGCTTCGAAGCTCAGAGCACGCGAGGCAGAAAACTCGTGCGAACCTGCGTCCATAGCTCGTCCGTCCCGGCGATCGCCCGCGCGGACGAGTGCATTCGAGAGCCCTCGATCTCCGGGCAGGCGCGCCGCGCCGCCCGATCCCCCCAGCGCGTTCCCGCCGTCGGTCGCTGCGCCAGCGCATAGGCGCGGGCTCCGACACCAGGGCTCCGGGCGTCGGCTCGCCAGCCGGATCGTCACCGGACCGCGCGCGGCCCCCCTCACCGCGCCCCCGGAGACGGCCGTGGGGAAAGCATGCAGAACGAGATCGTGGTCAACGCTTCGGCCGCCGAGACCCGGGTGGCCATCCTGGAGCGCGGGAACTTCGTCGAGCTCCACCTGGAGCGCGCCAGCGACCGGGGCATGGTCGGGAACGTGGTCAAGGGTCGGGTCACCCGGGTGCTGCCCGGCATGCAGGCCGCCTTCGTGGACATCGGCCTGGAGAAGGCCGCCTTCCTGTACGCGGGCGACTACATCGTCGACCTCGACCTGGTGGAGGACGAGCCGGGGGAGGCCGAGGCGCCCCGACGCCGCGGACGCCGCAACGGCAACGGCCGCAGCCAGCCGCCCAAGATCGAGAGCATGCTCTCGGAGGGCGAGGAGGTGGTGGTGCAGGTGGCCAAGGAGCCCATCGGCACCAAGGGCGCGCGCATCACCTCCCACGTCTCGATCGCCGGCCGGCACCTGGTGCTCACGCCCTGGTCTCCGCGGGTGGGCGTCTCGCGCCGCATCGATTCGGACCGGGAGCGGCGGCGCCTGCGTCGCGCCGTCGACCGGCTGCGCCCGCGCGACCTCGGCTTCATCATCCGCACCGCGGGCGACGGCGTCCGCGAGGGCGACCTCGAAGCCGACGTCCGCTACCTGACCGAGACCTGGGACGACATCCAGATCCGCAAGGACGAGGTCCGCGCGCCGGCGGTGCTCTACCGGGAGCCGTCGCTCCCATTGCGGGTGGTGCGCGACGGGGTCGGGCCCGAGACGAAGCGGATCGTGGTGGACCAGGAGGCCACCTTCGAGGAGCTGCAGCGCTTCACTTCGCGGTTCATGGTCGATCCGCCGCGCATCGAGCGCTACCGGGGCGAGATCCCCATCTTCGACGACTTCGGCCTGGAGGCCCAGCTCGACCAGAATCTCGGGCGCAAGGTCTGGCTCAAGAGCGGCGGCTACCTGATCATCGACCACAGCGAGGCGCTCACGGCGATCGACGTGAACACCGGCCGCTACGTGGGCAAGCGCGACCTCGAGGAGACCGTCCTCAAGACCAACCTGGAGGCGGTCAAGGAGGTCGTCCACCAGCTCCGCTTCCGGAACATCGGTGGTCTGATCATCATCGACCTGATCGACATGGACGATACGTCCAACCGCGAGAAGGTCTACCGCGCGCTGCAGGAGGCGCTGCGCCAGGACAAGGCGCGCACCAACATCCTCAAGATCTCCGAGCTCGGCCTGGTGGAGATGACGCGCAAGCGCACCCGGGAGAGCCTGGTGCAGACGGTGTGCGAGCCGTGTCCCTACTGCGAGGGCAAGAGCTACGTGCTCTCGGGGGAGAGCGTGGCCTACAAGGTGCTGCGCGAGCTCCGCAAGGACCTCCGCCACCTGCGCGGCCGCAAGGTCGTGGTCGCGGTCGGCCGACGGGTGGGCGAGCTCCTGCTCGGGGAGCTGCGCAGCTCGCTCGAGGAGCTGGAGGAGGCCCTCGGCCGCCAGCTCGAGATCCGGATCCGCGCGGAGCTGCACCACGAGCAGTTCGAGCTGCTGACCGAGGAGCCCGGGCCCGAGGTGGACTTCACGCCGCGCTGGCTCGCGGCGCCGGAGGCGGAGCCCGAGCCGGAGGCCACGAAGGCCGCCGAGGCGGGGCCCGAGCCGGAGGCCACG
>CAYTZH010000038.1:0-53839 GCA_964442285.1 uncultured Spirochaetales bacterium | reverse complement strand
CCCTAGATGGCCCGCGGGCGGCCCTCCCAGTAGGGGTCCCGCAGCCGGCGCTTGTAGAGCTTGCCGTTCGGGTCGCGGGGCAGCGCCTCGACGAAGTCCACCGAGCGCGGGCACTTGTATCCGGCCAGCCGCTCGCGGCAGTGGGCGAGCAGGCGCTCCGCCAGGGCGGGATCCGCCGCGCTTCCGGGCGCCGGCTCCACCACGGCCTTCACCGCCTCGCCCCAGTCGTCGTGGGGCACGCCGAAGACCGCGGCGTCGCCCACCTCGGGATGGGCGAGCAGCGCCGCCTCCACCTCGGCCGGATAGATGTTCACCCCCCCGGAGATGATCATGTCGATCTTGCGGTCGCGGAGGTAGAGGAAGCCCTCCGCATCCAGCTCGCCCACGTCGCCCACGGTGAAGTAGTCGCCGCGGCGACCGCGCGCGGTCTTGTCGGGGTCGTCCTTGTACTCGAAGGGCATGGTGAGCTTCATGTAGACCGTGCCCACCCGACCGGGCGGAAGCTCGCGGCCGTCGTCGTCGAGGATCTTGACGTCGGCACCCGGCCAGGGCCGACCCACCGTCCCCGGATGGGCCAGCCAGTCCTCGGGACCGGCCAGGGTGCCCCCGCCCTCGGTCGCGCCGTAGTACTCGTAGATCACGGGTCCCCACCACGCGAAGAGCTGCCGCTTCAGCTCCACCGGGCAGGGCGCGGCGGCGTGGAGCACGTGGCTGAGCGACGAGCAGTCGTAGCGGCGGCGGGTCTCCTCCGGCAGGCGCATGAGGCGGTGGAGCTGGGTGGGCACCATGTGGGTCGTCGTCACCCGGTGACGCTCGATCCGGGCCAGGGCCTCCTCGGCATCCCAGCGCTCCATCAGCACCGCGCGGTGCTCGAAGTGCAGCGAGAAGTAGGCGTAGGAGAGCGGCGCCATGTGGTACATGGGCGAGGTCACGAGGTGTACCTGATCACCACCGGGCTGGATACCGAAGCGCAGCAGGGTCGGCGCGAGGGCCGCGACCATGGCGTCGGGGTCCATCGCCGGGATCGCCCGCCGCACCGCCTTGGGCCGCCCCGTGGTGCCGGACGTGTATTGCATGAACTGGCCGGCGAGCCGGTCGTCGGGCCGCGCCTCGGATTGGCCGGCCGCCAGGGACGCGAAGTCCTCGAGACCGTCCGCACCGCCCACCGCGAAGGCCATGCCTGCCTCCAGGCCGGCGCGGGCCGCGGCCTCGCGCGCCACGTCGGCCAGGCGCGCGTGGGCCACGAAGGCCCGCGCCCGCGAGTCGCCGAGGACGTAGGCGATCTCCTCGGCGGTGAGGTGGGTGTTGAGGGCGGTGTACTGCCAGCCCGCCTGCATCACGGCCAGGAGCAGCTGGATCAGCTCCGGGCCGTTGGGCAGCAGGACCGCGACGCCGTCCCCCGCCGCCAGCCCGCGCCGGCGCAGGCCGTGGACCAGGCGGTTGGCCTCGGCGACCAGCGCGCCCGCGGTGTGCTCGCGTCCGGCCGCGTCCACCAGCGCCACCCGTTCGGGCTCGGCCTCGGCCGCGCGCCACAGGCCCCGCACCCCCGTGTCTCCGCCGTTCGCCACCCGTCGACCTCCTGGACCGCCGGGCGGATTGTCTCACACGTCGGGGTCCGAGGTCTTCGCGGGCACGAGGAAGCGCTCGAACTCCTCCGGCGGGATGGGGCGGCTGAACAGGTAGCCCTGGAGCTCGTCGCAGCCCTGCTCCCGGAGGAAGGCGGCCTGGGCCTCCGTCTCGACGCCCTCCGCCACCACCTCCAGGGAGACCGCGTGGGCCATGGCGATCAGGGCCTTGCACAGGGCGGCGTCGTCGGGCTCGTCGACCACGCCGTCGGTGAACGAGCGGTCGATCTTGACCCGCTGGAGCGGCAGGCGGCGGAGGTGTGTCAGGGACGAGTAGCCGGTTCCGAAGTCGTCCAGGGCGAGGCCGATCGACATGGCCTGCAGATCCGCCAGCGCGGCCGTAGTGGTCTCGTCGTGCTGCAGGATGGTGCTCTCGGTGATCTCCAGCTCGATGCGGTCGATCGGAATGTCGGTCTCGTTGATCACGTCGACGAGCGTATCGACGAAGCCCCGCTGGCGGAGCTGGCGTCCGGACACGTTGACCGAGATGCGGGGAGACTCGTAGCCGGCGTCGCGCCAGGCCTGGGACTGGAGACAGGCGGTGCGCAGCACCCAGGCGCCGATCTCCACGATCAGGCCCGTCTCCTCCGCCACGGTGATGACCTCGGGGATCGGCACGGAGTCGCCCTCCCGGGGGCACCAGCGCAGCAGCGCCTCCGCGCCCACCAGGGTGCCGTCCCGACCGTCGCGGAGCGGCTGATAGAGCAGTCGGAACTCGTCGCGTTCGAGCGCCCCGCGCAGTCGGCGCTCGAGCTCGTAGCGGCGGCGATGCTCCTGGTTCATGGAGGCATCGTAGAACTGAGATGCGTTGTGTCCGGCGCGCTTCGCGGCGTACATCGCGGCATCGGCGTTCCGGAGCAGGGTCTCGGCGTCCTCGCCGTCGTGGGGAAAGAGGGCGATCCCCACGCTGGCCCCCACGAAGACCTCGAAGCCGCCGAGGTCGAAGGGCTCGCGGAGCGCGCCGATCAGGCGGTCGGCGACGAGCGCTGCGTCGGCGGGCTCGCCGATGTCCGCGAGCAGGAAGGTGAACTCGTCCCCCCCGAGACGCGAGATGCTGTTTCCGGCGGCGGCCACCCCCCGTCGCGCTACGGTGTCGCTCACCCGCACCCGGAGGCGGAAGCGGTTGGCCACGTCGCGGAGCAGCCGGTCGCCGACGCTATGGCCGAAGGTGTCGTTCACCTTCTTGAAGTCGTCGAGGTCGAGGAAGAGCACCGCCAGGGTGCTCCGGCTGCGGCGGGCGTGGTGGAGCGAGGCATCGAGCTGGCGGCGGAAGAGCTCGCGGTTGGGCAGGCCCGTGAGCGGGTCGCAGAACGCGAGCTCGCGGGCCTGGTCCTCGGCGAGGCGACGGTCGGTCACGTCGCGCAGCACCAGCACGCGGCCCGGCTCGGGGACGTGGGGCGCCGTGAGCCGGCCCACGCGCGCCTCGTAGACCACGGGGCGCTCGCCCGCCTGCATCACGACCTCTTCGATGCGGTCGGCGTGGGCCTCCACCTGGCTGAGGAGCGCCGGGTGGGCCCCCAGCACCTGCTCCAGGGGCAGGGGACGGCGGTGCTCGGGCAGGCCGAAGAGCTCGCGACCGGCGCGATTCACGTAGGCGAGCCCCTCCACCACGTCCACGGCCACCACGGGGTCTGCCAGCTCCTCGACGATCTGCGGGCGCGCGATCGGGATGAAGCCGAGGAGGGCGTAGCGCGAGAGGACCAGACCCGAGACCGCGAGCCCGTAGGGCGTGATGTCGAAGCCGGGAATGAGATCGACGTCCATGAAGAGCGAGAGGGCGCTCGTGACGCAGGGTGCGGCGACACCGACGACCACCGTCACGACGTCGCTGCGGTGCCCCCGGCTGGCGAAGAAGGTGCGGGCGAGCATCCCGGCGGCTACCGCCAGCGAGCCGTACCCGAACAGGAGAAAGGCGTAGAAGCCCGCGCCCCAGGTGCTCACGAGGCGGACGACGTCGCCCTCGCGCACCGCGTCGGTGGTGGCCCAGATGAGCCCGTGGCTGTGGTTGGTGAGGGCGATCTGGGTGAAGACGATCGGGATCGACCAGATGGCGATCCACACCGGCATCGAGGGGGAGCGGCGCTCGCGCAGGATGAGCGCGATGGCCAGGAAGCTGGAGGGCACGAAGCTCGCGCCGATGAACGAGCCGTGTCGCAGCAGGACCTTGGCGGCCAGGTCGTGGGTGAGCATCGCCAGGCCCGAGACGGTGATCCAGAGCGCGAGGGCGTAGAGCAGCGCGGCGAAGGGAAGGATCACGATCGAGTGACGCCGCAGCACGCCATAGGTGGCCGTGCAGATCAGCGCCACGCCAACACAGAGCGGGATCACCGCATGAGGAGTCCAGACCCAGGCCATCTCCCCCGGGTCATCGGCGCAGCGCGACCGCCGTTCGATCGGGCGATCGCCGAGCGCGGGCCCCGGGGTTTGGCCCGGCGTCCTCCCGGGGGCTTCGCCCCGCCGGGGGCCGGATCGTTTCGGGTCGGCTCAGGTCCGGCGAACGCCCCCCAGCACGAGTGCCAGGGCCGCGTCGACGTGGGCGTCCCGGCCGACCTCGATGGGGCCGGCGCGATGCATCCGCTCGAGCATCCCGACCTGCATGGCGCGGAGGACGTCGGCGGTGGCCCCCACGTCGAGGTCGGCTCGGAACTCGCCGGACGCGACACCGCCCTGGAGCGCGTCGACCAGGCGCTTGCGCCAGCCCTCGAGGGCGCTCCGGTTGGTGTCGTCGCGGTCGAGCAGGACCACCCGGGCGTCGTCGGAGAGCACGGCGCCGAGGAAGGGACGGGTGCGGGCGTAGGCCAGGGTGCCCCGGACCATCGCCTCGAGGGTCTCGGCGGCGCTCCCGGCCCGCTCGACGGAGGGCCCCACCGCCGCCGCCCAGTCCGCCAGCACCCCGTCCCGCACCTCCTGCAGGAGGTGCTCCTTGCTCTCGAAGTAGGCGTAGAGGAGGGTCCGGGAGACGCCCGCGCCGGCGGCCACGTCCTCCAGCCGGGTGCGCCGGAAGCCCACTTCGGCGAAGGCCCGGGCCGCCGCGTCGAGGATCCGCTCCCGGGTCTCCTCCCCGCGTCGGGTCAGGGGCCGCGCGGAGCTGCGACTGGCATTCTCGGGCCCGCTCACGGCTAAAAAATTGACATTTTTGACGAAATCCGTCAATCATTCGAGAGAACGGGCGCTGCCCCCCTCGACCGCAACGGCCGCTGCCCCTCGACCCAAAGAGGCCCCCATGGCGACGACCATCTACCAAGAGTCCGACGGCGACCTCGAAGTCCTGCGCGATCAGCAGATCGCCATCGTGGGCTACGGCAACCAGGGCCGCTCCTGGGCCCTCAACCTGCGCGACTCGGGCCTCGACGTACAGGTGTGCGTACGCGCCGACGCCTCGCGCGAGCAGGCCGAGCGGGACGGCTTCCGCGCCGCCGACGTCGCCGCCGCCGACGCCGCCGACGTGGTCTGCATCCTGGTGCCCGATGACGTCATCCCCGAGCTCGGCCTCGCGCGTCACGAGGCGGGACTCACCCTGGTCGCGAGCGGCTACAGCCTGGGCTTCGGGCGCTTCCAGCCCGCCGGCGACCTCGCCATGGTCGCGCCGCGCATGCTCGGCCCCGAGGTGCGGCTCTGCTACGAGGAAGGCGTCGGCTTCATCACGGCGGTAGGCGTGCACCGGGACGTCACGGGCCGGGCCCGGGCGCGCACGCTGGCCGTGGCCAAGGCCATCGGCGGCCTGCGCCAGGGGGCGATCGAGATGACGCCCCACCAGGAGGCCGTGCTCGACATCGCCGTGGAGCAGGTGCTCTCGCCGGCCCTCCAGCGCATCAACCAGTCGTTCGTCCAGAGCATGCTCCAGGCGGGCATCCCGCTCGAGGCGGTGATGACCGAGCTGGTGCTCTCGGGCGAGGTGGAGCGGAGCTACCGGCTGGTGCGCGAGATCGGGTATGCCCGCCAGATGGACTTCCACTCCCCCACCAGCCAGTACGGCCAGCTCTCGCGCCGGGAGGCGTTCGACCACCTGGACCCGATGCCCCGGATGAAGGAGCTCGTCGACGACATCGCCTCGGGGCGGTTCGCCGACGAGTGGGACGCGGAGGCCCGGGCGGGCTACCCGACCCTCAAGCGCCTGAAGGACCAGCACTGCGGCGACGCGGTGAAGGCCCTGGAGGACGACGTCCGCAACCGGCTCGGTCCGCGCGCGATTCCGAAGCACTAGACGTCGGCGCCGGGGGGTGTTCGAGCGCTATCCCGAGTACGAGTACCTGCTGGCCTCGCTCCAGCTGGCCTTTGCCATGCTCGGGATGGGCGCGCTGCTCACGCCGCGGGACTTCGTCGAGGTGGTGCGCGAGCCGCGCGGGCTGACCCTCGGCCTCGTCACCCAGCTGGTGAGCGTGCCCCTGGTGGCGCTCGCGGTCGGGTGGCTGCTGCCGGTCCCGCCCGGCATCGCCGCGGGCCTGGTCCTGGTGGCGGCGGTGCCCGGCGGCTCGCTCTCGAACGTCGCCACCTACCTGGGCAAGGGCAACATCGCCCTGTCGATCTCGCTGACCGCCGTCTGCACGACCGGCGCCCTGGTGACCACCCCGCTGATCCTGCGGGCGCTGGCGGCGGCCCACCTCCCCGTGGACTTCGAGATGCCCGTGGCGCGGGTGGCCTGGGAGATCGGCATCACGCTGCTCCTGCCGCTGCTGGTGGGGATGCTCGCCGGGATCCGCTTCCCGTCCCGGCAGGCCCTGCTCTCGCGCTGGGCCATCCGGGCGAGCCTGGCGGTCATCGGGGTGATGATCGTAGGCGCGGCGGGCGCGGGCCGACTCGACCCGGCGGCCTACGGCGCCATGGGGCCCCTGGCCGTCGGCGCCCTGTGCCTGGGGGCCCAGGCGACGGCGGTGCTGGCCGGCCGCGTCGGTCGGCTCTCGGCCCGGGACCGGCTGGCCGTGGCCATCGAGGCCACCATCCGCAACACCAACCTGGCGATCCTGGTGAAGGCGTCGCTGTTTCCGGCCGTGGCCGGCGTCGCCGACCCGGTGGGCGACGGGATGTTCTTCGTCGCGCTCCTCTACGGCGGCCTGGCGCTGCTGGTGGCCGCGCCACCGATCCTCACCCACCGCCGCGGCCTCTGGGCTACACCCTAGACGCGGGCCGGAGGCAGCACAGCATGGACTTCAACGACACCCCCGAGGAGGCCAGGTTCCGGGCCGAGGCCCGCAGCTGGCTCGAGGCCAACAGCGAAGGCCGCCTCGCGCCCGGCGAGAGCAAGCCGCTGCCCGCGTCCCGCGACGCGGAGGTGGTGAGCCGGGCCCAGGCGTGGCAGGCGCGCAAGGCCGACGCCGGCTGGGCCTGCATCACCTGGCCCGTGGAGTACGGCGGCCGCGGCGCGACGCCCATCCAGAACGTGATCTGGAACCAGGAGGAGGCGCGCTTCCGCACGCCGCCCAACATCTTCACCATCGGCCAGGGCATGCTCGGGCCCACCCTGATGCGCCACGGCAGCGACGCCCAGAAGTCGCGCTACCTGCGCCCGATGCTCCGAGGCGACGAGATCTGGTGCCAGCTCTTCAGCGAGCCGGGCGCCGGCTCGGACCTGGCGGCCCTGCGCACCGCGGCCTCCCGCGACGGCGAGGGCTGGCGCATCGACGGCCAGAAGATCTGGACCTCGGGCGCCCACTACTGCAAGTGGGGCATGATCGTCACCCGCACCGACCCGAACGCCACCAAGCACGGCGGGATCACCTACTTCATCGTCGACATGGAGGCCGCGGGCATCGAGATCCGCCCCATCCCGCAGATCAACGGGGCCAGCGCCTTCAACGAGGTCTTCTTCGACGGCGTCTACGTCCCCGACGAGAACCGGGTGGGCGAGGTGAACGACGGCTGGCGCGGCGCCATCACGACCCTCATGAACGAGCGCGCCGCCCTGGGCGGCGGCGCCGCCGCGGGGCCCGGCTTCCGCGACCTGCTCCAGCTGGCACGGGACACGGAGCTCGACGCCGGCAGCGCCCTCGAAGACCCCGCTGTACGCGAGCGCCTGGCCGGGTTCTATCTGCGTCAGAAGGGCGTGGAGTACACCCGCTTCCGCTCCCTGACGGCGCTCTCCCGGGGCACCACCCCGGGGCCCGAGAACTCCCTCGGCAAGCTGGTGGGCGCCCGCACCCGCCAGGAGATGGCCGCCTTCGCCCTGGAGCTGCTCGGGCCGGCGGGCCTGGCAAAGACCCCCTGGGCCCAGAGCTATCTGGGCGCGCCGGGGGGCCGCCTCGCCGGCGGAACCGACGAGATCCTGCGCAACATCATCGCCGAGCGGATCCTGCGCCTCCCGCCCGAGGTGCGCGTCGACAAGGACGTCCCGTTCCGGGCCGTGCCCACGGGCCCCGCCACGAAGTAGCCGCCCGCTAGGGGCCGCCGGTGAGCTCCTCCACCCGCTTCCTCCAATCGGCGAAGGCGGGCCGGTCGGCCAGCAGCGCCTCGGCCTGGGGCGTCGGCCCCGAGGTGAGCGCGGCCAGCATGCCGTAGAGGCTGAAGTCCGCCGCGCTGGGGGCGTCCGCGTGGAGGAAGGGCCGATCGCCGAGGACCGTCAGCAGGTCGTCGAGGTGCCGGCCCAGCTCGGCCACGAGCACATCGCCGGGCAGGCGACCGAGCCCCTGGGCCCGGGCCATGCCGCGAAGCTGCCGCGGCAGGACGTAGGGCACCACGAGCCGGAGTGGGAAGGGCGTGGCCTCGGCGAGCTGGCGCGTGGTGGCCGCCGCGCTCTCGGGCGTCCAGCGCAGGGCGAAGGCCTGGAAGTAGAGGCTCTCGTCGCACCAGTCCTCCAGCAGGCGCTGACCGGCGGCCTCGCGCGGGTCGGGGGAGTAGAGGGGCGGATCCGGCTGGCGGCGGTCGAGCTCCCGCAGGATGAACGTGGAGTCGTGGTGAAGCGCGCCGTCGATCTCCAGCACCGGCATCTTGCCGGTCACGGGGCTCACCCTGCGCAGCGTCAGCGGCTCGAGGCCCATGGCCTCGTAGTCGATGCCCTTGTAGCGCAGGGCGCGGTGCACCTTCTCGACGAACGGCGAGATGCGGACGCCGTAGAGCTTGGGAAGCGACATGCATCCTCCGAGGGGCGGGCCCGGCCCCCGCAGGAGCCGGGCCCTCGTTCGTGGCCGGATCAGAGGTTGGCGAACTGGGCGACCTCTTCCTCGACGATGGGCTTGAAGAAGGGGTTCGACGTCACGGCTTCCACGTAGGCGGCGAGCCTGGGCCAGCGTGCGGCGTCGACGGCGAAGCCCCCGTGCCGGGCGTTCACGAACGGGCTCCCGAGACCGATATCGGCCACGGAGAAGCGCCCGCCCACGATGCCGTCGCCGCCGGCCGGGGCCTCGCCCTCCAGGTAGTCGAGCACCGGCGGAATCGCCTCGGCGATCTGCGTGGCGACCCGCTCCTCGTCGGTGGGGGCGTTCATGAAGTTCGGCTTGATCACGCGCTCGAAGAAGATCGGCCCGAGGGTCTCGACGAGCTTCGTGTCGCCGTACTCCTCGTACCAGAGCGCGCGACCGGCCCGGGCGGGGTCGGCCGGGAGCAGGGCCGGCTCGGGCTGGAGGCGCTCCAGGTAGGCCAGGATCACCGACGAGTCGGGCAGGAGCAGGTCGCCGTCCTCGTAGCACGGGACCTTCCCGAGTGGGCTCTTCTGCCGGTACTCGTCGGAGACGCCCATGGGCATCACCGGATTCAGGTCGTAGTCGATGCCCTTGACGGCCAGGGCGACGCGCACCTTGCGCACGAAGGGGGAGGCATTGACACCATGGAGGATCGGCATGCTTCGTTCTCCTGTGTGGGGCGCTAGCCCTCGGCTAGCCCCCGGGTTGGGGATCGGGAGCGGGCGACATCGTGAAGAGCTTCGGGAGGTCGCGGAGCGCGGAACGATCTCCCTCCGCCCGCACCGCGCCGCCCTCGACGAGCGCGTCGAGGTCGCCGGCGCCGGCCGCGAGCAGCAGCACGAGCTTGCCGTCGGCCTCGAGCACGGCGTCCGCCGGCCCGGGCTCGCGGGTGATCCGGGCGCCGTCGGCGCCGCCGACCACGCGGAAGACCTGCGGCCCGTGGGTGTCGGGAATGCGGACCTCGATGCGGCGCGCGGGCGTGGGACCGCGGCGGGTCGTGGCCTCGAGCCCCATGGCGACCCAGCGCGGCTCGAGGTGGTCGCCGGGCTGGACCCGCGCCATGAGTCGTACCCCCCAGCGCAGCAGCTCGACGACGGCGGGCCGCAACGCCTCGCCCAGGGGCGTGAGGGCGTAGACGGTGGAGGCCGCGGGCGGCGGCAGCTCGCGCCGCTCGACCACCCCGTGGGCCTCGAGCTGGGTCAGGCGCTCCGCCAGCACGCTCCCGCTGATGCCGGCGAGCGCCCGCTTCAGGTCGACGAAGCGCTGGGGGCCGAGCAGGAGGTCGCGCACGATGAGCAGGGTCCAGCGGGAGGCCAGCACCTCGCAGGCCCGTGCGACGGGACAGAACTGCTCGTAGCGGAACTCGCTCACGAGGTCTGATTATGACATAAGAAGATCATTTTTTACAACTTAATCATTGGAAAATCCTACCATCTGACCGCCGCCCGACCGCGGGCGCTAGGGTCTGCGCGTGTCCGAGCGCCCGACGGACTGGCTCGCCGTCCTCGACCGGCTGATCGCCGGCGATCGCCTCGCCCTGCTCGAGTTCAACCGCCTGCTCACCGGCTTCCTGACGCAGATGCGGGCCTACGACTTCCGCGACGAATGGGACGATCTGCGCCAGGAAGTGCTCCTGGCCGTCGTCGCCAACCACCGCGCCGGCCGGCTGCGGGACCCGAAGGCCTTCACCGGCTACGTCCGAATCGTGACGCGCAACAAGTTCGTCGACCGGCTCAAGCGCACCCTGCGCCTGAACGAGCGCGAGAGCCTCCCCTGGGACGACGAGTGTGCGCGTGCGGCCGTCGAGCCGGACCGCGAGGAGGCCCGCGCCCTGTGGTCGGCCGTCGACGGGCTCGAGGAGGAGCAGCGGCTCGCGGTCGTGGGCGTCTACCGGGAGGGCCGGACCTACGAGGAGGTCAGCCGCGACACCGGGATTCCCCTCGGCACGCTGAAGCGGCGGCTGCGCCAGGGCCTGGACCTGCTGCGCTCGCGCCTGGAGCCCGGCCTCGCAGAGCCCGGGGGTGGCTCGGAGTCCGAGGATGGCTGAGCCGATCCGGCCCCCCCGGCAGACCTGTTCAAGGGAGAGCTCCGCGTGAACTGCCGCCAGGCCTTCGAGATCGACCTGCCGGCCTTCCTGGCCGCGCCGCGGGACGCGTCCTTCGACGCCTTCCGCGACCACTACCCGCGCTGCGCCGCGTGTGCCGCGGAGGTGCGTGCCTGGACCGAGCTCGAGACGCGCCTGGCCTCGGGGAGCGCCGCGCATCCCGAGCCGGCGGCGCTGCTGCGCTACGACGAGGACCCGGGCGCCGTGGCGCGGGACGAGCGCGAGCGGATCTCCCGGCATCTGCGGGGCTGTGCCGCCTGCCGCGACGAGCTGGCGGCCCTGCGCGCCTTCGAGCCGGCGGCGCTGGCACTCGAGGCCCCGGCGGCCGGGGCGGGGGCGGCTCCGGGACGCCGCTCCCCGCTGGCCGTGCTCGGCCGCATCCTCTGGCATCCGGCCTTTGCCTACAGCGCCCTGCTGCTGGTCTCGCTGCCGGCGATCTACAGCCTGGTCGGCCGCGGTCCCCTGCCCATCGCGTCCGACGAGGTCCGTCTCCAGGAGCCCGTCGAGGCGCGCGAGCTGCGCGCCCGGCCGGAGCCGGCCGCCGCACCGACGGCCAGGGCGGGGCTGGAGCGCGACCGAACTGCGGCGGCGCAGCCCGTTCAGGCACCGGCCCCGGCCCCGGCCCCGGCCGCGAAGGCGAGAGCGGAGGCGGGGACACCGCCCGCCGCGGAGGCCGAGGCCGGACGCGCCCGGACGGCCCTGGCCGAGTCGCTCGACGCCATCGAGCCGCCGGAGGACGCGGACGCACGGGCGCGCCAGCGCGAGCAGGAGCAGGCGCAGGAGCAGGAGCAGGCGCAGCGCGAGCAGGAGCAGCGCGAGCGCATCTACCGTGCGGTGGGCGTGGCGCGCGCGCCCCGACCCGAGGCGCGCCGCGAGGCCGCGCAGGAGCCGGAGTCGGAGTCGGCGTCGGCCGGGGAGTCCCTCGGCTTCCTGGCCGACGCTGCGTCTCCGGCGGCCCGCGCCGGTCCGTCCCTCGAGCGGGTGGGCGCGCGCTGGCGACTCCGGGTGCCGAGCCCGCCCGGCGAGGTGGAGCTCCGAGTCCGCGCCGCCGACGGGCGCCGCGAGCTGCGGGAGTGGGTCGAGGCGGGAAGCGACGGGGCCGAGCTCGAGATCCCCGCCGCGTGGCTCACGTCCGGGACCTGGCGGGTGGAGCGCCGCGGCCCGGGCGGTCCGGCGGTGTTCCGGATCGACGTGCCCTAGATCCGGCGCTCCCGGCCGCGCCAGTAGGGCTCGCGCACCTTGCGGCGCTGGATCTTGCCGCTGTCGAGGCGCGGCAGCGCCTCGCGGAAGTCGACCTGGCGGGGGCACTTGTAGTGGGCCAGCCGCTCGCGGCAGTGGGCCACCAGCTCCCTCCCGAGCTCGGGCGTGGGCTCCACCTCCGGCCACAGCTCCACGACGGCCCGCACCTCCTCGCCCCACTCCTCGTTCGGAATGCCCACCGTAGCGACGTCGTGCACGGCGGGATGGGTCAGCAGCGCGGCGTCGACCTCCGCCGGGTAGATGTTCACGCCGCCCGAGATGATGACGTCGGCGCTGCGGTCGCAGAGGTAGAGCCAGCCGTCCGCGTCGGTGTAGCCCACGTCGCCGAGGGTGAAGTAGCCCCCGCGGTCGTCGTAGGCGCCGGCCGTCTTCGCCTCGTCGCCGTAGTAGCGGAAGCGGCTGTTCGCGTCGTCGGGCGCCTTGAGGTAGAGCGTCCCGATCTCGCCCGCCGGCAGGGGCTTGCCCTCGTCGTCGCGCACCTCCACCTGGCCCGGGTCCGGTCGACCGACGGTGCCGGGGCGCGAGAGCCACTGGTCGGGCGTGACGAAGGAGCCCCAGCCTTCGGTGGCGGCGTAGTACTCGTAGACGACGGGGCCGAGCCAGTCCATGAGCGCCTGCTTCACGGGCACCGGGCACGGCGCGGCCCCGTGGAGCACCACCCGGAGGCTCGAGACGTCGTAGCGGGTGCGCACGTCGTCGGACAGGCCGAGGAGGCGGTGGAACATGGTGGGCACCATGTGGGTGTGGGTGACCCGGTGGGTCTCGACCAGGCGCAGCGACTCCTCGGCGCCCCAGCCGTCCATCAGGACGACGCCGGCGCCGAAGGCCAGGGGCGCCGTGAGCGAGAACGCCAGGGGCGCCGCGTGGTAGAGCGGGCCGGTACACAGGTTGACGTCCTCGCCGGGCCGCACGGCGATGTGGCGGGCCACCTCGGCCGTGGCTCGCTGGCGCGCGCGGGGATCGCGGTGGACCCCCTTGGGCCGGCCGGTGGTGCCCGAGGTGTAGAGCATGGTGTGACCGAGCGCCGGATCCTCGACGTCGTGGGGAGACGCCTCCGCCAGCGCCGCGTCATAGGCCTCGAAGCCGGGGATCTCGCCCCCGATGGCGAGACGGATCGTCGCCCCCGGCGCGTGGCCCGCGGCCTCGGCCGCCGCCTCGGCGAAGCGGGCGTCGGCCAGGAAGGCCCGGGCCTCGCAGTTCGCCACCACGTAGCCCACCTCCTCGCCGGTCAGGTGCCAGTTGATGGGCGTGACGCGCCAGCCGCCGCGCAAGGCGGCGTAGAGCGCCTCGACGAACTCGGCGCGGTTGGCGCAGAGCAGGCCGATCGCATCGCCCCCGCGGAGACCCCGCGCCCGCAGGGCCCGGACCAGGCGATTGACGCGGGCGTTCAACGCGTCGAAGGTGTGGCGGCCCCGGCTCCAGACGAGCGCCATGCGATCGGGGGACTCGCGGGCGTGGACCGCCAGCGCCATGCCGGTGGCGGCGGCCTGCTTGGGATCCAGGTCGGTGTGGCGCTCGGTCGCATCGCTCATGGCCGCATTCTCTCACGGGGACGCCGGGGATTTCGAGCCCTCGCCGCGGGGCCGTTCGCGCGCCCGCTATGCTGCACGCGGCATGGGCGCGTCGCGCAGGAGAGACGAGGCGCTGGGAGCGCTGCTCGGGATCGCGCTGCTGCTCGGCGCGCCGGCCGGCTTGGCGCTGCTGCTCGGCGCGCCGGCCGCGGGCGGCGAGCGAGCCGTCCCCTTGATCCCGCGGGCCGTCCTGTTCGCCGAGCCGGAGCGGACCCAGGTCCGCGTCTCTCCGGACGGCCGGCGACTCTCCTACCTGGCGCCATCGCCGGAGGGGGTCCGCAACGTCTGGGTTCGCACCCTGGGACGGGCCGACGACCGCCAGCTGAGCCGGGATCGGCAGCGCGGCATCCGCAGCCACGCCTGGGCGGGGGACGGCCGGCATCTCCTCTACCTCCAGGCCGTGGGCGAAGGCGAAGCCTGGCACCTCCATGCCGCCGACGTCGAGAGCGGCGCGGTGCGCGACCTGACCCCGTTCGACGGCGCTCGCGCCCGGGAGCCGATGCTCGCGCCCGGACGACCCGGCGAGCTCCTGGTGGCGCTGAACCGCGGCGATCGCCACGTCTTCGACGTCTACCGGGTCGACCTCGCCAGCGGGGCGATCCGCCTGGACACCTCCAACCCCGGCGACGTGGTCGCCTGGTACGCGGACCCCGCGCTCCGGGTCCGCGGCGCCGTCGCCCTGGACCCGCGGGACGGAAGCCGCACCCTGCGTGTGCGCGACGCGCCGCCGCCAACCGACGCGGCCGACGCTCCGGCGGCGGCGGCGACCGAGCCGGCCTGGAGGCCGCTCGCGCGCTGGAGCTTCGAGGAGTCGGGCGGCGTGGCCGGCTTCGACGCCGCGGGCGGCGTGATCCTGGAGACGTCGGCCGAGGCCGACACCTCCTACCTGCTGGTGGTCGACGTCGCCACGGGCGAGGTCCGCACCCGCATCGAGGGCCACCCGCGCGCCGACGTCGGGCGCCTGCTGCTCCATCCCGAGACCCGCGCGCTGCAGGCGGTCTCCTTCGAGTACCTGCGTCCCGAGTGGCGGGTGCTCGACCCGGCCCTGGCCGGCGATCTCGCGGCGCTGGCGAAGGTCCAGCCCGGCCACCCCTGGGTGATCTCGCGGGATGGCGCCGACCGGACCTGGATCGTGGCCTTCGAGCGGGACGACGGCCCCACCGCCTACTACCGCTGGCGCCGGGAGGCGAAGCGGGCCGAGCGGCTCTTCGTCGACCGGCCGGCCCTGGCGGCGCTGCCCCTGACCCGGCGCGAGCCCCTCGAGATCCGCGCCCGGGACGGCCTGCTGCTGCCGGCCTATCTCGCGCGCCCGCCCGGCGTCGCGGGCCCCGCCCCCCTGGTACTCAAGGTCCACGGCGGTCCCTGGGCCCGCGACCGCTGGGGCTGGGAGCCGGCGGTGCAGTGGCTGGCGAACCGCGGCTACGGCGTCCTCGAGGTGAACTTCCGCGGGTCCGAGGGGCTCGGCCGCCGCTTCCTCGAGGCCGGCCACGGCGAGTGGGGCGTCGGTGCCATGCAGCACGACCTGAGCGACGCCGTGCGCTGGGCGATCGAGGCGGGCCACGCGGACCCGACGCGCGTGTGCGTCTACGGATCCGCCTACGGCGGCTACGCCGTGCTCGCGGGCCTCGCCTTCACCCCCGAGCTCTACGCCTGCGGCATCGACCGGATGGGCCCCGCGAACCTGAAGACGCTGCTGCGCTCGGTGCCGTCCGCCTGGAAGCCCATGAAGCAGCGGCTGATCCACCGCGTCGGGAACGTCGAGAAGGAGCGCGACCTCAACCGCAGGCTCTCCCCGCTCTTCCACCTCGACGCGATCCGCGCCCCGCTGTTCGTGGTCCAGGGCGGGAAGGATCCCCGCGTCAAGCAGCGGGAGGCGAACCGCCTCGTCGCCGCGCTCCGCAAGCGCGAGCTGCCGGTGACCTACGTGGTCTACCCCGACGAGGAGCGCGGACCGACCCGCGCGGCGAACCGTCTCGACTTCTACGGCCGGGCCGAGCAGTTCCTGGCCGAGCACCTCGGCGGCCGGGCCGAGCCCTTCGCGCCCGTGCCCGGCGCCTCCGCGGAGCCTCGCTAGGCGCAGGCCTCGAAGGCGAGGCTCTGGAGACCGAAGCGCCACATCAGGTACTTGGAGCTGCGCTGTCCGTTGCAGAGGAAGGCGAAAGCCATGCCCCGATCGGGATCCGCGAAGCCGACCTGGCCGCCGGCGCCGCCGTGGCCGAAGGTGCGCAGCGAGCTCCCCTTGCCGTACCAGTCCATGTGCCAGCCGGTGCCCCAGCGGATCGCGAGGCCGATGATGGCGTCGACCTCGCCGCGGCGGTTCGTCGGCGTGGTGCAGTGACGCAGCCCCTCCTGGGAGACCAGGCGCGCGTCGGCGTGGGATCCGCCCAGGGCCAGGGGCGCGTAGACCCCGGCCAGGGCCCGGGCCGTCGCGATCCCGCCGGCGGCGGGCAGCACCGCCCGCCAGACCCGCGGCCGGTTGAACGGGTGGCGGTGCTCCGGGGTGGCGCCGGGCCGGCTCGGATCGGGCTCGTAGACCTCCTCGCCGGCCTCCAGCTGCCGGCTCGTCGCCGCGGGGCTCCGCACCGGGTCGGACCCGCTCGGCCCGGCGACCCCGGTGGCTTCCGAGGTCGGCCGCTCGCCAATCTTGTTGTAGACCCAGGCCACCCGCGCCTCGAGGCTCGGGTCCTCCGGCAGCCCGATGTGGAAGTCGTCGATGCCGAGGGGGGCGAAGATCTCCTCGGCCGCGAAGCGGCCGAGATCCCGGCCGTCGATGCGCTCGACCAGCTCGTTCAGCACGTGGCCGAAGTTCATGGCGTGGTAGCCGTTGCGCTCGCCCGGGCCCCAGCGCAGGGGGATCTCCTCCATGGCGCGGCGCAGGGCCGCGCGGTCCGGCCAGTGCTCGGCGGTCAGCCAATCGGGCCCCACCGGGAAGCCGCCGCGGTGCCCCAGGACGTGGCGGATGCTGACCGCCGCCTTCTCCGGAACGCGGCCGGCGAACTCGGGCCAGTAGCGGACCACGGGCTCGTCGAAGTGGAGCTTCCGCCGCTCGTAGAGCATCAGCATCACCAGGGCCGCGATGCCCTTGGTGGCGCTGTAGATGACGAAGCGGGTGTCGGGGGTCACCGGCTCGCCGGTCCGCACCCGGGCGAGGCCGCCGCCCACCTCGAGCACGCAGCGACCGTGGCGGTAGAGGGCCATCTGGGCGCCGTGGAACAGCTCGCCCGCCGCCAGCGCCGCGTCGAAGCGCGCGACGAGCGTGTCGAGCACCCCGGCGTCGACGCCGACGCTCGCCGGATCGACCTCGGGCTCGCGCCGCCAGGACCTCATCGCTCCTCCAGGACCCACCCGGCGCTTCTCCGGGCCCGCCGGGCGGCTAGTATGTCGCGTCCCAGGAGGGCTGTGCCATGAAGACGGCGCGCGTGGCGCTCGCCGTGGCGCTCGTGCTCGGGGCTGCGCTGGCCGCGGCCGGAGCCCGGAGCGCCGCGGCCCAGGAACGGACCCTCGCCTTCACGGGCGCGGAGGTGCGTCCCGTGTCCGGGCCGCCCATCGCCGACGCCGTGCTCCTCGTCCGCGGCGGCAAGGTGGTCGCCCTCGGCCCGGCGGGACGCGTGGAAATTCCCGCGGACGCCGAGGTTCGCGACCACCGGGGGCACGTGATCATTCCCGGGCTCGTCGACACCCACTCCCACATCGGCCTCTATCCGCGCCCCCGGGTCCCCGCCCACGAGGACGGCAACGAGCTGAGCGGCCCGCTGCAGGGGGCGCTGCGCGCGCTCGACGCCGTCTGGCCGGACGATCCCGGCATCGCCATGGCCCGCGCCGGGGGCATCACCACCGCCAACATCATGCCCGGCAGCGCCAATCCGGTGGGCGGACAGACCGTGTACGTGAAGCTCCGGGGGCGGACGGCGGACGCGATGGTGGTCCGCTCGGAAGGCGTCGGCGGGGGCCTCAAGATGGCCAACGGCGAGAATCCCAAGCGCGCCAGCCGCAAGGGCCAGGCGCCGAAGACGCGCATGGCCGTCGCGGCGCTCCAGCGCAAGGCCTTCCTGCGCGCCCGGGCGTACCGCGAAAAGTGGCAGCGCTACCGCGACGAGGGCGACGACGCGGAGCCTCCGGAGCGGAACCTCGAGCTCGAGCCGCTGGTGGAGGTGCTCGCGGGCGAGCGCACGGTCCACTTCCACTGCCACCGCGCCGACGACATCCTGACCGCGCTCCGGCTCCGGGACGAGTTCGGCTTCGACCTGGTGCTGCAGCACGTGAGCGAGGGCCACAAGGTCGCGGCGGAGCTGGCGCGCCGCGAGGTGCCCGTCTCGCTCCTCGTGGTCGACAGTCCCGGTGGCAAGCACGAGACGGCGGAGCTCGTGCTGGAGACCGCGGGCGTGCTCGAGCGGGCGGGCGTCCGCGTGGCGCTGCACACCGACGACCCGGTCACGCCCTCGCGCCTGTTCCTGCGGGTGGGGGGCCTCGCCGTTCGCGGGGGCATGAGCGAGGCCGGTGCGCTGCGCGCCATGACCCTGGAGGGCGCGCGCATGCTTGGGCTGGACGCTCGGCTGGGGTCCCTCGAGCCGGGCAAGGACGCCGACTTCGCGGTGCTCTCGGGCGCCCCCTTCAGCGTCTGGACCCAGGTGCTCGAGACCTGGATCGACGGCGTGCGCCACTTCGACCGCGCCGACCCCCGCGACCGCGCCTACGCCGTCGGTGGCTTCGGCCTCGACGGACGCCGCATCGGGGAGCTGGCGCCGTGAGCGGGCGCGAGCGGCATCCGCGCCGCGCCCCGGGCGCGCGGGTCGGGCTGCTGGCGCTGGCGGTGGCGGCGGCGCTGCCGCTCGCCGCCACCGCGCGCGCCGAGACCCTGGTGGTGGATGCGGATCGGGTCGAGCCCGTCTCCGGGCCGGCCCTGACGCCCGGCCGGGTGGTGGTCGAGGACGGTCTGATCGCGCGCGTGGGCGCGCCGGACGCGGTGCCCGTGCCCGAAGGTGCGCGGCGCCTCCGCGCCGCCGTGGCGACGCCGGGGCTGATCGACACCCAGTCGAGCATCGGCGTGTCCGGGCTCTACAACGTCGCCGCAGACCGCGACCAGGACGAGACCACCGACCCCAACCAGGCCGCGCTCCGGGCTCTCGACGCCTTCAACCCCGACGAGCCGCTGCTCCGCCACCTGCTCGAGCACGGGGTGACGCTGCTGCAGGTCAGCCCGGGCCCCGCCAGCCCGATCGCCGGCCAGGCCGCCCTGGTCCGCACCCACGGTCGGCTCGCGGACGCGATGGTGGTGCGCGCCCCCTCGGCGCTGGTGCTGAATCTGGGCGAGCGGCCCAAGCGGGTCTTCGGGAAGAAGGGCAAGCGGCCCTCCACCCGGATGGGAACGGCGGCGGTGCTGCGCGCGGCCCTGCTGGACGGCCGCGAGTACGCGCGCGCCCTGGGCGCGGCGCGCAAGGGCCGGGGCCTGTTCGGTAGCGAGCGCGAGGGCAAGCCGCCCGACCGCGACCTCGCCCGCGAGGCCCTCGGGCGGGTCGCCACGGGCGAGCTCCCGGCGTTGCTGGTGGCGCATCGCGCCGACGACATCGTGACCGCCCTGCGCATCGCGGGCGAGTTCAATCTCCGCTTCGCCATCGCCGGCGCCACCGAGGGCTACCTGGTCGCCGACGCCCTGCGAGACGCCGGCGCCCCGGTGCTGGTCGGTCCCGTCATGGAACGCGTGGGGAGCCCGGAGACCTACCACGCGAGCTACGAGAACGCCGCGCGCCTGGCCGCCGCGGGGGTGCGCATCGCGATTCGCTCGGGCTTCGAGGGCTACGTCCCCCGCACCCGCCTGGTGCTCTTCGAGGCGGCCGTGGCTGCCGCCAACGGTCTCGGTCCGGAGGCGGCCCTGCGGGCCATCACCCTCTCCGCGGCCGAGATGCTTGGCGTCGAGGACCGCTACGGCTCTCTCGAGCCGGGCAAGGTGGCGGACCTGGTGCTCTTCGACGGCGACCCGTTCGAGTACGCCTCCCACGTGAGCGCCGTGCTCGCCGCCGGCGAGCTGGTCCACCTCCGACCGGAGAACCCGCAGCCGGGCCCGTAGTTGGGCCGCCCGGCTGCCGGCCCGCGAAGCGCCCGGGCGGGCGCGCTCGGGACGCCGGTGCTCAGCCCTTCCGCGGAGCCTGCCGATGAGGGGCCACGGGGGAGGACGGCATGGCGCGACACACCTACCTGCGCGTTCGCGAGCCCGACCAGCCCGAGCGGCTGGTCGTCTGGGACACCCAGGACATCACCCTCGGCCGCGCGCCCGAGAACGACCTGCACTTCGCCGACGACGAGATGTCGCGGCGCCACGCGGTGCTGGCAAAGGCGAAGGGCGGCTTCGAGATCGCGGACTACAACACCAGCAATGGCACCCACGTCAACGGCGAGCGGGTCGGCCAGAAGCTGCTGAAGCCCGGCGACACCATCACGTTCGGCGCGGTGGAGCTGGTCTTCGAGCAGACGGACGAGCACCCGGCCACGCTCGGCGCCAAGGTGCTCTACGCGTCGCAGCTCAAGCAGTTCGGCTTCGGCGCGGGTGAGGCGGGGAATGCCGGGGCCACCATGCTGGGCGGCATGGAGATGCTGGCGGAAGGGGCCGACGCCTTCGTCATCGAGCCGGAGGCGAAGTCGGGAGACGACGCGTTCAGCACGGCCCCGGCGGCCGACTTCCAGCTCGAGCTCGAGGACGAGGACGGCCTGAACGAGATGGAGCCGGTGCTCGAGTTCGACGAGCCGACCCCGGCGATCGACCCGGCCCCCGCCCGGCCGGCGCCCCGGGCCGCTGGGCCGGAGAGCGCCGCGCCGGCCACGAACCCCGACGAGCAGACCGCGGGGGGCGATCCCGCCAGCCGGCTGCGCCAGCTGAAGATGCTCCGCGACGAGGACCTCATCACGGACGAGGAGTTCCAGCGCAAGCGCGCGGAGATCCTGGCCCGGATGTAGCGGGCGCGGCGGGATCCTGGCCCGGATGTAGCGGGCGCGGCGGGATCCTGGCCCGGATGGGACGGGGCGGGTACGTTCCGCCCGCTGTGAGCGACCCGAAGGCCCGCGTCCACTTCCACTCGCTGGGCTGTCCCAAGAACCAGCTCGATACCGAGGTGATGCTCGGGAGCCTGGCCCTCGAGGGCTACGCCATTGCAGAGCGTCTGGAGGACGCCGACGCGGTGGTGGTCAACACCTGCGCCTTCATCGAGAGCGCCCGGGAGGAGTCGGTCCAGGCCATCCTCGACGTGGCCGACCTGCGCGCGGAGGGACGCCTGCGCGCGCTGGTGGTGACGGGCTGCCTGCCCCAGCGCTACGGCGACGAGCTCGCCCGGGAGCTTCCCGAGGTCGACGCCTTCGTCGGAACGGGCCGCTTCCCGGAGATCGCCGGCATCCTGCAGGAGGCCCTGGCCGGTCGCTCCCGGGGGGTGTACGTGGAGGCCGGCCGGACCCACCTCTACGACGAGCGCGACCCCCGGCTCCTGGTCGGGCCGGGCCACACCGCCTACGTGAAGATCGCCGAGGGCTGCAACCGGCCCTGCGCCTTCTGCGCGATCCCGGGCATCCGGGGTCGCTTCCAGAGCCGCACCCTCGACTCGATCCTGCGGGAGATCGGCCAGCTGGCGGAGTCGGGAGTCCGCGAGGTGAACCTGGTGGCGCAGGACTCGACGGCCTGGGGCTGGGACCTGCCGGGGCGCCCGACCCTGACCGAGCTGGTGCGGGCCCTGGACGCCGCGGAGACGGCCCCCGACTGGATCCGCCTCCTCTATCTCTACCCGTCGGCGGTCACCGACGCGCTGGTCGAGGCGCTGGCGGAGGCGCGCCGGATCCTGCCCTACGTCGACGTCCCGCTCCAGCACGCCAGCGACCCGGTGCTGCGGGCCATGAAGCGGGGCGTGACGGCCGCGCAGCAGCAGGCCCTGGTGGAGCGGCTCCGAAAGGCGATTCCGGACCTCACCCTGCGGACGACCGTGATCGTGGGCTTCCCTGGGGAGACCGCGGACGACTTCGACACACTTTGCGAATTCGTTCGCAGGAACCGCTTCGATCGGCTCGGCGCTTTCCGCTATTCGGACGAGGAGGGCACCACGGCCCTCGCGCTCCCCAACAAGGTGCCGCGCGAGCTGGCCCGCTCCCGCCACCGACGGCTGATGTCGATCCAGCGCGAGATCATGGGCGAGGCGCTCCGGCAGCAGGTGGGCCGCGAGGAGACCGTCCTGGTGGACCGCGTCGGTGCGGGCTTTGCCGTCGGGCGAACCGGAGGGCAGGCGCCGGAGATCGACGGCTGCGTCTTCCTCACCGCGGAGGGGACCCCGCCGCAGGTGGGCGAGCGGGTCCGCGCGCGGGTCACCGGCGTTCGCGGCCTCGACCTCGAAGCCCGGATCCCTGCCTAGAAGGCCTGGCCCGCCTGGGAGCGCCGGCCCCGGCCCGCTCCTCGAGATCCTTTCGTACGCTTTCAGGCCGCTTCCGTTCTGAAATCGCGGAAAACATTTTCACAAACGGAAGAACGATTCTTCTCTAGCCGCCGAGATCGTCGGATCTGGCCCTCGCCCCGAAGCTCTGGGACCCGGAGGAGCCGCGAGAGACACTTCGCCATAGGCATCGGGTTTGCACTCTCGGCGTGTCGGGAAAGGGAAGGGGACGGCCGATGCTGCGCTTGCTGTGTTTCCTCGTGCTCCTCGTGCCGCTCGTAGCCGGTTGGGCCTCGGCAGAGGCCTGGTTGCCGACCCCGCAGGAGAGCATCTCGACGGTGCCCTCCGCGGCGGCCAGCCTGGAGCTCCGGACCCCGCAAGGCTCCGCGTCGATCCTCGACGCGCGGCGTCTGGGGCTCCACGGCGGAATCGAGACGATGGCCCTGCTCGCCCTCGGGATCGGAGGCCTGGCCCTCGCGGGCCGTAAGCGGGCCTAACCGCCCCGGCGCGAAGCGGCATCCGGCGCTACCTGGTGGCCTCTGGCCACCAGGTAGCGCTCGCTGCTCCCCTTCCGGCTGCCTTCGGGACGCTCGAGCCTGGCGGAGCGGAACCGCCTGCGGATGCGCTGCTCGATGGCCCGCGCCTCCGGGCCCTCGAGAATCTTCAGCACCAGGGCGCCATCTTCCCGGAGCAGCTCGGGAATCAGCGCCTCGATCGACTCCAGGAGGCCCTCCTCCCGAGCCCGGTCCACGTCGCGCACGCCGGTGAGCTTGGGCGCGGCATCCGAGAGGAGCACGTCGGCCGGCGCGCCCAGGAGCTCGAGCACCGCCGCGGCCGTGCCGGGATCCGTGAGGTCCCGGCTCAATGCGAACGTGTTCGCGAGGTCGAGCGGGGGTTCGATCTGGGCGAGGTCCACGCCGACGACGCGTCCCCGCTCCCCGACCGCCCCCGCGGCCACCTGGAGCCAGCCCCCGGGCCAGCAGCCCAGGTCGACCACGCGCTGACCCGGGCGCAGCACCCGATGGGCGCGCTGGAGGGCCTGCAGCTTGTAGGCGGCGCGGGAGCGGAGCCCCTCCCGCTTGGCGCGTTGGTGGAAGTGGTCCTTGCGCTCGTAGCGAGCTATCGACGGGCCGCCCGGACGCGCACGAGGCCGTTGGGGTGCCCGGGGACGGAGCCGCTCAGGTAGAGCAGGTTGCGCTCCGGATCGACGTGGACCACCTCGAGGTTGCGGGTCGTGACGCGGTGATTGCCCATCCGGCCGGACATCTTGAGGCCCTTGATGACGCGGCCCGGGAAGGCGCCGGCGCCGATCGAGCCGCCGTGGCGGAAGAACTCGTGGGTGCCGTGGCCCTCGGTGTGGACGGCGAAGTTGTGGCGCTTCACCACGCCCGCGGTGCCGCGGCCCTTCGACTTGCCGATGACGTCCACCCGCTGGCCCTTCTCGAACAGCTCGACGGTGAGCTCCTGGCCGGGCTCGTAGGCCGCGGCCTCCTCCTCGCTGACCCGGGTCTCGGCCAGCCAGCGCTTCGGGGCCACGCCGGCCTTCTCGAAGTGGCCGGCCTCGGGCTTGCTCAGGGTCCTGGCCCGGCGCTCGCCCACCGCCAGCTGGAGCGCGCTGTAGCCGTGGGTCTCGGGGATTCGCTTCTGAACCACCGCGTTCGGGGTGGCGTCCAGTACGGTGACGGCCCGGCAGCGACCGTCCTCCTCGAAGACGCGGGTCATGCCCACCTTGCGGCAAAGGAACTCGATCGCCACGGTCTACGCTCCCGGCGTGGCCGGCCCCGAAGGGCGGGCGCGGTGCCCAACAGGAAAGGTCCGGAGAAGCAGTCCCCGGGGGCCCGAAGGGCCCGAACTATAGGAGCAAGCCACGCGGATGTCGAGTGAAGCCCATCGCGTCACGTTGATCCCCGGGGACGGCATCGGGCCTGAGGTCGCCGAGGCCACGGTCCGCGTCCTGGAGGCCACGGGGGTCGCCATCGACTGGGAGCCGGTCGAGGCCGGGGCGGAGGTCGTGGCCAAGCACGGGACCGCGGTGCCGGACGCCGTGCTGAACTCCGTCCGCCGCAACGGCGTGGCCCTCAAGGGGCCCATCACCACGCCCGTAGGTGAGGGCTTCCGCAGCGCCAACGTCACCCTGCGCCAGTCGCTGGATCTGTTCGCCTCGGTGCGGCCGGTGAAGAGCCGACCGGGCGTCGCGACCCGCTTCGAGGACGTCGACCTGGTGGTGGTGCGGGAGAACACCGAGGGGCTCTACTCGGGTCTCGAGCACCGGGTGGCGCCGGGAATCGTGGAGAGCCTGAAGATCGTCACCGAGGCCGCCTCCCTGCGGATCGCCCGCCACGCCTTCGGGCTGGCCAGGGCCCAGGGGCGCGGCAAGGTGACCGCGGTCCACAAGGCCAACATCATGAAGCTCTCCGACGGGCTCTTCCTGGAGTGCGCCCGGCGGGTGGCCCGCGACTTCCGCGACGTCGGCTACGAGGAGATCATCATCGACAACTGCGCCATGCAGCTGGTCCGGGATCCGACGCGCTTCGACGTGCTCCTGCTCGAGAACCTCTACGGCGACATCCTCTCCGACCTGTGCGCGGGCCTGGTGGGCGGTCTGGGCGTGGTGCCGGGCGCCAACGTGGGCGAGTCGTGCGCCGTGTTCGAGGCGGTGCACGGCAGCGCGCCCGACATCGCGGGCAAGCGCCTCGCGAACCCGGTCGCCCTGATCCTCTCGGCCGCCCAGATGCTGCGCCACCTGGACGAGACGGCCGCCGCCGCGCGGGTCGAGTCCGCCGTGGACGCCACCCTCCTCGAGCCCGAGCACCGCACCCGCGACCTCGGCGGCCCCGCCGGCCTCGACGCGATCACCGACGCTCTGCTGCGGAGGCTCTCGGGGTGAGGCTGCCGCCGGTGCTGGTCCTGGGCCTCGACGGAGCCACGTTCGACGTGATCCGTCCGCTCGCGGCGGAAGGCCGGCTTCCCCACCTGGCCCGCTGGATGGAGGAAGGTGCCTGGGCACCCCTGGCCAGCACCGTGCCCGCCATGACCTTCCCCGCCTGGTCGAGCTTCCTCACGGGTCTCGCTCCGGGGCGGCACGGCGTCTTCGACTTCACCCAGAAGGTCCCCGGGGCCTGGCGCCTGCGCTTCAGCAACGCCCGCGACCGGACGGGTGCCTCGGTCTTCGGCCGGGTGTCGGCGGCGGGCGGCCGCGTGCTCGCCCTCGGCATGCCGGCGACCTATCCCCCGGAGCCCTTGGACGGCCTGCTGGTGGCCGGCTTCGACGCGCCGGTCTCCCGCGGCACCGACCGCAGCCGGGCGAGCGACCCGGATCTCTACGACGCGGTCGAGGCGCGGGTCGGCCCCTGGATGACGCCCGACCTCGACGAGGGCGCGGAGGACGCGGCCTGGCACGAGCGCGCGGTGGGCGTGCTGCTCGACCGGGTGGAGCGCAAGGCCGCCTTCGCCTGCGAGGCCCTGGCGGCGCTCGGGCGGCGCGGCCGGGCGCCGGACCTGACCTGTGTCGTCTTCGCCGAGAGCGACACCGTGGCGCATCACTTCTGGCGCGATCACGACCCAGACTCGCCCCGGCGCGACCCGCAGGCTTCACCGCTACGACGCGAGGCGGTGGCCGCGGTGTACGAGCGCCTCGATGCGGCCTGCGGCGCCCTGCGCGCGGCGCTCCCGGAGGACGCGCTGTGCCTGGTGGTCTCCGACCACGGAACCGGCGGCGCCTCCCGGCGGGTGGTGCACCTGAACCGCCACCTGGCCGAGGCCGGTCTCCTGGTGCGGCGACGGATCTCCGGGGATTCCGCCGCGCGCGCCGCGCGGGACGCAGCCCTGCGCCTGCTGCCGCCGCGGACCGCCGAGGCGGTCTTCCGCCGCCTGCGCGCGGCCGCCGCAGGGGTCGAGAGCGCGGCCCGTTTCGGCGGCTTCGACTGGTCGCGCACCGCGGCGGTCTCCGAGGAGACCAACACCCAGCCCGGGGTCTGGATCAACCTGCGCGGTCGCGAGGCCCGGGGCTCCGTCGCACCCGGGGACTACGAGCGGGTCCGCGACGAGGTGATCGACGCCCTCGGCGACTGGAAGCTTCCGGGCGGCGAGCCCGTGGTCGCGCGGGCCCGGCGCCGCGAGGAGGTCTACGACGGCCCGTTCGTCGAGCGCGCGCCCGACGTGGTGGTCGAGCTGGGCCTCGACGCCGGCTACGGTCTCTCGCTCGTGCCGACGCCCTGGAGCGGCGGCCGGGACTCGGTGGTGACCCTCGAGGGCGAGGCCCTCGCCGGCGGCCGCGGCCGGGGCATGAACGGTGTCCACCGACCCGACGGCATCCTGATCGGCCACGGGCCCGGCTACGAGCGGGTCGGCGCGATCGCCGATGCCGCCATCGTCGACGTGGCGCCCACCCTGCTGCGGGCGATGGGCATCCCCTGGGACGAGCGCCTCGACGGCGTGGCGCTGACCCCGGCACCCTACAGCGCCGGCGAGGAGGCCCGGGTGGCCGCACGCCTGCGGGCCCTCGGGTACCTGGACGGATGAGCGCGCCCCGGCCCTCCGCGCGTCCGACGCTCTCCCTGGTCTTCCCCGTCTTCGACGAGGAGGGGAACATCGGCGAGGCACTGGACACGGCGCTGGCCCTCGCCCCGGCGCTCGCCGCCGATTTCGAGATCGTGGTCGTCGACGACGGCAGCCGCGACAAGAGCGCGGAGGAGGTCGAGCGCCGCAGCCAGCAGGACCCGCGGGTGCGACTGCTGCGCCATCCCTCCAACCGCGGCTACGGGGCGGCGCTCCGGTCCGGCCTGCGCGACGCCCGGGGCGAACTGGTCTTCTTCACCGACGCAGACCTCCAGTTCGATCTGGAGGAGCTTCGCCACCTGCTGGAGCACACCGAGTCCTTCGACGTGGTGGCGGGATACCGCTCGCCGCGTCGCGATCCGTGGCTGCGGCGGCTGCTCGCCCTCGGCTGGGGGATGCTCGTGCGTACGCTCTTCGGCCTGCGCGTGCGCGATATCGACTGCGCCTTCAAGGTCTTCCGCCGACCGGTCATCGCCGCCATGCCGATCGCCTCCCTCGGCGCCTTCGTCAACACCGAGATCCTCGTGCGGGCCCGCGCCGCGGGCGCGCGGGTGCACCAGATCCCGGTCTCGCACCGGCGCCGCCGGCGCGGTCGCCAGAGCGGCGCGCGCCCCCGGGTCATCCTTCGCGCCCTGAAGGAGCTCGTCCTGCTCCATGGCGAGCTGAAGGGGCTGCCCCGCTCGGCGCCGCGCCCTCAGGCCGACGCCGAGCTGTGATCCCCCGCCTGGCGGTGGTGGGGGCCTTCCGCTTCCCGGTGCCGCAGGGGTCCCAGGTCTATGCCGGCGAGCAGTGTCGGGCGCTCGCGGCGTCGGGCGCCGAGGTGCGGCTGCTCTGCTACGGGCGGACCGGCCGACCGGCCGGCGGCGGGGAGCTCGCCGACCTGGCGGTGGTGCGCACCCCGGCGCTGCTCTCCCCGCGGCGCACCCGGGCGGGCTTCAGTGCCGCCAAGCCGATGGCCGACCTGGCGCTGGCCTGGCTGCTCGCGCGCGAGTGCCGGCGCTGGCGACCCGAGGCGGTGCTGGCCCACAACGCCGAAGCGGCCGCAGCGGCGCTGCTGGCGCGACCCGCGACCGGCGCTCCGGTGGTCTACGTGGCGCACACGCTCTGGCGCGAGGAGCTTCCCGCCCATGTCGGCGGACGCGGCTGGCTCGCGCCCGTCGGCGGCGCCCTCGACGCCGGCCTGGCCCGACGCTGCGAGGCCGTGATCGCCGTCTCCCGGGCGGCGGCGGAGGCCCTGGAACGCCACGCCCGCGGCCCGGTCCGCGTGATCCCGCCGGGGCTCGCGCCTGCCCCCGCCCCACCCGCGGAGACGGTGGTGGCGGCCTGTCGGCGCCACGGCCTCGAGCCGGGAGGATTCGTCCTCTACGCCGGCAACCTCGACGCCTACCAGGACCTGGCGCTGCTGGCGGAGGCGGCGGCCCGCCATCCGGAGATCCCCGTGGTCGCCGCCACCCACGACCCGCGCGGGGCCGAACGTCTCGGGGCGCTCCGCGTGCTGTGCTCCCCGGTCGCGGAGATCCGGGCCCTGACCCACGGGGCGCGGGTCTGCGTGCTGCCGCGTCGGGCGCGCGGAGGGTTCCCCGTGAAGCTGTTGAACTACATGGAGGCGGCCCGGCCCATCGTCGCCTTCGCCCCGGTGGCCGACGGCTTCCGCCACGGGGAGTCGGCCTGGCTGCTCGACGCCCGCGCCGACGCTCCGGCCCTGGGCCAAGCGCTGGCGCGCGTCTTCGCGCAGCCCGACCTCGCCGCGACGCTCGGTGCCGGCGGGCGGGCCCTGCTCCTGCGCCGCCACGCCCCCGATCGGCTGGCGCGCGAGATCCTCGCGCTGGTGGCGTCGCTCGGCTGACGGCCCCGGGACCGCCGCGCGGACTGCCCGGGAACGCAGCAGACCGCCGGCCGCAGCACGGCGGAGCGCGCGCTCCGGGCCGGACGTTCGGGCACGGATACTGCACAGCAGGAGCGTCGGGTGGTGCGTCGGGTGGTTCGTCGGGCGCTCCGGGGGAGAGACGATGCACGTCGAATCCGACCGCCTCGGCGCGGGCTCGGGCGGGGTCAGCTTCGGCGACCTCGTGCGGCGTGCGGTCGTGGAGACGCGACCCGGCGCGAGGTGCCAGCGCGCCGACGAGGGCTGGAGCCTCGACCTCTGGGGCTCGCTCCCCCTCGAGTGGAGCGGAAACCTCGCCCTGCACTGCTTCGCCTCGGGCCTGGGCATCGTGGCGGGCGACGCCCGGCGCGTGCGCACCCGACGCTGGGCGGCGCGCTTCCAGCTCCGCGCCTCCCGCCCGGGCGCGGACCCCGCCGGCCTCGACTTCGTCCGGGCGGCGAGCCATCGGCCGACCCTGGTGGGCACCGATGCGGCCATCGAGATCCTCGACTTCGAGGTCTCTCCCTCGCCCGACGGCCCCGTCACGGTGTCCGTGCGCGGGCGGGACCGGCTCGGCTTCCTGGCGCAGCTGCTCGACGCCTTCTCCGGGGTCGGCCTCTACCCCCACCAGCTCGCGCTGCGCACCCGCGAGGAGACCGTCGAGGATCGCTTCTGGCTACTCGGTGTGGGCGGCAGCCGACCGACGCCGGCGGCGGCCGCGGCATTGGTGCGCGTCCTCGAACGGCGCCGCGCCGGGAGCCGACCCACCACCGGCGCGTGATAGCCTTCGGCCGTGTCCCGGTCCTGCGGCGAGTGCACCCTCTGCTGCCGCGTCCTGCGCGTGGACGAGCTGGCGAAGCTCGCGGGAGCGCCCTGCCCGAAGCTCCGCGCCCAGCCGCCGGGCTGCGGCATCCACCCCATCCGACCCCGCATCTGCCGCGAGTACGCCTGTCTCTGGCTGCGCGGCGGTCTCGAGGAGGGCGATCGACCCGACCGCCTTGGCGCGCTGCTCGACGTGGTGTCGCGGGGCGGCGTCCCGGAGCTGCGCGTGGTGGAGGCGGAGCCCGGCGCCCACGACCGATCGCCGCGCCTTCGGGCCATCACCCGCCGCTACCGCGAGAGCCTGCCCGTGCGGATCAGCGACGCCGGGGACGCGCTGGACCCGGACCGCGAGTGCCGGCTGCTCCTGCCGGGCGACGAGGAGCAGCGGATCCGGGGCGAGCACGTCACGGTGCTGCGGGGGGGCCGGCCCGTGGCCGAGCGCCGCCTGGCCTGGCTCGAGCGCTGGACGCGGCGTGCCTGGCTGCGCTGGCAGCGCCAGCGCCTGAAGCGCTACGCCGATCCCGAGAACGCCCGCTTCCGCTGAGCCACCCGGGCCGCAGCCGCCCGCGCGCGCTCCGCGAGCCGCGGATCGGCGGCGACCGCCTCCTCGAGCCGACTGGCCAGCGCGCGCGGGTCCGCGTCGGCCCCGGCCAGGTTGTTGCCCACCAGGGCCAGGTCGACGCCCGCGGCCAGTGCGGCGACCGCGGCCGCCGGGACGTCGAGCCAGGCGCGCACGCCCTGCATCCCCAGGTCGTCGCTGAGCAGCAGCGCCTCGGGCACGGCCTCCCGGAGCCGGCCGACCGCGGCGGGCGACACGCTGACGGGTCGCTCGGGATCCCACTCCTTCACCAGGGCGTGGCAGAGCAGCACGGCCCGGCCGGGAGTCTCCGCGGCGAGCACGTGGAAGAGATCGAGCTGGGTGGGGTCGAGCGTGCCGCTCAGATCGGTCCGATGGGTGTGGCTATCGGTGCGGGCGGCGCCCAGGCCGGGATAGTGCTTGAGGCAGAGCAGGAGGCCGGCGCGGCGCGCCGCGTCGGCCCACAGCCGCGCGTTCTCGGCCACCACGGCCGGGTCCGCCGAGAAGCAGCGCTCGAGGGCGCCGAGATTCGGGTTGTCCGGGTTCGCATCGACGTCCACCACGGGAGCGAGGTCCATGTCGATGCCGAGCCCTGCCATCTGCTCGCAGCTGGCCCGGAGGAGCGCGCGGCGGGCCGCCCGGGGCAACGCCGCCTGCGCCGCCGCGCTCGGCAGGGGCGCGAAGCCGCGCGCCTCCTTGAGACGCCGGACCTGGCCGCCTTCCTGGTCCACCAGCACCAGCGGCCGGGAGGGCAGGGCGTGGAGGGCCTCGCACAGGGCCCGCAGCTGGGCCGGCGACTCGACGTTGCGTGGCCCGCGGCTGCGCAGGTCGCGGTCGAAGAGCAGGACGCCGCCGAGTCCGTGACGGCGCTCGAAGTCGCGCAGCCAGAACGGAACGCGCGTACCGCGGAAACCCAGTGCCAGGAGCTCGCCGACCCGGGGCTGCACGGGCCGAGGATATGCTCGCCGACCCGGGGCTGCACGGGCCGCGGATATCGGCTCGGGTCCCTGCGGCTAGAACTCGGCGGGATCGGGCGCGGCCGGAAGGGCCAGCTCGAAGGCCGAGACCAGCTGCGAGACGCCGCCCGCCGCCCGGCTGGCCAGGGTCCGCAGCGGCCCCCGGAGCAGCGCCAGGTTGGCGATGGGGGAGGGCTTGCCGCTCGCGTCCGCGGCCCGATGCAGCGCCACGTGGAAGGCGCTGCCGGCCGCCGCCCGGCCGGCCTCGAGCTCGATCGGGTCCGCCGCGGGCGGAGGCTCCGGCGCGCCCGCGTCGGCCGGGCCGGTGGGCTCGCCGCGGAGCTGGTAGCGGACCTCGAAGGAGTTGGCGCCGTCGCGCAGCAACGCCGGATCGACGTCCTTGGCGAAGGCCCGCGGTCGCGCTCCGGTGGTCACGACCGCGGCCACCGCGTCGTTGACGCGGATCTCGAGGCGCACGAACGGCTGCACCAGGCCGGTCACGAAGAGCAGCGGGCCCTGCACCGTCTCCACCTCGGTCGAGGCGGCGGCGGGCGGAGCGGAGGGGTTGGCCGGCCTCGCGGGCGGGTTGGCGGCGGCGGCCGCCGCCAGGAACAGGGCCACCAGCACTGCGACGGCCGAGCTCGGGACGGGCAGGGTCATGGGGTCCTCCGGGGTCGCGGGTCTCCTCATGCATCGGCAGAAGCCGCCGGAACCTTTCGCAAGGATTCGACCCCGGGAGGTGTGCGAGATCACACCGGACCCGCCCCGGACGGCCGATGTTCTGGGGCGATGCCGAGCTTCGCCCCCCGGCCTCGTCGATTCCGGACCGCGAGCGGCCTGCTCGCGGTGGCCGCGGCCGCCCTGGCCTGCCCAACCCTGGCCTGCCGGACACGCGGGCCGGCTCCGGCGCCCGACCCGCCGCGGGCGGCGGCCGGCGCGAGTCCGTGCGAGGGCCGGGTGGCCGTCGACGCCCGGGAGGCGCGCGACCGGGTGGAGCTCCTCGCGCGCAATCGCTGCCACGTCCCGGTGAGCGTGAAGCTGGCGGTGCCCGAGATGCGGAACCTGCGCTCGAGTCGCCCCCTGCCGGTGCGGGTCGAGGTCCCGGCCGGCACCGACGTCGTGTTGGTGCGCCTCGACGCGATCGAGCGCGGACGAGCGTGGGGCTACACCACCGATGCGCGCATCGCCGCGGGGCGGCCGGGCGCCCGCCCCGACCGGCACCTCTACGACTGGCCCTTCGGCGGCGTCTCCGCGCGGCTGGTCCAGGGACCGCGGGGCGAGATCTCCCATGCCGGGATCCACGCCTACGACTTCGGCCTGCCGGAGGGGACGCCCGTGCTCGCCGCGCGCGACGGCGTGGTCTACCGGGTGGTCGACGGCTTCGGACCGGGCGCCCTGCAGGAGCGCTTCCGGAAGCGCAGCAACCGGGTCGTGATCCTCCACGCCGACGGCACCCTGGCCGCGTATCAGCACCTGCGCGCCGGGATCGCCGTGCGCGAGGGCCAGCGCGTGGCCGCCGGCGACCGCCTCGGCGCGAGCGGCCGCAGCGGCTATGCGAGCGGCCCCCACCTCCACTTCCACGTCCAGGTCTTCGACCGGCGCGGCCGCGCCCGGACCCTGCCGGTGCGCTTCCGCGGAACCGACGCGCTGACTGTGGGCCGACGCTACGGGCCCGGCGCGCCGACCCGCACCTCGTCGAGTCGCTAAGCTAGGACTGTCCGAGTCTGCTCCGGCCCCCGTCCCGCGGCGGGGGTGCGGGGCTCGTCGTGTCTGGCGCCCGCAGAACGGAGAGTCGGTTCGTCATGGGTCTCGCGCTGGCCGAAGAGGGCCTGGAGCTCGCATCGCTTCGCGACCTCGAGCAGGTCGTCGAGCGGATCGATCGCCGCGAGGCGCCGGTCTGCCTGACGGGCCTGCGCGGCGCGGCCCGGGCCGCCTTCGCCGCGCGGCTGGTGCAGGCCCACGGCGACCGGCCCGTGCTCTTCCTCACCCGGGGCGCAAAGGCAGCGGACGCGCTGCTCGCCGACCTCCGCGCGACCCTCGGCGAGAAGGGGCTCGGCCCGGGACGGCTTCGCGCCTTCCCCCGCCACGACACGCTTCCCTACGACCGCTTCTCGCCTCAGCCCTTCGTCGTCGCCCAGCGCATGGAGGTCCTGTACCGCTGGCTGGCGAGCGCGCCCCCGGACGACCGGCTGGGCGCGGCGAGGTCCGCGGGGACCCGCGAGCCCGCGCCCGTGGTGGTGGCCCCGTGGACCGCCCTGGCCATGGTGGTGCCCTCGCGGGAGCTGGTGCGGGGCCGCTCGGTCCATCTCGAGGTGGGTCAGACCGTCGACCGGGACGCCCTGGTCGGCACGCTGCTGGCGGCGGGCTACACGCGCCAGCCGCTGGTGGAGGAGCGCGGCGAGGTCTCGGTGCGGGGCGGGATTCTGGACTTCTTCCCGCCCCAGCGCGCGCGCCCGGTGCGCGTGGAGCTGCTGGGCGACGAGGTCGAGTCGATCCGCGAGTTCGATGCGGCCAGCCAGCGCTCCCAGGGCGCCCTGGGCCGGGTCGTCGCCGCGCCGGCCCGGGAGCTGCTCCTGGACCGCGCACTCGTGGTGGAGCGATCGGAGAGGCTGCGCGAGCTGGCCGCCGAGCTGCGGGTCCCGGCGCGCGCGGTGGACGAGCTCGTCGACGGACTCCTGCGCGGCCACGTGCCGCCGGGCGGCGAGGCCCTGGCGCCGCTGATCCAGCCCTCGGTGGAGACGGTCCTCGACTTCCTGCCCGAGGACACCCTCGTCGCGATCGACGATCCGGGGGCGGGTCGCGAGCGGCTGCTCGGCTACGCCCGGGAGGCCCTCGAGAACTACGACGCGGCGCGCGCAACCGGGCGGCTGGTGCCGGCCCCCGACGCGCTGCTCCTCGATGCCGAGGCCCTCGAGCAGCGGGTGCTCGACCGACGCCCGGTGGTGTTCGATCGCCTGGGTCTCGGGTCCGAGCGCTTCGGCGTCCACCGCTACGCCGTGCGCGCCTACGGGCACGACGAGCTGCGCGCCTCCCTCACCCGCTGGCGCACCCGCGACCGCGCCCTCGAGCCGCTGGTGGAGCAGATCGAGCGGTGGAAAGAGGACCACTGGCGCACGGTGCTGGTGGTCTCCGCGCTGTCGTCGGCGGAGCGCCTGCGCGCCCTGCTCGCGGAGTACGGCCTGCGCACCAGCGTGGCGCGGGATCCGCGACCCGTGTGGCGCTGGTCGCGTCCGGGGCACGTGGAGATTCGCGTCGCCGCGGTCTCCGAGGGCTTCTGCCTCCCGCTCGAGGAGCTGGCGGTCGTCACCGAGGAGGAGATCTTCGGTCCGCGCCAGCGACGGCGCGCCCGCGCGCGCTGGAGCGAGGGGCCCGGGGTGGAGGCCCTGGGACAGCTCGAGCCCGGGGACTTCCTGGTGCACGCGGAGCACGGCATCGGGATCTACCGCGGCCTGGTCGAGCTGGCGGCGGGCGGCGCGGACGGCGAGTTCCTGCGCATCGAGTACGAGGGCGGCGACAAGCTCTTCCTCCCGGTGCATCGCCTGAACCTGGTCCAGCGCTACGTCGGCGCCGAGGGCGTGAAGCCGCGGATCGACCGCCTCGGCGGCGCCACCTGGGAGAAGGCCCGGCGCGGCGTGAGGAAGAGCCTGCGCATGATGGCGGCCGAGCTGCTCAAGGTGCACGCCGCGCGGGAGCTGGCGCTGGGGCACGCCTTCGCGCCGCCCGACCGCACCTTCGAGGCCTTCGAGGCGGCCTTCCCCTTCGAGGAGACGCCGGACCAGGCCGCGGCCATCCAGGACGTGATGGCGGACCTCGGCCGGGCACAGCCCATGGACCGGCTGGTGTGCGGCGACGTGGGCTACGGCAAGACCGAAGTGGCGATCCGCGCGGCGTTCCGGGCGGTGATGGAGGGCAAGCAGGTCGCCGTGCTCGTGCCCACGACGATCCTCGCCCAGCAGCACGAGGAGAGCTTCCGGAAGCGCTTCGAGGGCTACCCGGTCCGCATCGAGTCCTTCTCGCGCTTCCGCACGCCCGCCGAGGCGCGCGCCGTGCTCGAGGGCCTGGCCACGGGCGCCGTGGACATCGTCGTCGGGACCCACCGCCTGATCCAGAAGAGCGTGGTCTACCGGGATCTGGGGCTGCTGGTCGTGGACGAGGAGCACCGCTTCGGCGTGCGCCACAAGGAGCGGATCAAGCAGCTCAAGAAGACCGTCGACGTGCTCACCCTCACCGCGACGCCCATCCCTCGGACCCTGCAGCTGGCGTTCACCGGGCTGCGCGACCTGTCGGTGATCAACACGCCGCCGGCGGACCGTCTGTCGATCCGCACCCAGGTGTGTCGCTTCTCCGAGGGCCTCGTGCGGGAGGCGATCCTGCGGGAGGTGCGCCGCGGCGGCCAGGTCTTCTTCGTGCACAACCGGGTGCAGAGCATCGGCAGCATGGCGGAGCTGCTCGAGCGGGTCGTCCCCGAGGTGAAGGTGATCGTGGCCCACGGCCAGATGCCGGAGCGCACCCTCGAGGACCGCATGCTCGCCTTCATGCACGGCAAGGCGGACGTGCTGCTGTGCACGACCATCATCGAGAGCGGCCTCGACATCCCCCGGGCCAACACGATGATCGTCAACCGGGGCGACCGCCTCGGCCTGGCCCAGCTCTACCAGCTCCGGGGGCGGGTGGGGCGAAGCTCCCATCGCGCCTACTGCTACGTGCTCGTCCCCGGCGAGGACGCCCTCTCCGCCGACGCCCAGCGGCGCCTGGAGGCCATCCGCGACCTCTCGGAGCTGGGCAGCGGCTTCCGGCTGGCCAACATGGATCTCGAGATCCGGGGCGCGGGGAACCTCCTCGGCGCCGAGCAGTCGGGCCAGCTGGGCGCGGTGGGCTACGAGACCTACATGGAGATGCTGGCGGAGACGATCGACGAGCTGCGGGGCAACGCGCGGACCGCGGAGGTGGATCCCGAGATCCGGCTGCCGGTGGCGGCCCGGCTGCCGGAGGACTACGTGGCCGACGTCTCCCAGCGCCTGGTGCTCTACAAGCGCCTGGCCAGCGCGCCGGACGACGCCGAGGTGGACACGATCCGCGACGAGCTGCTCGACCGCTACGGCCCGCTCCCGCCGGAGGCGGAGCAGCTCGTGGAGGTGATCCGGCTGAAGATCGCCGCGCGCGGCCTGGGGGTGGCGGCGGTGGACTTCAGGGCCGGCGAGATCGCGCTCACCGCGGGGCCCCAGACCCGGATCGATCCGAAGCGCCTGCTCAACCTGATGTCGCGCGCGGCGTCGGGCGTGCGCGTCACCCCCGATCAGAAGATCTTCGCACGGACCGCTTCGGCGGAGCCGTCCGACCTGTTCGCCGCGGCCCGGGGGCTGTTGCAGCGCCTCGGCGCCGGCGCCGCGCGCCCGCCCGCGCTTCCCCGCTAGAGGCTGCAGCGCTTCCCCGCCGAGGCACCCGGACTTCCCGCAGGAGCTGCGCATCGCCCGGCGGGGTCACGTCACCTGGGGCGCCCTGCCGGGCACCCACCTGCAGCGTCCAACCAGGTGAAGGCATGCGCGACTACACCCTCGACAATGCGACCATCATCCTGACTTTGCTGCGGTCCGGTCACACGCACCACTGCTCGCGGTGCCAGAAGGGCATGCTGGTCAAGTACACCTCCGGCCTCTGCGTCGAGTGCTACAACGTCCAGCGCCGCGCCGTCAGCGCCGCCCTGGCCGAGCACGCCGACGCGGACGACGACGAGCCCGTCGCCCTCCTGCCCGCCACCGCCCACTGATTCCGCGAGCGTCCGGCGAGCGATCCGCCTAGCGGCGGGCCTGGGCGATCGAGCACAGCCCGTCCGACTCGATCTGCAGCGGCCCGTTCATCCGGTTGAAGTAGCTCTCGATGGCGCACAGGGCCGTGAGATCCACGATCTCGCGTTCGTCGAAGCGCTTGCGCAGCCCCTCGAAGGTCTCGTCGGAGGCCGCGCAGTCCCGGGTCACCTCGTCGGCGTAGGCCAGGGCGGCGCGCTCCCGCTCATCGAAGAGCGGGCTCGTCTCCCAGGCGGAGACCGCGTCGAACTTCTCGAGGCCCACGTGCTGCTGCACCGCCAGGGCCCGCGCGATGTCCACGCAGAAGCCGCAGCCGTTCTGGCCGGCGACGCGGGTCTGCACCAGGAGCGCCAGGCCCGGCGGCAGGCAGTGGCCCTTCTCGACCCAGCGGGAGATGCTCCAGCCCAGGGTCGCGAGCTTCGGCGAGCGGGCGTAGAACACGCGCAGGGGCGTGATCGCCTTGCCGAGCCGGCGGCGGGAGAGCCAGTAGGCGAGGCGCATCTGCAGCCCGCGGGGCTTGTCGATCGGTTCGAGTCTCATGCGGGGCTCCTTGCTGGGGTGATCGGAGGGGTACGCTGCAGCCGCCAGACCATCGCGATCAGCAGCGCGGCCGGCGCGTAGATGCCGGGCAGGTCGAGCCACCAGTGGTGGGCGTCGACGAAGCCGCGGGCGGTATCGAAGACGTGCCCCGCCGCGTGGAGCACGTAGAAGAGCGCCGTGGCCGAGACGAGCGGCAGCCGGACGGCGGGTCGGACGGCCGCCCACCCGAGCCCGACGGCAAAGGTGACGAACACCGAACCGATGTCGCGGACGAAGTGCTCGTTGTAGGGACCGAAGTCCGGGACGTCGGCGGGCAGGTCCGTGTACCAGAGCATGGGATCGGCCAGCATCCAGAGCCCGTTGGCCAGGTTCAGCAGGGCCAGCACCGCGAGCAGCCAGAACCAGCCGTCGCGTCGGGGGGCGTTCGGGGGGCGTTCGGGGGGCGTCGGGGGGCGTCGTTCACCGTCGGTTCCTCCGGCGTGGGCGGCTCCGGGCCGCTGCAGAGACGGGGGGAGGCGCACCGCGGCCGCGGATCCGGGCCCGGCGCAGCACGCCGGCCAGGGCCTCGACGGCGGCGGGAATCGCCGCGGCCTCGAGGCCCGCGACGCTGAGCACCAGGTGGTCGCGGCCGCGGCCGTCGAGGTAGAAGGCGTCGCCGCGGCCCGCCGCAATGCCGGCCTCGATGCAGCCGGTCCAGCTCCGGTCGGCGTCCGCGTCGGGGGGCAGGCCGAGCCACAGGGAGGTGCCGCCCGCCGGAAGCTGCCAGCAGGCGCCCGCCGGCAGCTGCGCGCGCAGCGCCGCGTCGAGGACCTCCAGACGCTGGGCGTAGCGGCGCCGCACGCGGCGCACGTGGCGCTCGAGGCCGCCCGACGCGAGCAGCTCGGCAATCTGCGCCTGCACCAGCAGGCCGCTGTGGAGGTCGGCGCAGGCCCGGCAGCGGGCGAGGCGGATCCCGAGCGCACGCGGCGCCACCACGTAGCCGATGCGCATCCCCGGCAGCAGCGCCTTCGAGAAGGTGCCCAGGTAGATCACCTGGCCCGCGTCGTCGCGGGTCTTGAGCGCGGGCACGAGGGGAGAGCCGCTGCGCAGCTCGCCGTCGTAGTCGTCCTCCACCACGGGCACGCCGTGCTCGTCGGCGAGCGCCAGCAGCTCGCGGCGGCGCGGCTCGCTCATCACCACGCCCGTGGGGCTCTGGACCGCCGGTGTGGTGAACACCAGCTTGACCCGACGCGTCTGGAGCAGCCGGGCCAGCACGTCGGTCCGCAGCCCCTCGGCGTCGACGTCGACGCCCACCCGATGGGCCTCCGCGGCACCGAAGGCCAGGCCCGCGCCGAAGTAGCCGGGCTGCTCCATCGCTACGGTGTCGCCGGGCTCGATCAGGGTGCGCGCCACCAGGTCGAGCCCCTGCTGCGCCCCGTTCACGACGAGCACCTCCTCCGGCTCGCAGGCGATGCCCCGGGCCACGAGGCTGCGGGCGATCTCCCGCCGCAGCGGCGGGAAGCCGAACGGGTCCCCCGGCAGGGCGAGCTCGCCGGCGTAGCGCTCGAGGGCGCGGGCGTGGGCGCGGCGCAGCTCGGTGGCGGGCAGGCTCGCGTCGACGCGGCCCGGTCGCAGGTCGTGGCGCAGGGGTGCCGAGGCCGGGTGCGGCGCCAGCGACTCCGGGATCTCGAGGCGGGCGACGCGGCGCGCCACGAGCCCCTCCCAGGCGAAGGCCCGCGCGCCGCCGGGCCGGTCGCGCCGCGGCACGCCGGCCGCCACGAAGGTGCCCTGACCCACCCGGGCCCGGAGCAGGCCGTGATCCACCAGGGCCTCGTAGGCCTGGCTCACCGTGTTGCGACCGAGCCCCAGGCTCGTCGCCATCTCGCGGGTGGCGGGAAGCTTCTCCCCGGGTGCGAGGCGGCCCGTCTCGATCAGCTCGCGGAGGTAGAGCTCGAGCTGCCGGTAGAGCGGCTCGCGGCGGCCGCGGTCGGGTCGGAAGGCCAGCTCCAGCACGGCTCGGAGGCTAGGGGAACCAATTCGGTCTAGAAAGAGCCAATCGGCCCCGGTTGGGGGGAGCCACTCGCTCGCGGAGCATTCCGCTCGCTCGCGGAGCATTCCGCTCGCTCGCGGCCCTGGCGTAGCGGCCGCTGGCCCAGTCGGTCCGGGGCCGCGTCCCTGGCCGAGCCCGGGCCCCGGGGCGCTGCTCGGGGCGGCCGCCCTGCTCGTTCTGGCTCGGCAGGCGACGGGACTCGGGCCTTTCCCCGTCGATGCCGGGGGCGCGCCTGCCGATGCGTGGGCCATGGACGGGAGGGCGGTCCTCGCGGAGGGCGTCGCGGAGGTGGACTGGCGGGTGAGTCGGGCCCGCTCGGGGGCGCCTACGCTCGCCCTCGGCAGACGCGGCGTCCACAGCGCCTACGACCCCGAGCGCGAGGCCCGCAGCCACGCCCGGCGCATGCTCGCTGCGATGGCCGTCCGGGGCGCCGACACGCCCACGCTGGTCGGTGTCGGTCTGGGCTACCTCCCGAACGCCCTGGTCGAGGCGGGGGCCCGGCACGTCCTGGCCTGGGAGCCTTTCCCGGCGCTGGCGGCCGCGCTGCCCGCGCGAGCTCCCGCCGAGGGAGTGCGGGTGGCCGCCAGCGCAGCCGCATTCGAGGCGGCGCTGGACGAGGTCGTCGCCGCGGGCGGGCGGCCCCACCTCGAGGTCCATCCGGGCTACGGAGACGTGTGTCGCTTCGAGGCCCGCCTGGCCGCCCGCGCGCTGCAGCGCTGCCTGGGGCACGCCGGGCGGCGGGATCCCAGCCGGGCGGTGGTGAGCCGGCGCAGCCTCGACGCGCTGGTGCGACTGCCCGCGCGGGGCACCCTGGAGGACTGGAGCGGGAGCTGTCGCGGGCAGACCGCCGTGGTGGTGGCGCCGGGCCCGTCCCTGGCGGAGGCGCTCCCGGTCCTCGCCCGCCGCCGGGGCGGCGCGATCTTCGCCGCCCTGCAGGCCCTGCGTCCCCTGAACGAGGCAGGGGTGGTGCCCGACTTCGTGGTCGCGCCCGACCCGCTGACCTGGGAGCCTTTCGTCTCCGGCTTCACGCCCCGCTTCGGGGCGCTGCTCGCCGACACGGCGGCGCCTCCGCCCCTGGTCGACCGCTGGCCCGAGCGCACCTACCTCTTCCACCTCCGGGGTCCCCAGCTCGAGGGCCTGGCCTGGGAGGCCTGCGGGCTGCCGACCCTCGACGAGCCGGTCGCCACCGTCTCGGAGACGGCGCTCCTGCTGGCCCGGCGCTTCGGCGCCCGCGAGCTCGCCCTGGTCGGGATGGACTTCCTGCAGACCGACCCGGGCCGCTACAAGATCCACTTCCGCACCCGGGACATGGACGACGGGGTCGTCGCCACCAACTCCCACTACTTCCACGGCGCGCGCTTCGCGAGCCACGCCTGTGCGCGTTGGTCCGCGGCCGGCGCACGGATCTGGCGGACGGGCCGAGGTCTGCCGGTCCGCGGCGCGCAGCGGATCGATCCCGAGGGCCTGGCGACCCGGCTGGACGCCGCGCCGCCCTTCCGGCCGGGAGCACCGGCCTGGGCCGGATGCGAGATCCGCCGGCGCGAGGCCGCGGCCCTGCTGGCCGCCGTCGCGCGCCGCCCGGCCGAGGGCCCGCACGCCGGCGAGTTCGCCCTGCCCATCGACTACCGCTGGGACGACCTGCGGCCGCTGCCGCCCCGGGAGCAGTCGGCCGCCTGTCAGCGGGCCCTGCGCGCCCTCGAGCCGCGCGAGCGGCGGCGGCGGGACGAGCCGCGCGAGCGGCGGCCTCGGGACGAGCCGCGCGCCTGACCCGGGGCGGCCCTCCCGACCCGGCGCGGCCGCAGCTAACTTGTGGGGCTCCATTCCTGCCGATCCGGAGTGCTCATGAACGTCCGCACCGTGCCCCTGCTCGCCCTCGCGCTCGTCCTCGCCGCGTCCCGTCCCGCGGCCGCCCAGGAGCGGCTGGTGGACGGCATCGCCGCCCAGGTGGGCAGCGACATCGTGCTGGTGAGCGAGGTGCGGCGGATGGCCGACCCGGTGGAGAAGCGGATGCGCGAGGCCGGCGCCCCGGACGGCGAGGTGGAGAAGATGCGGGCGGAGATCCTCGAGCGGCTGATCGAGCGCCGCCTCATCCAGCAGGCGGTACAGCGCACCGAGATCGACGCCACCGAGCGGGAGATCGACGCCGCCGTGGAGGCGATCGCCGAGGAGAACGGCCTGACCCTCGAGCAGGTGGTGGCGACGGTCAAGGCCAAGGGCCTGTCCCTCGAGGAGTACCGCGAGCAGCTGCGGGCCGAGATCCAGCGCAAGAAGCTGATCAGCGGCATGGTGGCGTCGAAGGTGCGGGTGGAGGAGGACGAGATCCGCGAGCGCTACGAGAAGCGCTTCGCCGACCAGCCGACCACGGGCGAGGAGGTGCATCTGCGCCACCTCCTCGTCCCCTTCGTGTCCGAGGACCCGGAAGACCAGGCGGAGGTGTGTGCGCGGGTGGAGGAGGCCCGGGGCCGGGTGGCGGGCGGGGAGTCCTTCGCGCGCGTGGCCGCCGAGCTCTCGGTGCTCAACCCCGAGACCGGCGGCGACGTCGGCTGGATCCACGCGAAGTCCCTGGCGGGCTGGATGAACGGGCCCGTGGCCGCGCTCGAGGCCGGGCAGACCAGCGACGTCCTCCGCGAACCCTTCGGCTGCAACCTGCTCCACCTGGTGGAGCGCCGGAGCTTCGAGCCGGTGACCTTCGAGGAGGCCCGCCCCTCCCTCGAGCGACAGATCTTCGAGGAGCGCATGGCAGACGAGTTCAGCGACTTCCTCGAGCGGCTCCGCGGCCAGACGTACATCGAGCGCAAGGGCGTGTTCGCAGACGCGACACCGTCCCTGGGCTCGGCTCCCTCGTTCGAGTAGCCGTGGCCGGAGACCCGGCCGGGGACACGATCCGCATCCGGGGCGCGCGGGAGCACAACCTCCAGAACCTGGACGTGGACCTGCCGCGCGAGCAGCTCGTGGTGATCACGGGGCTCTCCGGCTCGGGCAAGTCGTCCCTCGCCTTCGACACCCTCTACGCCGAGGGCCAGCGCCGCTACGTGGAGTCGCTGTCGGCCTACGCGCGCCAGTTCCTCGAGCAGCTCGCCAAGCCCGAGGTGGAGTCGATCGAGGGCCTCTCTCCGGCGATCGCGATCGAGCAGAAGACCACCAGCCGCAATCCCCGCTCCACCGTCGGCACCATCACGGAGATCTACGACTACCTGCGCCTGCTCTACGCGCGGATCGGCACGCCCCACTGCTGGTCGTGCGGGCTCGCCCTCTCGAGCCAGACCCTGCAGGAGATGACGGACCGGGTGCTGGCGCTCGGCGAGGGCGTGCGGGTGCAGGTGATGGCGCCCGTGGTGCGCGGCCGCAAGGGCCACTACCGCAAGGAGCTCGAGGCCTTCCGCAAGCAGGGCTTCGTCCGCGCGCGGGTGGACGGCGAGCTGCGAGACCTGGCCGAGGACATCCGGCTCGCCCGCCAGTCGACCCACGACATCGACGTGGTGGTCGACCGGGTGGTGGTGAAGGACGCGGCGCGCCCCCGCATCGCCGAGTCGATCGAGACCGCGGCCCGGCTCGCGGGCGGCCTCGTCACCCTCGACGTCGGGCCGGGGGACGAGGAGTGGGTGCTCTCGGAGTCGAGCGCCTGCGTCCGCTGCGGGATCTCCTTCCCGGAGATCGCGCCCCGGATGTTCTCCTTCAACAGCCCCCACGGCGCCTGCCCCGACTGCGACGGCCTCGGCACCCGCGCCGCCCTCGACCCGGCCCGGCTCGTCCCGGACCCGTCCCGCAGCCTCGCCCGCGGCGCGGTGGAGCCCTGGGGCCGGCGCCCGAAGGGCTACTACCGGGGTCTGCTCGAGGGCCTCGCCAGCCACCTCGGGATCGACCTCGAGACGCCCTGGGAGCAGCTGCCCGCGGAGGCGCGCGAGGCCATCCTGCACGGGACCGACGCGCCGGTCGCCTTCGCGGTGAGGCGCAGTGGCGGCCGCGTCCGGCGACCCTGGGACGGAGTGCTCGGCGAACTCGGGCGGCGCATCGCCGCGGGCGACGGCGAGGGCCTCGCCGCCTACACGAGCCCCCAGCCCTGCGCGACCTGCCTGGGCAGCCGGCTGCGGGTCGAGCCGCGTCACGTGCGCCTGGCGGGTCGCGCCATCCACGAGCTGGCCGCCCTCTCCCTGGGCGAGGTCGCGGCGTTCGTGGACGGCCTCGAGCTCGACGCCACTCGCGCCGCCATCGCGGACCGGGTGCTGCGAGAGATCCGGGACCGGCTGCGCTTCCTGGCGGAGGTCGGCCTCGACTACCTGAGCCTCGACCGGCCCGCCGCCACGCTCTCCGGCGGCGAGGGCCAGCGCATCCGCCTGGCCACCCAGGTGGGCGCCAGCCTCCTGGGCGTGCTCTACATCCTGGACGAGCCGTCCATCGGCCTGCACCCCCGCGACCACGACCGCCTGCTGGCGAGCCTCCTGCGCCTGCGCGACCTGGGCAACAGCGTGGTGGTGGTGGAGCACGACGAGGCCACCATCCGCGCCGCAGACTTCGTGCTCGACATGGGCCCCGGGGCGGGCGTCCACGGCGGGCGGGTGGTGGCGCAGGGGGCGCCCGCCGAGATCGAGGCCGATCCGGACTCCCTCACGGGTGCCTTCCTCTCGGGTCGCCGCGCGATCCCGGTGCCGCCCCGACGGCGTCCGCCGACGGACCGGGCCCTGGTCCTTCGGGGCTGCCGCGACCACAACCTGCGCGGCGTCACCCTGCGCCTTCCCCTCGGCCGCTTCGTGGCGGTGACGGGCGTGTCGGGCTCGGGCAAGTCCACCCTGATCAACGACACCCTCTACCGCGCCCTGGCCCAGCGCCTCCACGGCGCCACCACGCCCCCCGGTCGCTTCGCCTCGCTCGAGGGGCTCGAGCAGGTGGACAAGGTCGTCGACGTCTCCCAGGCGCCCATCGGCCGCACCCCCCGCAGCAACCCGGTCACCTACGTGGGCCTCTTCGACGGCATCCGGCGCCTGTTCAGCCAGGTGCCAGAGGCCCGCGCCCGCGGCTACAGCCCGGGCCGCTTCTCCTTCAACGTGAAGGGCGGTCGCTGCGAGTCGTGCCAGGGCGACGGCCTGCTGCGCATCGAGATGCACTTCCTGCCGGACCTGTTCGTGACCTGCGAGGTCTGCCGCGGGCGGCGCTACAACCGCGAGACCCTCGAGATCCTCTACAAGGGCAAGAGCATCGCCGACGTGCTCGACATGACGGTGGAGGAGGCCCTCGCGTTCCTGGAGAACGTGCCGCCGCTGCGGCGCGGCCTGCAGACCCTCCACGACGTGGGCCTCGACTACCTCCGCCTGGGCCAGTCCGCCACCACCCTCTCGGGCGGAGAGGCCCAGCGCGTGAAGCTCGCCAAGGAGCTCTCGCGCAAGAGCACCGGCCGCACCCTGTACCTGCTGGACGAGCCGACCACGGGTCTGCACTTCGCCGACGTGGAGAAGCTGCTCGAGGTGCTGAACCGGCTCGTCGACCTGGGCAACACCGTGGTGGTGATCGAGCACCAGCTCGACGTGGTGAAGACCGCCGACTGGGTCATCGACCTCGGCCCCGAGGGCGGCGAGAAGGGCGGGCAGATCGTGATGGAGGGGACACCCGAAGACGTCGCCCGCTGCCCGGCCTCCCACACCGGCCGCGCCCTGGCGCCGCTGCTGGGCGGTCCCGCCTAGCGCCGCTTTACCACGGGGTTCAGAAGGGGATCCCGATCCACCAGCGGCCGCGGGAGGTGCGTCGTCACCCGGCGCCCGCCCGGGTAGCGGATCTGGAGCTGGACGAATCTCGCCGGCGGACTTCCCCAGACGAGCCGCAGCGTCGTATGGCGGTGGTCGAAGCGCGTGCCCTTGTTGAACCGGGTCTCCGAGTCGATCTCGACGACGATGCGATTGACGCGATCGCTGAGGGGGAGCTTCGCGGTGACCGCGCTCACCTGCCTCCCCTTGGCGATCGCCTGGGAGGGGGTGAGCACCCGGTCGGTAGGAACCGCACGATCGATCGCGGGGCCCAGGATGAGCTCCGCGAGGGCTTCGACGCCCTCGCCGGTGGGATCGGGCTTCGGGTCGAAGCTGAGGGGCTCGTGGGTCGTGTAGCGAAACTTCCAGAGGGTGACGCGCTCGAGCTTGGGCGCGGGCGCCGGCGGCGGGGGCTTGGGGCTCGCGTAGACGTCGTAGAGGTCGACCCTCCGGTCCAGGGCGAGCTCGTCTGGATCCCGGGTCCCCTGCGCCGCAGACTGCTCGCCCCGGGAGTCGAGGCTCGGCCACGAGAGGGAGTAGCCGTCGAAGAGCGCACTGGCGGGGACCCGTCGGTAGAGCTCGGCGAGCACCGCGCCCGCGCGCCGGGCGCCGAGGTCGCGGTTGTAGGGTTGCCTGCCCCGGTGGTCCGCGTGGCCGATCGCCGCGAACTGCACGCGACGCCGCGCCGACGCGCGACCCACGGCGCGGCCGAGCTCGCCGAGGGCCCTGCGAGCTTCGCCGTCCAGGTGGTGCTTGGCGGTGGCGAAGAAGATCTGGCCGACCACGCGACCCCGGGGCATCGGCCATCCGCGCGGATAGCGCGACCAGCTTCGGGCTGTCTGGCCCATCGTCGTCTCCGGAACCGGCTCCACCCGAGGGTCGGTCCGTGTCGGACGGTGGGTCTCCGGAAACACCGGAGAGGTTCGAACGGAACGTCTACCCCCCCGAGACCGCCTCCTGGGCCAGCTCCGCGGCCGGGGGCGAGGCGTCGGCGAGGTCGTCCAGGTAGCCCTCGGGCAGGACGACCTTCTGGCGGCCGCCGCGCTTGCCCCGGGGCAGGCGCAGGGCCGAGCGCGGGAAGGGCTCCTCGGGGTCGACGCGGGCCAGGATGGCCTCGAGCTCGGCCACGCTCTCGATGCGGATCAGGTCGTCGCGCAGGCGCGCGCTGTGGGGAAAGCCCTTGGTGTACCAGGTGGCGTGCTTGCGGAAGTCGTGGCTGCCCCGGCGCGGACCCATCCACGCCACGAGGCGGCGGCAGTGGTCGACCATCACCCGGGCCACCGCGCCGAAGCGCGGCGGATCGGCCGGCATCCGGCCCGCGAAGACGTCGGCCAGGTCGCGGAAGAGCCAGGGGCGCCCGAGGCAGCCGCGGCCCACGACGACGCCGTCGCAGCCCGTCTCGCGCATCATGCGCAGCGCGTCCCAGGCCTCCCAGATGTCGCCGTTGCCGAGCACCGGGATGCGCGTGACCGCCGCCTTGAGCTCGCCGATGGCGACCCAGCGGGCCTCGCCGGCATAGAGCTGGGCGGCGGTGCGGGCGTGGAGCGCCACCGCGGCGCAGCCCTCCTCCTGGCCGATGCGGCCGGCGTCCAGGAAGGTGGGCAGGTGGTCGTCGATGCCGATGCGGAACTTGATCGTGACGGGCACCGCGCCGGCGGCGCCCACGGCGGCGCGGACGATGTCGCGCAGCAGGTTCGGCTTGAGGGGGATGGCGGCGCCGCCACCCCGGCGGGTCACCTTGCGCACGGGACAGCCGAAGTTCAGGTCCACGTGGTCCACCCAGCCCTCGGCCACCAGCCAGCGCACGGCCTCGCCGGTGTAGTGGGCGTCGACGCCGTAGAGCTGGAGGCTGCGGGGCGCCTCGGCCGGGTCGAAGCCCGCCAGGCGCAGGGTCTTCTCGTTGCCCTCCACCAGGGCCCGGGCCGCGATCATCTCCGAGACGTAGAGCCCGGCGCCGAAGCCGCGACACAGGGTCCGGAAGGGCGGATTGGTGATGCCGGCCATGGGCGCCAGCACCACCGGCGGATCGACCCGCAGCGGGCCCAGCCGGAGCGGGGCGAACTCGCCGGGGGCGGCCGGGCGGCGCTCCACCTCAGACCTCTCCGATCCGCGCAGCCACCGCGTCGGCGACGCCCTCGAAGACCTGCTTCTCCGCGCCGGCGGCGTCGACCCGCACCACGTAGGGCCGGTCGATCGCGGCGAAGATCGCGGCGACCTGCGCGAGGTAGGCGGCCTCCTCGAAGCCCGGCTCCCGCGGGCTGCGTCCGTCCACCCGGCGCAGGCCGGGCTCCGGGTCGATCACCAGCAGCAGCGCCAGGTCGGGCAGGGGGAAGCGGCGCTCGCTCTCGGCCAGCAGGCTCCGCCAGTCGAGCCCGCGAGCGCCCTGGTAGGCCACCGTGGAGAGGAAGTAGCGGTCGGTCACCACGACCTCGCCGGCCTCGAGGGCGGGCCCGATGAGCTCGCGCACGTGCTCGGCGCGGTCCTCGGTGAACAGCGCCAGCTCCTCCGCGGGCGAGAAGCGTCGGCCCGTCCGGGCGTGTGCGCGGATGCGGGCCCCGACGGGGCCGTCGGTGGGCTCGCGAGTGAGTCGCACCGCGTGGCCGCGGGCTTCCAGCCAGGCGGCCAGGCGCCGGGCCTGGGTGGACTTTCCCGCGCCGTCGATCCCCTCGATGGCGATCAGCGAACCGCGCTTCTCGGCTCCGGTGGGCATCCGGGTGCACCCCCGCTGGGAGCGGCGCAAGCGAGGGGTCTCAACCCCCCGCAGCGCCGGGTGATTTCCCGCAGGCGAGGGTACCACTGGTCGGCACGAGGGTTGCTCTCTGCTCGGGACAAGCGCCTTCGGGCGCCCGCCCGCAACGCCCCTCTATCGGGACCGGGGGCTCGCGGGTTCCGGGGCGCCGGGCGGAAGCACGGGTTTCGGCGTGGGTTGTTCAACGGGGTGAGGCCCACGTCGAGCTTCCGCCCGGCGTCTCTTCCGGGATTCTGCGCTCCTAGAACTTGAAGACGAGGAGCAGACCGATCAGCAGCCCGTAGATTGCGATCGACTCGATCAGCACCATCCCGAGGATGAAGGGCGTGTTCATCGCGCCCGCCGCACCGGGGTTCCGGGCGATGCCGGCCGTGGTGTTGCTGGCGGTCAGGCCCTGGCCGATGCCGCAGCCCAGCGCGGCGAGACCGATGGCGATCCCCGCGCCGAGGGCGTAGCCCCAGGTGGAGTCGCCCCCCGAGGCCGGATCGGCCGCCAGGGCGACCGTGGGGAGGAGGGTGCCCACGAGGGACAGGACGAACAGCTTCGCGAACCGCATTTCAGTCTCCTTGGGTTGGTTGGGTCCGGGCCCGGCCGCCAGCCGCCTAGTGGGCGTCCTCGACGGCCAGACCGATGTAGACCATGGTGAGCAGGGCGAACACGAAGGCCTGGAGCACGGCGACGATGGTGCCGAGCCCGAGGAAGAAGGCGGGCACCAGGAAGGGCACCAGGCCGAGCATCACGATGACGATGGTGTGGTCTGCGAACATGTTCGCAAGCAGCCGGATGGCCAGGGTCACCACCCGGGCCACGTGACCGATCAGCTCCAGGGGCACGAAGATCGGGGCCAGGAACGGGATGTGATGCTTCCCGAACCCGGGACCGATGAAGTGCTGGACGTAGCTGGCGCCGTGCTTGCGGATCCCCGCGTACTCCGACACCGCCACCGAGATCAGCGCCCAGGCCGCCGTGGTGTTCACGCTGCTGGTCGCCCCCTCGACCCCCGGCACCAGCCCCATCAGGTTGGAGACCAGGATGAACACGAAGATGGTGGCGATCAGCGGGAACCAGCGGCGCCAGTCCTCGCCGATGTTCTCGCGGGCGAGGTTCGCCAGGAACTCCACCACGATCTCGAGGGCGTTGCGGAGGGTGAAGCCCTCGTCGGGGATCACGCCCCCGTTCGCCACAGCCAGCTGCCGCCGGACCACCAGGCCCGCGGCGACGAGCAGGGCGGCCGCCAGCAGGGCGGCCTGCACCACCGCCGGGATGCCCAGGGCGTGCTCCAGGGGGGAGTAGATCGTCACCAGTCGTCCCCTTCCTCGTCTCGCGGTTCGGGGCTGCGCTCCCGCGCCAGCCACGGGTTCCAGTCGTCCCAGCTCGGATCGTCGGGCGGGGGCACGGGCACGCTGCTCTCGCAGATCGGCGGCGTCGTGCGCAGGGCCGCGATCACCACGGCCGGGACCATGGTCGAGAGCCCGATGATGAGCCCGACGGGGTGGGCTCCCGCCGCGACCGCGATGGTGACCACCACGGCCAGCAGGCCGTAGCGGACGCCGAAGCCGCCGGCCCAGGCCCCGCCGCCGGCGAGCTGCCCCCGGAAGAAGGCTTCGGTCGCCCGGCGCAGGACCCGGTAGTTCACCACCTCGAGCACGGCGCCGAGCGCCAGGCTCGCGGTGAACAGGGGCGAGGTCAGGGCCGCCGCGGTGGCGATGGCGCCGCCGGCGATCGTCAGGTTGACCCGCTCCGCCGCGTCGAAATCCAGTGCGCTGCTCGCCCTGTCCAAGGCTCGCTCCTCGACCTCTCAGCTTCCGGCCCCCGGGGGCGGCCCGGGCCCGGGGGGCGGCGCCAGCTCCTTCATCAGACGCACCATGCGCAGCACGAAGGCGCCGAAGCCGGCCAGGACCCCGAGCATGAGCAGGACCGGCGCGGTGTCGAAGTAGCGGTCAGCCACGCCACCTGCCACCCCACCCACCGCCACGGCGATCACCGCCTCGAACGCACCCTGGTACGCGCGACCCATGCGCTGCACCCCGCTTCGCGGCGCCTCGCGCGAAGGTCCGGTGCGGGGCTCGTCGGGCTCGGGCTGGGGGCTCATCGCGGGGGAGCCGGAATTCGGCGCGCACGATAGCCGACGGCCCCACGCCCCTCAATTCCCTCGCAGGGAACGCCGGAAGGCGCCGCGCGCGGCCTCGAGGGTCGCCGCCACGTCGGCGGGGCGGTGGGCCAGGGAGACGAATCCCGCCTCGAAGGGCGAGGGGGCCAGGTAGACACCCCGGGCCAGCATGGCCGCAAAGAAGCGGCGGAAGCGCTCGGCGTTGGCCTTGCGGGCGTCGGCGTAGCTGCGCACCGGACCCGGATGGAAGAAGAAGCCGAACATGCCCCCGACGGCGGCGGTGCAGAGCTCCACCCCCACCTCGGCGGCGGCCGCCGCCAGTCCGTCCACGAGCTGCCCGGAGAGCCGGCCGAGCTTCGCGTAGGCCGCGTCGTCGTCCAGCCGGCGCAGGGTCTCGAGACCCGCGGCGCAGGCCAGGGGGTTCCCGGACAGGGTCCCGGCCTGGTAGACCGGGCCGTCGGGCGCCAGCTGATCCATCAGGTCCGCCCGGCCGCCGTAGGCCGCGGCCGGCATGCCGCCGCCCACCACCTTGCCAAGGCAGGTCAGGTCGGGCCGGACGCCGTAGAGGCGCTGCGCGCCACCCCGGGCGACCCGGAAGCCGGTCATCACCTCGTCGAAGATCAGCAGCGCGCCGTGGCGATCGCAGAGATCGCGCAGGCCCTCGAGGAAGCCCGGCTCCGGCGGGACGCAGCCCATGTTGCCGGCGATGGGCTCCACGGCGACACAGGCCAGCTCGTCGCCCCAGCGGCGGAAGGCCGACTCCACCGCGTCGAGATCGTTGAAGGGGGCCTGGATGGTGAGCTGGGTGAAGGCCTCGGGCACCCCGGGCGAGCCCGGGATCCCGAGGGTCGCCACCCCGCTGCCGGCCCCCACCAGCAGGGCGTCGGCGTGGCCGTGGTAGCAGCCCTCGAACTTCAGGATCCGCTCGCGGCCCGTGGCGCCCCGGGCGAGGCGGATGGCGCTCATGGCCGCCTCGGTTCCGGAGCTGACCATGCGCACCTTCTCCACCGACGGCAGCTGGCGGCGGATCTCCTCGGCCAGCTCCACCTCGAGCTCCGTCGGCGCCCCGAAGCTGGTGCCGCGGGCCATGGCCGCCCGCACCGCACGCAGGACCGCCGGGTGGGCGTGGCCGAGGATCAGCGGACCCCAGGAGCCCACGTAGTCGATGTACTCGTTGTCGTCGGCGTCCCAGACCCGCGCGCCCTTGCCTCGCACCAGGAAGCGCGGCGTGCCGCCGACGGAGCCGAAGGCCCGCACGGGGCTGTTCACCCCGCCCGGGATCGAGCGGCGCGCGCGCCGGAAGAGCTTTCCCGAGAGCCCGGTCTTCATGCCTGCAGCCTAGTTGGTGTTGTCGGCCTCGTCGCCCTCGGCCATGCGGGCCATGGACACGAGCTTCTCGCCGTCGGCCAGGTCCATCACCCGGACGCCCTGGGTCACCCGACCCATGCTCGAGATGCCCCGCACGCGGCAGCGCAGCACCTTGCCGCCGTCCGTGATGAGCATGACCTCGTCGTCGTCGGTGACCTGGGCGATGCCCAGCACCTCGCCGTTCCGCTCGGTGGTGCGGATGGTGATGATGCCCTGGCCCCCGCGCTTCTGGACGCGGTAGTCCTCGAGGGGCGTGCGCTTGCCGTAGCCGCGCACCGTCACCGTGAGGATGTTGGCCCCGGGCGAGAGGATCTGCATCCCGACGACCTCGTCGTCGTCGCCCAGGCTCATGCCGCGGACGCCGGCGGCCACGCGGCCCATGGCCCGCACCTCGCCCTCGGCGAAGCGGATCGACTTGCCCTTGCGGCTGGCGATGATCACCTGCTGATCGCCGTCGGTGCGGCCGGCGCCGATCACCTCGTCGTCGTCGGCGAGGTTGATGGCGATGATCCCGCCACGCCGCGGGTTCGAGAAGGCGTCGAGGGCGGTCTTCTTGACCACGCCGCGCCGGGTGCACAGCAGCACGTGCTCGTCGGCCCCGGTCTCCTCGAAGCTGCGCACGGGAAGGGTGGCCTGCACGCGCTCGCCGTCCCGCAGCTGCAACACATTGGCCAGGGCCCGACCCCGGGCGGCGCGGCCGAGCTGCGGCAGCTCGTGGACCTTGATCCAGTGCACCCGGCCCTTGTTCGTGAAGAAGAGGATGTAGGCGTGGGTCGACGCCACGAACAGGCGCTCGACGAAGTCGGCCTCGCGGGTTCCCATGCCCGCCACGCCCTTGCCGCCCCGGCGCTGGGCCCGGTACTGGGTGACCGGCGTCCGCTTCACGTAGCCGGCGTGGGAGACGGTGACCACCATGTCCTCTTCGACGATGAGGTCCTCGGTGGAGAGGCCCTCCACCGCGTCGGTGATCTCGGTGCGGCGCTCGTCCCCGTACTTCTCGCGGATCTCCTCGAGCTCGGCGACCACTTCGTCCAGGATCCGCGAGGGCGTGGCCAGGAGGTCCTTCAGGTCCGCGATCTTCTCCCGCAGCTCCGCGAGCTCGTCGCGCACCCGCTGGCGCTCGAGGCCGGTGAGCGCCCGCAGGCGCATGTCGAGGATGGCCTGGGCCTGGCGCTCGTTGAGGTCGAATCGCTCGACGAGCTGCCGGCGCGCGGTCGCCGTGTCCTCGGCGGCGCGGATCAGGGCGATCACCGCGTCGAGGTTGTCGAGGGCGGTCTCGAAGCCCTCGAGGAGCTCGGCGCGGGCCTCGGCCTGGCGCAGGTCGTAGACCGCCCGGCGGTGCACCACCTCGCGCCGGAAATCGACGAAGTGGCGCAGGGCCTCCTTGAGGGAGAGCAGCCGCGGCCGGCCGCTGACCAGGGCCAGCATGTTGACGCCGAAGGTCGTCTGCAGGGGCGTCATCTTGTAGAGCTGGTTGAGGATCACCTCCTCGGGCGCGTCGGCCCGCAGCTCGATCACGATGCGCATGCCCTGGCGGTTGGACTCGTCGCGCAGGTCGGTGACGCCGTCGATCTTCCCCTCGCGCACCAGCTCGGCGATCCGCTCCTGGAGGGTGGACTTGTTGACCATGAACGGGATCTCGGTCACGACGATCCGCGTGTTGCGCTTGCCCTCCTCGAAGCTCGCGCGGGCCCGCACGGTCACCGGGCCGCGGCCGGTGGCGTAGGCCTGGCGGATGCCGCTGGTCCCGCAGATCAGCGCGCCGGTGGGGAAGTCCGGCCCGGGGAGCTTCTCCAGCAGCTCGTCGAGGTCGCAGTCCGGATTGCGCGCCTCCAGCACCAGGGCGTCCACCAGCTCGCGCAGGTTGTGGGGCGGCACGTTGGTGGCCATGCCCACGGCGATGCCCGTGGAGCCGTTCGCCAGCAGGTTCGGGAAGCGCGCCGGGAGCACCACCGGCTCCTCGGTCCCGCCGTCGAAGTTGGGCTGGAAGTCGACCGTCTCCCGGTCGATGTCCCGGAGCATCTCCTCCGCGATCGGGGAGAGCCGCGCCTCGGTGTAGCGATAGGCCGCCGGCGGATCGCCGTCGATGGAGCCGAAGTTGCCCTGGCCGTCCACCAGCGGGTAGCGCAGGGAGAAGTCCTGGGCCATGCGCACCATGGCGTCGTAGGCCGGCGCGTCGCCGTGGGGATGGTAGTGCTTGAGCACCTCGCCCACGACGCCCGCGGACTTGGAGTAGGGCCGCGTGGGGAGCAGACCCTCCTGATTCATGGCGTAGAGGATGCGGCGTTGCACCGGCTTCAGCCCGTCGCGCACGTCGGGCAGCGCGCGGCTGATGATCACCGACATCGAGTAGTCGAGGAACGAGCGGCGGACCTCGTCCTCGATCGCGACGGGATTGGGAGGGGTGCCCGGCGGCGGCGCGCCTTCGCCGGACGGCGTGGACTCCGGGGTCTCGTCGGCCACTATCTCACTCGGTAGCGGGGGGTCAGATGTCGAGGTTCTGGACGTCGAGCGCGTTGCGCGCGATGAAGTCGCGGCGCGGCTCGACGTCGTCGCCCATCAGCGTGGTGAAGGCCTCCTCGGCCTCGACCGCGTCCTCGACGCTGACCTGGAGCAGCGTCCGCGTGTCGGAATGCATCGTCGTCTCCGCGAGCTGG
>CAYTZH010000037.1:0-54621 GCA_964442285.1 uncultured Spirochaetales bacterium | reverse complement strand
TCGCCGAAGTCCAGGGCGTTGGCGTCGGCCAGCAGGCGCTGGTAGGTGGCGTAGATCTCGCCGGCCAGCTCCGCGTCCAGGTCGTGGGCCTGGCCGAGGGCGTCGTTGGGCAGCAGGCCGGCGTTCTTCCACTGGTCGATGCGCCAGGCCAGCCGCCGGGGCTCGTAGACCTTCGGGTCGAGGTCGTGGCGGCGCAGGGCCTCCTTCACCACCTGCAGACTGTCGTCCTGGTCGTAGATGTTGAAGCCGCGGGAAAGGCCTAGGTGGCCGATGTCCCGGCGCAGGATGCGCACGCAGGCGGAGTGGAAGGTGGCGCACCAGAGGTCCTCCACCTCGGGACCCAGGAGCTTGCGCACCCGCTCGCGCATCTCGCCGGCGGCCTTGTTGGTGAAGGTCACCGCCAGGATGCCCTCGGGCGGGATGCCGCAGACGCCGATCAGCCAGGCGATGCGGTGCACCAGCACCCGGGTCTTGCCGCTGCCGGCGCCGGCCAGCACCAGCAGCGGTCCCTCGGTGTGCTGGACCGCCTCGCACTGGGCGTCGTTGAGTCCTTCGAGCAGGGCCTCGGGCTGCACGCACGTCCTCCGCCCCGCGGCGCGTGCGCGCGCGGAGCCCACGGGGGGACAGGCGGAGGCGCCTGGGGGGAAGCGCGAGCCTACTCGACCGTGACGCTCTTGGCGAGGTTGCGCGGCTGGTCCACGTCGGTGCCCTTCAGCACCGCCACGTGGTAGGCCAGGAGCTGCAGCGGCACGACGGCGACGATGGCCGTCAGGAAGCGCCCGAGATCCGGGATGCGGACCACCGCGTCGGCCTTGCTCTCGATCTCGCGATCGTCCTCGCTGGCGATGGCGATCACCTTGCCGTCGCGGGCGCGCACCTGCTCGAGGTTGGAGAGGATCTTGTCGTAGACGGGGCTGCGGTTGGCGATCACCACCACGGGCATGCTCTCGTCGATCAGCGCGATGGGCCCGTGCTTCATCTCGCCGGCGGCGTAGCCCTCGGCGTGGATGTAGGAGATCTCCTTGAGCTTGAGCGCCCCCTCGAGGGCGATGGGGTACATGATGCCGCGGCCCAGGAAGAGGAAGTTGCTGGCGTGGAAGAAGCGGTGGGCGATCTGCTCGGTGGCGTCGTCGAGGCGCAGGACCTGCTCGAGGGTGCGGGGCAGCCGCACGAGCTGGTCCAGGTGCTCCCGGGTCGCCGCGGCGTCGATGCGTCCCCGGGCGATCCCGAGCTTGAGCCCGATCAGGTAGTGGGCGACGAGCTGGGTCGTGAACGCCTTGGTCGACGCCACGCCGATCTCGGGGCCGGCGTGGGTGTAGAGCACGTCGTCGCTCTCGCGGGCGATGGTGGAATCCACCACGTTGCACACCGAGAGGACGCGCGCCCCGCGCTCGCGGCCCTCGCGCAGGGCGGCCAGGGTGTCGGCCGTCTCGCCGGACTGGGAGACCGGGATGATCAGGCTGTCGCTTCCCAGGCAAGGCTCGCGGTAGCGGAACTCGCTGGCGAGATCGACCTCCACCGGCAGCCCGGCGAGCTGCTCGATCATGTACTTGCCGACCATGCACGAGTAGTAGGCGGTCCCGCAGGCCACCATGGTGACCCGCTCCAGGCGCGCCACCGCCGCGGGCGAGAGGTCGATGCCGTCGAGGTCGACGTCGTCGTGGGTCTCGAGCACCCGGGTGCCGATCGTGTCGGTGATGGCCCGGGGCTGCTCGAAGATCTCCTTCTGCATGAAGTGGGTGTACCCGCCCTTTTCGGCGGAGACCGGGTCCCAGCTGATGGCCAGGGTCTCCCGCTCCACGGGGCGGCCCTCGGCGTCGGCGATCTGGGCGCCGTCCTCGGAGACCACGGCAAACTCGCCGTCGGCCAGGAAGACCATCTGCCGCGTGTAGGGCAGGATCGCGGGGATGTCGCTGGCCAGGAAGCCCTGCTTCTCGCCCACGCCCAGGATGATGGGGCTGCCGCCGTTCTTCGCGGCCACCATGTGCTCGGGGTCGTCGACGCAGAGCACGCCCAGGGCGTAGGAGCCCACCACTCGGCCGCAGGCCGCGCGGGTGGCGCCCAGCAGGTCGTCGCCGTCGCCCAGGGCCTCGTCGATCAGGTGGGCGATGAGCTCGGTGTCCGTCTCCGAGGACATGCTCCGGCCCGCGGCCTCGAGCTGGCTGCGCAGCTCGCGGTAGTTCTCGACGATGCCGTTCTGCACGATCACCACGCGGCCCGCGCGGTGGGGATGGGCGTTGCGCTCCGAGGGCTTGCCGTGGGTGGCCCAGCGGGTGTGGCCGATGCCGATGGCGCCCTCGACGGGCTTCTCGCGCAGCAGGGCCTCGAGGTTGGTGAGCTTGCCCTCGGCGCGGCGCAGGGCGAGCTCGCCGCCGTGGAGCACCGCCACGCCCGCCGAGTCGTAGCCCCGGTACTCGAGGCGGCGCAGGCCGTCCAGCAGGACGTCCACGGCGCGGTGCCCGCGCCCCACGAAGCCGACGATTCCACACATGGCGCTCTCCTACTTCTCGGAGCCGGAGCTAGCCGGAGCTCTCGGAGCCGGATCCCTCGGAGCCGGGCTTCTTCTTCGACGGGCGACGCTCGCGCCAGCCCTCGACGTTGCGCTGTCGGGTACGGGCCACGCCGAGCGCCCCTGCCGGAACGTCCCGGGTCACCGTCGAGCCCGCGGCGACGGCCGCATCCGATTCGACGCTGACGGGCGCGATCAGGTTCACGTTGCAGCCGATGTTGGCGCGCGGGCCGACCCGGGTGCGGTGCTTGGCGTCCCAGTCGTAGTTCACGGTGATGGAGCCGCAGCCGAAGGCGGCGCCCGGACCGACGTCGGCGTCGCCCACGTAGCTCAGGTGGTCGGCCTTCACGCCCTCGCCCAGGTGGCTGTTCTTGAGTTCCACGAAGTTCCCGATCCGCACGCCGCTCTCGAGGCGGCAGTGGGGCCGCAGGTGGGCCATGGGACCGAGGACCACGTCGTCGCCGATCTGGCTCGACTCGATCACCGAGTGGGCCTTCACGTGCACGCGCTCGCCCAGGCGCGAGGGACCGGTGATCACCACCCCGGGCTCCAGCACGCTGTCGCGGCCGACCTGCACGTCCACATCCAGGTAGGTGGCGGCGGGATCCACCAGGGTGACGCCTTCGGCCAGCAGGCGATCGGCAATGCGCCCGCGCACCACCGCGGCGGCGGCGGCCAGCTCGGCCCGGTTGTTCACCCCCAGGGCCTCGTCCGGGTCCGCCATCACCAGGGCCTCCACCCGGTGGCCCTGCCCCACGGCGTGGCCCACCACGTCCGTGAGGTAGATCTCGCCCTGGGCGTTGCGGTCGTCGCCGGCGTCGAGGCCCTCCCACAGGAGCCCGGCCGAGACGAGGTACACGCCGGTGTTTCCCTCCTCGATCGCCAGCTCCTCGGGGGTGGCGTCGGTGGTCTCGACGATCCGCTCGACGCGGCCGTCGGCGTCGCGCACCACGCGCCCGGGCAGGGGGACGCGGGCCGAGAGCATCACCAGCGCGGCGTCGGTGGCGGCCTTGTGATCGCGCAGGGCCGCCAGGGTCTGCGCGCGAAGCAGCGGCACGTCGCCGTAGAGGAGCAGGACGTCGCCGTCGAAGCCGGCCAGGGCGTCGCGGGCCTGGAGCACCGCATGGCCGGTGCCGTTCTGCTCGGCCTGCAGCACGAACTCGGCGCGTCCCTCGAAGGCGGACCGCACGTCGTCGGCGTCGCGGCCCACCACCACCAGCAGTCGCTTCGGCGCCAGCGACTCGGCCGCCGCCAGCGGGAAGTGGAGCATGGGCCGACCGGCGATCTCGTGGAGCACCTTGGCCCGGCCGGACTTCATGCGGGTGCCCTGGCCCGCCGCCAGGACGACCACCGCGAGCTCACCTGCCATGGGCTGCCTCCTGGCTCCCCTCATCGGTCAGCGGAACGCGGCAGGGTAGCGACGTCCGCGGGACACCGGAATCCCCCTGGGGGCCTTGCCCGCGTCGCCGGCTCCCCTAGCCTCCAGGAGACCGCCCGGGTCACGGAGCCCCACCAAGCTGCACATCTTCGGCAACACCCTCGGACTCAAGGCCAGCCAGGTTCGCCAGCTCGAGCGCCTCTACCGGCGCCGGCTCCCCCCGGAGCGCCTCGTCAGCCAGGAGATCGCCCGCGAGCTCGCCGCCTTCTCCGGCGAGACGGGCCGCCAGGTCGGCATCCTGGTCGACCGGCGCGGCCAGGTCTCCCACGTCATGGTCGGCGACGCCCGCTCCATCGAGATGCCGGACTGGGGGCGCATGCGCGCGGGCCAGGGCCGGCTCCGGGGCCTGCGCTGCCTGCACACCCACCTGGGCGGGGAGGCGCTGACCCGCGACGACATCACGGACCTGGTGCGCCTGCGCTTCGACGCCATGGTGGCCATCGCCGTGGACGAGCGGGGGCTGCCCGGCCTCGCCTACACCGCCGCGCTGCGACCGGCCAACGACGACGGCGATCCCATCGAGGAGCTCGAGCCGCTGCCGCCCTCGCGCTTCGCGCCGGACTTCCTGGACTGGATCCGGGCCCGGGAGGAGGAGCTCGCCCGCAGCGCCCGCACCCGCGATGTCGGCGACCGCGAGCGGGCGATCCTGGTGCAGGCCACCGGCGACCGCCGCGACGAGGAGGCCGAGGCCGCCCGGGCCGAGCTGCGCGAGCTCGCCCGCTCGGCCGGCGTGGAGGTCGTGGACGAGATCGTCCAGCAGCGGCGGCGGGTGGACCCGAAGACCGTGGTCGGGGCGGGCAAGCTCGAGGAGCTGGCCGTCCACGCCCTGTGGGCCGACGCGGACCTGGTGATCTTCGACGAGAACCTGACGCCCACCCAGGCCCGCAACCTGGGCGAGCGCCTGGAGATGCGGGTCATCGACCGCACCCAGCTGATCCTCGACATCTTCGCCCAGCGGGCCAGCTCCCGGGACGGCCAGCTCCAGGTGGAGCTGGCCCAGCTCAAGTACCGGCTGCCGCGGCTCGCCCAGCGGGACGGCTCGCTCTCGCGCCTGGCCGGCGGCATCGGCGGCCGCGGCCCGGGCGAGACCAAGCTCGAGGTGGACCGCCGGCGCGTGCGCGACCGGGTGGCCCGGCTGGAGCGCGAGCTCGACAAGCTGCGCAAGGGCCGCGAGGGCCGCCGCAAGCGCCGCAGCCGCCAGGGCCTGCCGGTGCTCTCGATCGTCGGCTACACGAACGCCGGCAAGAGCACCCTGCTGCGGGCGCTGACCAAGAGCGACGTGCACGTCGAGGACGTGATGTTCGCGACCCTGGATCCGTCGTCGCGCCGGCTGCGCTTCCCCCGAGATCGCGACGTGATCATCACCGACACGGTGGGCTTCATCCGCGACCTGCCGCCGGACCTGGTCGCCGCCTTCCGCGCAACCCTCGAGGAGCTTCACGACGCCGACCTGCTCCTCCACGTGGTGGACGCCGCGGCGCCGGACGCGGAGCGGCGCATCGCCGCCGTGCACCGGGTGCTCTCGGAGCTGGAGATCACGGTGCCCGAGGTGCTCGTCTTCAACCAGATCGACCGCCTGCCCCCGGGCGCCGGCGAGAACATCGCCGCGCGCCACGGCGGCGTCGCCGTGTCGGCCCTGGAAGGCCGGGGCCTGGACGAGCTGCTGGAGCGGGTCGCCAAGGAGCTCTGGCGGGAGAACGTGGAGCCAGTTCGGCGCCGGCGTCTCGAGGCGCTGGGCGTCCGGGAGTACCCAGCATGATGCCGCGCGCCAAGATCGTCGGAACGGGCTTCTACGTCCCGGACCGCGTCGTCGGCAACGACGACCTGGCCGGGCTCATGGACACGAGCGACGAGTGGATCCGCCAGCGCACCGGCATCGGCGAGCGGCGCTACATCGAGCCGGGCCAGGTGCCCTCCGAGCTGGGCGAGGCGGCCTGCCGCCGGGCCCTGGACGACGCCGGTCTGGAGCCCGGCGAAGTCGACTGCCTGATCCTCGCCACCCTCTCGCCCGAGCACGACTTCCCGGGCACGGCCTTCTTCCTGCAGCGGCGCCTGGGCGCCGGCGACATCCCGGCCTTCGAGCTGCGGGCCCAGTGCTCGGGCTTCCTCTACGCCCTCACCACCGCCAACAGCTTCCTCCGGGCGGGCCAGTACCGGCGGATCCTGGTGGTGGGCTGCGAGGTGCACTCCACCGGCCTCGACCTCAGCACCCGCGGCCGCGACGTGGCGGTGATCTTCGGCGACGGCGCCGGCGCCGCGGTGCTGGAGCGCAACGAGGACCCGGAGGACCCGGCGGGGATCCTCGAGGCGCGGCTGCACGCCCGTGGCGAGCACGCGGAGCGCCTCTGGATCGAGGCGCCCACCTCCACGATCCAGGGGCGGGTCAACCACGAGATGCTCGACGAGGCCCGCCACTTCCCGCGGATGGAGGGCCGCTTCGTGTTCAAGCACGCGGTCACCTGCATGCCCGACGTGCTGCGGGAGACCCTGGACGCCGCCAGCCTCAAGATCGACGACGTGGACCTGTTCCTGTTCCACCAGGCCAACCTGCGGATCAACGAGTACGTGGCGGGCCAGCTCGGCATCCCCGAAGAGAAGTGCCTCAACAACATCGAGCGCTACGGCAACTGCTCGGCGGCCTCCATCCCGATCCTCCTGTCCGAGGCCCGGGCCGCCGGCCGGGTCGGCCCCGGCAGCCTGATCAGCATGACGGCCTTCGGCTCCGGATTCAGCTGGGGCAGCGTGGCGGCGCGGCTCTGAGATCCCCGCAGGGAAGCCCTTGGCGGGCCACCCGCCCGGGCCGTCCGGCAGTAACGCGACGCGTCGTCTCGAAATGCGGATTCCGGGACAAATGTCGGGCTTTCAAGGCGACTTGACGCGTTGACGCGGTGTGTTATTCAGAGGCTGAAACCCCAACGAGGAGAGAAACCATGTCCCAGCGAGCCCAGACCAATGGCACGGGCCGGCTGGCAGCCGCCCGGCACACGATCGAGCGCGAGGTGGAGCGCGTCGGCAAGCAGATTCGCGCCCGCACCCGCGGCATCGAGAAGACCCTCGAGAAGAACCGCAAGCAGATCGAGACCCGCGGCCGCAAGCAGATCAAGAGCCTGATGACCGACGTGCGCAAGACCAGCGCCTTCAAGCGGGCGACGTCCCTGCGCAAGGACGCGGAGCATCGCATCGAGAGCGGCGTGGAGACCCTGCTGTCGACGCTGCAGATCGCCAGCAAGAGCGACGTGGCGCGGATCGACCGCAGGCTGCGCAACCTGAACAAGAAGCTGAACGAGATCGAGAAGGCTTCTGCCGAGGACGAAGAGAGCACCGCCGCCTCGGCCTGACCGCTCCGACCGGCGGCGGCCTCGCCGCCGCCGGTCACCCTCGGATCTGTTAGGGTCCCGCCATCCCGGAGGACCCCCCATGCCCGAGTTCCGCGGCCTCGACTTCCTGCACCTCGACGACCAGCTCTCCGACGAGGAACGCCTCGCCCGCGACACCGTGCGCGAGTTCGTGGACCGCGAGTTCCTGCCCCTCGTGCAGGAGCACGTGCGCCAGGACGGCTCCTTCCCCATGGAGCTCGTCCCCACCATCGCCGAGCTGGGCCTGTTCGGCGCCAACCTCGAAGGCTACGGCTGCGCCGGCATGAACAACGTGGCCTACGGCCTGGTCATGCAGGAGCTCGAGCGCGGCGACTCCGGCCTGCGATCCTTCGCCAGCGTCCAGGGCTCGCTGGTCATGTACCCGATCCACGCCTACGGCTCCGACGTCCAGAAGGAGCGCTGGCTGCCGGCCCTGCAGAGCGGCCGCGCCATCGGCTGCTTCGGCCTCACCGAGCCGGACTTCGGCAGCCACATCGGCGCCATGCGCACCAAGGCCGCCCGCAAGGGCGACGGCTGGGTGCTGAACGGCGCCAAGCGCTGGATCACCAACGGCACCCTCGCCCAGGTGGCCGTGGTCTGGGCCAACACCGACGAGGGCGTGCTGGGCTTCCTCGTGGAGACCGACCGGCCCGGCTTCGAGGCCCGCGACATCAAGGGCAAGTTCTCCCTGCGCGGCTCGGTCACGAGCGAGCTCTTCCTGAACGACGTGGAGCTGGACGACGAGGCCCGCCTGCCCGGGGTGAAGGGCATGCGCGGCCCCCTCTCCTGCCTCACCCAGGCCCGCTACGGCATCGCCTGGGGCGCCCTGGGCGCGGCCATGGCCTGCTACGACGAGGCGCTCACCTACACCCGCGACCGCGTCGTGGCCGGTGGCCCGCTGGCGGGCAAGCAGCTCACCCAGCAGAAGCTCGTTTCCATGCTCACGGAGATCACCAAGGGCCAGCTGCTGGCGCTCCAGCTCGGTCGGCTCAAGGACGCCGGCAAGCTCCACCACACCATGGTGTCGCTCGCCAAGCGCAACAACGTGGACGTGGCGCTCCAGATCGCCCGCGAGGCCCGCGACCTGCTCGGCGCCAACGGGATCGTCGACGACTACCAGGCCATGCGCCACATGGTGAACCTGGAGACCGTGCGCACCTACGAGGGCACCCACGACATCCACACCCTCATCCTGGGCGAGCACATCACGGGCCTGCGCGCGCTCTAGGCGCGGCGGGTGCTACTCGCGGGTCACCTGTTAGCTTCGACGCTGTGGAGCGACTCACCCGGCGGCGCTTCGTGCGGATGGGTCTGGCCTCGGCGGCCGCCCTGGGGGGCGGCCTCGCCTGCGGCCGGGCCGACCCGAAAACGCCCCTGGCCTACGCCTTCGGCGACGCCGCGGGCGACCCGTCCGGTGCCGAACTCGCCCCCACACCGGCCTGCGAGGACGACCGGCGGCCGACGGCGGCGGCGATCGAGGGCCCCTTCTACCTCCCCGGCACGCCGCGCCGGACCCGGCTCGCGGGTCCCGAGACCCCCGGCGAGCGCCTGGCCCTGATCGGACGCGTGCTCGACCGGCGCTGCCGGCCCGTGGCCGGGGCCGTGCTCGACTTCTGGCAGGCCGATGCCGCGGGGCGCTACGACCGCGACGGCATGGGGCTGCGCGGCCACCAGTTCGCGGACGCCGAGGGCCGCTTCGCGCTCGAGAGCGTGGTGCCGGGCGCCTACGCCGCGGGCTGGAGCCGGCGGACGCCCCACCTGCACGTGAAGGTCCAGGGCCGGGACACCGCCCTGCTGACCACCCAGCTCTACTTCCCCGACGCCGCGGAGCACAACCGCCGGGACGGCCTCTACGACCCCGCGCTGCGGATGGCGGAGCTCGAGAACCTCGCCGCGGGCACGCGGGTCCTGCGCTTCGACTTCGTGCTCGACGATCCGGCCACTGCGTGAAGCGGCTTCCGGAGGGCGTCGCGCCCTACAAGCGGACGGCCGAGTTCAACGAGGACACGATTCCCGCGGGCCTGCGCCGGGCCCACCGCACCGCGCCCGGCGTCTGGGGCCTGATCCGCGTGCTCGAGGGCGAGCTCCGCTACCGGATCCTCGAGCCCGACACCGAGGAGCACCAGCTCGACCCCCGGACGCCCGGGGTGGTCGAGCCCGGCGTGCCCCACGAAGTGGAGCCCCGCGGCCCGGTCCGCTTCTTCGTGGAGTTCTGCCGCTAGCCGCTAGCCGCCGGCCGAGCGCTCGCGCGCGCGGGCCAGTGCGTCCTGCACGCTGCCGTGGCACTCGTCCAGCAGGCGTTGCGCGCTGGCCTCGTCCACGCCGGCCAGCGAGACCAGCACGCCTACCGCCCGGCGCCGCAGCTTGCGCGAGGTCGGCAGCAGGTGGGTCATCAGGTTCCCCTCCACCCGGCCGAGCTTCACCATCGTGGCCGTCGAGAGCAGGTGCAGGACCATCTTCTGGGCGAGGCCGCCCTTCATGCGGGTCGAGCCGGCGATCACCTCCGGCCCCACGGCCGGCGCGATGGCGACCTCCGCCGCGCGGGCCAGGGGCGCCGTCGGATCGCAGGTCACCGCCAGCCGCCGCGCCCCGCAGCGGCGGGCCTCCTCGAGGGCCCCCAGGGCGAACGGCGTGCGGCCGCTGGCGGAGATGGCGACCACCGCGTCGCCGGGCACGAGCCCGCGGCGGCGGAGCTCGGCGCCGGCGGCCTCGGGGTCGTCCTCGGCGCCCTCCACGGCGCGGACCAGGGCCTCGGGCCCGCCGGCGATGATCCCCTGCACGCGCTCCGCGGGGTAGCCGAACGTGGGTGGCACCTCGGCGGCGTCGAGCACGCCCATGCGCCCGCTGGTGCCGGCCCCCACGTTGAACCAGCGCCCGCCGCCCGAGAGCACGAGGGTCAGCACGTCCACGGCGCGGGCCACGTCCGGGAGCACCTTGGCCACCGCCTGGTGGGCCTGGTGGTCCTCGGCGTGGATGGTCGCCAGCACCTCCTCCACGCTGCGGCGGGAGAGGTCGCGGGAGCTCTCCAGGATGGCTTCGGTGAGAAACTCGTCGTCGCGCATCGAGGCCTCGTTTCGGCAGATCCGCGGCTCGTCTAGAACCGGAAGGGTGCCACGCCCGGCTAGACTCTGCGCCCATGCCCTTCAGCGTGGCGCAACGAACGCTCGAACAGCTCGATTGGCCGGAGGTCGCGAGCCGTCTGGTCGCCCACGCCGCGACCCCGGGCGGACGCGCCCGCTGTGCCGGGGACCTGTTCGAGTCCAGCCCGGAGGAGGCCCGGGAGCGCCTGGCGGAGACCGGCGAGGCTCGGGGCGTGCTCGAGGTCGGGGACGCGCCCCCGCTGGGCGGCGTCGCGGACCTGGGCGGGCCGCTGCAGCGCCTGGCGCGGGGAGGCGTGCTCGCCGCCGGCGAGCTGCTCGACCTGCGCGCCACCCTGGGCGCCCTCCACGCCACCGCCCGCTTCCTGCGGCGTCGCCGGGCGAGCCTGCCGCGCCTGGCCGACCTGGCCGACACCATCGCGGATCTCGGCGCCCTGGAGGACGCGATCGAGGACGCTCTCGACGAGGAGGGCGAGGTCCGCGACACGGCCTCGCCGCTGCTGGCCCGGGCGCGCGCCGCGGCGCGCACCCACGCCGCCGAGCTGCAGAAGCGGCTCGAGGCCTACCTGCGCGACCCGGGCGTGGTGGACCATCTCTCCGACCGCTACGTCACCGTGCGCAACGACCGCTACGTGCTCCCGGTGCGAGCCGAGTCGCGCGGGCGGGTGCGCGGCATCGTGCACGACGCCTCGGGGTCGGGAACCACCCTCTTCGTCGAGCCCGAGGCCGCGGTGGAGCTGAACAACCGCCTGCGCCAGGCCGAGCTCGAGGTGCGTCGGGAGACCCTGCGCGTGCTGCGCGAGCTCTCCGAGCGGGCGGCCGAGTCGCGGCCGGAGCTCGAAGCGAGCCTGGCGGCGCTCGAGGCCATCGACCTGGCCTTCGCCCGGGGCCACCTGGCGCTGGACATGGACGCCACGGCGCCGGAGGTGGCGCGCGAGGGCGTCTTCCGGCTGCCCCAGCTGCGCCATCCCCTGCTCGAGCCCGACGCGGTCATCCCCAACGACCTGCGCCTGGGCGAGGGCGCGCGGGTGCTGGTGATCTCCGGACCCAACGCCGGCGGCAAGACCGTCGCCATGAAGGCGCTGGCCCTGGCGGCGCTCTTCGTGCGGGCGGGGCTCCAGGTGCCCTGCGCCCCGGGCGCGCGGGTGGACCTGGCGGACGCGGTGCTCGCCGACATCGGCGACGCCCAGAACCTGCGCGAGAGCCTCTCCACCTTCTCCGCGCACATGGCGGCGCTGGCCCGCATCGTCGCCGGCGCGGGTCCGCATGCGCTGGTGGTGCTCGACGAGGTGGGCGTGGGCACCGATCCCGGCGAGGGCGCCGCCCTGGCCCAGGCGGCCCTCGAGGTGCTCGCCGACTCCGGCGCCCGGGTCGTGGCTACGACCCACTACAACCTGCTCAAGGAGATGGCCGACGTGGACCCGCGGTTCGAGAACGCGAGCGTGGCCTTCGACCCGGAGACCCTGGCGCCCACCTACCGGCTCGAGATGGGCACGGCCGGCGCCTCGTCGGCCCTGGCCCTGGCCGCGCGCATGGGCGTGGACGCGGCGGTGCTGGACCGGGCCCGCGCCCTGCTCGAGCGCGAGGACCGCCAGCTCGACCGCATGCTGGCCGAGCTCGGCGCGAGCCGCGCGGCCCTGGAGCGCGAGCGCGGCGAGGCCAGCCGGCTCCGCGCCGAGAGCGAGGAGGCGCGCGACCGCTACCGCGAGAAGCTCGAGCGCCTGCAGGAGCGGCGCGACGCGCTCTTCCGGCGCATGCGCGGCGAGCTCGACGCCGCCTTCCAGGACGCCCACGCCGAGGTGGCGGCGGTGATCCGCGGCCTGCAGCGGGGCGACGCCACCGCCCGCGACGCCGCCCGCGCCCGCGAGCGCCTGCTGGCCCTGCGCGAGCGGCAGCGCGCCGCGGAGCAGGCCGTGGCGCCGCAGAAGGAGGAGGCCGTCGCAGAGGCGCCGAGCGTCGACTGGGCTCGCGCCCGACCCGGCGACCCGGTGGTGGTGGCCAACGGCAGCCGCGGGACGCTCCTGGCCCTGCCCGACAAGCGCGGGCGGGTGGCCGTGCGCGCGGGCGCCGCCCGCCTGCTGGTGCCCGCCGCCTCCCTCCGGACCGATCGGGACGCACCGGCGTCGGAGGCGAAGCCGACCCGGTCCGAAGACCGCATCCGGGTGGAGGGCGTCGCGGCCGACACCCACAGCGGGGGCAGCGACCGCTGCGACCTCCGCGGCCTGCGGGTGGAGGAGGCCCTCGACCGACTCACCGTCACCCTCGACCGCGCCGCCCGGCAGGGACGACACCGGGTCTGGATCGTGCACGGCATCGGCACAGGCGCCCTCCGCCAGGCCGTGCGCGAGCACCTGCGCGGGTCGGGCTATGTGACCGGGTTCGGTCCCGCCGAGCCCGAGGAAGGCGGCGAAGGCGTCACCATCGCCGCGCTGGGCTAGGCGCTCCCCGCGTCCAGGTCCCGCCGGGCGCGCAGGCGCGGTTTCATCCAATCGAGGAAGGCCCGCAGCCGCGACGACACCAGGCGGGCGTCGGCGTAGACGAGGCTCACCGGGAGCGGCGGCGGCTCGAACTCCCGCAGCACCACCCGCAGGCGGCCCGCCCGCACGGCCGGCTCGACCTGGTAGGAGAGGAAGAGCCCGAAGCCCAGGCCCGCCGCACAGGCGTCCAGGGCGACGGCGCCCTGGTTGGTGGTGAGGGCGCCCGAGACCTGCACGGCCCGCTCCCGGCCGCCCTCGCGGAAGCGCCAGACGTGCCCCGGGGCGATGCCGCCGAAACGAACACACGGAAGCGACGCCAGGTCGTCGGGGTGCCGCGGCTCGCCGCGGGCCTCGAGCAGGTCCGGGCTCGCGCAGACCACCCGGCGCACCTGCCCGCCGGGCACGGCGATGAGCGACGAGTCGGCCAGGGGACCGATGCGCACGGCCACGTCGAGGCCCTCCTCCACCAGGTTCACCACCCGGTCCAGGAGCAGCAGCTCCACCTCCACCGCCGGGTGGCGAGCCAGGAACGCCCGCACGGCGGGGGCCACGTGCAGCTGGCCGAAGAGCACGGAGGCCGTCACCCGGAGCGTTCCGCGGGGCTCGCTGCGGCCCGAGCCCACGAGCGTCTCCATCTCGTCCAGGTCGGCCAGCAGGCGCCGACAGCGCTCCAGGTAGACCCGGCCCTCCTCGGTGAGGGACATGCGGCGGGTGGTGCGCCGGAGCAGGACGACCCCCAGCTCCCGCTCCAGGGCGGCCAGGGTGCGCACCACCGTGGGAAGCGAGCGGCCGAGGGCCTCGCCGGCCGCCGTGAGGCTGCCCCGATCGGCGATCTCCACGAAGGTCCGCATGGCCCCGAGCTTGTCCACGGCACCAGATTAATCCTTTTAATGAAGTAATCAATTCCATGAGGCGATATTTATCTCATATACAGGTTGAATAGATTTCCTCTCCAGGACGAGCCCCCGCAAGGCTCGCAGGAGGAGGGCGAGAGTGAGCGACGTGAGCCCGAGCGAATCCCCGTTCCACGCCGGCGAGCAGCAGGTGCAGTCGCGTCTGGGCGTCCGCGACATCGAGGACTGGGCGCGCAAGGTGGTGCGCCCGTACCTGCCCGAGGAGCACCGCGCCTTCCACACCGCGCTGCCGTTCCTGGTGGCGGCCGCCCGCGACGCGGGCGGTCGGCCCTGGGCCACCCTGCTCGTCGGCGACGAGGGCTTCGTGTCCTCGCCCGATCCCCGGTCCCTGGTGATCGACGCGCAGCCCGTGCCCGGCGACGCTCTGGAGGGCGCGCTCGGGCCGGGCGCCGACCTGGGCCTCCTCGGCATCGAGCTCGCCACCCGGCGGCGCAATCGGGTGAACGTCCGCGTCGCCGACGAGCGGGACGCAGCCCTGGTCTGCGCGGTGGACCAGACCTTCGGCAATTGTCCCCAGTACATCCGCGAGCGGGCGTGGCGGCGCGCCGACGGCGAGCCGGCGGGCGCGCCCGTGCGCAGCGCCCGGCTCTCGGCCGCCCAGCAGGCCTGGATCGCCGGGGCCGACACGTTCTTCATCGCCACGGGACACCGGGGGCAGGGCGAGAGCGAGAGCTACGGCATGGACGCCTCCCACCGGGGCGGCGACCCGGCCTTCGTGCGCGTGGAGGGCGATCGCCGCCTGGTGTTCCCGGATTACGCCGGCAACAACCACTTCAACACGATCGGAAACCTGGTGCTCGACCCGCGCGTCGGCCTGCTCTTCGTGGACTTCGAGACGGGCAGCCTGCTCCAGCTCAGCGGTCGCGCGACCATCGACTGGGACTCGGAGGCCGTGGCCGCCGTGCCCGGCGCCCGCCGGCTCGTCGCCATCGAGATCGAGGTGGTGGTGGAGCTGCCGCGGGCGGTGCCCCTGCGCTGGGAGGCCGACGCCGACTCGGTGCGCTCGCTGCGCCTGGTGGAGAAGCGTCCCGAGAGCGCGGACGTCACCTCGTTCGTCTTCGAGGCCCGCGACGGCGGCCCCCTCGCCGGGTTCGAAGCCGGGCAGCACCTGCCCCTGGAGCTCGAGGTACCGGGCTTCGAGGAGCCGCTGCGACGCACCTACTCGCTCTCCGGGCCGCCCTCGGGCGACCGCTACCGCATCAGCGTGAAGCGCGAGTCCCGGGGCGTCGCCTCGCGCCACCTGCACGATCGTCTCGAGGTGGGCGCGATCCTCGACGCGCGGCGACCGGCGGGCGATTTCGTCCTCTCGTGCAGCGAGTGTCCGGTGGCGCTGGTGAGCGCCGGGGTGGGCCTGACGCCCATGGTCAGCATGCTCCACGCCCTGGCGTCCGAGGACGGCGCGCGTCCGGTCTGGTTCGTCCACGGCGCCCGCGATGGTCGCCACCACCCGCTGGCCGCAGAGGTCCGCGCGCTGGCCGGACGGCGCGCGGGGATCCGGTCGCACGTGACGTACAGCCGACCGCGGCCGGAGGACCGGCGCGGCGCCGATTACGACAGCGAGGGCCGCGTCGACGGCGCGCTGCTGGGGCAGCTCGTCACGGCGCCGGGCACCCACTACTTCCTGTGCGGTCCGACGCGGTTCATGGCCGAGGTACAGGACGCCCTCGAGCGCCGGGGCGTACCGCCGGAGCAGATCCACACCGAGACCTTCGGACCACACTGAGGCTTCGCCCGTAGACCCATCCGAGCGGGAAAGCGAACTCGTTCGCGTTTAGAGGCCGAGGTCCGCGGCAACGGCCTCGGCGGCCCGGAGGCCGGAGCAGAGCGCGCCTTCGGCCGTCGGGGCGATGCGGTAGTCGCCCGCGAGGTACAGGCGGCGTCCAGCGGCGCGGCGGTCGACCTCCACCCGGGCCAGGCGGGCCAGGCTCCGGTAGCGGCCCACGCAGAAGCGCGGGAAGGCCCGCTGCCAGCGATGGATCTCGACCCGTCGCAGGCGACCCTCGGGAACGAGCTTCAGGCGCGCCAGCGAGGCGAGGAGCTCCTTCTCGACGCCGTCGTCGGGGGCGTCGAGGTGGGCGGCGCTCCAGTCGGAGCGGGCCACCAGCCGGATCGTGGCCCAGCCGTCGGCGACGCGGCCCTCCCGCCGCCCGGGCTCGAGCCAGAGCTGAGCCAGGGGACCGGGCTCGCTCGCCGCGGCCCGGACGTGGAGGAGCCGCGGCACCACGGGATCGTCCAGGGCCGCCAGCAGCACCACGGCCGGCGCGTAGTCGATCGACCCGAGCACGTCCCGCTCCGCCGGCGCCAGCAGCGGGGCGCATACCGCGGCCGTCACCGGCGCGGGCGTCGCCATCACCACCGCGTCGGCCCCGACGGTCCCCTCGGCCGCCCCCTCGCGGAAGGACACGAGGCCGTCCCGGACCTCGGTCACCTCGGCGCCGAAGCGGACGTCGAAGCCGCGGGCCAGCGTCTCGGGCAGCCACATGGCGCCCTCCCGGAGCAGCGCCGGGACGGCGCCGCGCCCGCCGCGGCGGGAGGCGTGGAGCAGGAACAGCACGCGGCTGGCGTCCTCGGCCTCGATCCCCCAGTCCCGCGCCAGCGGCCCCAGCCAGCGCTCGAGGGCCCGGGAGCCGAGATAGAGGCGGGCGAAGTCGGCCAGGCTGCGGTCGTCCTGGGGGGCGGCCCGCTCGGGGGCCGCCGGATCGAGCTGCGCGCGGAAGCGGGCCAACAGCCGCCGCAGCCGCGCCCGGCGCCAGAGCGACGGCCCGGGCGGCGCCTGGAGCTCGTGGATCCAGCCGCCCCGGAGGAGACCCGCGCCGGCGGAGCGCAGGGGCAGCAGGGCCTCGGGGTGCCCGAGCTCGCGGAGCAGCCGGAGCAGCGCGGCGTCGTGGGTGGAGACGCGCTGGCCGCCCGGCTCGAGGACGCAGCCCTCGCGCACCTCCCCGGCAAAGCGGCCGCCCGGACGTCGGCCGGACTCCAGGACGACCACGTCGGCGCCGGCGCGTCGGAGCCGCCAGGCGGTCTGGAGGCCGGCCAGGCCGGCGCCCACGATGGCGATTCGGGGGGGCATGCGGCCGGGAGCCTAGCGAAGCGCCCGGGGTCCCGAGCCAGGCGACCGGGGCCCGAGTGAACCTCCGCGCGCCGCTGCCCGTAGTAGGGTCCGTGTTCAGGAGCAGAGCCCCGTCCAGTACCGTGCGTCCTGGTGTCGCAGACCGACGAGCAGCTCATGGAGCGAGTGCAGCGCGGCGACGACGCGGCGCTCGCGGAGCTGCTGGCCCGCTACCGCGCCCGGCTGTTCGCGTTCCTGACGCGACGCTCCGGGCCGGACGCCGAGGACCTGTTTCAGGAGACCTGGCTGCGCGTGGTGCGGGCCCGGGATCGCTTCGACCCCTCGCGGCGCTTCTCCACCTGGCTCTACCAGATCGCGAACAACCTGTGTCGCGACCGCGGCCGCCGGCGCGCCGTGGAGGCGGGATGGCGCGAGAGCGTGGCTGAGCCCGCGCGACAGGAGCGCAGCCTCGAGGCGCCGCCTCTGGACCTGGCGCTGGACATGCACCGGCGTCTGGCCGCGCTCCCGGATCGCCTGCGCGAGGTTCTGCTGCTGCGCTACTACCACCAGCTCACCGAGCCCGAGATCGCGGAGGTGGTCGGGATTCCGCGCGGGACGGTGAAGAGCCGCCTGCACCACGCGGTGCGCGCCCTACGCGGCCAGGAGGCCAGGTCGGGATGAGCGGAATGAGCTGCCGCGACGTCCAGGAGCGCCTCGACGACGCCTTCTTCGCCCGCCGCGAGCCGGGCGCCGAGGACCGCGCCCATGCCGGGGCGTGCGCGGCGTGCGGCGCCCATCGCGACGATCTGCTGCAGATCGCCGCGATGCTCGAGGCGGCGCCGACGCCCGAGCCCACGGCCGCGCTCTCGGCCCGCACCCTGCGGCGCGCGACCGCGGAGCTGGGCCGCGCGGGGCTGCCCCACGGATTCGCCCGGGAGCTCGTGCGGCTGCTGTGGGGACCGGTGGCCGCGCTCCCGGTGGTGCTGGCCTGGAACGCCGCCGTCCTCTCGGCGGGTGCGGCCCTGCTGGCCGGCCTGGTCCCCGCGGAGCTTCTGACCGTCGTCGGCAGCGCCTACGTGGTGGCCGCGGCGGGCTGGCTCTCGCTCCTGTTCGGCGCCCTGCCCTTCGTGGCCCACGGACGGGCCCGCCAACGCCTCCTGGAGGTCGTACCATGACCCTCACCAAGACGTGTCCCTACTGCGCCGAGGAGATCCGCGTCGAGGCCATCAAGTGTCGCTACTGCGGCTCCCTGCTCGAGCGCCCGCCCTCGCTGCTGTCTCCCGCGAGCGAGCCCTGGGAGCGCAAGCTCGACGGCTCGATCATCGCCGGCGTCTGCGCCGGGCTGGCCGAGCGCTTCCAGATCTCCGTGACGGTGATCCGGCTGGCCTTCGTGCTCTCCTTCCTGTTCGGATTCGGCACGGCCCTGATCCTGTACATCGTGCTCTGGGTGGTGATGCCCCTGGAGACCGGGCCGCTGCCGCCCGCCCTGCACCGGGACACCTCCCGCCCGCCGTACGACCCGATCGAGTAGCTAGCGGAAGAGCTGGTCGAGAACCCGGACGACGTCGTTCAGCGTGGTGAATGCCTCGTGGCGGGCGCCCAGGCGGCGCATCTCCGCGGCCAGGCTGTCCTTGGCGAAGGCCACGTCGGCGGCGAGGGCGCCGCACAGGTCCGAGACGCGGCCGTTGCCCACGTGCACCACCACGGCGTCGGGCCGCTCGGCCCGCAGCGCGTCGATGCGTCCGGCCTTGCAGGTCCCGGTGCCGCAGGTGCAGGCGGGGTTGGGAAAGGCGGCCTCGATCCGCCAGGTGCCGTCGCGGACCTGCAGTCGGTTGGCCTCGTAGGCATAGGAGAGACCGGTGAGCTGGATCAGGCGCTCGATGTTGCGGTCGAAGCCGTCGGAGAGCACCCGGAAGGGCACGTCGCGGGCCTCGCACCAGCGCACCAGCGCCTCGGCGCCCGGGTCGAGCCGGATGTCCCGGAGGAAGGCCTCGAGCGCGGCCTCGGGAACCGTCAGCCCGTCGAGCACCTCGAGGTTGTACTCCCAGGCCGAGATCTCGCCCCGCTCGAAGCGGGCCCAGGTGGCCGGACGACGCTCTCCGGCGTAGCGCTGGGCCAGGGTGGCGCCCACGTCGCGATCGATGAGCGTCCCGTCCATGTCGCAGAAGACCGCCAGGCGTCCCGCGCGGACCTCCAGCACGCCGCTGCTGTGGGGCGCGAGCTCGAAGCGCACCCGGCGCTCCGCGAGCGCGGCCGGCTTCGACGTGCCCAGCGCCGGCACGGCCGCGCCGTCGGGGAGCCCGAGCGCCGCGAGGTCCGCCTCCACCACCCGGGGTGCGTCGTCGGTGTCGAATGCGGCCAGCACCGCGCCGCCCGGGGTCCGCGCGGTCACCGCGGTCGGCATCTCGCCGGCCAGGAAGTCCACGGCGCGGGCCGTCCCCGTCGGCCCGCCGGCGTCGACGCGCCGGGCCAGGGCCAGCGTGTCGCGCACCAGGGAGCGGCTGGCGGCGCCGAGCCGGGGGACGTCGTCGGAGACGATCGCCAGACCGCCGGTGACGGCCACCGCGGCCGCCAGGGTGCGCGCCTCGTCGGGCGCCAGCGCCGTGTCCTCGCTGCGGGTCATCAGGCAGTCCGGGTCGTTCAGCCACAGGCGCCGGTGCATCCAGGCCCGGTTCAGGATGCTGCGCAGGGCGTTGCGGGTGGAGGGACGGGTCTCCTCGAGCCCGGGGATCGGGACGGAATCCGCCACGGCCCAGGACGGCGCCACGTCGGGCCCGATGCGCATGGCGTCGACGACCCCGACGGCGGCGCCCTGGGGGCAGCCGCAGCCCAGCAGGAAGGCATCGGGCCCCGCGCCCGCGCGGATGGCGTCGAGCCCGCGACGCAGCCGCTCGGCTCGGGTGAGCCGGGCATCGTGGGCCTGCGCCTGCATGCCCGCCGCGAAGAGGAAGTCGAGCTTCTGGTAGGTGAAGCCCATGTCCACGAGCGTCCGGAAGAGCTCCACCAGGTGATCGCGCACCGCGTCGAGCGTGGGGTCGAGCACGTGGACGCTGGCGCCGGGGGACCAGACCGGATGCAGCAGTCCGCGGAACAGGCCCTCCTCGTCCCGCAGCAGCCACTCCGGATGCGCCTCGAACAGGCGGCTCTCGGGCACGACGCAGAACGGGGCGGTCCAGATGCCCGCTTCGAAGCCCGCCGCGCGGATGGCCTCCGCCAGCGGCGCGATTCCGCGCGGGAAGCGCGGCGCGGGCTCGAGCCAGTCGCCGATGGCCCGCTGGTAGCCGTCGTCGATCTGGACGACCTCCATGGGCAGCTCGTCCCGAGCCGCGACGAGAGCTTCCAGGTTGCGCAGGACGTCGTCCTCGCCGACCTCGTGGAAGAAGTGGTACCAGGTGCACCAGCCGCTGCGGAACGGCGCGGCGGTGCGCGCCTGCGCGCGACGCCCGTGCTCGTCGGCGTGGGCCTCGAGCAGCGCGTGGGGGTCCGCGCCGAGGGCGGCCCGCACCGGCGAGAGGGCGCGGGTCTCGCCCGGCGCAAAGCTCCGCTCGAGCAGCAGCTCGGCCTCGAGGCGCACGCCGTCGGGCTCCCGCCGGGCGTAGACGACGCCGAACTCACGTCCGTCCTCGAGCACGCCGAGGGCGCAGGCGCCCGCGTCCCGACCCGTCCCGGCGACCAGGGCCGTGAGCAGGTCGGACTCGTGCCAGCCGGCCCGGTCGGGCGGAGGCGCGCCGAGGGCGTGCATCATCCCCCGCAGCCAGGGGCCCGACGGGAAGGCGGGCTCGCCCGCCTCGTCGAGCTCGCGCGCGCCGGTGAACGACCAGGACTGCCAGCCGTGGCGGAGGAAGCGCAGGACGTCGCTGCTCTCGCAGCGCCAGCGCAGCCCGACCACCACCGAGTCCACGTGGAGCGCGCGGTCGCCGCCGAGCGCCAGGCTCGGCTCGAGGAGCACCGCGTCGCCCTCGGCGTCGGTGCCGAGGCGCACGTGGAAGGGACCGACGGCCACCTCTCCCGGCGCCAGCCGCGCCTCGCCGAAGACGGGTGCCCCCCCGGCTCCGTCCTCGCGCCAGCGCACCCCGACGCGAACGGGCTCGAGGACACCGGCACGGTCGTGGCGAACGAGGGCGACGGGACGCGGCATCCGGGCGGGAGTATAACGGGCGTGTGACCCCGCTCCCGGATCCCGACCTCCTCGTCGCCCGCCTCGCGGCGGGGCCGGCGCTCCTGCTCGACGGCGCCACCGGAACCGAGCTCGAGGCGCGCGGTGTGCCGTCGGAGCTCCCGCTCTGGTCGGCACACGCCCTCCTCGAGCACCCCGACATCGTGGCAGCGATCCACCGCGCCTACGCGGAGGCCGGCGCCGAGGCGGTCACCGCCAACACCTTCCGCACCCAGCGCCGCACCCTCTCCCGAGCGGGTCTGGGCGGGCGCGCCGCCGCGCTCACCCGAGCGGCGGTCGCCCTGGCGCGGCGGGCGGTCGGCCCCGCGGTGTGGGTGCTCGGGTCGCAGCCGCCGCTCGAGGACTGCTACCGGCCGGACCTCGTGCCAGACGACGCGAGCCTGCGCCGCGAGCACGCCGAGCACGCGGGCCATCTGGCCGCGGCCGGCGTCGACGCCATCCTGGTCGAGACCCACAACTGCGCGCGCGAGACCGTCGCCGCGACGCGCGCCGCCCTGGCCACGGGGCGACCGGTGGTAGCGAGCGTCGTCTGCGACCCCGCCGGGCGCCTGCTCTCGGGCGAGCCCCTGGCCGACGCCCTCGCCGGGGTCGTCGCCCTCGGGGTGCAGGCGGTCGGGGTGAACTGTCTGCCGCCGTCGGCGGTGGCGGCCTGTCTCCCCGCGCTGCGCGAGGCCGGTCGGCCCTTCGGCGTGCAGGCGAACCTGGGCGCCCCGACCCGGGACGGCGGGCGGAGCGAGGACCTCAGCCCGGCGGCCTTCGCCGTCCAGGTACGGACCTGGCTCGCCCGGGGCGCGCGCTTCGTCGGCGGCTGCTGCGGTACCCGCCCGAGCCATCTGGCGGCCGCGCGCGCAGCGCGGGACGCCTCCCGCGCAGCGCGGGACGCCTCCCGCGCCGATCCGTGAGACGCCAAAGGGGATTCGGGACGCATTTTGCGTCACCGCGCCCGACTCCGGGCTGCAGCGGGCACGCAGCCCGCGGGCAGCGGCCGGGGCCCCACTTGTGACCCCGATTACAGGAAATCAAGGGGTTACCGGGCGCGCGCGCCGGTCCGCCGGATCCCTGGCACGCCGATTGCTCTAGAAGCGAGGTGAACGCACAACGGTTCGTTCACGCCCGGGCTGGCTACCCCTCCCCTCGCGCAGTGCGAGGAGCCGGCCCGGGCGTTCCGTTCTCGGCGCCCCGCCGCGACGTCTCGCGACCACCGCTGTTCGGCGAGCCGGTAGACTCGTCGCCCCATGCCGGCCCGCATCCCGCCCCTCCTCCCGCAGCCGCGCCTCGTCGAGGCCCGCCAGGGCGGTCTGCGGCTCCGGACGGGCCTGCCCATCGCCCTCGGTCCCGGCGCCGACGACGGCGACCTCGCCAGCGCCCGCGCCCTGCGCGACGGGCTGGAGGCCGCCGCGGGCGTGCGGCTGGCCGTCGAGGGACACGCGCGCACCGAAGACCTGGGGCCCTGCCTGGTCCTGCGACGGGGCGCGGCCGGCGAGGGCTACCGCCTCGCGCTGGACGCCAGCGGCGTCGCCCTCGACGCGGACGGGCCCGCCGGTCTGCGCTGGGGCGTCGAGACCCTGCTCCAGCTCGTCGACCGCCGGGGCCGGCTCCCCGCCTGCCGCATCGAGGACGCGCCCGCGCTGCCCCGTCGCGGCCTGATGCTGGACGTCTCGCGCGGCAAGGTTCCCACCGCGGCCAGCCTGCGCGAGCTCGTCGACCGCTGCGCGCGGCTCAAGCTCAACGTGCTCATGCTCTACGTGGAGCACACCTTCCACGCCCGGCGACACCCGGACCTCGGCGCCGGCCACTCGCCGCTCGAGGCCGAGACGCTGCGGGAGCTCGACGCCTACGCCGCGGAGCGACACGTGGAGCTCGTGCCGAGCCTGCAGTCGCTCGGGCACATGGAGAAGCTGCTCTCGCTGCCGGCCTACGCCGACCTCGCCGAGAGCGACGCGCGCTGGACCGTGGCGCCCACCGAACCGCGCACCTACGCCGTGCTCGGCGACCTCCTCGACGAGCTGCTGCCCAACTTCCGCTCGCCCCTGTTCAACGCCAACTGCGACGAGCCCTGGGACCTCGGCCGCGGGCGCTCCCGAGAGCGGGCCGAGGCCCTGGGACCGGGGGGGCTCTACCTGGAACACGTGCGCCGGGTGCGCGACCTGGCCCGCGCGCGCGGCAAGCGCACCCTGATCTGGGGCGACGTGGTGCACGCCTACCCGGAGCGGATCCCCGAGATCGACCGCGACCTCGTGCTGCTGGACTGGTGGTACGAGGCCGGCTTCGACTTCGACCGCGTGAAGTCCTTCACCGAGCACGGGCTCGAATTCTGGGTGTGCCCGGGCACGTCGAGCTGGAACTGCCTCTTTCCGCGGGTCGCCAACAGCCTGGCCAACATCTCGGGCTACGCCGACGCGGGACGGCGACACGGCGCCACGGGCCTGCTGGTCACCGACTGGGGCGACTTCGGCCACTACAACCTGCAGGGCAACTCCTGGCTCGGGATGGCCTGGGCCGCCCAGACCGCCTGGTCCGGAGACGCGCCGGCGGCCGCGTTCGACCGGGCCTTCTCGCGCTGCTTCTTCGGCGACCCGAGCGGCGAGGCGGCGCGCCTGTACCGCGACCTCGGCGACGTCCACGAGGCCGGCTTCCGGGTCTTCAACGCGTCGCCGCTCATGTTCCTGTGGTTCGACGACCTGGAGCGGGGCTACTTCGTGGAGGCCAGCCGCGCGGCCGCCCTGGGGCGCAGCCGGCGCAAGCTCGAAGGCCTGCGGGAGCGGCTCGCACGGGCGGCCCCGCGCCTCGCCGCCGACCCCACCACGGCGGCGGAGCTGGCCTACGCCGCCGACGCCAGCCTGCTGGCCGTGCGCAAGGGCGAGGCGGGCCGCCGCTACATCGCCTGGCGTCGCGACCCGACGAGCCTCTCGGCCGCCGCCCGTCGCGGGCTCGGCCGGGAGCTCGCGGCGCTGGCCGACGAGCAGGCGCACCTGGCGCGGACCTTCCGCCGGCTCTGGCTCGCACGCAGCCGACCCTCGGACCTCGAGGCGGTGAAGCGGCGCATCGAGCGCTCGGTGCGCAGCCTGAGACGGGCGGGCCGCGCCCTGGCCGCGAATCGCCCGCCGGCCCCGCCGCCGCCCCATCCCGGCATCGAGCCGGCCACCCTGTTCCGGATCCTGCGCGAGCTGACGCGGGGCGTCTGATCAGGCGGGGCCGGCGGCGCCCCGGCGACGCGGCTCGTCCACCGAGAAGACGACCACGGCGAAGGCGAGCGCCTTGCAGGCGATCGCGATCCAGAAGACCAGCAGGTAGGACGCCGCGTCGGCGAGCAGCCCCGCGGCGATGGGGCCCGCGGCGCCCATCAGCTCCGAAGTCGTGTTGGCCACGGCGATCCGCATGGGCAGGTTCTCGCGGGATCCGAACTCGAGCACCATGTTGTTGGCCGAGAGCATGAAGCCGCCCCAGCCGGCCCCGAGCCCGACGAAGACCGCCAGCAGCGCCCCGAAGCCCGTCGTCTGCATCAGCAGCACCGTCGCCAGGATCCAGACCGAGAGCCCGCAGAGGAAGATCATCCGGAAGCCCACCCGGTCGGCGATGGCGCCCCAGAACAGGTTGCAGCAGCTCCAGGCCAGCAGGAACACGCCGGTGAGCTGGCCGAGCTGGGTGCCCGAGAGCGAGCTGCGGCTGGCCGCGTAGAGGACGTAGAACGGAACCGCCGCCCGGCCGAGGGTCGCGAGACCGCGGGCGAAGAAGTAGCGGGTGAAGGCGGGGTCGGCGCGCAGCAGGGCAGGCAGCTCCCGCAGCCGGCGCCCCACGCTCGAGCGCGCGCGCACGGCGGGGGCTTCGGGCTCGCGCACGAAGGCCAGGCACGAGAGGCCCACGGCCGTCAGCACGAAGGAGACCAGGAAGGTGGTGGCGTAGCCGTTGCCGAGCACCGCCCGGTCCACGAACGCGCCGCCCGCCAGACCGACCGCGCCGCCGGTGATCCCGGACAGGAAGTTGCGCAGGCCCATGAGCACGCCCCGGCGCTCGACGGGGATGACCTTCGAGACCAGGGTGCTGAAGACCACCCCCTGCATGCCGAGGAAGAAGCCGAAGCCGCCGAGGAAGAGGCAGGTGGCCAGCACGCTGAGCCGGCCGGAGAGCAGGAAGCCGGCGAGGGCGATGCCGAGGATCTGCACCCGCATCAGGCCGCCCACGACGAAGGCCGCGGGGATGACCCGCCGGCGGTGCTCGACGAGCGTGGCGGCGAACAGCGGGGTCGCCGACATGCCCAGGGCCTGCATGGCCCGGGCGAGGCCCACCACCAGATTGGATCCCGAGAGCTCGAACAGGTAGGCCGGGATGAAGGTCGGTGCCTGGATCAGCCGGAACCCGGTCTGGCCGAGCAGGCCGTGGGCCAGGTGGGCCGCGTAGTTGCGCCGCAGGTGGCGGCGCATCTCGCGCTGGAACACCGCCTCCCGGCTTTCGTCCTCGGCGGGGGTCGCCGCCTCGGTGGCGGAGCCCGCACTCACCGGAGCAGCCCGCCCCGCAGCACGCGCCGGGCGATCCCCGCCAGGTACACCGACCCCGCGGCGCAGAGCAGGTCGTCCTCGCCCAGGCCCTCGGCGGCGGCCCGCAGCGCCAGATGCGGATTCGGGACGGCATGGAGCGTCACGCCGGGGGCCACCGAACGGACCGCGGCCGCCACCTCGGCGGGGGCCAGCGAGCGGGTCGGCTCGGCGCGGGTCACCGTAACCTCGTCGAAGCCGGGCAGCAGGGCCTCGAGCACGGCCGCCAGGTTCTTGCCGCCCGACACCGAGAGCACGAGCCGCGCCCGCCGCCGGGGCAGCGGCGCCAGCGCGCGGACCAGGGCGCGGGCCGAGGCCTGGGTGTGGGCCGCATCGACCACGAGCCAGGGCGACTCTCCGAGCAGCTCCACCCGGCCGGGCAGCTGCGCCTGGGCGAGGCCCTTGCGCGCGGCCTCGACCAGGACCGGACCGGGGGGCAGTCCGGGGAGCCGGCGCACGCCCGCGACCGCCAGGGCGGCGTTGGCGACCTGGTGGTCGCCCAGCACGCCGATGGCCAGGTCCGCCGACAGGGGGCCGTCCTCCAGGTGGAAGCGTCCGCCGCGACCCTCGTCGCGCACCCGGATCTCCCGGCCCAGGCGCGCCAGGGGCGCGCCGACCTCCCGGGCACGGGCCTCGACCACGGCGGCGGCCTCGGCCGGCAACGCCCCCATCACCGCCGGGACGGGCGCCTTCAGGATGCCTGCCTTCTCACCGGCGATCGCCGCCAGCGTCGTGCCCAGGCGGTCGGTGTGCTCGAGCTCGATGCTGGTGATGCCGCAGACCGCGGCGTCGACGGCGTTGGTGGAGTCGAGGCGGCCGCCGAGCCCCACCTCGAGCACCGCGTGGGAGACGTCCGCCTCGCGGAAGAGCCACAGCGCGGCCGCGGTGGTGACGTCGAAGAAGGTGGGCGCGTCCGCGGGCGTCGACGCGCGCAGCGCCTCCACGTGGGGCCGCAGGCACGCCACCGCCGCCACCAGGGCGGCGTCGTCCACGGGCGCCCCGTCGATCCGGAAACGCTCGTGCCAGCGCTCCAGGTGCGGCGAGGTGTAGGTGCCGACGCGCACCCCCGCGGCGCGCAGGACCGCCTCGGCGAACAGCGCCGTGGAGCCCTTGCCCTTCGAGCCCGCCAGGTGGAGCACCGGGAAGGCGCGCTCCGGATGGTCCAGGCGCGCCAGCAGGCGCCGGACCGGGCCCAGGCCCATGCGCGCGTAGGGCCAGTCCGGGCGCCGCTCCACGTCGATCAGACCGCGGAGCCAGGCCTCGGCCTGGGCCGCGCTGGTGATGCCGCTCGAGAGGCCCACACCGCTCCCACAAGGCGTTCGAAACAGGAAGGGCGGCCCGCGGCCGCCCTTCGAAAACGATCCATCCGGCGCTGCGAGCGCCGGCCGCCGCAGCCGGCTACTGGGTCATGTAGCGCTTCCAGCGGCGGTAGTCCTTCACGGCGTCGCTGGTGGACTCGGCGGCCGGGTAGAAGAAGCGCAGCGCGTAGCCGCAGTCCTGGCAGATCTTGTAACAGAACTTGAAGCCGTCGACCTCGCGGATGGTGCCCACGGTCTCGCGGTTGGCGTCGGTGCAGCACGACTTCGGCTTGGTCGGCGACACGATGCGGCGCGGGTAATCGTTGCGCGGCTTCTCGTCGTCGGTGTACCGGATGATGTTGCGCGTCGGCCGGTTCGACTTGGCGTCCGTGTTCTGCTTGCGGATGTTGCTACCGATGCGTCTCAACTCGCGCTCCTCGCGGCAGTGTCCCCCGTCGCGACTCGGCCCTGCCGTCCGAGTTCGCGCAGGAGAGGGGTGAAATCGTCGTAGTCGCGGAGGCAGGGCGGACCGTCCGCGAAGCGAAGCGTCGACCCGCTATCCGGCCCGACGGCCAGCGAGAGCAGGGTGGAGCTGCGGGTCCCGTAACGCGGGGTGTGGATGCAGGTCTCCTCGAGGGGGTTGTCGCTGGCCACGTGGTCGCGCAGCAGCGCCGCGAGGGCCGGGAGCACCCGCTCCGGCGGCTCGCCCGCGGCGGCCTCCGCGCGGCCCAGGATGCGGGCGACCTTCGGCACCTGCCGGTCGTCGACGTCGGCGTTGCCCACCACGTGGGCCCCGGGCGCCAGCGCGGCCACCTCGGCGCGGTCCTGGTAGCGCACCACGAAGGCCTGCTCGTCATCGGCGACGAGCAGGTTGAAGGGGTTGTAGGCGGACTCGGGCAGGCGGGCGAGGCGTTCCGCCGCCTCCGCCGCCGTGGGCGCTGCCAGCGCGTCCATCACCAGCAGGCCGCGGGAGCGGCGCGCGGGATCCGGGTCGGCCACCGGCCGGTTGGTGATCCCGGCGAAGAGCCCGTGGCGGTTAAGCCCCAGCCAGGTGCCCCCGGCCCGGACGTCCAGCGGGGCCAGCACGAGGCCTCCGGGCCCCAGACGCAGCTGCGGCCCCTGAGCCGGCCGGTCGAGATACTCGTCCCGGTTGGCTGCGACGACCACCGGTCGGCCGGGGACGCAGCGATGGAGGAGAACGAGGGTGCACATGGAAGGGCCAGAGGTTAGCCCAGAAACCGGAATTCCGCTAGCGACGGAGGGAGTTAGGGGCGCAAGAGGCGACTCTGCCCACGGCGGCCTGCCCGGGAGCCGGACGACTCGGGCCCGCTCAGCCGGGCGACTCAGGCCCGCTCGTTCCCCACCAGCCGAAGCGGCGGGGCGGTCGACGACTCCTCGGCCGCGGCCTCCTCGTCGCGCCAGCCCCGTGCCGCCCGCGCCCGGGCCGCCTTGCGGCGCGCGGCCTCGCGGTCCATTTCCAGGCCGTAGCGACCCAGGACGTCCCGCAGCTGGTCGAAGTTCTGCTCGATGGTCATCCGCACGGACTGGAAGCCGTGCTCGATGGCCTCGGCCCGCTTCCAGAAGGCCAGCGGATTCACCGAGAAGAACTCGGCGTCGAACTCCCGGGGCTCGAGCAGCACGATGTCGCCCTGGAAACGGTCGTCGGCCAGGTAGCGCTGGATGCCGAGCTTGAGCCTGGAGTGCAGCAGGGTCCGGAAGACCTGGTTGATCACCATCTTCATGCCGCGGTCCGCCAGGTAGCGCCCGTCGGCGAAGTAGGTGGCCTCGGGCTCCTCTGCGTCGATGCGGTTCATGAAGGGGCGGAAGGGGTTGTAACAGATGATCAGGTCTGCCCCCTTCTCGATGGCGATGTCGATGTTGGCCGTGTGGCGGACGCCGCCATCGACGTAGTCGATGCCGTTGATGCGCGCCGGGCGATAGAACAGCGGCAGCGCCGTCGACGCCTGCACCGCCTGGGAGATGGTGACCTCGGCGTTCTCGTCGGGGCCGAAGATGGCGCGCTCGGCGGTGTCGAGGTCGCAGGCGGTCACGTAGAGCCGCTTGCCCACCTTGCGCTCGAAGGCGCGAAAGTCGTTGGGCATGCGCAGGCTGGAGAGGTTCTCGCGAAGCCAGCGTTCGAGCCCGCGGTTGTCGAAGAGGCCCGACGGGATGTGGTTCGTGAACGCGGGCAGCTCGCGCTTGGGCGACACGTGCTCGATCAGCCGGAACGCGACGGACTCGAAGTTGGTGTAGCTCGGCTCCTTCAGGAAGCGGCGGAGCGGCCTGCGCAGCGCGCGGGGCAGGCCGGGCAGGCCCCGGGCCAGGTCGGCGCTGACGCCGGGAAGATAGGAGAGCAGGTCGTAGGTGAACTTCGCCGGTCGGCCGGCGAACTCGCGCCAGTTGGGGTTGTAGAAGTCCAGGGGCCCGAGCTGCCGCATCCGGGCGCTCGACCCCTCCAGCACCGCGACCATCTCGTCGGGGGTCACGCCCCCCGCCAGCGAGACGGCGAGCATCGAGCCGGCCGACAGGCCCACGTACATATCGAAGTCCGTGATCTTGCGGCCGACGAGGAAGTCGTTGAGCGCCTTGAGGCCACCCACCTTGAAGGCGCCGCCGGAGACGGCACCGCCGGCGAGGACCAGAGCGACGCGGGGCTCCCGCCTGCGGCGAGCACCGTCGCTCTTGCGAATCAGGGTGAGTCCCACGCGTTCTCCCCCGGGACGAACCGCCTTGGCAAGACGCTTCGCTGCACTGCGTTAGGGTACTGATCGGAACGTCGCAAGTCGAGAAAAACCGAACCCGACGTCGCCGTTGAACACCGGGCGGAGCGCCCGTGGTTTCTTCTGTCGGGTAGCGGACTTGTGCTTCGACGACGGGTGGCCTGCCCCCGCCGCGGGCGGATCGCGCCGGCGTCGGCGGCTTGCCGCAACGCGTCGGCAGCGACGGCAGCCGGGTCGCTCGCGAGACGGGGGGTTCGCCGGGTGGAAATTCCCGTTCACGCGGGTCATCCTGGCAAGTGGATCAGCGTGTCCGAGCGACTGCCCTACGCCCGGACCCGAGCGATCCGATAGAGACCGCAGTGCCTCAGAAAGCGGAGCCTCCATGCGACGCAGCGGATCGATCGTTCCCGTCGCCCTTCTCCTGCTCGCACTCGCCGTGGGCTGCGCGAGCTCGCAGGGACCCGCAGCCCCCGCGGGCGCGCCGCCCTCGGCGGGCGGGACCGCCGCCCCGGGCACCCCGCAAAAGCCCTCCATCTCCGCGGGCCAGCGCGCCCTGAGCGCCGCCCAGGGCGCCCTGATGGGCGCGGTCATCGGCGGCGGCACCGCGGGGCCGATCGGCGCCGCCGTAGGCGCCGCCGGCATGATGATCTACGGCGCCGTCACCGGGAACACGCCGCTGGCGATGCTCACCGGCGGTGGCCGGGGCCCGGCCGGCGGCGGCGTGGGCCCGAGCGGCGGCTACGGCCTCCCCGACTCCGAGCAGGAGCGCGAGGCCGAGCTCGAGCGCGAGATCGAGACCGCGATGCAGCGCCAGGCCAGCCTCGAGTCCGAGATCGAGGATGAGCTGCGCCGCCAGGAGGCGCTCCTCGAGGGGCTCGATGCCGCGAGCGACAGTCCGGACGGGGCTCCGGCCGCCCCCCCCGAGGCGGGGGAGGCCCCCGCCGAGACCGACCCGCGGACGGCCCCGCGCGCGCCGCGGGATCGGGACCTGCCCGCGGTGCTCTTCGAGGAGGAGCGCGTGCGGGTGGCCCGGAACGCCTGGGGCGATGGCGCCCGCGCCCGCGACGTGGTCAAGCGCAGCCTCGACGCCGACCGGGACGGGAAGCCGGAGCAGATCCGCTACCTCGACCCGACGAGCGGCGCCATGCTCCGCAAGGAAGAGGACCGGGACTACGATGGCACCCTCGACGCCTGGACCACCTACCAGGGCGGTGTGGTCGTCTCCCGGGAGCTCGACGCCGACGGCGACGGCCGGCCCGACGCCCGGGAGCGGTACGAGGGCGGGCGCATGGTCGCCCGCGACGTCGACCGCAACCAGGACGGCACCCGCGACGCCTTCTACGTCTATCAGGGCGGCGTGCTGACCGAGGAGCGCCACGACCGCAACGACGACGGCAGCGTGGACGTGGTCGTGCAGTACCGGGACAAGGTCCGGGTGCAGGCCGAAGAGGATCGCGACCAGGACGGTCGCATGGATACCTGGACCCGCTACGCGGTGGTCGACGGGCGCGAGCTCGTCTCGCGCGTCGAGCGCGACGAGAAGGGCAACGGGCAGCCGGACACCTTCGAGACCTACGAGGCCGTCGGCGGCCAGGCGCAGCTCGCCCTGAAGGAACAGGACGTGAACGGCGACGGGGAGATCGACGTGCGGTCGGTCTACGAGAACGGCAAGCTCGTCCGCCGCGAGGTGAGCGACCCGGACCTGGTGCCGCTCTGACGCAGCGCCGGCCGGCTAGGGCGCGCCCTCGTCCTCGGGCGTGATCTCGAGCTCCCGGCGCCGCTTCTCCCGCTCCCGGAACGCGTCGATCCGGCGCCGTTCCAGCAGCAGCTGGAGCTCCTTGTTGCGCTGGCGGATCCGCTCGAGCTCGAGGGCGAGCTCCCGGTCGGTGAGCTCCGCCATCTTGAACTCCAGGTCCAGCTCGACACTCGCGCGCGTTCCGTCCGTGGCCAGGGCCGACACGCGAACCCGATTGTTTCCCTCGCGCACGGGCACGAAGCCCGAGAAGGTGCCGTCGGGCGACAGATCCACGTCGGTGGAGAAGTCGCCGGTGGTGAGGTTGGTGAACACCAGGTCCTCGATGTCGGAGAAGGAGACTCCCTGGAGAAGGACGACGATGTCCCCGGGGCTCTGCACGGGGTTGTAGCTGCCCAGGGTCACCCGGGCCATCTCGGTGAGCGCCACGGGCTTGACCAGCGCCTGGGGCCCGAGCCCGTAGGTGTTGATCACGATGCCGGCCTTGTGGGCCAGCCGGGCCGCGTTGACGGCGGCCTCGGAGTCGCCCGCGTCGCTCTGCGCGCCGCTTCCGATGGGCAGCGTGGGCACGCCGTCGGTGAGGAAGAGGATGATCTTGCGTGCGCCCGCGCGGGTCTCGCTGCGCGCCCCGGGCAGGTCCGCGAGCTCCGTGATGGCGAGCCGGATGCCCGCCGCGAAGTTGGTGGCCCCGCGCGGTCCCCGGGCCAGGACACCGACCAGGGCGCGCTCCACGCGGCCGTAGTCCGAGGTGAACGGAAGCTCGAGCCAGGCGTCCTTCTGGTCCGGGCGCAGGCGCATGCCGGTCTGCGGGTTCACCTCGCCGCCGAAGGTCACCACGCCCACCCGCACCCGACGCGGATCCAGGCTCTCCACCAACGCCCGCGCGGCCGCCACCTGGGCCGCCAGGATGGTGTCGCCGGGGTCGGTGCAGAGCACGTCCTCGGGGTAGGCGCCGGGGGGCAGCAGCTCGAGCCGGGGGTCGAAGCCCACCTCGCCGTCGCCGTCCACGTCCACCCCGCTCGCCGTCTTCGTGGAGGCGGAGACGTCGATCACCAGCATGACGTCGAAGGCCGCGGGCCCCTGGCCCTGGGAGACGGCGCTGCCGCGGATCGGTGCCAGGTGGACCTTGTTCCGGACCACCTCGCCCGAGCGCGGCGTCTCCACGTCGATGCGGATCGCGCTGGGGCTGGTCGCAGCGGCAGCCGGGGGCGCAGCGCGGCCGTCGGTCGCCAGGCCGAGCGACAGGACGAGGAGGAGACCGGGAATGGACGTGCTGCGCAAGGAACCGCCCTCAGCTGTCGGACCCGTGGGTCCCGTCGCCACCCGCCGCGCGGGAGCGTAGCGCGTCGGAGGGGCGGATCTCGATCTCGACCCGCCGGTTGCGCGCGCGGCCCGGCGCGGTGGCGTTGCTCGCCACCGGGAACTGGCTGCCGAAGCCGACGGCCGTGAGCCGCTCCGGCGAGACGCCCTCCGCCACCAGGTACTGGCGGACGCTCTCGGCGCGCTGCTCCGAGAGGGCGAAGTTGTAGTCGGGGGCGCCGTCGGCGGACGCGTGCCCCTTGATCGCCACCTGGGTGGCGGGGTGGCGCTCGAGGCTGGCCGCCAGCTCGCGCAGGCGCGCGTAGGCGTTGGCGGAGAGGCCGGCGGAGGCCACGCCGAAGAGCAGATCGCCGGGGAAGGTGACGAGCAGCGCGTCCTGCTCGCGCACGACCCGGGCGCCGTCGATGGAGGCGAGCTCGCGGGCCTGACGCTCCAGGGCGTCGCGGAGCGGATCGGCCGGCGTCGCCGCCGGCCGCGGATCCGCGGGGGGCGGAGGTAGATCCGCTCCCGGCGACCGGGGCGTGGCGCAGCCCAGCACGGCGATCAGCAGCACGCCGGCAACTCGCAATCCCAGGCGCCCGGCGGCTCTCCCCATGGCCTCCTCCCGGTCGCCGGCGCGGGGACCGTCGCCGGCGAAGCGCTCGAAAGACGTTGTCGGTTGGACGGACCGCGGGCCGGAGGGGTTCAGTCGGACTCCGGGAGCTCGTCCGCCGGGGGGGACTCGGACGGTCCGGCGTCCGGAGGCGGCGGGGGAGCCGGCGGCGCGGGCGAGAGTCGGTCCACCTTCGCCCAGAGCGCGGTCACGTCCGCGAGCGCGTGCAGGCTGACGGCACCGACCGACTCCAGGGTCTCGGCCGAGCAGGGCGGCGGCTCGGGCGCGGCCACCCGGGAGGCATCCTCGGGCGCCTCGCCCTCGGCGGCGTTGGCCTCGCCCTCGGCGGCGTTGGCCTCGCCCTCGGCGGCGTTGGTGTCGGCGGCGGCGGCGTTGGTGTCGCCCTCGGCGGCGTTGGTGTCGGCGGCGGCGGGCTCCTCGGCGGGGCTCTCCGGGTCGACGCCCCGGGCGTCTCCGTCCCCGGTCGTCGCGTCCTCGCCCGGCGCCGCCGGCGCGTCGACCGGAGCCCCCGCCGGCGGCCCCTCCGAGGCCAGGGCCACCACGCGCCGCAGGCCCCGCCCGACCCACGCCAGGTGTACGGTGGCCGCGGTCTGGACCGAGGCCGCGGGCGGGAACACGTCCCGCTCCCCGAGCGCCCGGGCGGAGCGCCAGAAGATCTCGCGATAGGAGCGGTGGCTGCTCGCATCGCGAATCATGCGGGCATCGGGACGGCAGACGTCGTCCATCACCACGGCGAGGCGGATCCGCCCGAGCACGCCCTCTTCCAGCCAGTGCTCGGCCAGCGCGGCGCTCGCGGCGAGGGTCTCGGGCTGCGCGTAGTCGGGCGCCCCGTCCACGAAGACCAGCCATACGGTGTAGGGCTGCGGCTCGGCCGTCAGGGAGCGCCCCAGCTCCAGGAGCAGGGCGGCTCCCGAAGCGCCGTCGGGCGTGGACGCCTGACCGGGGCCGGTGCCGTAGGTGGCGGCCAGGACGAGGAGGTCCGAGGAGTGCCCCGCCAGCTCGGCGACCAGGTGGACGAGCGGCGGCGCCTCCGCGCCCTCGGCGTCCTCGGCGGGCAGCACGATCTCCGAGACCTCGAGCCCCTGCTTCTCCAGGACGCCGCGGATGTGGCTGCGGGCGCTCTCCGCGCCCGGGCTACCCGGCTCGCGCTCGCCCAGGGCCGCCAGGTAGTGGGCGTCCCCCCGTGCGCGCGCGCCCTGGAAGGCGGGACGCTCGGGCCCGCTCGGCGCCGGCGGGACCACCTTCGGGGCCGGAAGCAGCCGCTCCCGCAGCGCGCCGCAGCCGGTGCCGAGGCCCATTGCCAGCAGCAGGAGCCCCGACGTGGCGATGTGACGAAGCGTGGAATCACACATGATACCGGGCGCGAGACCTCTCGAGGGTGTCGGGGAGCCGCGTCGCGAGCGTGGATCGCGGTTACCACAGTCCCCGGGGGCGATCAACCAGCGCGGGGAGGGAAGCCGGGTGTCGGCAACTTCGCCTGACACATTTCCCGCTTTCCGACCACTTCGACTATGAGGCCCCTCCTCGCGGGGCTCTTCGGAAGTGGACGGAAGGCAGGGCCCGGTCCCCGGGCCCTGCCTTCCCTCCGTTCCCGCGGCTCCCACCCCCATCGGTCCCCCGAGGCAGCCGCTTGTCCCGAATTCTCGGGGCGGCCCTGGTGGGCGTCGACGGCATCGCCGTCGAGGTCGAGGTCCGCATCAGCTCCCAGCTCCCCCGGGTCGACCTGGTCGGCCTCCCCGAGGCGGCGGTGCGGGAGAGTGTCGCCCGGGTCCGTGGGGCGATTGCCGCGGTCCGCCAGCGCTTCCCGGACCAGCGGGTCACCGTGAGCCTGGCCCCGGCCGCCCTTCGCAAGAGCGGCTCGGCGCTCGACCTCCCCATCGCGGTGGGCGTCCTGGCCGCATCGGGGGTCGTTCCGCCCGAGCCGCTCGAAGGGCTGGCCCTGGTGGGCGAGCTCGCCCTCGACGGGCGGCTGCGTCCGGTCCAGGGGGCGCTGGCGCTGGCCCTCGCGGCCCGCGACGCCGGCTGCCGGACGGTCGTGGTCCCCACAGCCAACGGACCCGAGGCGGCCCTCGCGCCCGGGGTGGCGGTTCGCGCCGCCGCAGACCTGGGCGCGGTGCTCGCCCATCTCGTCGGTGGCGCCCCCCTGCCGGCCGCGGCGCGCGCCCCGAATCCTCCTCCCGAGCCCTCGCTGGACCTGGGCGACGTGCGCGGACAGGAGGGCGCGAAGCGCGCGGTCGAGGTGGCCGCGGCGGGCGGGCACGCTCTGCTGCTACGAGGACCGCCGGGAGCGGGCAAGACCATGCTGGCCCGGCGCCTGCCGGGCCTGCTGCCGCCGCTCGACCCCGAGGAGCAGCTCGAGGCCACGCGCATCCACGGCGCCGCGGGGCGTCTCGGTCGGACCGCCACCGCCATCGCCGCCCGACCGTTCCGAGCGCCCCATCACTCGGCCAGCGCGGCGGGCCTGCTGGGCGGGGGCAGTCCTCCTCGGCCCGGGGAGGCCTCCCTGGCCCACACGGGTGTGCTCTTCCTGGACGAGCTGCCGGAATTCGACCGGCGTGTCCTGGAGGGCCTGCGCCAGGTGCTCGAGGAGCGGCGCGTCGTGGTCTCGCGGGCCCGCGGCACCTGGGTGTTCCCGGCGCGCTTCCAGCTCGTGGCGGCGGCGAATCCCTGCCCCTGCGGCTGGCACCGCAGCGAGGTCCGCGAGTGCCGCTGCGACGACGCCGCGATCGCCCGCTACGGAGCTCGGCTCTCGGGCCCGCTGGGCGACCGCATCGACCTCCACGCCCGGGTGGAGGCCGTGCGCTGGCGAGACCTCGAGGCGCCGTCTGCGGCGCCGCGCTCGGCCTCGCTCGCGGCGCGCGTGGCCGCCGCCCGGGCGTGCCAGCGCCGGCGCCTGGCTCCGTGGGGCCGGCGCACCAACGCGGAGATCCCGGACGCCGAGCTCGATCGGCTCGTCGACGCCTGCCCCGAGGCGCGGGCCCTGCTGGGTCGCGCCGTCGACGGCCTCGGGCTCTCGGCGCGGGCGGCCCGGCGGCTGCTGCGGGTGGCGCGCACCGTGGCCGACCTGGCCGGCGAGCCCCGGGTGGGCCCGGGGGCCATGGCCGAGGCCCTGGGCTGGCGCGCGGCCGACGGTGACTGAGGGGTTTTTCTACCATCTCGCTGCCGCCCGTGGCGACGTTGCGGGCCGGGGCGTCCGAGATTCGACACCCGTCGCCGAGAATTGACACCGGACCGGAGGTCCGGCGTCCTCGGGGCCCTGGGCCGTCGGGTGCAAAACAGCTGCGGATCGGGGAGTTGGGCGAAATCAGCGGCGACCCTCGAAGTGGCACGCTTCCTGCTGCGTCGAAGCAGCAGGAGGACTGGACGATGGCGGCACCGGCCTGCGATCCCAAGCCCGTGACCCGGGAGACGACGCTCCTGGACCTGGTCCGAGCGATCAGCGCGGTCACTGACGACGAGCGGGAGGTCGTTGCGACGGTCCTCTACATGCTCCGCACGGGCCGCGTCCGCCTCACCGGGAACTTCCGGGGCTCGCTCCTCGACGACGCCTGAGCCTCGGCGTCCGGACGGGATCCGGCTTGCTACCCTCCGCCGCTCGGGGTGAGGGGGGCCATGGCCGAGCAGAAGACCTTTGCGTTCGACCCACAGCAGGAACGCGTGCCCCAGCGCCGCACCAAGGCACCGAAGAAGAAGCCCGCCGGCAAGGCTGCGAAGCAGCCGCGCAGCGAGCCGAAGGCGAGCGAAGATCGGAAAGGCCGGTCCGCAGCCGACCTCGCCAAGAAGCAGCGCGAGATCTCGGTCTCCGAGTTCTTCGCCAAGAACCGCCACCTCCTCGGCTTCGACAATCCCTCCAAGGCCCTGCTGACCACCGTCAAGGAGGGCGTCGACAACTCCCTCGACGCCTGCGAGGAAGCCGGGATCCTTCCGGAGATCCGGGTCGAGATCACCCAGAGCGACGAGACCCGCTTCCGCATCGCCATCGAGGACAACGGGCCGGGCATCGTGCGCGCCCAGGTCCCGAAGATCTTCGGACGGCTCCTCTACGGCTCGAAGTTCCACCGCCTGCGGCAGAGCCGCGGGCAGCAGGGCATCGGCATCAGCGCAGCCGGCATGTACGGGCTCCTCACCACCGGCAAGCCGATCGTGATCACCACCCGCACGGGCCCGAAGAAGGAGGCCCACCACTTCGAGCTCGTGATCGACACCCAGCGGAACGAGCCGCGGGTGAAGATCGACACCGTGGTCGCCTGGCCGCGGGAGCACGGCACCCGGGTCGAGATCGAGCTCGAGGGCAACTACCGGGGCGGGCAGCACTCGGTGGACAACTACATCCGCCAGATCTCCCTCGCGAATCCCCACGCGGAGATCACCTACGTGCCGCCCAAGGCCGAGGAGCACGGGGCCGAGCACCGCTTCCCGCGTGTGGCGGACGAGATGCCCCCCGAGACCGACGAGATCAAGCCGCATCCCTACGGCGTCGAGCTGGGCGTGCTGATGCAGATGTTCCGCGACACCAAGGCGCGGAACCTGCGCGCCTGCCTGCAGGGCGACTTCTCGCGGGTCTCCGCCCGGATTGCCGACGAGATCTGCAAGCGGGCCGGCGTCCCGGGCACGCGGCGGCCGCGGGAGATGACCCGGGAGGAGGCCGAGAAGGTGCACCGGGCGGTGGCGGCCACGAAGATCATGGCGCCGCCCACCGACTGCATCGCGCCCATCGGGGAGGGCCTGATCGAGCGCGCGCTTCGCGCCGAGGTGGAGGCCGACTTCTACGCCTCGGTCACCCGGCGGCCGACGGTCTACCGCGGCAACCCGTTCCTGATCGAGGTGGGCCTGGCCTACGGCGGCTCGCTCTCGGGGGACGATCCCATCACGCTCTTCCGCTACGCCAACCGCGTCCCCCTGCAGTACCAGCAGGGCGCCTGCGCCATCACCAAGGCGGTGACGGGCACCGACTGGAAGGCCTACCAGCTCCAGCAGCCCCGGGGCGCCCTGCCCGTCGGGCCCGCCCTGCTGATGGTGCACATCGCGAGCGTGTGGGTGCCCTTCACCAGCGAGAGCAAGGAGGCCATCGCCCACTACCCGGAGATCATCAAGGAGATCCGGCTCGGCCTGCAGGAGTGCGGGCGGCGCGTGGCCACCCACATCCGCAAGCAGCGCCGCGCCGCCGACGAGGCCAAGAAGCGCGCCTACATCGTGAAGTACATCCCCCAGGTCGCCGTCGGCCTCCAGCAGATCCTGGGCTTCGACGACCGCGCGCGCGACCAGGTGGTGGACAACCTCTCCGACGTGCTCGAGCGCTCGAGGAAGATGTAGCCATGGCCACACGCAAGAAGAAGACCACCAGGAAGACCGCGAAGAAGGCGGCCCGCAAGGCCGCCCCGGAGAAGGGGACGGCTCCGGACCAGCTCGTCCAGGCCACCGACGCCCAGACCGTCAGCGCCATCGTCGACACCGCGCGCTCGGTGCACAAGGCGATCGAGAAGCTCGCCAAGCCGGACCTGGCCTTCCCGCTGCGATCGCTGGGCAACGTGTCCTACTCGCCGAAGAAGGGCTACTTCGAGATCGGCCGCCAGAAGAAGGTGCGCACCCTCACGGTCAATACCGTGAAGACCTTCGCCCAGACCCTGCGCATGATGGGTCTCTCCAAGGAGCTGGTGGAGACCAACGACTTCGCCACCAAGCGGGACGCCTACTACCAGAGCAAGAACTGGGAAGAAGCCAAGTTCGACGAGCAGACCGAGTCCGACGCGGTCATGGACGACATCGAGGCGCTGTTCTCGACCCACAGCGTCTCCCGGGAGCAGCTCCGCTTCATCCCGGACGAGCACGGGGGCGCCGTCAGCGGCCAGCTCACGGTGATCGACGTGGACCGGGAGAACGGCGAGGTGGTGGAGATCGACTGCACCCGCTTCGGCTCGGGCGCCTACTCCATCCCGTCGAGCGTCGAGCCCCTCACCTTCCGCACCGACGCCGACTTCATCCTCGCCATCGAGACCGGCGGCATGTTCCAGCGCCTCCAGAGCCACAAGTTCTGGGAGCGCCGCAACTGCATCCTGGTCTCCATGGCCGGCGTGCCCACCCGGGCCACCCGGCGCTTCATCCGCAAGCTCTCGGACCAGTGCGACCTGCCGGTCTACGCCTTCGTCGACTGCGACCCCTACGGCATCTCCAACATCTACCGGACCCTCAAGGTGGGCTCGGGCAACGCGGCGCACCTGTCCCAGTTCTTCTGTGTCCCGCGCGCGCAGTTCCTGGGCGTAACGCCACAGGACATCGTCGATTACCAGCTCCCGACCCACCCGCTCCAGGAGGTGGACGTGAAGCGGGCCCGGGACGCCCTGAAGAACGACCCCTTCTTCCAGTCCCAGAAGCCCTGGCGCGCAGCCCTGGAGCAGCTCCTGAAGATGGGCGTGCGCGCCGAGCAGCAGGCCCTGGCCAAGTGGGGGCTCAACTACGTCCTCGACGAGTACCTGCCCCGCAAGCTGGAGGCCCCGGCCCGCTTCCTCCCGTAAACTCCCGGCCGTGACCGGCTCGACCTCCCAGCGCAAGGGCATCGTGCTCGCCGGCGGCAGCGGGACCCGCCTGTTCCCGCTGACCCGCGGCGTGAGCAAGCAGCTGCTGCCCATCCACGACAAGCCGATGGTCTACTACCCGATCTCCACGCTGATGCTGACGGGGATCCGGGAGATCCTGGTGATCACCACGCCCCACGACCAGGAGGCCTTCCAGCGCCTGCTGGGCGACGGCAGCCACGTGGGTCTCTCGCTCTCCTGGGCCGTCCAGCCCCGGCCCGAGGGGCTGGCCCAGGCCTTCGTGATCGGCCGGGCGTTCGTGGGACGCGACCCGGTGGCCCTGGCCCTGGGCGACAACGTCTTCTACGGCCACGGCCTGCCGGAGCTGCTGGAGCGCGCCGCGGCCCAGGAGCGCGGCGCCACGGTCTTCGGCCACTGGGTGCGCGACCCCGAGCGCTACGGCGTGGTGGAGTTCGACGCGACGGGCCGGGTGGTGGACCTCGAGGAGAAGCCGGCCCACCCGAAGTCGCCCTACGCCGTCACGGGCCTCTACTTCTACGACAACCGCGTACTCGACGTGGCGGCCGGGCTGCAGCCCTCGGCCCGGGGCGAGCTCGAGATCACCGACGTGAACAAGGCCTACCTGGCCTGGGACGAGCTCCGGGTGGAGCTGCTCGGGCGCGGCTTCGCCTGGCTCGACACCGGGACGCACACCTCCCTGCTCCAGGCGTCGACGTTCATCCAGGCCCTGCAGGAGCGGCAGGGGCTGCAGGTATCCTGCCCGGAGGAGATCGCCTACCGCCAGGGCTGGATCGGGCGCGACGACCTGGAGCGCATGGGCCTCGAGATGAAGAACAACGACTACGGCGCCTACCTGCTGCGCCTGGCCCGGGAGCGCGCGTGAAGTTCCTGCCCACCGAGATCCCGGAGGTGATTCTCGTGGAGCCCGTCGTGCACCGGGATGCCCGCGGCTTCTTCCTCGAGTTCTACCACGCCGAGAAGTACGCCCGGGGCGGCATCGAGGCCGTGTTCGTGCAGGACAACCACTCGGCCTCGGGCCGCGACACGCTGCGGGGTCTCCACGCCCAGCTCCGGAGCCCCCAGGGCAAGCTGGTGAGGGCCATCGAGGGCGAGATCTACGACGTCGCCGTCGACGTCCGCCTCGGCTCGCCGAGCTTCGGTCGCCACGTCGCCACGCGCCTCTCGGCCGAGAACCAGCACCAGATCTGGATCCCGCCCGGCTTCGTGCACGGCTTCTGCGTGACGAGCGCGCAGGCCCAGATCGAGTACAAGTGCACCGCCCTGTACGACCCCGGCGACGAGCTGGCCATCGCCTGGGACGACCCCGAGATCGGCATCCCCTGGCCCGTGGAGACGCCGCTGCTCTCGACGCGCGACCGCGCGGCGCCGCGCCTGGCCGAGGTTCGCGACCGGCTCCCGCGCTACGAGACCGCGCGTTGAAGATCCTGCTGCTCGGCGGATCGGGACAGCTGGGCCGGACGCTCCAGACCGTCCTGAGCGACGCCGAGGTGGTGGCCCCGGGCTCGGGCAAGCTCGACATCACCCGGCTCGAGGACGTCCGCGCGGCGGTCGACGCGGAACGACCCGACCGCGTGATCAACGCCGCCGCCTGGAACGACGTGGACGGGGCCGAGGCCGATCCCGAGGCGGCCTTCCGGGGCAACGCCCTGGGCCCGCGCAACCTGGCCCTGGCGACCGCCGACCGCGGCGTGCCGCTGCTTCACCTGTCCACCGACTACGTCTTCGACGGCCGGGCGCGACGCCCCTACAACGAGTTCGACGCCACCCATCCCCTGGGTGTCTACGGCCGCAGCAAGCTCGCCGGGGAGGAGGCCGTCCGCACCTTCAACCCGCGCCACCACGTGGTGCGCACGGCCTGGCTGTACGCCACCAGCGGGCGGAACTTCGCGCTGACCATGCGGAGCCTGGCCGCGCGGGACGAGGTGCGGGTGGTCTCGGACCAGTTCGGCTCCCCCACCTACGCCCCCCACCTGGCCCGGGGGATCGCCGCGCTGCTCGAGACGGAGGCCTGGGGCACCTACCACCTGGCCGGATCGGGCCAGGCCAGCTGGTACGAGCTGACCCGGGAGCTCTACCGCGTGCTCGGGATCGCGACGCCGGTGCGCCCGGTGGCCACGAGCGCGTTCCCCCGGCCGGCACCGCGCCCGGCCTTCGCTCCGCTGGCAAGCGTGCAGACTCCCCACGTCGCGCTGCCGCCCTGGCGGGACGGGGTCCGCGCCTTCGCTTCGGACCTGGCCTGAGACCCGCCGCCGCCCGCGGCGCTGCATCGACCGCCGGCTAGAAGTCCTCTTCGGCTTCCCAGGACTCGGGGTCGGAAGGCTTGCCGCGCAGCACACAGGGCGCACCGCAGTAGGTGCAGTAGATGTCCTCCCCGACCTTCTCGTCCCCCGCCAGGGGGAGGTCGGCGTTGCAGATCGGACAGGACAGCTCCGGCGTCGCCACGAGGAGAGAATCGGAGCGACGCCCGGCCCGCTTGAGTCGCCCCCTCGCGCCTGCGGCAGGGGCGCGTCCTCGGGTACCCTGCACGCGATGTCCGCGTTCATGGATCCGCTGACGGGCGTGCTGTTCGCGGTGCTGGCCGCCTCGCTGCTGGCGCCCCCGGGGCGCCGCGACCGCGTGAAGGGCGCCCTGTTCGTGGCCTGCGCGGCGGCCGCGGCGAGCGCCCTGCTCGGCGTGGGCGCCACCTGGGTGGCCACGGCGGCCGGCCTCGGGCTGGTGGCCGGCGTCTTCCCGCCCGCCATGGGCCCGCGCGCCTCGGCGGAGGAGTCCTGGGTGGGCGGCCCGGCCGGCTCCGGCGAGGGCGACTACCGGGGCGGCGGCTTCGCCGGCGGCGCCGCCTACGGACGCTGGAGCTAGACGCGTGAAGATCGCCGACTGGATCGACCCGGCCGATCGGCTGCGCCTCGAGGCCGCCGTCCTGACCGCGGAGCAGGCCTGCCGGGCGGAGATCTCGGTGGTGCTGGTGGGCGCCTGCGACCGCTACGACGGCGCGGGCTGGCGCCTCGGCATCGTGCTGGCCGCGCTGGTGGTGCTCGGGATCGGCGCGGCGGGCGCCTCCCCGCCGGCCTGGGCCCTGCTCGGGGGTCAGGCCCTGGCCCTCGGCCTCGGCCGCTGGCTGTGTCGCTGGGACGCCGTGCGGCGCCGCTTCGTGGCCGAGTCGACCCGCGAGGCGCGCGTCGCCGCCTGTGCCCAGCGCGCCTTCGCCGAGACCGGCCTGCGGCGGTCGCCCGGCCACGGCGGCGTGCTGCTGTTCGCGGCGCTCTTCGAGCGCCGGGTGGTCTTCCTGGCGGACGAGGGCGCCCACACCGCGCTGAAGCCGGGCGAGACCTGGGACCCGGTCGTCGACCTGGCCATCGACGGCCTCCGGGACGGCCGTGTCACCCAGGGCCTCCTGGCCGCCATCGAGCGCTGCGGCCAGCTCCTCAGCCGGCGCCTGGCGGCCTCCGACACCCCGCGGATGCCGCTGCCGGCGCCGGTGCCGGGGAGCCTGCCCCCGCCCCTGGTCCTCCGGGACGCCGACGGCGCCTGACCGCGCCGGGCGAGGCGCTCGAGGGAGCGCGCGAAGCGCTACTGGACCGGGAGCGCGCGGCCGTCGAGGTCCGCCGGCACCTCGAGGCCGAGCAGCGCGGCCAGGGTCGGCGCCACGTCCACGGGCGAGGCCTGGGAGCGCACGACGCCGGCCGCGACCCCCGCCCCCCAGAAGACCACCGGCACCGCCCGATCGTAGAGATAGGGCGAGCCGTGGGACGTTCCGATCGGGTAGCGGCTGAAGAGACAGTCCTCGTGGAACTGCACCGCCAGCTCCCCACCCCGCGCGGGGTGGTGGCTGTTGCGGTAGAGGCGCGCGAACGGCTCCGGCAGGCGACCCGCCTCGATCTCCTCGGCCGTCCAGACGGCGCGGATCCCCGGCTGGGCCTGCAGGTGCTGGCGCGCGCGGGCCACCACCTCCGCGACCTCCACCCCGAACTCGCGGGCGCGCTCGCGGTTCACGCTGAGGCGACTCGCCGCCGCGAGCAGCCACTTCGAGCGGGGGTCCGGCGAGGCGCCGAAGGTGGCGTCGAGGGTGAGCTCGGTCAGCTTCATCAGCTCGGCGACGTTGCCGCGCCCGCCCGCGAGCGGGCAATCGCTGTGGCCCACCGCCTGGTCCCACTCGGGGATCGGCAGCACGCCGTGGTCGGCGCTGAGGGCCACCACCAGCCGGCCCTCGCCGACGATCGCCGCGAGGACGTCGATCAGCCGGCCGAGGTCCGCGTCGAGACGCCGCAGGGCGTCCCGCGACTCCTGGCTCCAGGGACCGTAGTAGTGCCCCACGATGTCGGTCGCCGACGGCGCCACCGCCAGCAGGTCGGGCACGTCGTCACGGCCGAGCTTCTCGCGCTCCACCAGCTCGAGGGCGAAGTCGATGGTCACCTGGTCGAGGAATGGCGACGCGTAGAGCTGGGCCAGGGTGCGCTTGCGCTCGGCGCTGCGGAGGGGGTGGGGGCTCGTGTGGCTGAAGCTCGTGAGCTCGGCGGGAAAGTCGTCGGCGCGGGCGCCGTTGGCCGGGTTGCCGGTCTCGTGGGTCCACTCCACCGGCAGCCGCCCCACGAATCCGCCCTCGGGACCGCTGCCGTTGAAGCGGTCCACCCAGCGGGGGAGGGCCTCCAGGTAGTAGCTGCTGCTGGTCCAGCCCAGGTCGCCGTCGCGATCCAGCCAGAAGGCGGCGTCCGCTCTCTGACCGCCCAGGGCAATGGCGGCCCGATCCTTGCCGGAGACGCTGAAGACCCGCGCCCCGGGGTGGGCGCGCTTGAGCCAGTCGCCCACCCCCGTCGCCTGGATCGCCCGGGGCGAGCGGTGCCTCTCGCTCCCGAACACGGGCGCCGACTCGGCCGGATCCTCCACGCAGTACACGACCCGGTTCTGCACCCGGTCGACGTACTGGTTCCCGGGGACCCCGATGGGGCCGGGATGGCGCCCGGTGCCCACCGCCACGTGACCGGGGCAGGTCTCCGTGTTGGCGTGATCGAAGGCCGCGTCGGAGAAGACCCGGCCCTCGCGTGCGAGCCGTCCCAGCCCGCCGGGCAGGCTCGGGTCGAGGCGATCGGCGCGAAGCTGGTCGATCACGATCAGGAGCGCCAGGCGCGGTTCCTGCCGCTCCGCCGCCGCGCCGGACGACGCGAGGAGGCTGACCAGGAGACCGGGGAGGAGTGCCCTCAGTCTTCCCGGCACGCGTCGCAGTGACCGTAGAGCTCGTGGCGGTGGCGGAGGACCCGGAAGTTGTAGCGCTCCGCGATCTCGTCCTGGGCGGACTCGATCATGCCGCACTCGAACTCGATGATCTTCCCGCAGCGCACGCACACCAGGTGGTCGTGGTGCTCGTGGCTGATCTCGTAGCGGGTGACGCCGTCTTCGAAGTGGCGCTCGTGGGCGAGGCCGGCTTCGCACAGGAGCTTCATGGTCCGGTAGACCGTGGTGTAGCCGATGCCGGGATGCCCCTCGCGCACCTGGTGGTAGAGCTCCTCGCTGGTGATGTGCCGCTGGGCCTCCAGGAAGGCCTCGAGGATGGCGTCCCGCTGCCGGGTGTGGCGCAGGTTGTGGTCGTCGAGGTAGCGGGCGAGCGCCTGGCGTTCGACGTCGTGGGCCATCCTGGCGAGTTTAGCGCACGCCAGGAGGCGGATCAGTCGTCGCCGAGCAGCGCCTCGGCCAGCTCGGCGACCTCGTCGTCGGCGTGCTCGGCGAGCATCCGGAGCTGGCTGCGGAGGCCCGCGCTCGGGCCGTCGAGCTCGCCGGACTCGCGCGCGGCCACGAGCCCGCGCAGGCCCGAGCGCACGGTCTCCAGATCCTCGGCGTCCAGGAACAGGGCCGCGAGCGCCGCGTCCCGCGGGTCGCCCAGCGCCTCGCGGTAGGCCGCGCAGGCCGCCGTCAGCTCGGAGGACCCGTGGGCTTCCCGCACCGCCACGCCCAGCTTCTCCCCCTCGGCGCCGCCGGGGGCCTGGCTGAAGAGGCCGTCGAGCTGCTTCAGGTACTGCTCGGTCGCGCGCTTGGAGCGCGCCTCCGCCCGGGGGCCCCGCGGGCGCGGCTCGTCCCGCCGCTGGGCGCCGTCCCGGCGCTGGTCGATCTCCCGCCAGCTCCGGCGGGGGCGTTCGCGGTCTTCGTTCACGGCGACTCCTCTCCCAGGAGCTCGAGGTTGTGGGCCGCGGCGGCGTTGGCGCAGTCCAGCTCCACGGCCCGGGCGAAGGCCCGCCGCGCGTCCGCCGTCCGGCCCTCCGCCAGGTAGGCGATGCCCAGGTGGTTCAGGACCTCCGACGCCTGGGGCACGCGGCGGGCGGCGGCCTCGAGGTCGCGAATGGCCCGCGCGGTGTCACCCGCCTCGAGGGCGCGGCTGCCGCTGACGTAGAGCCGCGCCCCGCTCCAGCGGGCACAGCCCGGGCCGACCGCCAGCAGCCCCAGCAGCCCGGCGAGCACGGCGCTTCGCCATCCCGACATGGCCCGGTTGTAACGGCGGGAATCGACCGCCGCAAGCGATCGCGGATTGCTCCCGAGCGGCCCCCCGTGTAGATTGCCCGGGCTCGTTCCCGAGCAAGAGGTCTCTCGGTGAGCTCGATGGTGAACCCGGTCAAGTCCGACGCAGTCCGCGCCGCGATCGCTCGCGGCCCGGTTCCCGCCGTCGGCGTGCTCCGGAAGCGGAACTGCCCGGAGCAGGAGATTCGTCGCGCTCGCCCATAGAGACCTGCACAGCGTGGGTCCACCGGAGGCCGCGAGCGCGAAAGTGCTCGCGGCCTCCGGCGTTTCTGGACCCGGTCTCGGAACCGGTCCTCGGGAGCTCGCAAGAAGATGGCTTCGCATTCCGCCGATACCGCGCCGCGCACCGCCGAGAAGGCCGCCGGGAGCCCCCGCGAGGTGCTCGGCCTGGCGTTCCCCGTGGTGCTCACCAACGTGTCGGTCACCCTGCTCGGCGTCGTCGACGCCGCCTTCGTCGGCCGGCTCGGCCCCTCGGAGCTGGGCGCCCTCGGCTTCGGCGCCATCTGGTTCTGGACCGCGCTCTGCCTGTTCATGGGCACCGCCACCGGCGTGCAGACCTTCGTGTCCCAGGCCGAGGGCCGGGGCGCGCCACGGGAGTGCGGCCGCTGGGCCTGGCAGGGGCTGTGGATCCTCCCGCCCGCGGCGGCGCTCCTCATGTCGGTGTTCGCCCTGGTCTTCGAGCCCCTGGTGGCGCTCGTGAACCCCTCGCCGGAGCTGCCGCCGCTGTCCGCGAGCTACGTCCACGCCCGCGCCTGGGGCGCTCCGGCGTCGGTGGCGGGCCTCGTGCTGGCGTCGTTCTTCCGCGGCATCGGCGACACGCGCACGCCCCTCTACGCCATGGTCGCCGCCAACCTCCTGAACGTGGTGCTCGACTACGGGCTCATCTTCGGGAACCTGGGCCTGCCCCGCTGGGAGATCGCCGGCGCCGGCATCGCGAGCTCGATCGCCGAGTACGGCTACGCCGCGCTGCTGTTGCTGGCGTTCCGCCGGCGGCGGCTCGACGCGCGCTTCGCCACGGCGCCCGTGGCCCCGAAGCGGGACGACGTGCGGCGACTCTCGCGGGTGTCGCTGCCGATCGGCGGGCAGTGGGTGCTGGAGATGATCACCTTCGCGCTGTTCACCTCCATCGTCGCCCGCATGGGCGTGAACCAGATGGCGGCCAGCCACGCCTTCCTGCAGGTGCTGCACCTCTCGTTCATGCAGGTGCTCGGGATCTCGGTGGCCGCCACGACCCTGGTGGGTCGCTACGTGGGCGCCGGGGACCCGGCCGCGGCCGCGCGGAGCTACGCCAGCGCCATGAAGCTGGCCCTGGTGTTCGCGGTGGGCGTGGCGGGCCTGTTCCTGGCCGCACCGGAGCTGCTGATCCGCATCTTCACCGAGGACGCCGACGTGCTGACTCTCGGTCGGCCCCTGCTGGCGGTGGGCGCGGCCTTCCAGCTGCTCGACGCCATCGGCATCGTGGCGAGCGGGGCGCTGCGCGGCGCCGGCGACACGCGCTGGCCCTTCGTGGTCCAGACCGCCACCGCCTGGCTCGTCTTCCTGCCCCTGAGCTGGCTCTTCGGCGTGGGTCTCGGCGGGGGGCTCGTGGGGGCCTGGCTGGCGGGCTGCGTCCACGTGGTGGCCCTGGCCGCCGCGTTCGCGCTGCGCTTCCGCTCGGGCGCCTGGCGCCGGGCGACGATCTAGGGAGGGACGGGTCAGGCGCGAGGCGGCAGCTCCACCTCGGCCACCACCGGAAGGTGGTCCGAGGCGCGCCGCGCCGAGGGCGTGGCGTGAGCGCGCACCTCCCGCACCTTGGCGCCGCGGGCGTAGATGCGGTCGAGGGCGAGGACCGGGCGCGCCGCCGGGAAGCTGGCGGGCCACTCGCGGTTGTGGTGCAGCTCGAAGCCCCGGTCGAGGCTCCGGGTGGCCTCGCAGCGGCGCCAGGCGTTCATGTCGCCCATCAGGAGCGACGGACCGCGGTGGAGCTGGGGATGCTGCAGGAGCGACTCCACCTGGCGGCGGCGGGTCCGGTCGACGAGGGCCAGGTGGGTGGCCACCACGTTGAGCGAGTCGTCCACGTCCGCGTGCATCTCGTCGAAGGAGGCGGCGACCGCCACCCGCTTCTCGACCAGGGAGAAGCTCAGGTCCAGGATCGAGACGCCGGAGATCGGCCAGCGCGAGAGGATGGCGTTGCCCAGCTCGCCGCGGCGGTGGGGCCGGGTGACGGCGAAGGCCATGTGCATCCCCAGGGCTTCGGCGAGCCGGACCAGGGGATCGTCCGCCTCCGGGCCCGGGGGGCGCAGCACCTCCTGGAGGGCGATCACGTCGGCACCCAGCTCCGAGATCACGAAGCCCGCGCGGGCCGGATCCGGCTTGCTGCGACCGTTGTGGCCGGTCCAGCGGTGCACGTTGTAGGTAGCGACGGTGATGTGTCTGGACATGGGCCCCGTTGTGATCGGCGTGGTCGGCGCGCGAACCAAGCGCAAATGCGGAACCGGCAGGACCGATCCGCCACCGCTCGCGGAAGTGCGCCGGACCCGCCGGCGCACCCCGCCTCGCCGCTTTCGCACGGGGGGATGCAACGCAGAGAGGGTAGCCCAGGGAGTACCCGCGGGGTTGCAGCCCCGGGATCTTCCAACCATCGTCACGCGGCCGCAACCATCGGCGTGGGGCCGCCCTCGGCACAGCTCGGGAGGGTCCCGAGGGAAACCCCGGAAGAACCTCCCGGCGGGGGCCCTGGACCCCAAGCGCGCTCCCGGTTCGGCCGATAGCATGGATTCGATGCCGCGCCGCAGACCGCCCAGCCCGCTCCCGTCGCTGGCGGAGGCCCCTGCCGTGCGGGAGGCCGCCGCCGCCCTGCTCGACGCCGTCGCCGAGGAGGCCCGCCAGCGGTCCCTGGCGCCGCGGGACTACGAGCGCGCCCTGCGCGAGCTGGGACGGCTGCGGGGACGGCCGCTGCTGCTGCCCGCCCTGGCCGGCCTGGCGGGGCGCGGGGCCCGGGTCCAGCTCGCCGATGGCACCTGGAAGCTCGACTTCATCGGCGGGATCGGGGTCTACGCCTTCGGCCACGGCGACCGCGACCTGCTCGAGACCGCCGTCGTGGCGGCGGCCGCCGACACGGTCTACCAGGGGCACCTGCTGCCCGGCACCGAGTACGTCCGGCTCTCGAAGGCGCTGCTCCGCCACGCCGGTCCCCGCCTGAAGCACGTCTGGCTCTCGGTCTCCGGGGCCATGGCCAACGAGAACGCCCTCAAGATGGTGCTGCAGAAGCACGCCCCCGCGGACCGGGTGCTGGTGTTCGAGGGCGCCTTCGCGGGCCGCACCACCACCCTGGCCGAGCTCACCGACAAGCCGGCCTTCCGCGAGGGTCTGCCCCTGCGCGGCAACGTGCTCCACGTGCCCTTCCACGACCCGGCCGACCCGGACTCCACCGCGAAGAGCCTCGCCGCACTCGACGCGCATCTGCGTCGCCATCCCGGCCAGGTGGCGGCCATGCTCTTCGAGCTGGTACAGGGCGAGGGCGGCATCCGCACCGCACCCCGGGAGTTCTTCGTCGCCCTGATGGAGCGCTGCCGGGAGGCCGGCGTGGCGGTCTGGGTGGACGAGGTCCAGACCTTCGCCCGCACCGGCGAGCTCTTCGCCTTCCGCACCCTGGGCCTGGAGGACCACGTCGACGTGGTCACCGCCGGCAAGGCGCTGCAGGGAAGCGCCGTCCTCTTCACCGCGCCCTACAACCCGCGACCGGGCCTGGTGGCGGGGACCTACGCGGGCGCCACGGTCGGTCTCGCCGTGGGCGCCCGCATCATCGAGCGCCTCGAGAACGAGGGCTACCTCGGGCCGGACGGACGGGTGGCCCTGCTCGCCCGGCGCGTGGAGCGCCGCTTCGAGGCCCTCGCCAAGGAGCTTCCCCGCGCCGTGGGGCCGCGGGCGGGCATCGGCGCCATGCACGCCTTCGTGCCCTTCGACGGCCGGCCCGAGGCGGTGCGCGCGGTGATCCAGAACTGCTTCGAGGAGGGCCTCATGCTCTTCTCCGCCGGCGCCAACCCGGGGCGCATCCGCATGCTCCTGGCCGTGAACACCACCGACGAGGAGCTCGAGGCCGGCTTCGCCATGCTGGGCAAGGCCCTGGTCCGGGTGGGCGAGGAGCTCGAGCTCCCGTGCTGATCCTGCGCCCGGTTGCCGAGGGAGACCTCGGCGACCTGGTGGCCCTGGCGCGACAGCTCGACTCGGTGAACCTGCCGGCCGAGCGCGACTTCCTGGCATCGCGCATCGAGCGCTCCGCCCGCTCTTTCGCCGCCGCCCTCGAGGACGTCCGCGAGGGCCTCTACGTCTTCGTGCTGGAGGACACCGCGAGCGGTCGCTGCGTGGGGACGTCGTCGATCCTGGCCAAGCACGGCAAGCCCGGGCTGCCCTACTTCTGGCTGGCCGTCACCACGGAGGAGCGGCGCAGCGCGGAGCTCGGACGCCGCTTCGTCCACAAGAAGCTGCAGCTGCGCTCCACCGAGGACGGGCCCTCGGAGATCGGCGGGATCGTCCTGGATCCGGCCTACCGGCGGCACCCCCAGAAGTGCGGCAAGGCCCTGTCCATCGTGCGCTTCGCCTTCATCTCCCTGTACCCCGAGCGCTTCGAGCGCGAGATCATCGCGGAGATGCTCTCCCCCTTCGACGCGGGGGGCCGCAACCGGCTCTGGGACGCCTTCGGGCGGCGCTTCACCGGCCTCGAGTACCGCGAGGCGGACCACCTCTCCGCGACCCAGAAGCAGTTCATCGCCGACCTCTTCCCCCGCGACCCCGTCTACGTGACCCTGTTTCCCGAGGAGGTGCAGGAGGTGATCGGTCAGCCCCACCAGACCGCCCGCGCCGCCCTCGCCATCCTCGAGCGGGTCGGCTTCCGCGACCTGCACCAGGTGGACCCCTTCGACGGCGGTCCCTACGTGGGGGCGTCCCGCGACGCCATCGCGTCGGTCGCCGAGCGCCGCCAGCTGGTGCTCCCGGGCGTCCCCTTCGAGGGCGCGCCCGCCGCCGACGGGCCGCTGGCCCTGCTCTCGGCCGAGGGCGGCCGCGGCTTCCGGGCCACGGTGGTGCCCCTGGACGACGAGGCCTCGCCCCTGGTGTCGAAGGACTGTCGCGAGGCCCTGGGCGTGGACGCGGGCGAGCCGGTCCTGGTGACCCCGCTGCCGTGAGGGACGGTGAGGAGCCCGTGTCCGAGCTGGTGAGCCGCTCCCCGGCCGACCCGACGGATCTCGTGGGACGCTTCCCGGTGTCGGACGCGGCGGCCGTCGCCGCGGCGGTCGCCCGCGCCCGGGCCGCCTTCCCCGCCTGGCGCGACCTGGGCCTCGAGGCGCGGCGCGCCGTGCTGCGGCGCTTCGCGGAGCGCGCCGCCGCCGCCACCGACGAGCTGTCCGTGCTCATCGCCCGGGAGGTGGGCAAGGCGCGCTGGGACGCCCGCTCCGAGGCGCGGCTGCTCGGCCCGAAGGTGGACGTCACCCTGAGCGACGGCCTGGCCCTGGTGGCGCCCCTCCGGCCCGCGCCCGGCGCGCGCGCCACCTGGCACCCGCGCGGCGTCCTGGGCGTGATCGGCCCCTTCAACTTCCCGGCCCACCTGCCCAACGGCCACATCGTGCCGGCCCTGGCCCTGGGCAACACCGTGGTGTTCAAGCCCAGCGAGCTGACGCCCGCCGTGGGCGCGCGCATGGCCGCGCTCTGGCGGGAGGCGGGGCTCCCGGACGGCGTGCTGGAGGTGGTGCAGGGCGGCGCCGAGACCGGCCGCGCCCTGGTAGACGCCCCGCTCGACGGTGTGCTCTTCACCGGCTCCTGGGCCGTGGGCCGCCGGCTGCGGGAGGCCACCGTGGATCGGCCGGAGAAGCTCCTGGCCCTCGAGCTCGGCGGGCGCAACGCCATGATCGTGCTCGCCGACGCGGACCTCGAGCTGGCCGTGGCCGAGGCGGCGGTCTCGATCTGCGCCACCACGGGCCAGCGCTGCAGCTGCACCAGCCGCCTCTTCGTGGAGCGCTCCGTGGCGGACGCGTTCGCGGAGAAGCTCGTGCGGGTGCTGCGCGGGGTCCGGTTCGGCCCTCCCTTGGAGGAAGGCGTCTTCATGGGGCCGCTGGTCTCCGAGGCCGCCCACGCCAAGGTGGCGCGCTACCGGGCCCTGGCCGCAGACGCGGGCGGGGAGCGGCTGCTCGCCGGGGACACGGCGCTTCCGCCCCCGTTCACGGGACCGGGCCTCGTGCGGTTCCCGAAGGCCGCGCAGTCCCACCCCTACCAGCGCGACGAGATCTTCGGGCCCGAGGCGGCCCTCTACCCGGTGGACGACCTCGACGAGGCCGTGGCCGCCACCAACGACAGCGACTTCGGCCTGGTGGCCTCGGTGATGACCCGGGACCGCGCCCGCTTCGAGCACTGCGTGGGGCGGATCGAGACGGGGCTGCTCAACTGGAACCGCGGCACCGTGGGCGCCAGCGGCCGCCTGCCCTTCGGCGGGCGTCGCAAGAGCGGCAACGACCGGCCCGCCGGGGTGTCGGCGAGCCTCTACTGCGCCGTCCCCCAGAGCCACCTCGAGTACGAGGGCGGCTTCGACCCCGACGCCCTCCCGCCCGGCATGCCGCGGCCATGACGGACACCGACGGAGGAGCGCGCTCGATGCCCCCGCAAGCCGGCGAAGCCGGCGCGCAGCGCGCCGAAGGCGCGCGGAGAACCATCTTGATGGGGGATCCGAGCCACTTCAGCGTGAAGGGCGGCGCCAACCCCCACACCCGCACGAGGTGGGGCGCGCGCCGCCACGTCGATCGCGAGCGGGCCATCGGGCAGTGGCACCGCCTGCGCGACACCCTCCGCGACCTGGGCGTGCGGGTGCTGGTGGTCCCGCCCGATCCGGCCCAGCCGGGCCTGGTCTACCCCGCCAACGCCGGCTTCCTCACCGACGTCGACGCCGAGCGGCCGCTCGAGTCCAAGACCTTCTACCTGGCCAACCTGCTGCCCACCCGGGCCGGCGAGCGGCCCCACTACGAGCGGGTGCTGCGCGCGTCCGGCTTCCGGGTCGAGTCCATCGAGCCCGAGCGCCGCTTCGAGGGCGAGGCCGACTTCTTCCCGGTGGGCGACACCTACGTGCTTACCTGCGGCCGCCTCGAGCGCCAGCGCTTCGTGCCCGCCCTGGCCTGGCCGCCCTGGAAGCGCGTCTACGGCTTCCGCACCGACGCCGCCATGATCAAGAGCCTCACCCCCATCGTCGCGCCGCGCCGGGTGGTGCGCGTGGAGCTCCTGCTCGAGGCCCACTACCACGGCGACACCTGCCTGTGCGCCTTCGGCCCGCGCCGGGAGCACCTGCTGGCCTGGCGCCCGGCCATCCACCGGGACGGCTGGCTCGTGCTCCTCGAGACCTTCGACACGGCCCTCGTCCCGCTCGAGGACGACGACGCCGCCCGCTACGCCGCCAACTCCTTCACCTACACGAGCCCGGAGGGCGAGTCCTTCCTGGTCATGCCCGACGGCGTCTCGCAGCGGCTGCAGGAACAGGTCCGCGAGCGCGGCGTCACCCCCCTCACCGTCGACGTCTCCGAGTTCCTCAAGAAGGGCGGCGGCTCGGTCAAGTGCATGATCGGGGATCTCGGGCCGGTGCGGGACTCGGACTTGCGGGAAGCAGCTGACGAGTAGGGGCTTCCCGGGTCGACGGTTCCGCAGTCCCGGACGCGGCCCGATCGAGGCGCCGCCAGCATGAAGTGGCCGTAGGTGTCGAAGAGCACCTTGGCCGTCGTCCAGCCGCCCTGCTCCTGGATCCACTTGAGCGGCGTCCCCCGGGCCATGTGCAGCGAGGCCCCGTTGTGCCGGAGGCCATGGGGCGAGAAGCTTCGCCCCTTGCCCAGGGCGCGGTTCCACTGCGCAAGCCACACCGCCTGAGGCAGGCGCCCGTCGCCGCCGTGAACATCCGTCGGCGACCGGGCGTGAAGCAGTGGCCTCGACCTCGCGTGGAATCGGGCTTGTGCGCACGCTCGGCGCAGATTGCGCATGGTATGGGCCTGGCAACGCGCTGGGCGCATGGCCGCGCTTGGAGCCGTTGCCGCCCATTCGCCCCACGGAGCCGGCCGTGACGGAGGAACCGCGTACGTCCGCCGCCGTCCGGAGGAGAGCGTTCTCTACGGCGTCGTCCAGGCGGAGCTCGAGACCTTCCTGGCCCGGACCCACGCACGCGGCCGCATCGTCCCCCGCTTCGTCGAGCGCGAGCTCCGCGGCTTCCTGCGCTGCGGGATCCTCGCCCACGGCTTCGTCCGCGTGCACTGCGACGACTGCGGACTCGACCGCGTGGTCGCCTTCTCGTGCAAGGGCCGCGGCTTCTGCCC
>CAYTZH010000036.1:0-55594 GCA_964442285.1 uncultured Spirochaetales bacterium | reverse complement strand
CGGCCACGAAGACCAGGACGGCGGCGACCACGAGCGTCGCGAACGCGACGATGCCCTCGATGCCGAGCGCCTCGACTCCCAAGCCAGCGACCCCGCGGTTTAACCCGAAGCCAGTGTATCGTTGCGCCGGGCCCCGTGCGCCAGGAAAGGAGCCCGCTACAGGGGGCTGGGCGCGGTCGAGAAGGCCGGGGGCGCGTCCGCCTCCAGGTCGGCGAGCCAGCGCATCTCCGACGGGAGCGGCAGCGGCCGGCGCAGCCGCGCCAGCAGCGCGGCGCGGCCGCCGCCGAGCGCCGCGAACTCCGGGATGTCCCGCAGCAGGGCCGCGGCCAGCCCCGGGAGCAGGGCGCTCGCCAGCCGGCGCTCGGCCCGGCCCACGCGGGCGCGGAAGTAGGCCACGTGGGCGGTCTCGTCGACGACGATCTCGCGGATCAGCGTCCCCAGGTGCTCCCGGACCGCCGGCTGCGACTCGAAGAGATCCGTCCGCTCGAGGAGGACGTGGAAGAACGTCGCCCCGGCCACCTCCCCGGCCAGGATCAGCGCGAAGCGCAGCCGCTCCGGCAGGTGGTTCATGGCCCGGATGGCCAGGCGGCTGCCCAGGCGCGGCGGCGCCACCTCGAGCGCGATCCCGAAGGTCCGACACACCGCGCCGAGCAGCCGGGTGTGCATCCGGTCCTCCAGCGCGACCGCGAGCAGGGAGGGATCGACGCCCCGGTAGCCGCGGCGGGCGAAGCGCTCGAGCTCGAGCTCGACGCCGAAGGTCTCGCCCTCGTTCGACTTGGCGACGGCCCGCAGCCACAGGGCCCGGGGCGACGTCCCGGGCGGCGGCGGCGCGTGGAGCGCTTCCAGCGCCCGCGCGAGGTCGTCGCCCTCCCAGCGGATGCCCGCCCGCTCGATCGCGGCGCAGAAGGCCTCGCGTCGGGGCAGCGGCCCGCCGTTCCGCGGCAGCACGCCGTCGCGCGCCTGCTGGAACCCGGCCAGGGCGTCGCGCTGGCGCTGCGACGCCTCGGGTGCGAGAGGGCGGAACGGCTCGAGCAGGGCCATCGGATGCTCCTTCCCTGCGACCCATCGTCGGCCCCGCCGCATGGATTGATGGGAGGATCCCCTCGATCCGCAGCCGAAAAGCCCTCACCTCCCTGCGATCCGCTCAAGCCGGCGCGCGGCGTGGCGATGATGGAGGCAATGCTGCACGGGCACCCGACCATCGACGGCGACAGCCACAAGTGCGAGAACCCGGTCGTCTTCCGCGACTTCGTTCCGCCGTCGCATCGACATCGCCTGAGCTTCGTCCGCGACCGCTGGGGCGAGCAACGCATCCGTGTGCTGGACCGGGATCCCCGGAGCGGCGCCTCCCTGGAGCGGGTGTTCCTGCAGCCGGAGGGCTGGGGGAAGGGCACCTTCCGGCCGTATCACGAGGAGACGACCCTCGGGGGTCTCTTCAACCGGATCCGCCTGGAGCACATGGACCGGGAGGGCATCGACCACCAGGTGATCTTCGGCTCGGTCTCGCTGGCCTTCAATTCGCTGTTGGATCCGGAGCTGGCGATCGTGCTCACCCGGGCGTACAACGACTACATCGTCGAGGACTGTGCGGCCCACGCGGATCGCCTGCACCCGGTCGCGATGCTCTGCCTGCAGGATCCCGCGGAGGCGGTGGTCGAGATGCGCCGCTGCCTGGACCTCGGCATGGTGGCCGTCTGCGTGCCGCCCAACCTGCCCGCCCCCCACCCGGCGGCGCCGCGGGCCTTCCCGGAGGTGCGGGTCCCGAAGGCGCTCTCCGATCCCGACTTCGATCGCGTGTGGGCCGAGGCGGCCCGTCTCGGTGTGGCGGTGGCCGTCCACGGAGCGCCGGGCTTCCAGCTGGCCGGCGGCAGCTCCGACCAGCTCGACACCTTCACCCTCGTCCACGTCTTCGCCAATCGCTCGATGCAGCAGATGGCCATGGCCAAGCTCATCTTCGACGGCGTCTTCGAGCGCCACCCCCGGCTTCGCTTCGGCTTCCTGGAGGCCGGCTGCGGCTGGCTTCCCGATCTGATGCACAGCCTCCACGAACACTGGGAGCGCCGCATCGCCAGCTTCGATCCGACGCTCGAGCCGAGTCCGGCCGCCTTCCTGCGCGAGCTCGTGCGCGAGCGCGGAGCGGGCTGGGGCTCGCTCCGCACCGCGCGCGGCCTGATGCAGATGCTCTTCCAGCCACGCGCGCAGGAGGCGTCGGCGGAGGAGCTCGACGCGTTCCGCAACGAGCATCCCGCCCTCACGCGGGACCCGCGGGAGTACCTCGACCGGGGGCAGATCTACCTGAGCGCGGAGCCCGACGACCCGGCCCCGCGCTGGCTCGAGTCGGCCCTCGGCCCGATCGGGCGACGGGTCAGCATGATGTGCGTGGACTACGGCCACTGGGACGCCACGCTGCGCGACTGCGTGGCGCTTGCCACCGACGGCACCGACCCCGAGCTCGCGGCGCGCCTCGTCTCGGCCAACGCCCTGGCCTTCTACGGCGATCGGCTCCGGGCGCGCGTGGGTGCGCGGAGGGCGGCGTGAGCGCCACCGCCGCCGTCGACGTCGCGGCCCGGGCGTTCTTCGAGCCGTTCCGGGTGCTGGACGAGCCGGCGCGCCGCGCCCAGCTCGAGGGCTACCGCGACTTCCTCGCCCGCCGCGACGGCGTCATGGACTTCGAGGCCGGGACCCTGTCGGCCCGGGAGCCGTTCTTCGCCGGCCTCGACGAAGGACCGCACTGGCAGGAGCCGGTCGATCTCGACGCCTTCTACCAGCACTACTACGGGGTCGGATCGCCGCCGCTGGACGACCGGCTCGCCTGGCTGCTCGCCGTGGCCACGGCCAACGAGGGCGAGTCCTACGGCGTCGAGTCCGAGATCCGGCGCTGGAAGGAGAAGGGACTCGAGCGGGCACCGTCCATCGTCCTCTACGACCTCCTCGAGGAGCGCTACCACGGCCTGCTCCTGGAACGGGCCTGCCGGACCGCCGGGCTGCCGAGCCTGCGCTTCAAGCGGCCGGCGCTCCTCCAGCGCCTGGCGATCCTGACCATGCAGCGCCTGCCGGAGCAGCTCCGCTACGTCCCCGTGATCTGCGGCGAGACCCTCGGCTGCGTCGTCTTCCGTCACCTCCGCGATGCCGCCGACGTCTTCGCCGCCCAGCCGCGCGTGCGGGACCGGCTGCGGACGCTCCTCGACGAGATCCTCGTCGACGAGATCGGGCACGTGCTCTACTGCCGGGCCACCCTCGGTCCGACGGCGCTGGGATCGGCCCGCCGGCTGATGCCGTGGGTGACGCGCGCCCTCCTCGGCCAGGTTCCGCAGCTCGGGCGACTGGGCATGGATGCGCAGGTCGTGGCCCAGCGTCTCTCCGAGGGCATCCCGCTCCCGCCCGCCTACGACTGGCTGACCCCGGATCGGAGCTCGCCGCCCACGCACCGCGCCTGAGACCCGCGTTTTCGGGTAGACTGTCCGCCGGGATTCCTCCGACTGCCCAGCAACGCGCGGGCGCCTCCTGCCCACGCGAAGCCAGCGCGGGGTTGCGATGGCCGGGAGCGTACTGCCGCGTCCCTTCGGACTCGGGTCCGTCGGCGTCCAGGGGATTCCTGCATCCGTCTACATCGCCTCGGCCGCGGTCCATCCCGCGTGGCGACTGCTGGCGCCCGAGGGAGCGACCGACCCCTGGTGGGTCTGGTGGGCGGTCTCCGCCGGCTTCTTCGTGGGGCTGGGGATCCTGCGCGGCACGTCGGCGCGCTGGCTCTCCGAATCCCGGCTCTGCGCCGGCTTCTCCTGGACCGTCACGGCCCACCTGCTGGCGCTGTCCACCTGGAACGACATGCACGCGTTCTACGCGCTCGGCACCATCCTGTGCGTCTTCACGACGGCCCTCGCGCAGAACGGCGAACGCCGGCTGCGGGCCTACATGATCTGGCTCGGCGCCCTGTGCTCGCTCTTCGGCGCCCTGCATCCCCAGGCGCTGATGGTCGCCTACTGGGCCCCGCTCTGGGTCTCGCTCGGGTACTTCGACCTGCGGGCGGCGAGGCTGGAAGCCCAGGCCCGGCTCGCGCGTCGGGAGCAACGCGGCCTCGAGCACGCCGTCGCGATCCGCACCGAGACCCTCCAGCGGCGCACCCGGGACCTCGAAGCGTCGAACCAGGCCCTGCGCGCCTCCCTCGAGGAGCGCGCGCAGCTCGAGGCGCGACTCGCCGAGTCGCGCCGCCTCGAGTACGCCGGTCGGACCGCCCGGGGTCTGGCCCACGACTGCAACAACCTGCTCACGGCCATCGTGGGGTGCAGCCAGGAGCTCCTCGACGGCCTGGACCCCGGGCACCCCGGGAACGAGAGCGCGCGGGAGATCCGCATCGCCGCCGAGCGGGCGGCGGCGCTCACCGGCCGGCTCCTGAACCTGGATCCCCAGGAGCAGGACGCGCCGGAGCCCCTCGACCTCGACGTCGCCCTGGGATCGATCGAGGGGGTCCTGCGGGGCCTGGTGGGGCGACGGATCCGACTCGAGCTCGACCTGCGCGCCGGCTGTCGCGTGCGGATCTCGCGACCGCAGCTCGAGCAGCTGGTGCTGAACCTCGCGGGCAACGCCCGGGACGCCATGCCCGACGGAGGCCGGCTCTGGATCGAGACCGGGCGCTGGTCCGCCGGCGGGTGGGACCCCTGCCACGGCGATCAGGTGCTGCTGCGCTTCCGCGACTCCGGCGAGGGGATGGACGAGGAGACCCTCGAACGCGTGTTCGAGCCGTACTTCACCACCAAGCCGGTCGGCAAGGGCACCGGGCTCGGCATGGCCATCGTCCAGGACATCGTCGAGAGCGCGGGGGGACGCATCCGGATCCGCAGCACCCGCGGCGGCGGCGGGACGGAGATCGCGGTGTTCCTGCCGTGCGCGTCGGAGCCCGCCTAGCGGACGCTGCGGCCTGACCGACGCCGTCCTCCGCGCGCGCTACGGCGTGTGGAAGACGTCGTCCTGCAGCTCGGCCCCGATCGGCGAGTTGCGCCGGATGACGTCCGCGAGGGTGGTGGCCTGCACGTCCGCCAGCTCCGCCGGCGGCAGAATGCGCTCGTACCAGAAGCGGTCGCCGTCCCGCAGGGCCTCGAACTGCTCGATCAGGACCGTGGCCACCAGCTCGCCCACCAGGCCGCCGTTCACCGGATCCTCGGCGAGTCCGCCGGTCCAGGCATCGATCTCGTCCACGTCGGCATAGACCGAGGCCAGCCGGGCCTGCACCACCGGGTCCGTGCTCACGTCGGCGAAGCTGGTCTTGCGGGCCAGACCGAAGGCTTCGCGCGCGTCGTTGTAGCTGGGGAGACCGTGATCCCGCCCGCGCTGCAGGTTGAGCGAGGCCAGGTCGAAGCCCCCGGCGCCCGGCGGACCGAACAGGAAGTTCCTCACGTCGTCGATGATGAAGACGTCCACGTTCTGGGCCGCCTGGGCCGCCAGGCCGCGCAGCAGCGGCTCGATGCCGCCCTCCTGGGTGATGCGGGTCGGATCGAAGAACGCATCGCGGAGGGCGAGGTTGCCGTCGGGGATCACCGCGCCGCTGGCGTCGAGACGCTGGAGCACCGGGCTGAGCATGCTGTGGCCGAAGCGGAAGCAGGCCGTCGAGAAGACGTTGGCAATGCTCGGATCCACGCCGACGTCGTAGCCGACGTAGGCAGCCAGGGCGCCGGGGCCGAGCAGGGCCGGCAGGAACTCGTGGTAGGTGATGTGCTGGATGAGTGCGCCCACGAAGCGACGCGCCCGCTGGTAGATCCACTCGTCCGACGCGAGCGGATTGGCGACGCGCAGCGCGTCGGCGAGACGGTTGTGCTCGCGCACGAAGAGGGTGTGGGTGGCCGCCAGCCCGGCCTGCTCGTTGGCGCGGATGTCGCCGGCCACGAAGAACTGCGTCGGGTTGCCGCCCGCGGGCCCGATGTCGTTCTCGAGTCCGCCCGTGTTGAACGGCAGCAGGTCGCCGGCACTGGTCTCGAGGCGGCCGTCCACCATCGTGCGCAGCCCGTCCGCACGATGGCGGTCGGAGCCGTACACGTTGGACGCGTCGATCCAGGAGGTGATCCGGTTCAGCTGCTGGCGCGGGTTGTCGACGCTCGTTCCGGTGGTCGCGTCCCAGATGGAGCGGTTCAGATCGATCGTCTCGGTCCCCGTGAAGAAGGGGTCGAAGAGGGCATCGCCGAGGGGAACCGGGATGGGGAAGGCCTCGGCGGGATCGGCACCCGGCGTCAGATCGATGTCGTGGTCGAGGAACTGGCCCCACTGCCAGACCCAGTCGCTGGCGCCCTGCGCGTTGGGAATCGAGCCGGTCTGGGCGTGCACCGCGTTGCTGATGGCCCGCGGGCTCGGCCGCGTCGCGCCGGCCGGGGAGGAGATGCCGTCCCCGTAGTCCGACGGCACGAGGCGCAGCAGCGGGACGTCGGCGGCGCCCCAGAGCAGCTGGAAGGGGTTGTTCAGGCTGCCGTCGAAGGTGCGGAAGCCCGGGCCCCCCGGACAGGGGCCCATGGCCAGGGCCAGGCATCCGCACGCGGCGGCAGTCAGCAGGGTTCGGCGGCTCATCCTGGGCATCCTCCGGTTGCTCGTTGTGCGGCGACGCGGGCCGGGTTCGGGACGACACACATCATGCCCCAGGGTGGGGGCGCCGCCCGTGGAGAATCCGAGAAGGCACGGGGCGGGGCACGCCCGGGCCCGACCCGGCTCGAGCTGGAGGAAACCCAGGGATTCCAGACGCTTGGGGTGCGCAGTCGCGCACCGGAGGGGCGGGCGGCCGCGGCGCGAGGGATCCGGCGGCCCCCGCCGCCACCCCGCGTCAGGAGGGGGCCGCGCCCGGCGCCCCGTCGACGGCCCCCTCGCGATACGCCTCCGAGACGTACTGCAGCAGCATGCGCTGGCTGTTGAAGAACGAGGCGTTGATGGCGATACAGGAGCGCATCATCTCCACGTAGCGATCGCGGCGGCCGTAGTAGGTGGGGAGGACCGCGAACTCCAGCTTGTCGTAGAGCGCGGCGGCGTGGAGCGCGTCGCCGTCCGGGTCCGCCATGCCGTACTGGTCCGAGCCGATGGCCCAGCCGGTGACCCCCTCCACGCAGCCCTCCACCCACCAGCCGTCGAGGATGCTCAGGCTGGGAACGCCGTTCAGGGCCGCCTTCATGCCGCTCGTGCCCGAGGCCTCGAGGGGCGGGACGGGCGTGTTCAGCCAGGCGTCGCCGCCCGAGACCATCGTCCGCGCCAGGTCGAGGTCGTAGCCCGGCAGGAAGGCCACCGACACGCGGCCCTGGAGGTCCTGCGCAGCCGCGTGGACCTTCTGGATCAGTCCCTTCCCCTCGTCGTCGCGCGGATGGGCCTTTCCGGCGAGCACCAGCTGGAGTGGCCCCACTTCGGCGGCGATCCGGGCGAGCCGCTGCAGGTCGTGGAACACCAGGGTGGGTCGCTTGTAGGCCGTCGACCGCCGCGCGAAGGCGATGGTGATCGTCTCGAGGTCGAAGTCGGCCCGGGTCTCCCGATTCACGAGCTCGATCAGGTTGCGCTTGGCCAGCCGGTGGGCGCTGTCGATCTCGTGGGTCGGAATCCCGACGGCGTAGCGCAGCGAAAACGCGTCGCGACGCCAATCCGGAATGAACCGGTCGAACAGGAGCTGGAACGGATCCGACGCCCAGGTCGCCGGGTGGATGCCGTTGGTGATGGAGTAGATGGGGTAGTCCGGGAACATGCCCCGAGACACCTCGCCGTGTCGCATGGCCACCCCGTTCACGAAGCTCGAGGCGCGCAGGGCCACGTCCGTGAGGTTCACGTGCTCCTTCTGGCCGAGCCAGCGCAGGCGCTCCACCTGACGCCCGGGCAGCAGGGTGCTCGCCAGCTGCATGGGGAAGCGGTCGTGGCCGGCCGGCACGGGCGTGTGGGTGGTGAACACGCAACGGTCGCGGATGCGGGAGAGGGCGGTGGAGAGCTGGACCTCCGAGTGCTTCTCCCCCACGTGCTCCTCGAGGAGCGCCAGGACCGCCAGGGCCGCGTGGCCTTCGTTGAGGTGGAAGCGGGCGATCTCGCGATAGCCGAGCGCGCGGAGCATCCGCACGCCGGCCATGCCGAGCACGATCTCCTGGGAGAGCCGATAGCGATCGTCTCCGCCGTACAGGTTGTCAGTAAGGCGACGGTCCTCCGGCGTGTTCTGCGGCAGGTTCGTGTCCAGCAGGACCACCGGAACCTGGTGGCCGTTGATGCCCCGCACCGAATACTGCCAGGCCCGCACGTGAACCGACCTTCCGGCGACCTCCAGGCTGACGCGCGGCTCGAGCGCCTCCAGGCGATCCTCGGGTCGCCAATCGTCGGGCTCCTCCCGCTGGAGGCCGGAGCCCGCGCGGAGCGACTGCCGGAAGTAGCCCCGTCGGTGGACGAGGCTCACGGCGACCAGCTCCAGGCCCTGGTCGGCGGCCGATCGGATCGTGTCGCCCGCGAGGCCGCCGAGCCCACCCGAGTAGGTGGGGATCTCGGACTCGAGGGCGATCTCCATCGAGAAGTAGGCGACGAGTCGGTTCTGGAGCATCACCCCAATAGGATGACGGTCTCGCGCGCCGCCGCCAAGATGCTGGCCGAAGCCGGCACAGCGCGGCCGTGGCCAGCCGGCCGAAGCGACACGGTGCGGGTCTGGCCGGATGCCACCCTGCCCCACTTCCTGTCCAGGCGTGCGGCGCACTGCCGCCCGATCCGCGCGCGGGCGCGCCGGAAGGGCCAGCGGAGGGATCTCCCGCTGGCACGCTGCGTGCAAACCCCGAGAGAACCGATCGCGCACCTCGCGTCGGCGCAGAGCCCAGGAGAACGTCCTCCATGCAGTTCCACCTGCTGTCCTTCGAAGGCCCCGATCGCTACGCCCGCGCCGGCGGCCTGGCCACCCGGATCGTCGGTCTCGCCGAGACGCTCGCCGCCCGCGGACTGGAGACCCACCTCTGGTTCGTCGGCGACCCCGATCTCCCGGGCCACGAACAGCACGGCTGCCTTCACCTGCATCGCTGGTGCCAGTGGGTGAGTCGGTACCACCCCGGCGGCGTCTACGACGGCGAGGAGGGCAAGGTCGGCGACTACAGCGGCTCGCTCCCGCCGTTCCTGCTGGAGGAGTACCTGGGACGTCACCTGGAGGAGGGCGGCCGGAGCGTCGTCATCGCCGAGGAGTGGCAGACCGTCGGCGCCGTCCTCCACCTCCACGGGCTGCTGCGGATCGCCGGGCTGCGCGACCAGGTGAGCATGCTCTGGAACGCCAACAACACCTTCGGCTTCGAGCGGGTGCCCTGGCAGGCGCTCTCCGCGGCGGCCGCGGTCACCACGGTCAGCCGCTACATGAAGCAGCGCATGCGCGAGCACGGCGCGGAGGCCCTGGTAATCCCGAACGGGCTCACCGCCGACTGCTTCGAGGCCCCCGACCAGGCGGCCGTGCGCGAGCTCCGCCGCCGCTTCCGAGGGCGCACCCTGCTGACCAAGATGGCGCGTTGGGATCCGGACAAGCGCTGGCTGGGGACGATCGACCTCGTGGCGGAGATGAAGCGGCGGGGCTGGCAGCCGCTGCTCGTCGCCCGGGGCGGGAGTGAGCCCCACGGCCACGAGGTGCTGGAACGAGCCCGGTCGGCCGGGCTCCGGGTGGTCGACCGCAGCGCGGAGCAGGAAGGCCCCGTGGGGTTGGCCCGGGCCCTCCAGCACACCCAGGACGCCGACGTGGTGAACCTCCGCTCCTTCGTGGACCCGGATGCCCGCCGCGCCCTGTTCCGGAGCTCGGACGCCGTCCTGGCCAACAGCACCCACGAGCCCTTCGGCCTGGTGGGGCTGGAGGCCATGGCCGTGGGCGGCGTGGCCTGCACGGGCTGCTCCGGGGAGGACTACGCCCAGCCGGGACAGAACGCCATCGTGCTCGAGACCGACGACCCGCGCGAGTTCCTGAGCCTGTTCCGCCGACTCAAGGCCTCCCCCGAGCGGGTACAGGGCATGCGGCGAGCCGGTCAGGCCACCGCCCGCCGCTACGCCTGGGACGAGATCGTCGAACGGGTGCTGCTCCCGCGGGCCGAGCTGCACCACGAGGGCGAGGCGCTCTCGGTGCCGCTGAAGGAGCTGCTGCCTCGCTCGCGCGCGCTGCGCCGGACGGCCTGAGCAGCCGGCGCGACGCCCCTGTCCCGGGCGGGCGTGACCGACGCCGGCCCCCGGCATCTACAGTCTCGATGCGGCTCGATCCGCGACGCCGAGGCCCGGCGTCCTGCAGCGACTGGGGCAAGACGCACCACCCGCGGGGCCTGCGCTTGTTGGGCCCCCGGGGTCGATGTAGAGTCCTGGCAGCCTCGGCGACCGGCCCCTGGAGGGCCGCGCCGGTGGGGCCCGGAGCGGCGACCCGACACCCGCCCTTCCCCTCACCCACGACCAACGAAGGCCCGCGGTCTGCGCCGGGCCGCCCCGGGAGCACTCGATGACCGGAACCCCCTCCAGCTGGAAGGAGACGCTCGCCCCCTCGATGGACCCGAACTGGGCCGACGAGATCGACCTGTTCGAGGGCCAGATCGGGCTGCGCAAGCAGGGCAAGCTGGAGGACAAGGTCTTCGCCGAGACCCGTCTGCGCCGGGGCGTCTACGGCCAGCGCTACGACAACGGCAAGCGCCACGACGGCGTGGCCGAGCGCGCCCTGGCCTTTCCGGACGTCCCGACCAAGGGGCCGGAGACGCTCTGGGACGCCCCGGGCATGCAGCGCATCAAGATCCCCTTCGGCGGCGTCTCGCCGGAACAGCTCGAGGTGCTCTCGGACCTGGCCGAGGAGTACTCGGATGCCATCCTCCACGTCACCACGCGGCAGGACATCCAGCTCCACTTCGTGCACATCGAGGACACGCCGGACCTGATGCGCCGGCTGGCGGCGGTCGACATCACCACCCGGGAGGCCTGCGGCAACTCGGTCCGCAACGTCACCGCCTGCCCGCTCTCGGGCGTCTGCAAGACCGAGGCCTTCGACGTCTCGCCCTACGCCAGCGCCCTGATGCGCTTCCTGCTCGGCCACCCGGATGTGCAGGACTTCGGCCGCAAGTTCAAGCCGGCCTTCTCCGGCTGCGAGCACGAGGCCTGCGGCCTCGTCCAGCTCCACGACGCCGGCTACGTGGCGCGGATGCAGGGCGGCCAGCGCGGCTTCAAGATGGTGGTGGGCGGCGGCCTCGGCGCCGTGCCCCACCAGGCCAAGACGCTGTACGAGTTCATCCCGGTGGAGGAGCTCCTCCCCCGCACCCAGGCCGTCTCCCGGGTGTTCGCGCGCCTGGGCGAGAAGAAGAACCGCAACCGGGCCCGGATCAAGTTCCTGGTGGCCAAGCTCGGCATCGACGAGTTCCGCCGGCTGGTGGACGAGGAGTTCGCCCAGCTCCCCCACGACGATCGCTGGACCGCCTTCCTCGGCGACCTGCCCGTGACGGGCAGCGAGCCGGTGCGCCCGCCGGCGCCGCGGGGCAACGGACCGCTGCCCGAGGGCTTCGAGGCCTGGCTCGCCACCAACGTCCAGGCCCAGCGCCAGGATGGCTACGCGGTGGTCACCCTCAACCTGCCCCTGGGCGACCTCACCTCGGACCAGGGCCGCGCCCTGGCCGACATCGCCCGGCGCTTCGTGGGGGACAACATCCGCACCAGCGTCGAGCAGAACGTGGTGCTCCGCTTCGTGTCCGAGGCGGACCTGGTCCCGCTCTACGAGGCGCTGGCGGAGGTCGGGCTGGCGGCGCCGGACGCGGGCACCATCGTCGACGTGACGTCCTGCCCGGGCACCGACACCTGCAAGCTCGGCATCGCCGCGAGCCGCGGCCTGGGCGGCGAGCTCCGCGCGCGCCTGGCCGCCAAGTCGGCGACGCTCCCCGAGGCCATCAAGGGCCTGCGGGTCAAGATCTCCGGCTGCTTCAACAGCTGCGGCCAGCATCACGTTGCCGACATCGGCTTCTACGGCAACAGCCGCAAGATCGACAGCCGGACGGTTCCCCACTTCCAGGTGGTGCTCGGCGGCCAGTGGACGGAGAACGCCGGCGCCTACGGTCTGCCCATGGGCTCGGTGCCGAGCAAGGCCGCGCCCCAGGTGGTGGAGGCCCTCGCCGACGCCTTCGCCCAGGGCCGCGAGCCCGGCGAGAGCTTCCAGGGCTGGATCGCCCGGCTGGGCAAGCGCAACGTGAAGCAGATCGTCCAGCCCTTCGCCAAGGTGGCGCCCTACGCGGAGGCGCCGGAGTTCTACAGCGACTGGAGCGACGTCCGCGAGTTCACCATCGGCGACCTGGGCGTTGGCGAGTGCGCGGGCGAGGTGGTCTCGCTGTTCGGGATCGAGGTGGTGAAGGCGGAGTCCCAGGCCTTCGACGCCCAGATCTCCCTGGACGAGGGCGACTTCGGCGAGGCCGAGGACCTGGCCTATCGGGCCATGCTCTCCGCGGCCCGCGCCCTGGTGCGCATCGAGTTCATCGACGTCACCGAGGACGCGGACGACGTGGTGAAGCAGTTCCGGGAGCGCTTCTTCGACAACGAGCGCTTCTTCGACAAGTACGCCAAGGGCAAGTTCGGTCAGTACCTCCTGGAACGCCACGCCGAGGGTCCGGGCGACGTGGATCGCGACGCGGCCGCGCGCCGCATCGAGGAGGCGCTGCTCTTCATCGAGGCGAGCCACGCCTGCGAGGCCCGGCTCGCCGCCCAGGCCGGGGGCGGAGGCGGCGTCCCGCTCGACGCGCCCGACGCCGGACAGGAAGCCAACGCCTGATGCAGCCCCATCGCCTCGCCGTCAAGCTCTTCAGCGTCGACCCGGAACGCCCCATCGAGCTGGGGCCCTTCATCGGCCTCTTCCACCGCTTCATCCAGGACGGGTCCGTGGAGGGGCTGCTGCTCGACGTCGCGGACTACGCCCACGTGCCCGACGGACCCGGGATCATGCTGATCGGGCACGAGGTGGAGTACGCCATCGACCGCACCGGGGGGCGCACCGGCCTCCTCACGGTGCGCAAGCGCGCCGCCGGAACACCCCTGGCCGGCACCCTTCGGGACGCGTTCCGCAAGGCGCTCGTCGCGGCCGCCGCGATCACGCGCGACGGCTCGACGGAGCTCCGCCTCGACACCGCCAGCGCCGCGGTCCACGTGCTCGATCGGCTGGCGGCGCCCAACGACGCCGCCACCTACGAGGCCCTCGCCAAGGAGATCGAGCCCCTCGCCCGGGAGCTCTTCGGGCCCTGCGAACTCTCCCGCGAGCACGCCGACGACCCGCGCCAGGCCGTCGCGGTACGGATCCGGGCCGAGGCCGCGAGCGACCTCGACACGCTCCTAGGTCGCCTGGGAGGCGCCGACGGGACCGAGATCGGCACCGCAACGCCCGAGAAGCAGAGCGACTGGGACATCGAGCCCGAGGACCTGCAGCGCCTGCGCGAGTCGGGAAGGCCCTTCGTGCTGATCGACGTGCGGGAGCCGGACGAGTACGCCGTCTGCAACCTGGGCGGCGAGCTCATCCCCTTGAAGAGCCTCGCCGGACGGATCGGCGAGCTCGACCCCGAGGCCCACACGGTGGTCCACTGCAAGGTGGGCGGCCGCGGCGCCCAGGCCGTGAGAGCCCTGCGCGAGGCGGGCTTCGAGGACGCCTGGCATCTGCGCGGCGGCATCCTCGCCTGGATCGATCGCATCGATCCGAGCCTGACCCGCTACTGAGCGGCCTGCGTGGCCGACGCGGACCGCCTCCGCCGGGCCCTCGCGGCCATCGACGCCCGCAACGCCGACGACCCCCAACGGATCCAGGTCCGGGGCGAGCTGCGTCCCAAGGAGCTCGCCCACGCGGAGCTGGCCAGCCAGTGGGTCACCCGGCTCCGCCCGGACGCCGGCGAGGCCCTGCGCCTGGCGGCCCGCGCCCACCACCTGCGGCGCTGGGCGATCCCGCGCGCGGACTATCCGGAGGGCCGCGCCGGCTACCACCGCTGGCGCAAGGCGCTGCAGGCGCTCCACGCCGAGGAGGCGGGCCGCGTGCTGGCGGCGTGCGGCTACGGCGAGGCGGAGATCGCGCGGGTCCAGGCACTGGTGACCAAGCGCGGCCTGGGTCGCGACCCGGAGGTCCAGGTGCTCGAGGACGCCCTGTGCCTGGTCTTCCTCGAGACCCAGTTCGCCGATCTCGCGGAGCGACTCGAGCCGGAGAAGCTCCTCGACGTCACGCGCAAGACCCTCCGGAAGATGAGCCCCGAGGCGATCGAGGCCGCACGGGGCCTCCCCCTCGACCCGGCCTCGGCCGAGTGGCTGCGCCGCGCCGCGGAAGATGCCTAGACTCACCCCCCTTCGAAGGATGGAGGACGACCCATGACCCGGGACATTCGCGACGGCTTCGTCGGCACCGTCGGCAACACCCCGCTCATCAAGCTGCGCAAGGCCTCGGAGCTCACCGGCTGCGAGATCCTCGGCAAGGCCGAGTTCCTGAACCCGGGCGGCTCCGTGAAGGATCGCGCGGCGCTCTACATGATCCTCGACGCCGAGGAGGAGGGCCGGCTGCGGCCGGGCGGCGTCGTGGTGGAGGGGACGGCGGGCAACACGGGGATCGGCCTCGCCATGGTGGGCAACGCCCGGGGCTACCGCACCGTGATCGTCATCCCGGAGACCCAGAGCCAGGAGAAGAAGGACATGCTCCGGCTGTGCGGCGCCGAGCTCATGGAGGTGCCCGCGGTCCCCTTCAAGAACCCGGGCAACTACGTGCACGTCGCCGAGCGCACCGCCGAGGAGCTCGCCAAGACCGAGCCCAACGGGGTGCTCTACGCCAACCAGTGGGACAACCTCTCCAACCGCAATGGCCACGTCCGCTCCACCGGACCGGAGATCTGGCGCCAGACCGACGGCCGGGTGGACGGCTTCACCTGCGCAATCGGCACCGGCGGCACCCTCTCGGGCGTCGGCCTCTACCTGAAGGAGCAGCGGCCCGACGTGCGGATCGTCGCCGCCGACCCCATGGGCGCCGCCATGTACCACTGGATCAAGCACGGCGAGCTCAAGGGCGAGGGCAGCTCCATCACCGAGGGCATCGGCCAGGGTCGCGTGACCGGCAACGTGAAGGACGGCCCCTTCGACGACGCCTACCAGATCCCCGACGAGGAGGCGCTCCCGATCGTCTTCGACCTGCTCAAGGAGGAGGGGCTGTGCCTCGGGGGGTCGAGCGGGATCAACGTGGCGAGCGCCATCCGCCTCGCCCGAGAGCTGGGTCCGGGACACACCATCGTGACGATCCTGTGCGACTGGGGCAACCGCTACCAGTCGAAGCTGTTCAACCCGGCGTTCCTGCGCAGCAAGGGGCTGCCGACCCCGTCCTGGCTCGAGTAGCGGCGCGGTTCCGGGCTCCTAGGCGGCGACGACGGCGAGCCGCACCCGGACGGCGCCGTCCCCGTGCAGGATCGACACCGCGGGGTCGATGCCGATCTTCGCGGCGAGCTCGGCCGAGATCTCCCGCACGGCCTCGGCCGAGAGCCCCTCGGCTGCGATGCCCAGCTCGGCGTGGGCCGCGAGGCTTCGCACCGCCAGGCGGATCCCGGGGGTCCGGGCGTCGGCCGCCAGCCGATCCGCCACGGCGACGAGGGCCGTGGTGAGGACGCCGACCGCCAGCGGACGCGGCGTGCGCACGAGGGGATCGAACCCGAGATCCGGCAGCGGCGCCCCGCCCACCGGGCGGGTGCTGCGCCGGGCGAGATCCTGGGCGGCCATGACGATCTCCGACAGCCGGGCGACGCGCGCCGTCGTCGTCAGCTGCTCGAGGGCGCTGAGGTCGTCTTCGCAGTCTCCGGCCGCCGCCAGGATGTCGTAGGCGGCCTCCTCGATGGCCTCGGCCGCGTCGGCGGCGGCGGCGCGGCTGCGCCGCACGACGTCGGGCAGCGCCGCCCCGCCCTCGAGCACGTGGGCGCAGAGGCGCAGGAAGGAGCGCACGGCCGCCGCGGCCGGCAGGATCCCCTCGACACCGCGTCGCATCGGCGCCAGGGACTCCCGCAGCTCCGCCAGCGCCGGGGCCGGGGCCGACGCCTGCTCCGTGAGCGCAGCACGCACCTCGCGACGGCGTTCGTTCAGCGCCGCCAGCCGCTGGTCCACCAGCCCGGCCAGCTTCTCCAGGCTCACCCGTTGATCCTCGGAGAAGGACCGGCTGCGGGTGTCGAGCACGCACAGGGAGCCGACCACGGTGCCCTCCGCGTGGATCGGCGCCCCGAGATAGGCGCGGATGTCGTAGGCGTCGACCAGGTGCTGGGGCACGCGGGGATCGTTCGGTGCGTCGTTCACCTCGAACGTGTCGCCGTCCCGCACCACGAACTGACAGAACGACACATCCCGATCGGTTCCCCGGGCCGCCGCCAGGTCGGGCGGCAGACCGTAGTGGGCCTTGAAGAACTGGATCTGGTCGAGCACCAGGCTGACGAGGGCGATGGGGCTGGACAGCTCGCGCGCGGCCGTCGTCACGATCTCCTGGAGCTCGGCGTCGGTGGTCTCGGCCAGGAGCTCGCGGCGGAAGGCCGGACGCCGCTCCGGCCGGTCGCCGAGCACGTCGATTCGCTCCATGGACCTCCCCACGACAGGTTATCCTTAGGAGCATACGCAACCTGGGCCGCGGTGCCCACGCCGCCTTTTCGGCGGCCGCGCGCCCGCGGATCAGCCCCGGGTCATGAGGGAGAGGAACTCCCGGCGCAGGTCCGGGTCTTCCAGGAACGACCCGCGCATGATCGAGTTGGTCATCTTGGAGTCCATGTCCTTCACGCCCCGCCACTGCATGCAGGCGTGGTCCGCCTCCATGACGATGGCCAGGCCGTCGAGGTGCATCTTCTCCTGGAGCAGGTCGGCCAGCTGGGCGACCGCCTCTTCCTGGATCTGGGGCCGACTCATCACCCATTCGACGAGACGCGCGTACTTCGAGAGGCCGATCAGCGCCGAGTGCTCGTTGGGCATGACCCCGACCCAGACCCGCCCGATGATCGGGCACAGGTGGTGGGAGCAGGCGCTCCGCAGCGTGACGGGACCGATGATCATGAGCTCGTTCAGGCGCGAGACGTTCGGGAACTCGGTCACCCGCGGCTCGGGAGCGAAGCGACCGCGGAAGACCTCCTGGACGTAGAGCTTCGCCACGCGCCGGGCCGTCTCGAGCGTGTTGTGGTCGTTCTCGGTGTCGATCACGAGCGCGTGCAGGACGTCGGCGAAGCGGGCCTCGACCTCCGCCTGGATCCCTTCGAGCTCGCCCTCCTCGAGATAGGCGCCGATGTTGTCGTTGGCGTGGAAGCGGCCGCCGGCTCGCTGGATGCGTGCGCGCACCCGGTCGGCGACCGGCGTCGTGGTGTTCTCGGTGGCGGCCTGGGACGGGTCCGGGGTCCAGGGCAGTACAGGCGCTTGGGACACGATCTCTCCTCGGGATGCGGGCCCGCCTCGGGCCCGTCGGTCAGGGAACCAGGGCGGCGCCCCGCCAGATCCCGTCGGGTCCGGGCTCGAAGCGCAGGCGCCGATGGCCGTGCCGGTCCAGCTGGAGCCACTCCAGCTCGACCACGTCGCAGACGACGCTGACGAAGTTCTCGAAGCCGGCCGCCGGGCCGTCCTCGGGGAACGTGACCCCGGCGTCGGGAAGCGGGCTCCCGGGCGGGGGCTGGATCCGGAGCAGGCGCCGCGCGGGCTCGCCCTGGGCGTCCCAGGCCGAGCGGGCGACCGCGTCCCCCAGGTGCAGCGAGGCCCGGGTCTCGGCCCGCACCTGGGTGCGGCGGCGGCGGTCGTAGAAGCACCAGCTGGCCTGCGGGCTCAGCACGAGCCCGTCGACCTTCTCGGAGCGCCGGTCGCTGTGGAAGGCGAGCCGCGAGGCCGCGACATCGGCCTCGCGCAGCACGACCGTCCGTGTGCGTACGACGCGGCGCGGACAGCGGGTGGCCACGACGGCGTGGCGGAAGGCGTGTCGGGCGTCGCGGGTGGCGCGCGCGAGCTGTCTCCAGACGTGGTGCCAGACCGCCTCCGGGAATTCGGTCGACTCCGCCTGCGGGTCGAGAGGCCGCGCCGCCGGCTGCATGCGCGAGCTAGACCTCCAGCCCGGCATCGTCGGGCTGGTCGCGGCCCACCAGGTGGACTGAGTCGGTCATCCAGCAGCCGGAGAACGGGCCACCGCGCTGACGGGACAATCGGAACAGGTAGGCATGTCGCCCACCCTGTCGGTCGGTGATCAGTACCAGGCCCGAGGCACGACGGCCGTCCGTCTGCAGCTCGCCGTACTCGGCGCGGAAGTGGCCCAGCATGGGCGCGTAGCTCGGCGAGCGGACCACATCGATGAACTGCTCGTAGGATCCAATGGCGCGCCGGTTGGACGGCGACGCGAAGCGGTAGGTGACGGCGATGCCACCGAGGCCCTGCTCCCCGAGCGCTTGGACCTGCAGTCGTACGACCTCGGCGGGCGAGAGCGCCGGCGTGGGGTGCGGTCCGCCCAGCGGTGCGCAGGCCGGTGCGACGAGGAGGGCGAGAAGCAGGCTGAATGCCGGGGAGGCATGGCGGAGCGCCGGGGACTGGTGGCGCGGGGCTTTCGGGGGCATCGTCATCGGAATGGGTTCCCTCCGGGAGCTTCTGTCTAGTTAATGTCTAGCTACTATCTAGACTCACACAAGTCGCCATCCGCATGAGGCGCGCACGAGCCCCTCTATGCATGGCGCGGAGGAGTCCGTTGACCAGAACGCTTGCCGCCCTCGCCGGCGCTGGCCTCGCCATTCTGGTCCTGGTCGTGGGCCTGAGGTCCGCGGAGCCGGGGTCCGCGGCGTCGACCGACGCCCCGCTCGGCGTTCCGGAGGACGGACGGGGAGCCGCGGATGCGCTGGGCGCCGAGGTCGCCCGCCTCCGCGACGCGCTGCGCCTGGAGCAGGCACTCCGCCAGCAGCTGGCGGCCGAGGTGGCCGCCCTGCGCGAGCGCGTGGGGGAGATGGCTGCCCTGGACCCGGGCGCCCCGGTGTCCGCCGGAGCGCCCGCCGCGGCGCCGTCCCTCGACGTGGCAGCCCGGGCCCCATCGCCTTCCCTCGACGAAGCGGCCCTGCTGCGGGCCGGCTTCGACCCGGCGGACGTCCGGTCCCTGCGCTCCGAGCTCGACGCCGTCGCCTTGGAGCAGCTGTACCTGCGCGACCGGGCGGAGCGGGAGGGGTGGCTGGGCTCGCCTCGCTTCGCGCAGGAGAACGCGGCCCTGGCCGACCGCCTCGAGTTCCTGCGCGACGAGTCGGGCGATGCGCTCTACGACTGGTTCCTCTACGCCTCGGGCCGCCCCAACCGCGTGCGCGTGGTGGAGGTGATGGAGGGCTCCGCGGCCGCGCTCGCCGGGCTCGACGCCGGCGACGCCATCCTGCGCTACGACGGCCGGACCGTGTTCAGCATGGCGGAGCTGCGCGAGGGAACCCGCGCGGGCACGGCCGGAGAGACGACGCCCGTCGACGTCGTCCGCGACGGTCGCGAGCGCCGCATCTACGTGCCCCGCGGCCCCCTGGGCGTGCGCATCGCGCCCGTCGCCGAGGAGCCGCCTCCCGTCCGCTGACCCGCGCCGGGGCACGACCCGACCCCGCCTGGAGGGTTCACCCGATTGATTCGGGGGCTGGGGCCACCGATCGGACCCCCGTGGAGTCCAACCCGCGCGCCCCTCGATGCCCGGACTCGCCGGACCCTGCGGTCCGGCTCGACGCCTCCCGCCTGGACGCGCTCCGGCGCATCGACCCGGGCCTGGTGGAGCGGGTGGTGGCCGCGTACGCGCAGCAGGTGCCCGAGATGCTCGCGAGCCTGGAGGCCGCGGCCGAGGGCGCCGATCTCGACGCTCTCGCCCGGAGCAGCCACGCCTTCAAGTCCGCCAGCGGCACCGTGGGGGCGGTGCAGGTGGAGCGTCTGGCCGCGCGAATCGAGCGCGACGCGCGCGCGGGACGACGCGATGCGGCCCAGGGCTCCGTGGCCCGGATGCGCACCGCCTCGGATCTGGCCCTGCAGGCCTTGAAGCGGGAGCCGGTGGGTGAGTGACGCCGAGCCGGGCAAGCGTCCGCGGGTGCTCGTCGCCGACGACGACCGCGCGCTCACGAAGGCGGCCTGCGGACTCCTCGAGGGCGACGGCTGTGAGACCGTCGCCGCCCCGGACGGGATCCAGGCGCTCGAGCGCTTTCGTGAGGGCCCCTTCGACCTCGTGGTGCTGGACGTGCGGATGCCCGGCCTCGACGGCTTCGCGGTCTGCGAGCGGATCCGGGCCCTCCGCAGCGGCGAGCGCATCCCGGTGCTCATGATGACTTCGAGGGAGGACGTCGCCTCGATCGACCGGGCGTTCGCCTGTGGCGCCAGCGACTTCCTGACCAAGCCCATCCACTGGCCGCTGTTCCGCCACCGCGTCCGTTACGTCCTGCGCGCGGGCGCCGCCATGCGCGCCCTCGACGACAGCCTCGCCCGCCTCGCCAACGCCCAGCGGATCGCGAGGATCGTGAGCTTCGAGTGGCGCGTGCCCCAGGGCGAGCTCCACTGGTCCGGCGGCATTCCGGGACTCGGCGATGGGGGCGTCGAGCTGGTGCGCTCTCTCGACGACGTCCTCGAGACCGCCCACCCCGAAGACCGGCCGATGCTCGCCGGCGCCTTCGAGCGCCTGCTCGACCGCGGAGGATCCTTCGACCTCGAGCACCGCATCCTCGGGGACGGCGACGAGATCCGGGTCGTCCAGAACCAGGCGGAGGCGACCCTCGACGAGGACGGTACGCCGCTGCGGGTCTGCGGCACGCTGCAGGACATCACCGACCACAAGGAGACCGAGGCGGCCCTCTGGCGCCTGGCCCACGTCGACGGCCTGACCGGCCTGAGCAACCGCAGCTCCCTCTCCAAGCAGCTGAACCGCCTGCTCCAGCGAGCCGACCGGGCCCGGAGTCGGGTGGCGGTGCTCTTCGTCGACCTCGACCACTTCAAGCGCGTGAACGACAGCTTCGGCCACCCGGTGGGCGACAAGCTGCTGAAGGCCGTCGCGTCGCGGATCACCGACCAGGTGCGCCCGACCGACTCGGTGGGTCCGAGCGCGAAGATCCCGACGGACGGCGCGCTCGCCCGGCTCGGTGGCGACGAGTTCACGGTGCTGCTGCCGGACATCGAGAGCGCCGAGCATGCGGGCGGCGTGGCCCGCCGGATCCTGCGGAGTCTCGAGACCCCCTTCGAGATCGACGGCCGCCCCCTGGTGGTGAGCGCCAGCATCGGCATCGCCCTGTACCCGGAGGACGGTCTGGACAGCGACAAGCTGCTCCGGAACGCCGACACCGCGATGTACCACGCCAAGGAGCGGGGCCGGAACAGCTTCCAGTTCTACGCGGACTCGATGAACCAGACCGTCGCCCGTCGCCTCGAGATGGACCAGCGGTTGCGACGGGCCGTGGCCGAGGGCAGCCTGCATCTCGACTACCAGCCGAAGCTCGACGTCGCCAGCGGCCGCCTCGCGGGCTTCGAGGCCCTGCTGCGCTGGACCGACCCGGAGGAGGGCCCGATCTCCCCGGCGGAGTTCATCCCCGTCGCCGAGGACAGCGGCCAGATCGTGCAGATCGGCGAGTGGGTGCTGCGCACCGCGTGCGAGCAGATGCGCGCCTGGCAGGACGCGGGCTACGAGCCCGTGCCGATCGCAGTCAACGTCTCGCCGCGGCAGCTCAACCGGGAGCTTCCCGAGCTGGTGGAGCAGGTGCTGCGGGAGACCCGGCTCGATCCCGCGCACCTCGTCCTGGAGATCACCGAGAGCGCCATCATGCGGGACGAGGCCATGGCCGCGGAGGTGCTCTCCGCCCTCCGGAGGCGGGGCACCTCCATCGCCCTGGACGATTTCGGCACCGGCTATTCCTCGCTGGCTTACCTGCGCAACTTCGAGCTCGACGAGATCAAGGTGGACCGCTCCTTCGTGGCGGGGATCGAGGACGACGCCGAGGCCACCGCCATCGTGTCCTCGATCATCGGCCTGGGGCGCGGACTCTCCCTGCGCGTGGTGGCCGAAGGCGTCGAGCTGCCGGTGCAGACCCGCTTCCTCGAGCAGGAGGGCTGCGACCTGATGCAGGGCTTCCTGCTCGGCCGGCCGGCGCCGGCCGGCGCCTGCGAGGCGCTCCTGCGTCCCAAGGACTCGGAGTGAGGCGCGCTTGCTCGCGCTTCTCCGCCGCCACCTGTCCCTGCTCGTCGATTCCTTCCTGCCGCCGTTGCTCTGCCGAGGCGACGCGGAGACGCGTCAGCGCGCACGCCTGCTGGTGATCGTCTGCAGCACGGCCCTGTTCTGGGCGCCGCTCTACGCGGGGGTCTTCGGGATGCTGGGGCTCCCCCAGCTCGCCGCCGCGGCCGTGGTCTCGGGTGTGGCGATCAGCGGCATCCCCGCACTGCTGCGCCGCACGGGATCCCTCGCGATCGCGAGCAACGCGCTGGGCGCGGCGCTCTTCGCGGTGGTGTCGGTCTACGGCTTCTCCGTGGGCGGGCTGCGGGCCCCGGGCGGCCTGTGGCTGGTGGCCTTCCCGATCCTGGGCTTCTCCATGGCGGGCCGCCGCTCCGGGGTGATCTGGACCGGGCTGGCCTGCGCGGAGGTGGTCCTGCTCTACGGCCTGGCGGGCACGCGCTGGCTGGGGCCCCCGCTCGACGGCCCGCTGGCGGACCACGTGGCCGTCTTCTCCAGCCTGGGCCTGATCGGGGTGGTGCTGACCTTCGCCCTGGCGTTCGAGCAGGAGAAGCAGCATGCGCTCGGTCGCCTGCGCACGGCCAACGCCCGCCTCGCCGAGGCCCGCGACGAGGCGGAGTCGGCCAGCCAGGCCAAGAGCCGCTTCCTGGCCAACGTGAGCCACGAGATCCGCACGCCCCTCAACGGCGTGATCGGCATGACCACGCTGCTCCTCCACCGCCCGCTCGGCGGCGAGGAGCGCTCGATGGTGGGCACGGTGCACCGCTCGGCCAACGAGCTGCTGGCCCTGCTGAACGACCTGCTCGATCTCTCCAAGGCCGAGGCGGGCCGCATCGACCTCGAGCTGGTCCCGTGCCACCCGAGGCAGCTCGTCGACGAGGTGATCGGCCTGCTGGCCGAGCCGGCGCGGGAGCGCGGCCTGGTGGTGGAGGCGGCGCTCGAGGACGCCGTGCCGCCGGTGGTCCGCGCCGACCCCGTACGCCTGCGCCAGGTCCTCTCGAACCTGGTGGGTAACGCCATCAAGTTCACCGAGCGGGGCAGCGTGCGGGTGCGGGTCGGGGTGACGGCGGCCACGTCCTCCCGCGTCGACCTGCGCTTCGAGGTCCGGGACACGGGGGCGGGCATCGAGGAGGACGTGCAGGAGCGCATCTTCGAGGCCTTCGCCCAGGCCGACGCGTCGACCACGCGGCGCTACGGGGGGACGGGGCTGGGCCTCTCGATCTGCCATCAGCTGGTGACCCGGATGCAGGGCGAGATCGGCGTGGAAAGCCGCCCTGGCCAGGGCTCCACCTTCTGGTTCGTGGTGCCCCTGGAGCGGGTCGAGGACACCCCGCTGCCGCTCGCCCGGGGCGGCCGCGTGCTGGTGGTCGAGGACAACCTCGTCAACCAGGTGGTGGCGGTGGGCCTGCTCGAGGCGCTCGGCTTCGAGGCCGACGTATGCGGGAGCGGCGCCGAGGCCCTGGAGAAGTGCGCCGCCCGCGCCTACGACCTGGTCCTCATGGACTGCCAGATGCCGGTGATGGACGGCTGCGAGGCGGCGGCCGAGATGCGCCGGCGCGAGGACGCCGACCCCGACGCGCGACGCACGCCGATCGTCGCGCTCACCGCCGCCATCGGCGCCGAGGATCGCCAGCGCTGCCTGGATGCGGGCATGGACGACCTGCTCCCCAAGCCCCTCGATCCGGACTGTCTGGCGACGACCCTCGCCCGCTGGCTCGGCTGAGCCGTCCCGTCCCCGAGCGGTCCAAGGAACGCGGCCGAGGCGATCCCGCGGGGAGCGCCCAGCCGACACTGCTCCCGGTCGTCTCATGTTAGTGTGTACCCTCCGCCGCCTTCGACGATCCCGGGAGAGAACGACCCATGCGAAACACCGCTCTCGCGCTCATCGGCATCAGCGCAGTGGCTCTGGCTGGCTGCAACACCCAGGCGAAGTGGACCTACCCGCTCGACCCGTCGAAGCTGTATCGGGCCCCGCACTCGTCCGGGGAGCTGACCGTAGCCGTGCTTCCGTTCCGCGAGTCCCGGCCCGTCACGAACCGCTCGGCCACCATGTGGCTGTACCTGATTCCGGGATTCCCCTTCGGCTGGGTGAAATACGAGCGTCCCGAGTCGGCCCGCATGTTCAACACGATCAACGAGTTCGAGATGGAGCTCGACGAGGATTTCGCAAAGGCGGCCGCAAGGTCCCTGGACGAGTCCCAGCTCTTCCGACGGGCCTACTTCACCCATGGTGGCGAGACCCGCGAGGCCGATCTCCTGCTCCAGGGCACGGCCCGCCACACCACGTACAGAGGCGTGGTGATCACCTACGGCATGAGTGTCTACGGGCCGCTGCTCTGGTTCTTCGGCCTTCCGGCCGGCACGTCCACGAACGTCATGGACGTCACGCTCTCGCTCTCCGATCGCGAAGGCCGGGAGCTCTGGAGCTACGAGTTCTCCGACAAGGACGGCGTCGTACAGGGCCTCTACTACAACTTCGGCAACGACGCGGTCCACTTCGCCGAGCTCTTTGCGAAGGCGATGAACGGCGCCCTGCAGAACCTCGCCGAGGACCTCCCCGCCATCCAGGCGGCCATCGGCCGGTCGCCAGCGGTGGCGGCGCCGCCGCCGAACGACCCGCCTGGACCCATGCGGTAGGTCGCTCGCCGAGCTGACGCGGCGTCCGCTCCCCTGACGCCGGGTCTGCACCCTTCGGGCTTGACGCGGCACCCATCGGCGGTCCAGTGTGAGGGGTCGACCCCTCGGCCGGTGCCGGGGGCGCCATCCCTGGAGGTCCCGTGTCGCCGCTCGCCACTCTCCATCCCCCCGCCCGCCCCCTCGCCCTTGCCGCCCTGCTCGGGCTGGTCCTGGGGCTGGCCCCGCCCGCCGCGGCCGGCCATCCCGAGCGCATCGAGACCTGCGCGGGCGGCAAGCTGGAGACGGCGGCGGCGTTCTGCAGCGAGGTCTTCACGGCCTTCTCTACCCGGGATCGCTTCTGGCGCTGGCGCGCCTACACACTCGACCGGGCCGAGCAGGAGCTCGAGGAATGGTTCGTCGAGCTCGACGACATCCACCTGTCCACCGGCGGCCGCTGCGACGAGGCCACGGGCGGCGCGGCGGACGTGAGCGCCCTGGTGCAGACCGAGGCCGAGGCCCTCGCCGGGGAGATCCGCAACGCCACCCCGGACGGGCTGCGCCACTTCCCCCGCTGGCTGCGCCGCTGGCTCGACCACGCGCGGGCCCGCGGTCAGCTCGGGGCCGCCGCCGCGCTCTGCGCCGGGCTCCTGGATGCCGAGGCCGACCACCTGCACGACCGCTTCGAGGACCGGCTGCGCGAGCAGCTCCACGAGGACCGCGACGCCAGCGCCTGGCGCTTCGCCCGTCGCTGGCGCTTCTGGACCTGGCTCCTCGGTGACCGCGGCGGACTGGACGGGGCGGCGGTGGCCGATCGCGTGGACGGGCTCGCCCGCGCGGTGCGCGAGTCGATCACCATCTCGCCCCTGGTCTCGTCGGAGTGGACGATGGTGGAGCCGCCGGCCGTGGTCACCTACGACGGTCGCGACTACACGCCCACCTGCTGGGACGGCGAGCCCTGGGTGTTCTTCGTGAAGCGGGGCAGCGTGAACAACGTGGTCATGTACTACCAGGGCGGGGGCGCCTGCTGGAGCTCCTTCACCTGTGGGGGCCTCCCGGGGGTCGTCAGCCCCACCTTCAAGCGCAGCACCGGCCCCGGCGACAATCCGGCCAACTTCTCGAGCGGCTTCGCCGACGCGTCGAATCCCGACAATCCATTCCGCGACTGGCACCAGGTCTTCGTGCCGTACTGCACGGGCGACGTCCACTGGGGCGACGCCGTGGTGGACTACGACCTCCTCGGCAACCCCCTGACCGTGCGCCACAAGGGCTTCCACAACGCGCAGGTGGCCGAGCAGTTCGCACGGGAGCACTTCGTGCACCCGGACCAGGTCTTCGTCACCGGCTCCAGCGCCGGGGCCTACGGCGCCATCGTGAACTCCCTCTACCTCCAGGAGCGGGTCTACCCGTCGGCGGACTTCGCCGTGGTCGGCGACGCGGGCAACGGCGTCATCACCCAGGACTTCCTGGTGAACGACCTCTCCAACTGGGGCATCCAGGACAACCTGCCGCCGTGGATGCCCGGCCTGAACGTGCCGCTCACCCAGCTGCGGGCGTCGGACCTCTACATCGAGGCGGCCCGCACCTACCCGCAGAACCGCTTCGCCACCTACACCACGGCCTACGACGGCGGCCAGGGCGGCCAGACGGGCTTCTTCCAGGTGATGCGCGTGGGGCTGAACATCCTCGACTGGGTCCGCTGGTGGGACTCGTCCTGCGCCTGGAACGAAGAGATGCTGGCGCTCAACGCAGAGGCCTCGGCGGCCTCCGGCGCGAATTTCCGCTCCTACGTGGGAACCGGATCGGCCCACACCATGTGGGGCCGGAACAAGGTGTACGACGACACCACGGGGAACGTCCCGACCATCCGCGACTGGCTGGTGGCGATGCTCGACGACGGTCCGGGATGGACGGACGTGATCGCCGACGACTTCGGGCTGCTGCTGGACGGCGACCCGCGGCCGAACCCGAACAGCCCGATCAACCCGCCGCCCTACGAACCCTTCGACCTCGACGCCGGCCGGATCGTCTGCGACTAGGCGGGCGGGCCCCGGCGTGTGCCGGGGCCCGGCTCACCACACGAGCCAGTCCGGGGCGAGCAGCAGCGCCAGGCCCAGCAGCAGGATCACCAGACCCGAGAGCCCCTTCAGCCAGCGGCCCTGGGTCTCCTGGAGCTTCGTGCGGCGCAGGCCGATGACCACGGTCGCCACCAGCAGCGAATCGTCCAGCATGTAGGCCAGATCGTAGAGCCCGAGGTAGGCGTAGTACTGCCAGGTGGGCAGCTCCCGGAGGGTGAGCACGCGGGTGTAGACCGCCGGGATGCCGGCGGTGCAGAGCAGCTCCACCACGTTGACGAGCACCGCGAGGACCGTCGCGCCGACGAGCGCCGCGCCCAGGCTCTCGGCGTTGACGATGCGCCGCACCCGGGCGTAGATGCCCGGCTTGGCCGCCTCGGGAATCGAGAGCGAGGGCCCCCGACCCAGGGCGAAGAAGTCCTTCACGTGGAGGCCCCCCACGGCAAGGGCCACCAGGGCCAGCACCACCTGGGTGGCGCGGGAGACGCCCACCAGCAGGAAGACGTTCAGCCAGGCCGCCATGAAGGCGTAGTAGGCCAGGCCGCTCACGAGCACGAAGGTGCCTGCCACCACGACGATGCGTCGGCGGTCGCGCACGTTCACCAGCACCGAGAGCAGGAAGAGCAGCACCCAGATCGCGCAAGGATTGAAGCCGTCCACGAGGCCGAGCACGAGCGTGAACAGCGGCAGGCCGAGCGCGGCCGGATCGACGGAGCCGAGCAGAGGCACCTCGACGAGGGCCGAGGGCGCCCGCCCGAGGAGCCAGCCTTCGAGCTCCGCGCCCGTGGTGGCCGGTGCATCGAACCCGACCCGGAACCGCCCGCAGCCCGCGAAGGCCGGCACGCCGAGCGTCGACACCCCGTGCCGGAGGGCCAGCGCCCGCAGCGCGTCGCGCGCCGCCGGGTCGCGCCCGACGTCGCGGATGCGGATCTCGAGCTCGGGATGGCGCGCCTGCAGCGCGTCGAGGAAGACCGCGGCGTCGGCGCAGTGGGGGCACCCGTCCCGCGAGAACATCACGAGCTCGCCGCACGCCGCCTCGGCCACCGGCGCGGGCTCGGCCCCCACCGGCGCCGCACCACCCAGGGCCAGGGCGATCGCCAGGGCCCGAGCGAGGCGGATTGCGACAGCGTGGATCAAGGCGACACAGCGGCCGCCCCCGAGGCAGCCTTTTTCGGCACACCGCACGCCGCACAACGTACGACACGCGACCCCAGGGGTCCGCCCATGGGAGTCCCGCCTGGGCACAGGGGTTGCACCGCGGGGGCGCGGGGAGGCCCGATGCGGACAGGGAACAAGGACGCGGCGCAGATCGACCCGGCGGCCCCGGGTGCAGGGGACCCGGATCCGGCCTGGCAGTCCGGCGGGCCCGAGGACGTGGCGCGGACCCTCGGCGTCACGCTCGCCGGCCTGAGCGACGCGGAGGCCTCGGAGCGCCTGCGGCGATTCGGGCCGAACCGCCTCGACCCGCCGGCGCCGCCCTCGATCGGGGCCGTCGCCCTGCGCCAGTTCCAGAGCCCGCTCATCTACGTGCTGCTGGCGGCCGCCGCGGTGGCCCTCGCCCTGGGCGAGCTCACCGACGCGGCCTTCATCGCGGCCGTGCTGCTGCTGAACGCGGCCATCGGCTTCGCCAACGAGTTCCGGGCGGAGCGGGCGGTGCACGCGCTCTTCCAGCTGATCCGGACCCGGGCCCGGGTGCGGCGCGGGGGCCGCACCGTCGACGTCGACGGAGAGGACGTCGTTCCCGGCGACCTGCTCCTGGTGGAGTCCGGGGCGCGGGTCTCGGCGGACGTGCGCCTGGTCTCCGCCCAGGGCCTGCGCGTCGACGAGTCGCTCCTGACGGGAGAGTCGGTGCCCGTCGACAAGGACGAGGACGTGGCGCTGGCGGCGGACGTCCCGCTGGCGGATCGCCGCAACATGCTCTTCGCCGGAAGCGTGGTGGCGTCGGGGCGCGGCTTCGGCCTGGTCGTCGCCACGGCCGCCGAGACCGAGGTGGGCAGCATCGCCGAGAGCCTGACCCGGATCCGCGGCGAGCGCCCGCCGCTGCTGCGGCGCATGGAGCGCTTCGCCCGGGTGATCGGCGGCGCGGCAATCGGGCTCGCCCTGGCCCTCGTGGGCGTCGGGGTGCTGCGGGGCCAGGACTTCACCGAGCTGCTGCTGGGCGCGATCGCGCTGGCGGTGTCGGCGGTGCCGGAAGGGCTCCCCGTGGCCCTCACGGTGGCCCTGGCGGTGGCGGTCTCGCGCATGACCGGTCGCCGGGTGATCGTCCGGCGGCTGCCGGCGGTGGAGGCCCTCGGGAGCTGCGGAGTGATCGCCACCGACAAGACGGGCACCCTCACCCACAACGAGCTGACCGTCGAGCGGCTCGCCCTGACCGGGCTTCGCTGCTCGGTGACGGGCTCGGGCTACGAGCCCGTGGGCGAGATCCTCGAGGGCGATCGACCGGTCCTCCACGAGGAGAGGCCGAACCTCTACCGGCTGCTGCGCGCGGGCTGCCTGGCGAACGAGGCGACCCTCTCGCGGCGTGCGGACGACCCCCACGCCTGGGAGTGGTCGGGCGATCCCACCGACGTGGCCCTCCTGGCCCTGGGCCTGAAGGGGAGCTGCGATCCGATCCGCCTGCGCGAGGCCCACGACCCGGTCGCCGCCCTGCCCTTCGAGCCCGAGCGCCGCTACGCGGCGAGCTTCCATCGGGACGGGCTGGTGTGCGTGAAGGGCGCACCCGAGGAGGTCGTGGCCATGTGCCGGACGGCGCTCGACGCTTCGGGCGCGGAGCAACCCCTCGAGGCCGCGACCGCCGCGCGGGAGGTGGAGCGCCTGATGCGCCAGGGCTACCGCGTCCTGGCCCTGGCCGACCGCGAGGGCGCCGAGCCCCCGGCTCCGGGGCACGCGCCGCCCGATCCCCGCGACCTGGTCCTGCTCGGCCTGGTCGCCATGACGGACCCGCCGCGGGAGGGCGTGCCCGAGGCCGTGGACACCTGCCGGCGGGCGGGCATCCACGTCGTGATGGTGACCGGCGACCACGCCACCACCGCCGCCGCCATCGCCGAGCGCATCGGGCTGGCGTCAGCCGGGGCGCCGGTGCTGAGCGGCCGGGAGATCGCCGCCCTCGACGACGCCGCGCTGACCGAGCGCGTGGCCGACTGCGCCGTCGTGGCCCGGGCCACGCCCGCCGACAAGCTGCGGGTGATCCGCGCCTATCAAGGGCGGGGGGAGCTCGTCGCGGTCACGGGGGACGGCGTCAACGACGCGCCGGCGCTGCGCCAGGCCGACCTGGGCGTGGCCATGGGCCGCGCGGGCACGGACGTGGCGCGGGAGGCGAGCGAGCTCATCCTCAGCGACGACGACTTCTCGAGCATCGTGGGCGGCGTCGAGGAAGGGCGCATCGCCTACGACAACGTGCGCAAGGTGACCTACCTGCTGGTCTCGACGGGCGCCGGCGAGGTGCTGCTGGTGACGGCGGCGCTCGTGCTGGGCCTGCCGATCCCGCTCACGGCGGTGCAGCTGCTCTGGCTCAACCTGGTGACCAACGGCATCCAGGACGTGGCCCTGGCCTTCGAGGCCGGCGAGCCGGGCGTCCTCGACCGTCCCCCCCGGCCGGCCCGGGAGGGCATCTTCGACCGGGTGATGATCGAGCGCACCCTGCTGGCCGGCCTCGTCTTCGGGGGGATCGGCCTGGCGGCGTGGCTCTCCTGGATGAGCGAGGGCCTGCCCATCGAGGCGGCGCGCAACCGGATGGTGCAGCTGTTCGTCCTCTTCGAGATCTTCCACATCGGCAACGCCCGCTCCGAGCACATCTCCCTCTTCCGGCTGTCGCCTCTGCGCAATCCCATTCTCCTCGCCGGGACGCTCGGCGCGATGGGCGTGCACCTGGCGGCGGTCTATTCGCCCTTCATGCAGCGGGTGCTGGGGGTCGCCCCCCTCGAGCTCGAGAGCTGGCTCACCCTGGCGGCGTACGCGTTCACGATCGTCGTGGTGATGGAGCTCCACAAGGCGTGGCGTTCCCGGACCCTGCGCTAGCTTGTACGCGCCGACGTCGAATGGCATCCGAGAGAGCAGATCCCATGTCGGACCCCTCGCCGCAGTGGTCGTTCCTCGAGGCGGAGATCGAGCGCCTCGAGCCCTTTGCCTTCGTGCGGACCGTCCCGCCCGGCCATCCGCTCCAGGCGGTGGAGGCCTTCCGGAGCGAGTCCGGAGCGCTCGAGGTCCAGGTCCCGGGAAGGCCGCGGGTGGTCCCAGCGCTCCCGGAGCCCGTGCGCGACGCGCTGCGCGAGCGGGGCTTCACCTGTGAGGAGCCGGCCGACTCCGTCCACCCCTGGATCCACGGCGTGGACGATCCCGCCGAGGCGACGGCGCTCCTGCGCAGGGTCCTCGTCGAGGTCTTCGGGCGCGAGCCCGAGGGCACGATCGACGTCCTCCACGGGGACCGCCGCGAGGAGCACGAGACCCGCCAGAAGCTCGGCCAGGTCCGGGAACGGGTCGAGAAGATCGTGACGGAGCTCCACGGCAAGACACCCGAGAAGGACTCCGACGGAGACCTCGTCCTTCCGGTCAACGACGTCCACCTGACCATCGCGCCACGCGCGCTGCCGGGGGGCCCGGTGATCGTGCGCGTGTTCGCCGTGACGAACGTGGGTGTCAACGTGACCCCCGACCTCGGCCTGCTCCTGGCGCGCCTGAACTTCGGCCTCGCCTTCGGCCGCTTCGCGATGGACGCCGAGCACCGGTCGATCTGGTTCGACGAGACGCTGCTCGGCGAGTACTTCGGCGACGAGGAGCTGCGCTTCGCCATCCGGGTGGTCGCCAGCACGGCCGACGAGTGGGATGACCGCCTCAAGCAGATGTTCGGCGGCGCCACCTGGCAGGAGGTCGTGACCCACCGGACCGAGCACGAGGCCCCGCCCACCAAGCCCGGTCTCGGCGGCTACCTCTAGCCGGGACGACCGCCCGCGGGAACGGGCCACGGGAGCGACCCATGTTGGAAGAGACCGCGGCACGGCTGCGCACGGCACGCAACGACACCCTGCGGGCGCTCGCCCACCAGATCGACCCGCTCGTCGGTCGGCTGCTCCAGGTGATCCGCCGCGACGGGGAGGACGCTTCGGCGCCCCGCGTGGGCGACCGGATGCAGGAGGCGGTCCACACCTGCACGCCGGAGCAGGCGCTGGTCGAGCCGGCGCGCATCCTCTGGGAGCACGACTGCGGCTGCGTCCCGGTCGTCGCCGGGGATGGCAGCGGCCGCGTGGTGGGCATGGTCACCGACCGGGACCTCTGCATGGCGGCCTTCACCAGCGGGGCCCGGCTCGGCGAGCTGCGCGTCGAGCAGGCCATGTCCGGCGCGGTCTGCGCCTGCCGGCCCACGGACTCCCTCGCCGACGCCGCGGCGCTCATGCGCTCCGCCCAGGTGCGACGGCTCCCCGTGGTCGACGGCGAGGGACGCCTGCGGGGGCTCCTCTCCCTGGCGGACCTGGCCGTGGCCGCCGACCCGGAGGCGACGCCCGACGCCCTGGGCCCGGCGGAGGTGGGCGCCATCCTGGCCGCCATCTGTCGCCCGCGCGCGTCCGACGCCTGACGACGCGGTGGGCGGGGTGGCCGCGCCGGTACCGAGAACGCGTGGGCGGAGACGGGGGGCGGGAGCCGCGCTCGCGCTGCTCCTCCTGCTGGCGGCCGGCGGCTGCACCCCCGCCGCCTCCGGGTCGAAGACCCGTCCCCACCTGCTCCTCGTCACCATGGACACGACGCGCCGGGACCACTGCTCGGTCTACGGATACGCTCGCCCCACCACCCCCACGCTCGAGAGGCTGGCGCGGGAGGGGGCGCGCTTCGACCGCGCGTACGCTCCGTCGGCGACCACCGGACCGACTCATGCGACGCTCTTCACGTCGCAGTACCCGATCTCCCATCGGGTGATCAAGAACGGTCGCGTCCTCGACGAGGGGGTGCAGACCCTCGCCGAGCACCTGCGCAGCGCCGGATACCAGACGGCCGCGATCGTCAGCTCGTTCGTGCTCGATCGGCGGTTCGGCTACGCACAGGGGTTCGACGTCTACCGGGACGAGTTCACGCGCCAGGGCACCACCTGGCAGATGGACACCTGGGAGGGTCGGCGGATGGACGGGGTCTTCGACCGACGGGCGCCCGAGACCACGGACCTGGCGATCGAATGGCTTCGAGGCCGGGCCGACGACAGGCCCTTCTTCCTCTTCGTGCACTACTTCGACCCTCATTTCCCCTACGTGCCGGATTCCTCGCTGCTCGCGCGGTTCCGGGACGACGCCAGCGGCAAGGACCCGCTGGCCGCGGCGATCGCCGCCTACGACGCCGAGATCGCGGGGACGGATCAGCAGATCGGACGGCTGCTCGACACCCTCGACGGCCTCGGGATCGCCGAGGAGACACTCGTACTGGTCACGGCCGACCACGGCGAGGGCCTCATGCAGCACGGCTACATGTACCACGGAGCCCAGATCTGGGAAGAGCAGGTACGGGTGCCCCTGCTCCTCCGCTGGCCCGGTCGCATCCCGCCGGGTCGTACCCTCGCGGGGCCCGTCGAGTTCGTCGATCTCGCGCCGACGCTGCTCGAGCTGATGGGCCTGGCGGCCGCCGCGTTCGACAGCCCGGGCCGGAGCCTGGCGGGCGTGCTGCGCGGATCCGAGACCCTGCCGCCGGACCACCCGGTCTTCCTCCACCGCCGACACTTCGAGCCTCGTACCGTCGAGGGGATGTCCGTGCGCGGCGAGAAGCTGGGCATCCTGCTGGGGCGCTGGAAGTACGTCGTCGGCGAGGCGGAGCAGACCCGCGAGCTCTACGACCTGGTCCGGGACCCGCTCGAGGCCGACAATGTGGTGGCGCGCCGCCCGGAGGAGGCCGCGCACCTGGATCGACGGATCGCCGAGTGGCGACGGCGCTACGAGCGACCCGATCCGACCCGGGCTCCCCTCTCCGAGGACTCGCGAGAGCGCCTGCGCGCGCTCGGCTACGTCGAGTAGCCCCTCCGCGGCGTCGGGCGGCCTATGCTGTTGCCAGGAGGTCCCCCACGCCGAGCCTGATCGCGCGCGTCGTTCGCCAGTTCGCCCGCCGGACCATGAAGTCGACGACCGGCGGGCCCGACGAGGTCGTCCAGCACCTGCGCCGCGTGCTCGAGCGCGACCCGATGATCCCGTCGCTGCCGCGCGGTGGGGTCCGCCGCCGCCTACCTGGGTGGAGCCGACGCCAAGGAGCCCGCCGCCTCGCCCCTGTTCGGCGACCTGGGCGACCTGCCGCCGCTGCTGGTCACCGTCGACGAGTCGGAGATCCTGCTCGACGACTCGACGCGCCTGGTCGAGGGCCTGCGCGCGGCGGGCGGCGGGCGGCGGGCGGCGGGCGGCGAAGCGGAGCTCATCCGGCGTACGGGGCCCGTCCACGTCTGGCCGGTGCTGGTGCCCTGGATGCGCGAGGCCCGGGAGGACGTCGACGCCATCGTCGCCTTCCTCCGCGCCCGCCTCGCGGGCGTCCCCGCAGCGGGCGACTAGCGCCTCCTTGCCGTCCTGACCCACTCAGCCCGGCTGGGACGCCCCCTGCCGCTCCGGGTCCGCCGGGTCGCGGCCGCTGAGGGCCACGTGGCGGATGCGCCTGGCCGCGAGGCGGCGCACGCCCGCGTCGTTCCAGAGACGGACCGATTCCGGGCCCGGGTCCATGACGAAGCCCTGCACGGTGCTGCCGTCGTCGAGGGTCAGGGTGACGTCGCCGCGGTAGTCGAAGGCCACGCGCAGGGCCTCGGGGGAGCCGGGGGCCTCCCAGCCGCGGGTCGGCCCGGCGGCCTCCGCGGCGACCGCGCACGGCGGCGGCGGCGCCTTCTCCGGCGCCGCCGGCACGCGCGGCCCGCGGAGCAGCGCCCGCAGCATGTCGCCCAGGCCGCGGGGCCCCGCGAAGGCGGCGTCCACCGCGCTGGCTTCGAAGCCGCTGTGGACCATGCAGTCGCGGCAGGCCGGGTTCCCGCTGGCGTGGCCGTAGTCGGCCCAGGCCGTCTCGTCGAGAAGCTGCTGGTAGCTCTCGGCATACCCTTCCTGCAGCAGGTAGCAGGGCCGCTGCCAGCCGAAGACCGAGTAGCAGGGCATCGCCCAGGGCGTGCACTCGAGATCCCGGGCCCCGCTCAGGAACTCGAGGAACAGCGGCGACTGGTTGAAGCGCCAGCGGCGGGCCGACGGCCGGTCGAGGAGCCTGCGGAAGAAGTCGCGGGTGCGGTCGCGGGCGAGGAAGTGCTCCTGGTCGGGGGCCTTGGCGTAGCTGTAGCCGGGCGACACCATCATGCCCTCGACGCCCAGGGCCATCGCCGTGTCGAAGAAGCGCGCCGTGCGGTCCGGGTCGGCGCCCTCGAAGAGCGTGGTGTTGGTCGTCACCCGGAAGCCCCGGTCCAGGGCGGCACGGATGGCCCGCACCGCCTTCTCGTACACCCCCTCGCGACACACGGCCGCGTCGTGCACCTCCCGGTCGCCGTCGAGGTGGACGCTGAAGCTCAGGTACTTGCTCGGGGTGAAGAGGTCGAGCTTCTGCTCCAGCAGCAGCGCGTTGGTGCACAGGTAGATGTACTTCTTCCGCGCCACCAGGCCGCGGACGATGGCGTCGATCTCCGGGTGGAGCAGCGGCTCGCCGCCGGGGAGGCTCACCATGGGCGCCCCGCACTCGTCGACGGCGCGCAGGCACTCCTCCACCGAGAGCTGGCTCTTGAGCACGCGCTTCGGGTACTGGATCTTGCCGCAGCCCGCGCAGGAGAGGTTGCAGCGGTAGAGCGGCTCGAGCATCAGCACCAGCGGATAGCGCTTCACGCCGCGCAGCTTCTGGCGCAGCAGATAGGTGGCGACGGTCCACATCTGGGAGGCAGGGACGGCCATGTCAGCTCCTCTCGGGCTCGGGTTCGAAGGTCGCCCAGCGGGGCAGCACCGCGGACACGGCGCGCAGACGCGCGAGGGCGCGCCAGGCGCGGGGGACCAGGCCCGGAAGGCGCAGCTCCGCCCCGGGCGCGTCGAGCACCACCCGCAGCACGGCGAAGGGCCGCCCCGCCGCCGCGTCGGCGAGCCAGGGCGACTCCATGTCGACGGCGACGGCGCCGCTGGCGCGCAGCGCGGCGCGCTCGACGCCGCGGACCACGTGATCCACGCCGAGCAGGGCCCCGGCGTGGGCAAAGATGCCCCGGTCGGCCAGGTGGGCCCGCAGCCGCTCCCCGTCGATGGTCCGGCGAGTGCCGTCGGGGTGGATCAGCACGTCGGGCACCACCAGGTCGCCCGGGGCGAGGTCGTCGACGAGCGCGCCGCAGAGCCCGGCCACGACCAGGGAGCGCGCGGGGGCGGCGCGCCAGCGGCGGGCGGCGCGCCGCGCCCGCTCGGGCCCCATGCCCGCCCGCACCACCCGCAGCTCCGGCGCACCGCGGCGCACGGCGAACGCCTCGACACCGAGGGGCGACAGAACGAGATCGGCGGCGGACGTCACGCCCGACGCCCGAGGAAGCGACCCAGGGCCATCATGGGAAAGCTGTGGCGGTAGAGGTGGTAGCGGATGTAGAAGTCGCCGGGGAAGCCGGTGCCGGTGAACCACGGCTCGTCCCAGGTGCCATCGCGGCGCTGGGTGCGCACCAGCCAGTCCACGCCGCGCTTCACGGGCCGCCCGCGCTCCCCGACGGCCAGCAGCGCCAGGAGCGCCCAGGCCGTCTGGGAGGCCGTCGACTCGCCGAGCCCCGGCACGCCGTCGGGCTCGTAGCTGCGCAGGTCCTCGCCCCAGCCCCCGTCGGGGTTCTGGACGTGGAGGAGCCACTGCACCGCCCGGCGCAGGGCGGCGTGGCCCGGGTCGAGGCCCGCCTTCACGAGGGCGGGCACCGCGGCGCCGGTGCCGTAGAGATGGTTGGCGCCCCAGCGCCCGAACCAGGAGCCGTCGGGCTCCTGGGCGGCGAGCAGCCAGTCGACGGCGCGGCGGGTGCGCGGGTCGTCGCTCAAGCCTTCTTCGGCCAGCATCTCCACCACGTGGGCGGTGACGTCCGCGCTCGGCGGGTCGATCACCTCGCCGAAGTCGCAGAACGGCAGCTCGGTGGGGAGCCGGCTCGTGTTGTCCGCGTCGAAGGCCGCGAAGCCCCCGTCCCGCGACTGCATGCCGAGGGTCCAGGCCACGCCGCGGCGCAGGGCCGCGTCGAGCGCCGCCGGGTCGTCGACCGCCAGCCCGCGCAGGGCCAGCACCGCCTCGGCGGTGTCGTCCGTGTCCGGGTAGTTGTCGTTGTGGAACTCGAAGGCCCAGCCGCCGGGCGCCAGGTCCGGCCGTCGCACGCTCCAGTCGCCCCGGATGCGGACCTCCTCCGCCAGCAGCCAGTCGGCGCCCTTGGCGAGGGCCGGGTGGTCGTCCGGCAGACCGGCGTCGCGCAGGGCCAGGATCGCCAGCGCGGTATCCCACACCGGAGACTGGCAGGCCTCGAGCCGGCGCTGGTCACCGTCCTGGATGAGGAAGCCGTCGAGCCCGCGGATGGCGTTGGCGAGCGCCGGGTGGTCCAGGGGATAGCCGAGCAGGTGCAGGGCCAGCACCGAGTACACCCACGGCGGCTGGATCCCGCCCCAGCCCCCGTCGGCCTCCTGGCGGCGCAGGATCCACTCGGCCCCGAGCCGCATCGCCGCCCGGCGCAGGGGCCGGATCGGCCGCCGCTCGTAGCGGTGCAGCCAGCGGTCGAGGCGCTGGAAGCGGCCGCCCCAGGTCGAGAGCGGCTCGAGGGGTGTCGGGGGCGCGCCGGCCCGCAGCTCCGAGAGCGAGAACGGCAGCGGGCGCGCCGGCCGGTGGGCCGCCACGATCGTCAAGGGGACGATGGTCTGCCGCGCCCAGCACGCGAAGTCGTAGATGTTGAGCGGGAACCACGGAGGCAGCAGGATGACCTCGGGCGGCAGCGCCGGCAGGTCGTCCCAGGACCACTCGCCGAACAGCGCCAGCCAGATGCGGGTGAAGACCCGGGAGCGCGCGATCCCGCCCAGGCCCAACACCACCTCCCGGGCGCGCTTCATGTGCTCCGCCTCGGCCGGGTCGCCGGCCAGACGCAGGGCGGCGTAGGCCTCGACCGTGGTGGAGAGGTCCGGCGGACCGCCGTAGTAGGTGGCCCAGCTCCCGTCGGCCCGCTGCTGGGAGCGGATCCAGTTGGCCGCGAGGGTGGTCTCGCCGCGCCGGCGGATGCCGAGGAACTCGCGCATGAGCAGGTCCTCGGCATCCATGGTCACGTTGGTCTCGAGCTCGGCCTTCCACCAGCCCGCCTCGTGCTGGCCGGCCAGCAGGTGCGTCGTGGCCCGCTCGAGGGCGTGGTGGGCGCGCTCGCCCAGGTCGTCGTTCCATGCGTCGGCGCTCACAGATCCCTCTCCGCGACGAACGAGGCCAGCTCGTCCAGCTCCTTGTGTGCGGCCGGCGCGAGGTCGCCCCCGGCCAGCGCCGCGCGGGCCCGCGACAGCTCGCGCCGGGCCAGGGATCGGGTCGCGCTTCCGGCCCCGCAGGCCTCGAGGGCGGCCACGGCCCGGGCCACCTCCTCCTCGCCCACCGGCGCGTCGCCGGCGAGCAGCCGCGCCAGCGAGCCCGCCTCCGGACCGCCCGCCCGCAGCCCCAGCACGATCGGCAGCGAGCTCTTGCGCCGGCGCAGATCGCTGGCCCAGGGCTTGCCCGTGCGGGCCGGGTCGCCCCAGATCCCGAGCCAGTCGTCCACCGCCTGGAAGGCGAGGCCCAGGGCCTGCCCGAAGGTGCGCAGCGCCTCGACCCGCGCGGACGAGGCGCCCGCCAGCTCGGCCCCGATGGCCGCCGCGCAGCCGAGCAGCGCGCCGGTCTTGGCGCCCGCCATCTCCAGGTAGGCATCGACGTCGGCGTCGATGCGGCCCTCGAGCCCGAGGTCGAGCATCTGGCCGGCGATGACCGTCTGGGCCGCGTCGCCCAGGGAGGTCAGGGCCTGGCTGCGCGTGGGGCTGGCGTCGCGCAGGAGCACCTGCTGCGCCAGCAGCACCAGGGCGTCGCCGGCGCAGAGCGCCGGCCCCACGCCGAACGCCGCCCACACCGACGGGCGACCCCGCCGCTCCCGGTCGTCGTCCATGACGTCGTCGTGGATCAGCGTGAAGTCGTGGATCAGCTCGACCGCCACGGCGCCGGCCCGGGCCACCGGCGCGGGCGCACCGACCGCCTCGGCCGAGAGCACCGCGAGGGTCGGACGCAGCCCCTTGCCGCCGCCCCGGGGGCGCGGCGCGCCGTCCGGCTCCACCCAGCCCCAGTGGTACTCGACCATGCGCCGGAGCGGCGGCGAGAGGGTCGCGGCCGCCTCGGCGAGCGAGGGCGCCACCAGATCGCGTACCCGCTCCAGGGATCGGGGGACCGCGCTCATGCCGCCCGCCTCGCTGCCGGGCCGCGGCCGCGCCCGAGCTCGGCCAGCGCGCTGTGGGCGGCGGCCTCGCCGCTGCGCACCGCGCTCTCCATCGTGGCGGGCCAGCCGGTGTCGGTCCAGGCGCCGGCCAGGTGCACCCCGGGCGCCAGTCGGCCGGGCGCCGGGCGGTGACGGCGCGTGCCGGGGCGCTGCAGGAAGGTGGCCTCGCGCTCGCAGGTGACGAAGAAGCGCTCCAGGCGCGCGCCCCGGGCGGCGGGCAGGAGGGCGCGCAGCGCGGGCTCGAAGAGCGCGCGCAGCGCCGCCGTGGGGCGACCCTCGTAGGCGTCGCCCGCCGAGAGCGACACGGTCACGTACTGGCCGCGCTCGAGGCCGGCGCCCTCGCTGCGGTCGAAGATCCACTGCACCGGCGTATCGAGCCCGGCGGCGAACGCATGGGGCAGCACGCGCCGATCCCAGACGCTGTGGAGGTTCACGATGGGCGAGCGGCCGAGGGCGGCGGCGCGCCCGGCGTCGATGCCGGCCATCCCGCCCAGCACCCGGGCCGCGTCGCCCGGCGGGAGCGCCACGATCACCGCGTCGGCCTCGAGGTCGCCGTCGCGCAGGCGCACCCGCACCGGCCCGTCCGCCGCGGGCTCCACCCGCTCGACCCGCGCCCGCCGATCGATCCGCGCGCCCGCCGCCGCCAGCACCTCCGCCGCCGGTCCGGCGTGCAGGTGCTCGAGGGGCACCCGCGACCAGCCGACGTCGGCCCCGTCGGCGCGGTCGAGGAAGCCCGTGCGGAGGACCCGCGCCGCCAGGGCCAGGGAGGCGTCGGCGGCGGGCAGGTTCAAGGTGGGCCGGATCAGGAGGTCCCAGAGCCGGTCGATGGACGCCGCGGACTCGCCGCGCGCCCGCAGCCAGTCGCCCAGCGCCTGCTCGTCCAGGCTCGGATCATCCGGGTCGAGGCCCTGGAGGGCGCGGGCGGAGAGTGCGGCCCGCAGCCGCGCCAACGGAGACAGCAGCGAGAAGCCGAGCAGGCTCGGGGCCAGGTGGGCGGGGGCCGGCAGCCGGTGGCGGCGGATCCAGGCGGGCGTCCGGCCAGGTGCGAGCACCGGGACGGCGAGCCGCGGCTGGAGCATCACCCGGTCCCCGACCCCGAGGCGGTCGAGGAACGCCCGGTAGCGGTCGCAGCAGCGCATGAACACGTGCTGCCCGTTGTCGACCTCGAGGCCGTCGCGGGCGATGGACCAGGTGGCGCCGCCGAGGCGGGGGCGGGCCTCGAGCAGGTGCACCGAGGCGCCCGCGTCGGCGCAGGCCATGGCCGCCTGGAGGCCGGCCAGGCCGCCGCCGACCACCACCACCCGAGGGCGGGATGCAGCGCTCATGGGAGCCTCTCCGCAGCGCTCATGCGAGCCTCGCGCGGAGCAGGAGTGCGAGCCAGGCGCGCAGGAAGTCGCGGCGACGGGGCCGGACCGGCGCGGTGTTGGGATCGAAGCCGGCGCGGGCCAGCGCCCGACAGGTGGCCCAGCCACCGGCGACGTAGGCGGCGACCACTGGCCGCGCCCAGCCCCGCAGCCCGCGCACGAGCCGATCGCCCGACACCAGCAGGGCGCGCGACCACGCGACCTGGTGGCCGATCACCCGGCGCAGGGCGGGCGACGCGGGCGTGCGGCCGAGCTCCTCGGGCGCGCAGCCGAAGCGCGCGAGTTCCGTTGCCGGCAGGTAGACGCGCCCGGCGGCGAAGTCCTCGGCCACGTCCTGGCAGTGCTCCAGGATCTGGAGGGCGGTGCAGACGTCGTCGGCCCGCGCGAGCGCGGCCGGCTCCGCCTGGTCGAACAGGTGCAGCACGAGCTCGCCGACCGGGTTGGCCGAGAGGGCGCAGTAGTCGCGCAGCGCCTCCCAGGTGGGCGTCACGGGGTGGCGTTGATCGCGGCGGTTGGCCTCGACCAGGCGCAGGAAGGGCGCGAGGGGCAGGTGGCGCGCGCGGACGATCGGCGTGAGCGCGCGGAGCACCGGGTGCCGGGCGCGCCCCTCGAAAGCCGCGCGCAGGTCGGTCTCCAGGGCGTCGAGCAGGGCCTGGCGATCGCCGGGGGCGGCGTCGCCCACCTCGTCGATGAGGCGCGCCACGTCGTACAGGCCCAGGAGGTCCCGGCGCAGGATCCGCGGCAGGCCGCGGAGCGCCACCGGGAAGTTCTCCCCCGCCGCCCGCGCCCGCAGCGCGGGGCCGTCGGGGAGGAACCCATCCCGGGGCAGCGGGGCGGAGAGCGGCGCGCCCGGCGTCATGACCCTCGTCGAGCGGGCGCCGCAGGGCCCTCGTCGAGCAGGCGCCGGGTGAGGGTGCGGAGGTTCTGGCGCCGTCGCTCGCGCTGCGTGGGATCGGGGTCGAGCAGCATGAGCAGGAGGTTGCCGTCCAGCAGCGAGAGCAGGGCACCCGCCAGGGCCTCGGCCTCGTCGGGCGCCACGCTGTCGGCGAAGGCGATCCGCAGCTCCCCCAGGAAGCGGCCGTGCAGCTCGAAGAGGGTGTCGAGCAGCGACGCCCGCAGCTTCTCCGACTCGAGCAGCCAGCGCACGATGGAGTGGGTAGTGGAGGCGTTGTCCTCCACGATGCGCTCGTAGGCGTCGAAGAGCTCGAAGAGCCGCTCGCGCGGCGGGAGCTGGTGGACCCGCGCCCGGAAGGCCTCCACGAAGGGCCGGGTGATGCGGCGGAAGGCCTCGCGGAAGAGGTTCTCCTTGTCGCTGAAGTGCCAGAACACGGCCGAGCGGCTCACCCCGGCCCGGGCCGCGATGGCCGCGGTGCTCGTGCCCTCGAAGCCGTGGGCGGCGAACAGGGCGATGGCGGCCTCGAGGATGCGCTCCTGGGTGGAGGCCTTGCTGGGCGCGGCCGTCCCGGCGCGCGGGGCGCGGTCGGGCATCCGGGTATTCTCCGACGTCTCCCGGTTGGGTGCTCGCAGCATGTCAGACGCTGGATACCTCCACGAGGGGTTCGCGTTCTCGCAGCGGGCGGTCGTCGGCGGCCAGCCAGGCCTGGAGCCGGGGACCGAGCACCCGCGGCGCGCGGGCCAGGGCCTCCACCGAGCGGACGCCGGCCAGCAGCAGGCCGGCCCGGATCCCCTCGACGAGCTGGTCGGCGAAGGCCTGCACGCCATCCTCGCCGCCCTGCTCGTGGGCGCGCAGGAACGGCAGCGCCATGCCCGCCGCCCGGGCGCCGAGCGCCAGGGCGCGCACCACGTCGAGGGCCGAGCGCAGACCGCCGGACGCGATCGGGATCAGTCCCGCCCGACCCGCGAAGGCGACGCTCGCCGCCGTGGGGATGCCCCACTCGCGCAGGGCCGCCCCGAGGGCGCGCTGGCGGGCGGAGCCGCGCAGGGCCTCCACGCCGGTCCAGCTGGTCCCGCCCGCGCCCGACACGTCCACCGTGCCCACGCCGACCGTGGCGAGCCGGCGCAGGGTGAGCGGGGAGAGTCCGCAGCCGGTCTCCTTGGCCACCACGGGCACGGGCAGCGCCTCCGCCAGGAGTCCGATCGCCTCGAGGCAGCCCCGGAAGTCCCGGTCGCCCTCGTCCTGCACCAGCTCCTGGGCCACGTTCAGATGCACGCAGAGCGCGTCGGCGCCGACCGACTCGACGAGCTCCGCGACGGCGGCGGGCCCCCGGTCCCGGGCCTGGACGGCCCCCACGTTGCCGAGCAGGAGCACGTCGGGCGCCTCGTCGCGCACGCGGAACGTGGCAGCCGTGTCGGGATCGGTCCACATGGCCCGCTGGGAGCCCACGCCGAGGGCCAGGCCGTGCTTCTGGGCCACCCGGGCGAGGGCGCGGTTCAGCTGGCCCGCGCGGGCCGTTCCGCCGGTCATGCCCGTGATCACCAGGGGGGCGGCCAGGCGCCGGCCGAGCAGCTCGACCGACGGATCCACGTCGGTGACCGCCAGACCCGGCAGGGCCTCGTGCAGCAGGTGGACCTCCTCGAGCAGCGTGGTCGAGCGCCCCTCCACGTCGCCCTCGGCGCACAGCGCCAGATGCTGGTCCTTGCGATCCACCACCGCGCTCATGCCAGGGCCCAGGTGCGCGCGGCGATGGCCAGGCGGCGCGGCTTGGACTGGCGCAGGGCCTGGCGACACGGAAAGCCGCGGGCCTGGAGGGTCTCCAGGAGGTCCCGGTAGATGGCGCCCATGGCCTGGGCCGGTCGCAGGGCCGCCCGGTGGGCGCCGGGCAGCGCGGCCTGGGCGCGCTCGTAGCGGATGCGGGCGCGCTCGGCGTAGACGGCCAGCAGCAGCCGCAGGGGCTCGCTGGCCTCGGCGCGGCGGAGGGAGGCGGGCTCGACCCCGTGCCGCGCCAGGTCCTCCTGCGCCAGGTAGATGCGGCCGGCGGCGGCGTCCTCTCCCACGTCGCGCAGGATGTTCGTGAGCTGCACGGCGACTCCCATATGCGTCGCATAGGAGGCCACCTCGGGTCCGCGCAGCCCGCGCACCGCCACCACCAGCAGACCGACCGTCGACGCCACGCAGTAGCAGTAGCGCTCGAGGTCCTCGAAGCGTTCCATGGGGTCGCCGCGCAGGTCCTGGGCGACGCCGTCGAGCAGATCGCGGAGCCAGGCCTTCTCCAGGGGGAAGCGTCGGGCCGCGTCGCCGAGGGCCACCCCCACCGGGTGGGTGGCCTCGCCGCGGAAGGCGGCGTCCAGGAGCTCGCGCCAGCGGGCCAGCAGCACGGCCCGGTCGCCGCGCACGTCCGGATCGTCGGCGATGTCGTCCGCCAGCCGGCAGAAGGCGTAGATGGCGTGGAGGGCGCGGCGCTGGGCCGGGGGAAAGAGCCAGAACGCGGCCAGGAAGCTCGAGCCGCTGCGGTGCGCGACCCGCGCGCAGTGGGCGTAGGCCTCCCGCACCGCCCGCGGGTCCCGGGTGCGCGCGCGGGTAGCCGTCTCAAGCAACGGCGGTCTCCGGCTGGACCAGCAGGCGCTCGACCCGGGCGACGATGCCCTCGGCGTCGATGCCCGCCTCGCGCCACTGGGCGTCGGTGTCGCCGTGCTCGACGAAGCGGTCGGGCAGCCCGAGCCGCTCCACCCGCACGCCGGGGGCTGCCTCGGCCAGGGCCTCGAGCACGGCGCTCCCGAAGCCCCCCGCCAGGACATGGTCCTCGACGGTCAGCAGCAGGCCCGTGCGCCCGCCCGCCTCGGCCAGCAGGTCGACGTCCAGGGGCTTGGCGAAGCGCGCGTCGACGACCGCGGCCGACAGCCCGCGCTCGGCGAGCCGCTCGGCGGCCTCCAGGGCCGCCGCCACGGTCTTGCCCAGGCCGACCAGCGCGACGTCGTCGCCCGGACGCAGCAGCGCGCCGCGGCCCAGGGGCAGCGGCTTCGGGTCCGGGTCGAGGTCGACCCCGGGCGCCGCGCCGCGGGGGAAGCGCAGGGCGAAGGGCTGTCCGCTCTCGATCCCCGTGGCCAGCAGGTGCTGAAGCTCGTTCTCGTCCCGGGGCGCCGCGATCGCGAGGCCGGGGATGGGCCGCAGGTAGGCCAGGTCGAGAACACCGTGATGCGTCGGACCGTCGGCCCCGACCAGGCCGGCCCGGTCCAGGGCGAAGGTCACCGGCAGCGACTGCAGCGCCACGTCGTGGACGATCTGGTCGAAGGCGCGCTGGAGGAAGGTGGAGTAGATGGCGCAGACCGGCCGGATCCCCTGGGTCGCGAGACCGGCGGCGAAGGTCACCCCGTGCTGCTCGGCGATCCCCACGTCGTAGACCCGGTCCGGGTGGCGCGCCGCGAAGCGATCCAGCCCGGTGCCGTCGGGCATGGCCGCGGTGATCGCCACCACCCGCTCGTCCCGGTCCGCCAGCCGGCCCAGGGCCTCGGCGAACGCCGCGGTCCAGGTGGGCGCCGGCCGCGGGCCGGCCGGCACGGCCTTGCGGCGCTCGCCACTGCGGGGATCGAACGGGGCGGTGGCGTGCCAGCCGAAGGGATCCGCCTCGGCCGGCGCGAAGCCGCATCCCTTGCGGGTGCGCACGTGCAGGAGCGCCGGCCCGCCGGCGTCCCGCAGCCGCGCCAGGGCGTCGAGGAGCGCGTCGAGATCGTGACCGTCCACCGGTCCCAGGTAGGCGAGCCCCACGGCCTTCACGAGCCCCCGGACGTCGCCGGTCCGCGCCAGACCACCCACGGTGGGGGCGATGGACATGCCGTTGTCGTTCAGGACCACGCGCAGCGACCGGGCCAGGCCGCCGTGGGCCAGGTGGCCTGCGTGGTTGAGGGCCTCGAAGGCCATGCCCGCCGTGGCCGCACCGTCGCCCAGGATGGCGACCACCGTGCGAGCGCTCCCCGTACGGTCGCAGCCCTCGGCCATGCCGAGCGCGGCCGAGACCGAGGTGCCGGCATGGCCCGCGCCGAAGGCGTCGTAGGGGCTCTCACTCCGGCGCAGGAATCCGGAGGGTCCGTCCGCCTTCTTAATCCGGGTCAGGGCGTCTCGGCGTCCGGTCAGGGCCTTGTGGGCGTAGCCCTGGTGCCCGACGTCCCACACGAGCGGGTCGTGGGGCGTGTCGAAGACGGCGTGCAGGGCCACCGACAGCTCCACCACACCGAGACTCCCGGCGAAGTGGCCGCCGATGGCGCCGCCCACCTCCACCAGGTGCGCGCGCAGGGCGCAGGCCAGGTGCTTCAGGTCGGCGCGGGAAAGGCTTCGCAGCGTCCGCGGATCGTCGATCGTCGTCAGCAGCGGCGGATCCCCCCAGTGCAACGCGTGCCTGCTTCGGATGCGGACTGCACCGAAATCGCGTCGCCGGCGCAAAGCCTTTCGCTGACCGATTCCCCGAATGAGTCAGGGGGAGGGGGACGAGGAGCTGACCAAACGGCGTTCCAGGCCCCTCAGGGATGGCGGGAGAAGAGCGCCTCGAGGCGGCGGTAGCGCTCGTCCGCCGCGCCCAGGATCCGCTCGAGCCAGTCCCGGACGAAGGCCCGATCGAGCGCCTCGCCCATGGCGAAGACCAGCTCCTCGAGGTCGCGCCAGTCCTTCTCCCGGTCGAAGAGGGCCTTGAACACCACCAGGCTCTCGGCGTCGAGGACGTGGATCGTATCGCCGTCGCCGAAGGGCATGGCCCGACGGCGCGCCAGGCACGCCTCGTGGAGCGCGTCGTAGGAGAAGAAGAGGTCGAGGGGCGTCGCGCCCCAGCGGACCCGGACCTGACCGTCGCGGGCGATCCGGGCCCGCTCCCGGGCGGTGGGCGGCTCCGCACCCAGCGCCTGCAGCTGCGCCAGCACCGCCGCGGCCCGCGCGACCGGCACGAAGACGTTCACGTCGATGTCGACGGTCGCCCGCGGCGTGGCGTAGTAGGCCAGGGCCAGGGCGCCGCCGAAGGCGTGGGGCCAGCGGTGTCGGCTCAGGGCCTCCTCGATGAGCAGCACCTTCTCGGAGAGGGAGGGTCCGGCCACGCCTCAGGCCCCTGCTCGGATTCCGGTCAGGCCGCTGCGTCCCGCGAGCGGAAGCGCGGAAAGCGGCGACGGGCCGCCCGCCGCCGCGGGCCGCGGCTGGCGGCGATGGTGCCGTAGAGATCCAGGAGCTCCCGCAGCGCACGTCCGCGCTCCGCGGGGCTGGCGCCGACCCACTCGGACACCTCCGCGAGCGCCTCGGGCGGCGGGGTCTCCGGCAGCCGGTCCAGGGCCTGCCGCAGCGCCGCGGCCAGGGTGGGATCCAGGGCCGGGCCCCGGCGCAGGCGGGCCAGCAGGGCGCGGGCCTCGGGCTCCCGGCCGGCCTCCACCACGGGGATGCCCAGCACCCGGGCCCGCCGGAGAAGCGCGCGCGGGTCGAAGGGACGGGCCGCCCGCGCGGCCGCCCGATCGAGGACGTCCCGGGTCAGGGCCCCCGAGAAGCTCGCCAGCAGGAAGGCGCGGGGCCCCCGGGCGGTCGAGCGGCTCTCCCGGATCTCCACCCGCCGGGGGCTGCGCTGGACGAGGTACGCCATACGATGGACACTAGCATAGTGTCTTATGACATCAATTCTCCGGTCCTTCCAGCCTGTTCGTCTCGCGCCTGCTACCCGTGCCCCGAGTCACCCGTGGGCGTCACCCTCGAGCAGATCCAGGCCGCCGCCGCGTGCATCCGGGGCCAGCTGGAGCGCACCCCGCTGCGCCACTCCCGCACCCTGTCCGCGATCACCGGCGCCGAGATCTGGCTCAAGTTCGAGAACCTGCAGTTCACGGCCTCCTTCAAGGAGCGGGGTGCGCTGAACGCCCTGTCGGGGCTGGACGCGACGGCGCGCGCCCGGGGCGTGATCGCCATGTCCGCCGGCAACCACGCCCAGGCCGTGGCCTACCACGGCCGGCGGCTCGGAATCCCCGTGGTGATCGTCATGCCCACCAGCACGCCCAACGTGAAGGTGGAGCACACCCGGGCCCACGGCGCCGAGGTGATCCTCCACGGCGAGACGTTCGACGAGACGCGGGCCTTCACACGCGAGCGGGCCGCGCAGCGGGGCCTCACCCTCGTCCATCCCTTCGACGACGACGCCGTGATCGCCGGCCAGGGAACCCTGGCTCTCGAAATGCTCGAGGACGGACCGGGCTTCGACGCGGTGGTGGCGCCCATCGGCGGCGGCGGGCTGCTCTCGGGGATCGCTACCGCCGTCAAGGGCCTGGTGCCCGCGACGCGGGTCGTGGGCGTCCAGGCCGCCCGCTATCCGGCCGCCTACCAGGCCCTGCGCGGCCTCGAGGTGCGCGTGCCCGGCGGCAGCACGGTGGCCGACGGCATCGCCGTCAAGGCGCCGAGCGCGCGCACCCTGGCGCTCCTCCGCCGGCACGTGGACGAGGCGCTGCTGGTGGAGGAGGACGAGATCGAGCGCGCCGTCTTCCTGCTGCTCGAGGTGGAGAAGACCGTGGTGGAAGGGGCCGGCGCGGCCGGCCTGGCGGCCGTCCTGGCCCACCCGGAACGCTTCGCCGGCCAGCGGCTGGGCCTCGTCCTGTGTGGCGGCAACATCGACATGCTGGTGCTCTCGACCCTGCTGCGGCGTGGCCTCGTGCGCGGCGGCCGGCTGGTGCGCCTCAGCGTCGAGATCTCCGATGCCCCGGGTGCACTCGCCGCCCTGACCGAGCTGCTCGGCAGCCTGAACAGCAGCATCGTCGAGATCCACCAGGAGCGGACCTTCGGAGCCTCCTCGGTGCGCGCCACCCGCGTCGACCTGGTGCTGCAGCTGCGCGGCACCGAGCAGGCCGGGGCCCTCGAGGCGGCGCTGCGCGAGCGGGGCTTCCGCGCGGCGCTGCAGACGGGCCTCTAGCGCCGGGCTCCTGGTCCGCCCGGTTCCTTCTGGCCCGGCCTGGCGACCGGTTCCGCTCCATCACGGGCCGACCAAGCGCTTGCTTGACAAGCCCGCCCTGCCGGTGCATGCTGTAGCTCGACCAAGCGCTTGCTTGGGCCCCGCTGGCTTGAGCCCCACCAGGGACGGGGGTCGGAGGAGACCGGGCATGACCGAGGCGATCGCGACACCTCCCGGCCTGGCCTCGCGGGAGCGGATCCTCGAGGCGGCGCACGGGCTGGTGGCCGAGCGAGGGCTCGCGGCGGTCACCCTGCGCGAGATCGCGGCGCGCGCCGGCCTCCACAACAGCAGCCTCTTCCACCACTTTCCGAACAAGCTCGAGCTGGTGCGCGCCGCCTTCGAGCAGGTGCTCGAGCGGCTGCTGCCGCTCGTGGAGCCCCTGGGCGCGAACGATCCGCCCTCGCTCGACCTCTTCGTGGAGACGCTCGAGCAGGTCGCGAGCCACCTCCACGACGAGCCGAACGACGCGCGCTTCCTGCTGCGCACCATCCTGGACGCCGAAATGGTCCTCGCGGGCTACCGCGCGCTCGACGAGCGACGCGACGATCACCCGGTGGTGCGGCTCTTTGCCGCGGTCTGGGGCTGGCTCGGCCGGGCCCGCGCGGCGGGTGTGGTGCGCGACCACAACGTCTACCAGGCCACGCGCAACCTCATCGGGCTGATGCTCTTCGAGCCCACCTACGGCCTGGGCGGCACGGAGCCGCGCGTCGCGTCAGCCGAGCACGAGAGGCGCCGGCGCCATCGCTGCCACGAGGTGCGTGCGTTCGTGCGCGGCGGTCTGGCCCCCGAGGCGCCGGCCGTCCCGTGAGCGCCGTCCCCGACTTCAACGACCCGGCCTTCCAGCACGACCTCTACGGGAACTACAGGCGGCTGCGCGAGGCGCAGCCGGTGCACGAGACACGCTGGGGCGACCAGCAGCGCTTCTGCCTCCTGGCGTACGACGACGTGGCGGCGGCCTTCCGCGACGATCGCTTCGGATCGGTGACGCTGGCCCCGCTGTTCGAGAAGCTGGCGCGGAGCGGTCATCCGGACTTCGAGGCGCTCGGCGCCGTGCTGGCCCACATCCCGGTGCTGATGAATCCACCCGACCACACGCGGCTGCGGGCGCTCGTGCGACAGGCCTTCACGCCACGCGCGGTGGAGCGCCTGCGCGGGCGCATCGAAGCGGTCGTGCAGGAGCTCCTCGACGCGGCCGACGAGCGCGGCGGCGGCATGGATTGCATCGCGAGCTTCGCAGCGCCGCTTCCGGTGGTGGTGATCGCGGAGCTCGTGGGCGCCGACCCCAAGGACCGCACCCGCCTGAAGCGCTGGTCCGACGACTTCGCGCCCATCCTCGACCGCACGACGGACGCGACACGGCTGGCGCCGGCGGCCCGTGCCGCCGCCACGCTCCGGGAGTACTTCCGCGGCCTCGTGGCCGAGCGGTGCAGCCACCCGCGCGAGGACCTGGTGAGCGCACTCGTAGCCGCGCGCGAGGACGGGGACGCCCTCAGCGAGGACGAGCTCCTCGCGGTCTGCATCTTCCTGCTGGCGGCCGGCCACGAGACCACCACGAATCTGATCGGGAACGGCGTCCTCGCGCTGCTCCGGCATCCGGACGCGCTCGGCCAGCTGCGGGGCCGAGCCGAGGGGATCCCCGCTGCCGTGGAGGAGCTCCTGCGCTTCGAGAGCCCGGTGCAGCGGGTGGTGAGGCGCACGCGCGCGCCTGTGACGGTCCGCGGTGTCACCATTCCCGAGGGCGTGATCGTGGACCTGGTCGTGGGTGCCGCGAATCGCGACCCGGCGCAGTTCGAGCGACCCGACGCGCTCGTGCTCGCGCGCGCGCCGAACCGGCACCTGGCCTTCGGCCTCGGACGGCACTTCTGCCTCGGCGCGAGCCTGGCGCGCGCGGAGACGGAGGTCGCGCTACGCGAGCTCCTCGCGCGCTTCCCGGGGCTGCGCCTGGCCGGGGATCCGCCCCGCTGGAGGTCGGGAAGCCTGCTGCGCGGTCTGCCCTCGCTTCCCGTGTCGTTCTGACGTCGTGGAAGGCTTCGCGCTACCGCCCTTCGTGCCGCCCGCCCTCGCGGGGGCGCTCCTCTTCGCGCTCGGGAGCGCGCTCATGAAGCACGGCGTGGCGACCCGGGTGGACCCCGTCCGCCTGGGCGAGCTCTGCGGACGGCGGCGCGAGATCTTCGCCGGGATGCGGCGGAACCGGGTGTGGGCCCTCGGCCTGGGGGTCACGCTCTGCGGCTCACCGGTCTCGATCCAGGCCGTGTCGCTGGGCGATGTCAGCGTCGTGAAGCCCCTGATGCGGGTGGAAGTGCTCTTCACGGCGCTGCTCGGGGTCTGGCTGCTGCGCGAGCGGCTGGCCGCCCGCGAGTGGTGCGGCGTGGCGTGCCTCCTGGCGGGAGCCTTCGCGCTCGTCCTCGGCTCGGAGCGCTCCGCCCCGCCCGCGACCGACGCGGTCGCGTCGGCGGCGCTGCTGGGCGGGACGTGGGGCACCGCGGCCCTGCTCCTGGCCGCCGAACGGCGCTGGCCCGGACGCGTGCGCTACGAGCTGGCCGCGCCCCTCGGAGCCGGGCTTCTCGTCGCGGCTGCGGACATCAACATGAAGCTCGGAATCGAGGCCGCCGCACAGACCGCGGGCGGCTTCGACATCAGGCGGCCCGCCATCGTGGCGGCGCTCCTCGCGACACCACACACCTGGTGCGGCCTCGCCGGCGACCTGTCCGCGTTCGTGCTCGTGCAGACGGCCTACACCCGGGGGCGGGTCTCGGTGATCGGTCCCGTGGTGGGCGTGGGCGCCATTCTCTTCACGGCGGTGCTGGCACATGCGCTTCTGGGAGAGAATCTCCCGGCGGCGCGCGCGACGGCGATCGCCGCCGTCGTCGCGGGCGCGGCCCTCCTCTCGGGGCGCAGCGAAGCTCCTCCGGACACCGGCACACGTCGTGGGGCTTCGACTCCCTGAAGCCGGGCCTCACGGGGGCTTCGCCCGCAGCTGGATCACCCTCGCGGCTGGTGCGCCGCCGCGCGGCTCAGATCTGGTAGCCGGCCGCCCGCTCGCCGGCCGCGCGGCGGGCCCGCGCCTCGGCGACCTCGACGCTGGCGTCGAAGGTGCGGCGCAGCTCGTACATCTGGCCCAGCGCGAGGCCCTGCCCGAGGAAGCTCGAGGCGTAGACCAGCCCGGCCAGCGTGAGGGCCGCGGGCACCGCCAGCAGCCCGAGGGGCGTCTGCCCCAGTCCGAGCTGTGCGAGTCCGTAGAGCGCGCCCGCCACGCCCCCGGCCCCGAGCACCGCGAAGACGAAGGCGAAGCCGGTCCACACGGCGGGGCGCGGCCCCAGGAGGCCTCGCACGCGGTAGCCACCGGGCGGGTCGCCGGGCGGGGGCGCGAGGCGCTCGAAGGTGAGATCGAGCTCGGGAGACCAGAAGGCGCGCCGCGCCTCCGGGATCCGCACTACACAGTGGCTGGGGTGGAAGTAGCCCTCGAGCCGCGGATCGGCCTGCCCGACGTGCTCCTCGAGCACCGCGACGAGCGTCTCCACGTCGCACGTGACGTCGACCGCGAAGCGGGGTCGCATCTGGAGGTCGGCCATGGGGCTACCCGTGGGACAATCTACCCCAGGCGGCGATCCGGGAGGTGGCACTTGTCCCGGCACCACCCGCTTGGGTAGGGTGAGCGCGGTCCCGGCCGTTCCGCGACCCGGAGGACGGACTCGCCCATGTACCTCGCCCCGCCCGCGCGCCCCCTCGGACGCACCCTCGCCCTCGGACTGGCCGTGTGCCTCGTCCTGGCCTGCGCCTCCCGCGGTCGGGTGGTGGTGCTGGCGGAGGAGCCGACGGCGCAGGTCTGGGTGGACGGCGTCCCGGTGGGCCGGGTCGGCTCCGAGGGCTTCGAGGTCGAACCCGGGCCGCACACCGTGGAGGTGAAGGCGACGGGCTTCGCCCCCTGGTCGACCGAGGTCCAGGTCGGGACCGAGGAGCCGACCGTGCTCCAGGCGGAGCTCGAGGAGCTCCTGGCCTTCCTGGTGGTGCGCTCGAACGTCAGCGGCGACACCGTCTGGATCGACGGCAAGGCCATGGGCCCCTCGGGTCCGGACCGCCATCGGGTCCGCGCCGGCCCGCATACGGTGCGCGTGGAGCGCCCGGGCTACACGCCGTTCACCCAGCGAGTGGTCCTGGAGCCCGACGAGACGGAGACGGTTCGGGCCACGCTCGTCGCCGTCGGAGCAGCGGACACAGCGCCCCACGGCGGCCAGGCCGAGACGCAGCCCCAGGTCGTGCCCGCCCCGACGCCGGTCTACGTGCCCCGACCCTACCGGGTGCCGCGTCCGCGCGGGCCGCGTCCGCCGCGACCGCCCCGGCCGCGCCTGCCCTGAGCGGCGACCGGGGCGGAGAAAACCCCCGAACTCGAGACGGGCCGAGGTATCCTTCGCGCTGCTGGCGTCGCGAAGTGCACGACGCCCCCACCCGGGCGGTCGCCGCTCGTGGAACCGCATGGAGGAGCTCGATGGCGGCGCGGCCCAGGACCCGGAACCGACCCAAGCCGGGTGCGGACGGCCCCCGACCCGGGGCGGCCGCGGAGGCCAGGTGGACCTTCCTGTCCAACCACAGCCACGTGCTGATCTGCCTGCACCAGGATCCCGAGCTGACGCTCCGGGAGGTGGCGAACCGCGTGGGGATCACCGAGCGGTCGGTCCAGCGGATCCTCAGCGAGCTCGAGGAGGCGGGCTACGTGCGCCGGGAGCGGCGTGGCCTGCGCAACCACTACCGCTTTCGTACGTCCGCCCCCCTGCGACATCCCATCGAAGCCCACTGCAGGATCGGCGACCTGATCGACATGGTGGAATCGAACCGCCCCTGAGCCTCCGCGCCTGCCGCTGCCTCAGCCCCAGGCGGGCGCCGCCGCCACCTCGACCAGCGCCTTGTCGACGAGCTCCAACCGGTGCTCGACGTCCGCGACGTCGGGCGCCGTGACGGTGACGTGCCCGAGCTTGCGGCCCGGCTCCGGTGTCTTGCCGTAGAGGTGGAGGCAGCTGCCGGGAACGGCCAGGACCCGGCTCGCCAGGGGAAGGCTCCCGACCAGGTTCACCATGGCGCTCGGCTCGAGACTGCGGGTGCAGCCCAGCGGGAGCCCGGCGACCGCGCGGAGGTGGTTCTCGAACTGGCTGGTGGCCGCCGCGTCCAGGGTCCAGTGGCCGGAGTTGTGGACCCGGCAGGCCATCTCGTTGGCGACCCAGGCACCGCCGCGGACGAACAGCTCGAGCACCGCGACCCCCACGTAGTCGAGCCCCGCCAGCAGCGCGGCGAACGCGCGCTCGGCACCCTCTTGCGCCACCGGGTCGAGCCCGAGAGCGGGCGCGCGGGAGACCTGCAGGATCCCGTCCCGGTGTCGGTTCTCGGTCGGGGCCCAGAAGCGGATCTCGCCGCTCCCGGCGCGGACGGCGATCAGCGAGACCTCCCGCTCGAAGCGCACGAACTCCTCGAGGATCAGCCCCCGACCCCCCAGCGCCCGAAGCGCCGGCCGGAGGTCGCGGGCGCTCGCCAGGAGGCGCTGGCCCCGGCCGTCGTAGCCCAGCCTGCGCGTCTTGAGCAGCGCCGGCAGCCCGAGCGCCGCCACGCCGTCGCACAGGTCCGCTTCGGAATCCACCCGGCGATAGCGAGCCGTCGGCAGGCCGAAGCGCCGCAGCAGCTGCTTCTCGAGCAGCCGATCGGCGGTGTGGTGCAGGGCCTCGATACACGGGCGGACGGGCACCTTGCGGGCGAGGCGCTCGAGCGCCCGCTCGGGCACGTTCTCGAACTCGTAGGTCACGAGGTCGCAGCGGGCCAGCTCGGAGAGCGCGTCCGGATCGTCGAAGGCGGCGGCGAGCGTGGGCGCCACCGCCGCCGCGGAGCACCCCGGCTTCGGATCGAGCACGAGCGGATTCAGGTCCAGGCGATGCGCCGCCATCGCCAGCATGCGCGCGAGCTGGCCCCCGCCGAGGATCGCCACCCTCACGAGGCGCGCTCCTGCACGACTTCCGCGGGCTCCGGGCAGGAGAGCACCGAGGCGGTCTGGCGCGCCCGGAAGGCCTCGACCGCCTTCTGGATGCGGGGATCCCCGAGGGCCAGGAGGGAGGCCGCGAGCAGGGCGGCGTTGACCGCGCCGGGCCGTCCGATCGCCAGCGTCCCGACCGGGACGCCCGCGGGCATCTGCACGATCGAGAGCAGGGAGTCGATGCCCCGGAGCGCCTCCCCCTGGACCGGCACACCTAGTACCGGGAGCCAGGTCTTGGCCGCCAGCATCCCCGGGAGGTGCGCGGCGCCGCCCGCGCCCGCGATCACGACCTCGATTCCCCGCGCCGGTGCCGCCTCCGCGTAGGCGAACAGAAGGTCCGGCGTGCGGTGCGCCGAGACGACCCGGGCTTCGTGGCCTACCCCGAGCTCGTCGAGGGTGCTCGCGGCATGCCGGAGCGTCGACCAGTCGGACTGCGATCCCATCACGATGCCGACCGGCCCCGGCGCCCGGTCCGCCAGCACGTCGGGTGTGTCCGTCGCCCTCACAGCAGGGCCTCGAAGTCGTCGCGCGCGGGGTCGTACGCGACCAGGATGCCGCTGTCGACCATGTGGACCAGGCCGACCCGGGCCGCCTTGCGGAGTGCGGGATCCGCCGCCAGATCGCGAATCCCGGCGCGGACGGCGTCCCGCGCCGCCGCCACCTGCCGCTGTGCGCGGGCCTGAATGGCGTAGAGGCGGTCCATGAGGGCCAGGCCCCGCTCCGCGACGGCCTCCTGCGGATCGGGCTCGGGCACCAGGTGGGCGCAGCGCGAGTGCACCACCAGGAGCAGGGACTCCACCCCGAGCTCGAGAACGGCGTGGTGCAGGGCGTCGCGCAGCCCGAGATCCCGGACCGAGGCGCCCGGACTGCGCAGGACGAAGGCCCGGCCCAGACTGCGCTGCCAGGGCGGAGTCCCGCCCGGCTCCGGGTCGGCGCAGCAGATCACGAGCCGGGTCGGCAGCGCGCCGGCGAACGACCGGGCCTGGGACTCCAGCTCGAATCGGTGCCGGCCCAGCGGGAGCGGAACGAGGACGGACTCGGCCATGGACGTCTCCTCACGCCAGGTAGATGTCGCGGGGATCGGTGACTGTGCGAATCGGCGCACACGGATCCGCGCTCGCGCCTTCCCGACGCCGGGGTGCGCCCCGCAGGGCCGCGGCCAGCCGGGCCGCGGCGCGCC
>CAYTZH010000035.1:0-57716 GCA_964442285.1 uncultured Spirochaetales bacterium | reverse complement strand
TGGAGGGAGTGCGACTCCGGCGGCTTGTGGCGGGGCGGACGGGACTCGAACCCGCGGACTCCGACGATAACTCGCCGGAATCGTGAGGTTTTTGCTGGCGGACCCCGTGCTCAAGGTGTGCTCAAGGCCTGCGGCATCTGAACCTCGGACGTCCCTCCCTAAGCCGCCGCCTCGAGGTTCTCGCGAAGGATCCGTGGGTGGCGTGCGGCGATCCGCAGCAGCGCGATCGCGGGACCCTCCGGCTGCCTCCGGCCTTGCTCCCAGTTGCGGAGCGTGTGGACACTTTGATCCCCATCGCCTTTGCGAAGTCCGTCTGTGTGAGCCCCACGAAGGTGCGGAGTGCGGCCATGTCCTGTCCAGACTCGAAGCGGCCCTGCATCAGCCGTCTTCGCAACCGGGCGGGAATCGCCCTCTTCAGCTGCTCTTCGATGAGTTCGGGGATGTCCGTCATCGGTTCCGATCCATGTACGAGCGGCACAACGATTGCTCGCGTGCGTTGGCCCCCCTCCGCTCACTCTGGCCTGATCAGGGCAGCTCCAGACGCCCGGAAGCGATGAGGTCCCGGTACCACCCCCCGCTGCGCTTCACGATCCGCCGCTGGGTCTGGTGGTCGCAGTAGACGAGGCCGAAGCGTAGCCGGAAGCCCTCCTGCCACTCGAAGTTGTCCATCAACGACCAGACGTGGCAGCCGCGCACGTCGGCGCCCTCGTCCATCGCCCGGTGGAGCTGGGCGAAGTAGCGTCGGAGGAATGAGATGCGCCGCGCGTCGTCCACCACGCCGTGCTCGTCGGGGAAGTCCGCGTAGGCGCAGCCGACCTCGGTCATCCACATGGGCATCCGGTAGTCGCGCCACATACGAGAGAAGACCTGGTGGACTGCCTCCGGCCAGACCTCCCAGGGGTAGTCCGTGAACTCGCCCTCCTCGGGAATGACGGGGAGGACGCGCAGGAACGGGACCCGGGCGTCGTCGGCGGCAACCAGGCGCTGGTAGACGTTGATTCCGAGGTAGTCCAGCGGAGCGCGCACGGTCTCCATGTCGCCCTGCTCGACGCCGAGGAGCTTCTCCACGTCGACGTCCGGGAGGCCCAGGTCCGGGTAGCGCCCGTGGAGGGTCGCTTCGATGAACCAGGCGTTGAACCACTGCCAGAGCCGCTCGGCCGCGGCACGGTCCGCCTCGGACTCGCTGGCCGGGTAGATTCCGGCGGTGTGGTAGCAGGTGGTGATCGAGTCCGGTTTGGCGGTGGCGCGCATCGCCCGCACGGCCATGCCGTGGGCGAGCGCCAGCACGTGCATCGCGCGAAGCCCGGTGTCCAGGTCCCGGACGCCCGGCGCGGCGTTGCCGTAGAGGTAGGCATTGGCGCTGCACATCCAGGGCTCGTTCATGACCATCCAGCGCTTCACCCGGTCGCCGAGGCGCTCGACGATGAGCCCGCAGTAGTCGGCGAAGTGGTGCGCCGTAGCCCGGTTCGCCCAGCCTCCCTCGTCCTGGAGCGCCTGCGGCAGATCGAAGTGGTAGCAGCAGGCCAGCGGCGAGATGCCCGCCGCGAGGAGCTCGTCGACCAGGCGGTCGTAGAAGTCGATCCCCCGCTCCTCGACCCGCCCCTTGCCCTCGGGCAGGATGCGGGTCCAGGCCACGCTGAAGCGGAAGGTGCGAAGCCCGAGGGACTTCATGAGCGCCACGTCCTCGCGGTAGCGGTGGTAGAAGTCGCAGGCCACGTCCCCCGTCTCGCCGGTCTTCACCCTGCCCTCGTGGCAGAAGCGGTCCCAGATCGATTCGCCCTTGCCGTCCTCGTTCCAGGCGTCCTCGGTCTGGTAGGCGTCGGCACAGCAGCCCCAGTCGAAGTCGGGCGGGAACTCGAGCGTGGGCACGACCGTCCCTACTCCCCTACGACCACCCGGCTCCCGCTCTCGAAGGCGCGGATCGCGGCGTGGGCCAGGGCCAGGGCGCGGCGACCGGCGCGCGCGTGCACCGGGGGCGGCGCGCCGTCGCGCAGCGCCTGGAGCACCTCGTGGGCGTGGCGGTCGAAGGTGTGGCCGAACTGGCGGCCCGGGTCGTTGAAGTAGCCGGCCCGCCAGACCTCCGCCGTCTCGCTCCCGGCCGCCTGATAGCGGTACTCGGCGACGGTGTCCTCGACCCAGATCCGGCCGGCCTGCCCGTTCACCTCGAGTTGGTGGGTGCCGCGGTAGGCGTAGCTCGAGTCGTAGCTGCCGACGAGGCTCCCGACGGCGCCGCTCGCGAAGCGCAGTGCGAGCACGACGGTCGTATAGCCTTCGCTCTCCGCGCGGGGTTCCGCCATCTCCGCCGAGATCGACTCGATCGGGCCACCGAGCAGCTCGAGCATGTCGAAGGCGTGGCACTGGGTCTCGATCAGGTTCGCGTGGGGATGGTGCGCGCAGCTTCCCTCGCCGCCGAAGCGCCACGTTGCGAAGCGGATGGGCCCGAGCTTCCCGGCCTCGACCGCCTGCCGGGCGAGCTGGACGGGCTTCGCGTAGCGGTGGTTGAAGTTGATGGCGAAGAAGAGGCCGCGCTCGTCGGCTTCGGCCAGCAGCTGATCCGCCTGCTCCAGCTCGAAGACCAGGGGCTTCTCGACCAGCAGTGGGTAGCCTGCCCGGATCACGGCGAGGGTGGGCTCGAAGTGGTCGAGATTGGGAAGCGAGAGGCTCACGAGGTCGGGCTTCACCGCGTCGAGCATCTTCGCGACATCCAGGTACGCGGGCACGCCGAACTCCTCGGCCCGCGCCCGGGTCTTCGCCTCGCTACGCCCGCAGACGGCGACGAGCTGGCTGTAGGGGTGGGACGCGAAGACCCGGGCGTGGTTGCGCCCCCAGAGGCCCGCCCCTACGACCGCCACGCGCGTGCGGTCGCTCACGGCTGGATCACCACCTTCCCGGTCTCGCACGCATTGAAGGCCGCGAACGCATCGGGGAGCTCCTCGAGCGGCAGCCGGTGCGTGATGATGCCGGCGAGGTACTCGCGATGCTCCTTCAGGCGCTCGAGGTTCGCTGGGAGCTCGTCGTAGCGGAAGTACTCGCTCCCGAGCACGGCGCGCTCGGGGGCGATCAGCTGGGACGAGACGTCGAGCGCCACGTCCTCCCCATGGCCCACGCACACCAGCACCGAGCGCTTCGCAGCACACTGGATCAGGCGGTCCCGCGCCTCGCGCCGACCGGCCGCGTCGAAGACCGCATCGGCTGCGTCGATCCCATGATCCCGGAGTGCCGCGGCGACGTCCTGCTTCTCCATGTCGATTGCGATCGCCCCGAGCCGCTGCGCCAGCCTCAGCCGGTAGCCGGCACGGTCGAAGACGAAGAGCGGGATCTCTTCGCCGAGCAGCAGGCGCGCCATGGCCACGATGCCCAGGCCGATCGGTCCCGCGCCAGCGACGAGCACGCTCTCGATGTCCTTCCGAACGAGCCTCGCCCGCTCGATCGCGTGCCCGCTGGTCCCCATCACGTCGAGGAGCAGCGTCGCTTCGTCGAGGGGAAGGTCGCGCGCGACGGGGAAGAAGAGGGGCTCGCGCACGCGCTCGTAGCGGCAGTAGCCGCCGTCCTGGGTGAAGCCCATGTCGCAGGTCTTGGCCAGGCACTGGTTCGTGTGCCGCGCTCGGCAGGAGCGGCAGCGTCCGCAGTAGCCCATGAGGTAGACCACCCCGGGCGTGCCCGTCGGAGTGGTCGTCCCGGGCCCTGCGGCGACCACGGTCCCGGCGGCCTCGTGCCCCGGAACGACGGGCGAGCCGAAGCGGTGCTGGAGGCGATCGGTGCCGCACATGGCGTTGGCCGCCACGCGCACGAGGATCTCACCCTCCCCCGGCTCCGGGACGGGCTTCGCGGTCCAGTCGATCTCGCCTTTGCCGAGGAACTTCGGCACGAACATCGAGGCGGGGATCGTCTCTTCGACGAGGCTCTCGCCCGGTGTCCCGTCCATCTCGTCCATCCTGTCGGGTCCTTTCCTCGACCGTGGCACAACTAGACCGAGCAGTCTACTAGATCGGCGTCGGGCCGGGGCCCCGTCGCATCAAGCGCCCTCGAGCCTCGATTCGAAGATCCGGTAGTCGGAAGCCTCGAGCGCGCGTTCCGCCCATTCCTCCAACCTTCGCTCGCCCTCGGTGTCGCTCTCGTCTGCGACCGGCCCCTCGCCCTGCACGCGGTTCGTCGCGACGGCGTGGCGGTACTCGCGGGCGAGCACGGTCGTTCGCTTCACCTGCTGCCGCATCTGGTAGGCGGGGTCCTCGAGCAGCCCCGCGCGTTCGGCGAGACGCCTGCAGAGCTCGTATCGGTACTTGTCCTCCGCGAGCCTGCGCCGCCGTGCGCTCGAGATCGGGCCGTGGAACCGCTCCTCCACGCTCGCTTGCAGCGCCTCGACCCGCGCGTTCAGCTCGGCCACGCGGAACTCCGCGCCGTCGATCCGGAAGATCACGTCCGCCTCGTCCGGGCTCGAGACCTTCTCGAAGTCGGCGGCGGTCTCCGCTCCGAGGCGACTCTGGAACGCGCTCAGCATGGCGTTCTCGAGGAGCTGCCTTCTCAGCTGCCGGGCCACGACCGGCTCCACCGGCAGGTCGGCGACGACCTCCGGAGACACCCGACGCCGCTCGGTCACCATCGCGACGTAGACGCCGGGCGGGTGGGAGACGGCGGCACAGTCGTCACAGATCGCCCCGAAGCCGACCGCCGCTCCCGGATCCGTCTCCACGGTGATCGGAGCCGGTGTGAAGCCCCCCTCCTCGAGGGAGAAGACGGCGTCCGCGAGCGGCGCGGGCAGCGCGCTGGCGAGCTGATAGCCCACGTCCCCGCCGGGTTCCCGGAGCGGGAACTCCGACGCCTCCAGCGCGAGCTCCGCGAAGTCCTCCCCGCCGCGGAGCCGTTCGACGATGGCACGTGCCTCTTCGAGTGCCGTGGCGTAGCGACGCTCGATCTCGCGCTCCGGGAGCCGTTGCTGGATCGCCTCCCCGCCCGGGCCCGTGACCCAGCGGAAGGTCTTCACCTCGCGGAAGATGTAACGCAGGCTGACCACGGCCTCGGAGTAGCCTCCTTCGGACTGCTCCGGCGCCCTCTCCCGCACGTGACGGACCAGGGTGTCCTCGGCGTGGACCTCGAGGATCGTTTTCAGCGGCTCCTCCCGGTCGAGACCCCGATCCGTGGCCTCACGGGCTGCGAGCTCGTCCAGGATCATCAGCACCAGGCTGCGCTCCTGCTCGAGCTCGTTCCGGAGAACCGTCTCGGTGGGGAGCAGCACGGACCGGGTCCCGAACCGCGTCGGCAGGTCCAGCGCGCGTCGGCTCCCGGCGGCGTCGAGCCACTCGTGGAACTCGGCTCGCGTGATCTCGCCGCCCTGGAACTCGGCCAGCACGTCGCGGTCCACGCCACAGGCGGAGGGAGCGAGCAGCGCCAGGAGCGCCACGGCGGCTCCCGCGATGCGGCGGCGCTGGAGGGCGAACAGAGCAAGCGCTCCGGCGGCGAAGTAGACGACGCAGATCACCTGGTCCGCGCGCAGACCCGGCACCCATTCCGGGCCCGGAGCGTCGCCTCGAAGGAAGCCGATCCCGAACCGGTGGAACGAGAACAGCATCAGGTACGCCGGGAAGAGCAGCGACCGGGACGCGGGCCGACGGTCGAAGGCCCATTGCAGCACCCCGAACACCCCCAGCTCGAGGACCAGGCTGTAGAGCTGCGTCGGGTGGACCGACGCGCTCAGGCGCGTGGACCAGATGGCCCAGGGAAGGTCGCTCGGCGCGCCGTGGCAGCAGCCGTGCGAGAGACACCCGAGGCGACTGATCGCATGGGCCAGCGCCAGCCCCGGCGCCGCGCAGCCGACCGTCAGCCACACGGGCTTGCCCGCCAGCGCGAGGACCACGGCGAGCCCCGCGAAGGCCAGCACGAACCCCTGCCACGCCAGGCCGCCGTTCCAGAAGGCGAGCGCCGCCGGAAGGTCCTCCCGGAAGAGCTCCGGGCGCACGAGCGCCACGTCGAGGAGCTTCGTTCCCAGGATGCCGGCGTAGAGGCCCACGGTCACGAGCACCACGCCGACGGGGAAGGAGAACCCGATCCCGCTCCTGCGCGCGTTCCGGATGGCCACGGCGGTGCCCACCGCGAAGCCCGCTACGCCCCAGCTCCAGTAGCTCATGGCGACGTCGTCCCTCTCGGCCTATCGAAGCGCGTGGATCGCATAGTGGCTCGTCTCGCTGCCGAGCAGGCGGAAGCGCAGGTAGCAGTCCTGGAACCGGCAGGCGGGCGGCTCGGGGATCCCGACGGTCCAGCTCTCGCCCGCCAGCTCGTGGCGCGCCAGGACGCGCGGCACCCGATTGGCCGACGCGAGAAGCCGGCGCCGCTCCGCCGCGTCCGCGTCCGGGGGCACGGGCTCGAGCTCGGCGCTCCGATCCACGAAGTCGACGAGCAGGCGATCGCTACCCGGTGGCGTACGGCCCGACGCGACCAGCCCTTCCCTCGTCGAGGTCACCCGGACCGGGAGGGCCGCCGGGAGCCGGACCGGGGTGAGGGGATCGCCCAGCAGGTTGTAGCGGAGGACGCCCTCGCGAATGGTCTCGGGCGACGAGAACTCCTTCGCACGCCGCTCGCCCACGGACGCGAGGATGGCCTCGACCCCTCCCAGTCCGCCGTCCAGCCGGCGCACGGTCTCGCCGTCCGCCTGGTGGAGCTCGCGCTGGTAGTGGAGCAGCAGCTCGCCAATCGTGGACACCGATCCCTCCTCGAGGGCCCGGGAGATCGAGCGCACGGCGAGGTAGTTGGTGAGCGGGCCGTCGTCGCCGGAAGCCGCCACCACGGCGACCGGCCCGCCCGGATGCTGCAGGAACGCCTCGGAAAGCGACTTCCCTTCGGCGGCGGGCAGATCGAAGGTCCCGCTCCGGCAGGCGAGGATGAGGAGGGGATCGAGCGGCGTGAGCGAGTCGAGCGCCTGCACGTGGGAGAGGCCCACGAAGACCGGGCGGCCATCGTGGTCCGCGGCGTTCATGTTCTGTGCCGAGCCGTGGACCACCGCCATCGAGACGAGCGCCGGCTCCCGGAGCCACCGCAGAAAGAGCCGGGGCTGCTCGCGAACGTCCCCGCTGAAGACCGAGTCGGCCGCACCGCAGAGGCCGAAGAAGTCCAGCCAACGGGGCTTCGCGGCCTGCACCCGGTGCAGGATGGCCGAGATCGGCGCCTCGTAGCCCGGAGCCCCGGCCCACATCGTCAGCCGGAAGCCACTCGTCGGGCGCGCGGCGGCCTCGTAGACGACGAGCTTGTGGACGAGGCCCCGCAGTGCGCGCCCATCCCGGACCGGGAGTCGGCCCACGGGCACGTCCGACCGGCCGTCGCCATCCAGATCCCCGTAGCGCATGTCCGAGAGCTTGCCTTCCGCAGTGCGAAGGGACGGCAGGTGCCAGTCGGCGGTCTCCTCGCCCGGAGCACCGGCATCTCCGACGAGGAGCACGGCGCGCAGCGGGTCGTCGACGTGGGCGCGCACCTCTTCGATCAGCTCCGGGCGGGTCGGAGTGCGCTCCCAGCGACGCACGACGACCGAATGGCCCTGAGTCTCCCGATGGCGCACGAGGTCTGAGGCCGCCTCGGCGAGGGCGCTCCGGGTCAGCACCAGGACGGTGCCCCGCCGGCCGGCCGCGTGCGCCGAAGGCGGCGAGACCGGAAGCACGACGACGCTCGCAGCCCCCGCGACGGCGAGGCCGGCTCCGGCGGCCACCATCCCGGGTCGGGCGCGCCGGACGCCGGGGAGCGCGACGACGGCCCCGAAGGCGACGGCCGCGTGGATCACCTGAAACGTCGTCGGCCCGATGGCGAGCGGGATCCCGGTCGGCGACGCGGACAGGTGGTTCACGCCCAGCGCCAGGAGGCTCCCCAGAAGGAGGTAGGCCGGCAGGAGCGAGGCCCGCAGCGCAGGGCGGTGCCAGGCCGCCTGGAGCAGCGGCACCGCGCCGAGCTCGCTCGCCAGGACGTAGACCGGGAGGGGGTGCACCCCCGCCCCGACCTCGGCTGGGTGCACCGCCCAGGGCAGGTCCGTGATGGTGCCGAGCCCGTCGCCGCGAAGGAACGCACCCAGCTGGATGGCCACGTGCACCAGGGGCAGCGCGGGTACGACGGCGCTCGCGGCGGAGCCCGCTCGTCCCCCACCGAGTCGCACGACCAGGGCGAAGAGCGCGACGCCTGCGATGACACCGCCGAGCCACGAGTCCATGCCCAGCCAGAACCGCAGCGAGAAGCCCGGCTCGTGGACGAACAGGGAGGGGTTGGCGCCGAGCACGGCGACGAGGCGCGATCCCCAGAATCCCCCGTAGACGCCGACCGTCCCGGCCAGGAGAGTCAGGGGAGCGCCGAGCGCGACGCCTCGCAGGTTCCGGAGCGCGAGGCCCGCGGCGATCGCGAAGCCGATCGCTCCCCACACGAGCTCGTCGGCGAAGAGATCGTGCACGGACATGGGTTATGCTGCGCCGCGAGCCCGCTTCGGCCGGCGAGCGAGGTAGGGGTTGCTCCGGGAACGCGGCACAGGCCCTTCGGGACTCGGCGAGGCACTCCTAGTCGTCGGGGCTGCCGCGTCGATCCCCCGCCTGCTCGTCGGGTCCGCCGGCCCGATGACGGCGCCCTGGACGCTGGCCGCGGCGCTCCTCGTGATCCTCGCCCTGTTCGGGGTCTGCCATCGGCGCGAAGGCCGCGCGCCGCGCCCCTCCGTCGATCTCTGGCGCGTCCTCGCCGCCCTGGCGCTGGGCTTCTGGGTCTTCGCCCTGCTTCGATACACCGGCTTCGCCCTCTGGCCCCTGGCGCGTCCCAGCTCGCTCCAGGACTACGTGATTCTCCTGGTCTCCCACGCCATTTTACTCGCCGCGGTGTTCGCGTCCCTGCTGTGGCTCGCCGCGGGAAGAGCCTCGTTCGCGGACCTCACCTGGGGTGACTGGCGCCGGGCCGGCCCAGGCGCCATCTGGGGACTCCGGCTGGCCGTCCTCGGCGTCTGGCTCTGGGCGCTGCACGCGACGCTCTCCACGCCGCCGCCCGTGGCCGGGCAGCGCCTGGCGTTCCTGCTCGTCGCCCTCTCCAAGGCCATCCTGACGGGCGTCGGCGAGGAGGTCGTCCATCGGGGGGTGGTGCAGCCCCTGGCGATCGTCCGGTTCGGTGTCTTCGTTGGCATCGGGGTCCAGAGCTGCATCTACACCGCCTTCCACCTCGATCTGGGCGCCGCCTTCTGGAGCCAGCCGCTCTTCCTGCTGGCGGTGATGGCGCTGGGGCTCCTGTTCGGCGGCGTCACCCGGCTGACCGGCGGCATCGGCTGGGCCTGCGCGGTGCACGTCGCGATCGCCCTCGTCGTCGAGCTCCGCAACCTCGCCTAGGACCGGAAGGTCGAGGGGCTACGAGACCGCGCGCCTCGTAGCCCCTCCTTCCGCCGTTGCCCGGTCGACTAGCTCGCGGCCCCTCGCCGCCGCGTGCGGACGATGCCGTGGCCGAGGAGCGCCAGCAGGGCCAGCGCCAGCGGAGCCATCGCGATGAGGCCGCGGTGGCTGCCCTCGGCGGCCACGGGCGCCGCGCCGCAGCTCGAGGGACGACAACCCCACCACGGCTTCGACAGCACCCGGGACTGGGTGATGTTGTTGCCGAGCTGCTCGAAGCAGGTCTTGTGGAAGACCCAGCCGATCGGCTGCAGGTTGCCCATCGTGCCGTTCTGGTCGTTCTGGCCGATGTAGTTGGCGTCGTAGAAGGGCGACTCCCAGCTGCCGACCGCCCACGGGATGTTGATCTCGTGGGGGTTCTGGGGCGTCCAGTGCTCCGGATAGGCCGAGAGCCAGCGGATCACCGCGCCGAAGCCGCCGGCGTTGTTGCTGTTGACCCAGGTGACGCCGTTCGCGGCCGTCGCGTTGGCCGGTCGGTCCGCCGCGGTGCTCACGACGAGGTAGAACTGGCGGTTGGCGTCGATCAGGATCTCCTCGTCCATGATCGACCACGCCGCCAGCGAGAAGTCCGTCGTGTTCGGGTCCCCGTTCAGATGGCCCGACGAGTAGCCGGAGATGTTGTAGTAGCGGACCTGCTTGTTGCCTTCCATCACGGGATACCCGTCGTTGGTCGGCGGGAAGGTGGGCAGCTTCCCCATCAGCACCGTGACCATGCCGTCACGAGACACGCCGTCCTTGTGCAGGATGGTGTAGTGGGGGAGCATGCTCTGTCCCTCCTCCCAGTTGCGCGGGGGAGGCGCGTCGTAGGACCGCCCGTTCAGACCCTTGACGTAGTCGTAGACCCACTGCTTGCCCTGGGCCTGCGTCCACGCGCCGGTCAGGAGCTTCGTGGCGTCCTTGAACCCGGCGATGCTGGTGGCGTCGTGCCAGTAGGCCGCCGACAGGTAGGTGATGATCCCGAAGTGCTTCCACCAACCGGTGTTCTTGCCGTCGTAGGTGCTGGTCTCGTTCGACGTGTTGAGCGCCGCGTCGACGGTGAAGCGCTTGTTCCCGAACTCCTCGATCAACGCCTTGTCGCCGTGGATGTAGAACGGGCGCTGGAGCGGGTCGGAGTCGAGCGTCATCGTGATCTTGGGGTAGCCCGCGCCGGCCGACGGATCGCCGCCGTCGAGGAACGCGTCCTCCGGGTAGTAGTAGCGGAGCCACACCTGCTCCCCGAGGTTCCAGCCCCCGGTCGTGCCCAGGTAGTCGCCCGCGACCGGCGGGCCGTTGAACGTGATCAGCGAGACCCAGCGGTGGTTCGCGTTCGGCCCCTGGCCATGGTCCCGGTAGTAGGTCTCCGGGCGCTGATCCGGGTTCTTGGCGATGCGGTCGGCGTCGCTGGTGGCCTGGGTCGTGTGGAAGTAGACGGTGTAGTCCCGGTTCGGGGCCAGGCGGTTGGCGCCCACGCGGTACGGGTTCACGTTCCCCGGGTCGGGGTTGATGTCCGCATCCATGATGCAGAGATCCTCGTGGCCGTCGCCGCCGTTGTTGTACTCGAGGCCCGAGAAGGGCGCGGGCATGCACAGCGAGAAGTAGCGGGCCCGCGGGAACCTGCCCTCCATCTTGATGGTCGTCCCGAAGGGCGCGAGCGGGAACGTCATCCAGCCGTAGGTCGTGTTGTGCACGCGGAACAGGTTGCCCGACTCGCCGGGACCGACCGGGTGGGTGAGCCCGGGCGCGATCGCCCACTGCTCCTCGGCCGTCATTGTCGTGGGGTCGACCAGGGTCGCGGCCGGAAAGATCTCCATGTTGCGGCCCTGCGGCAGCAGGTTCTCCGGGATCTGCGCGGGCGCGTTGCCGTCCAGCCAGTCGAGGATGTAGGCCTCGAGCGCGGCCGACCCCTGCGCCGACTGCGAACGCAGCAGAGCGGGATCCTCGAGGGGATAGGGGCTGGGCGTGACGTTCGGCAGCTCGCCGCAGCCGAACGAAGCACTGAAGCCTGCGAGCAGCGCGAGGGTCGTCTTCCAGGACTTCATGGGCGCGTTCCTTTCTTCGAGGAACGAGGCGGCCCACCCGGGGGGTGGACGCCGACGGTCCTCCGAGTGCCGCCCACGCTCCCACAACCAGAACGATCTGTCTAGAAAATTTTTTCCGGCTCTCCCGGGGCCCCTCGGGCCCGAGATGGGCTATCTGTGCCCCATGGCGCCCAGGAGCCGCAAACGAACGAAGCCCTCCGAGGTCCGGCAGCGATCGCCCAAGACCCCGGGAGAGGACCAGCGCCTCGCCCGCGGCGCGGAGAGCCGCGAGCGCATCATCGAGGCCGCCACCGAGCTCTTCGCCGAGCGCGGCTACGCGGGCACCGGCGTGGACGAGATCGCCCGGCGTTCGGGCGTCGTCAAGTCCGCTCTCTACTGGCACTTCGGCAGCAAGGAAGGCTTGCTGGAGGTCGTGATGGAGCGCGTCGAGGACGTGTGGATGGACGACATCCGCCGGAGCGTCTTCGAGGTGGAGCACCCCCTCGATCGCATCGACCGCTTCGTGGACGGGCTTCGCACCATCGCCAAGAAGGAGGAACGGCTCGCCCGGCTCATCCTCGTCGCCTTCCTCGAACGCGACCGCCTCACAGCGCCCTCGCTGCGGATCCTTCGCCGGATCGGCATCCCGGAGCAGGAGATCGCGCGCGGCTTCGAAGCCTCCCTGGGCGTCCCGCTGCCGGATCTCGACATGCTCGCGCACATGGTACTCGCCGTCTTTGAGCGCGTGGGCATCCGCCGGGCGCTCCGGAAGCCCAGGGACATCGACCGGGCGTTCGACCACCTGCGCCGCGTGATCCTCCTGGACGTGCAGGACCAGCTCGCCCGCGCAGGCCTTCCGCCCCTGGAGAGGCAGCCTCAGGAACGTGGAGTCCAGGGCGGCACCCGCCGCCGCGCGCGCACCTGACCGGGTGCGGAGCGAGGAGGAACGAGAGGTGGACGCGGACGCAGGGCGCTGGCCGGCCGAGCGCGCACACCGCTGGAACGCCGAACGCGGCTGGCGGGTGGGCTGCAACTTCACGCCCAGCAGCGCCTGCAATCAGCTGGAAATGTGGCGGGCCGAGACCTTCGATCCCACGACCATCGAGCGCGAGCTGGACCTCGCGGCGGGGCTCGGCTTCACGAGCGTGCGTGTCTTCCTCCACGACCTGCTGTGGGACCACGACCGGGCGGGCCTGCTCGAACGCCTCGACCGCTTCCTCGGGATCGCAGCCGCCCGGCGCATGGGAACGCTCCTGGTCCTCTTCGACGGCGTCTGGGATCCGTATCCGCGCTGGGGCCCCCAGCCGGAGCCCCGCCCCGGCGTGCACAACTCGCGCTGGGTCCAGAGCCCTGGCGCCCGGCTCCTGGGCGACCCGGCTCGACACGACGCCCTCGCGCCCTACGTGCAGGGACTGCTGGAGCACTGCCGGGACGACCCCCGCATCGACGGGTGGGACCTGTTCAACGAGCCCGACAACCCGAACCCCGCCTACGCCGCGGAGGAGATCCCCGACAAGGGCGCGCGAAGCCTCCAGCTCCTGGCCAAGGCCTTCGCCTGGGCCCGCGACGTGGGTCCGAGCCAGCCGCTCACCGCCGGCGTGTGGCGCGGGAGCTGGAGCGATCCGGTCGCGTTGTCGGAGATGGACTGCTTCTGCCTCGAGCACTCCGACATCGTCTCGTTCCACCACTACGGAGAGCTCGAGGCCCTGCAGCAGCGCGTCGAGGCGCTGCGCCGCTACGGGCGCCCCATCTGGTGCACCGAGTGGCTGGCGCGGGGCATGGGGAGCCACTTCGACCCCCACCTCGCCTGGCTGAAGCGCGAAGGCGTCGGGGCGTACTGCTGGGGGCTGGTCGCCGGGCGCACCCAGACCCACCTGCCCTGGAACTCCTGGGTGAACCCCTACCCCGAGGAACCCGAGCCGTGGCACCACGAGATCCTGCGCGCCGACGGCTCGCCGTACGACGAGGCCGAGGTGCGCTTCATTCGGGCGCTGGCCGGCGAGACCTCCGGCCGACCCTAGGAGTCTCGAGACCGATGCCGATCGAACCCATGTTCTGCGGGGGGGAGATCCGCTGGCACGACCAGGGCCTTCTCCTCCGCACAGGACGAGCCCGATGACGACCCGCTCGCGTCTCGCTCTCTGGATCCCGGCGACGCTGCTCGTCGTCGGGGTGATGACGTGGCTCCGCTGGGAGTCCCCTCCCTCGCCCGGCCCGCGCCCCGCCGCGCCGCCCGTAGAGCGGGCACCGGCCCCGGTGGCGATCCCCGCACCCGAGCCGCCCGTCGAAGCGCGGATCCCGGACGAGCCGCCGCTCGCAGCGGGCGATGCGATCCTCGCGTGGGGCGACGAGGAGGAGTCCGATCGCGACGTCCTTCGCGAGACGATCCGCGCCCGGCTCAGCGCGCAGCTCGCCGATCGCATGCTTTCCGACGGCGAGCTCGAGTCGGCCGTCGACCTGGCGCTGGATCTGCGCGAAGCCCATCTCGAGCTCCGCGAACTTCAACGTTCCGGCGACACAGGACGAACCGAGGAGGTCCATGAGCGCATCCGGCGTGGCTCCGAGGAACTCCGGGAGATCCTTGACATGCGGGCCTCGCCGCTCGTGAGCGGAACGCCGGATCCCAGGGCTTCGGAACCGGTCGCGACGGACGCGGACGGACGACCCTTCGCCTTCGGCCCGCTCGTCGATCCGGAGGACCTCCGCCCCACCGGGAGCCCCCCGTGAGCCATCTGCGCTTCGACCTGCGCGACTGGAGGTTCATCCTCGACGAGTGGCTCGACGCGGCGCGACTCCTCGAGCACGAGCGCCTGTCGGCGTTCGACAAGGCCACCTGCGATCGCATCGTCGAGCAGATCGTGAAGGCGGCGGTCGACGACCTCGCCGCCATCAACGTCCCCGGCGACCGCGAGGGGTGCGAGCTCGTGGACGGGAGGGTCCGCACACCCGCGGGCTACGCCGGCGCATGGAAGACCCTGGTGGAGCTCGGCTGGATGTTGGCCACGAAGGGGCCTCGGTTCGGCGGCATGGGCCTGCCCGAGATCTTCGCGACTCCGTGCGGCGAGGCCATCAACGCCGCGAGCCAGGCGCTCTACCTCTATCAGGGGCTCACCACCGAAGCTGCCCTGCTGATCGAGACCTTCGCGAGCGACGAGCTCGCCGAAACCTTCGTACCGCCGATGTACGGCGGCTCCTGGGGCGGCACCATGTGCCTCACCGAGGCCGAGGCCGGCTCGGCGGTCGGAGAGCTCGTGACACGGGCCGCGCCGAACGACGACGGCAGCTACGACATCCGCGGCAGCAAGATCTTCATCACCGGCGGCGACACCGACTTCTACGAGAACGTCGTGCACCTGGTCCTGGCGCGCATCGAGGGCGACCCGGAGGGCACGAAGGGCGTCTCGCTCTTCATCGTCCCGAAGTACCTCCCTGCCCCCCGCGGCGGCGTCGGCGACTTCAACCACGTCACGGTCGACGGGCTCGAGCGCAAGCTCGGCATCCACGCGTCGGCTACCTGCACGGTCGGCTTCGGTCGCGAGGGCCCGTGCCGCGGCTTTCTCGTCGGCGAGCGCTGCGCCGGCATCACGTACATGTTCCAGATGATGAACCACGCGCGCTTCGCGGTCGGCCTCCAGGCCACCTCCCTCGCCAACGCGGCCTACCAGCAGGCCCTGGCCTGGGCGAAGGAGCGACGCCAGGGGCCCGACCTGGCCGACCCGGCCGGCGGCAGCGCCGCGATCGTCGCGCACCCCGACGTGCGCCGGAACCTGATGTTCATGAAGGCCTGGGCCGAGGGGACGCGCGCGCTCGTGGCCCAGGCGGCGTTGTGGGAGGACCTCCGGCACTACGCTCGCGACGCGGCGGAGGCGGTCCGAGCCGGCGACCTCCTCGATCTCGTCACCCCGATCGTGAAGGCCTGCTCGGCCGACCGCGCCTTCGAGGTCACCGAGCGGGCGATCCAGGTCTTTGGTGGCTACGGCTACACCCAGGACTACCCGGTCGAGCAATACCTGCGCGACTGCAAGATCCTCTCGATCTACGAGGGCACCAACGGCATCCAGGCGCTCGACCTGCTCGGCCGCAAGATGCGCCAGAAGGGTGGCGGGCTCTTCGCCACCTACGCTGGCGAGCTCGGCGCCTTCGTCGAGGCGCACCGCGACGAGGAGGCGGTCGCCGGCGTGATCGCCGCGCTCGCCGCCGCGCGGGAGGAGCTCGCGAAGGTGGCCTTCTGGCTCGCTTCCCGCGCCCGGGATGATCTCCGCCTCGCCCTCCAGCAGGCGACGCCGTTCCTCGAGCTCTTCGGCGACGTCCTGGTCGGCCACATGCTGGCGCAGCAGGCGGCGGTCGCCGCCAAGGCACTCGCCGGGCGGATCGGCTCGGCGGCGCCAACGCGCGAGCAGCGCGAGCGGGATGCCGAGGTCGCCTTCTATGCGGGCAAGCTCGACACGGCCCGCTTCTTCGCCACCGAGGTGCTGCTGCAGGCGCCGGCCAGGGCCCGCTCGATGACGAGCGGCGACACGTCCGCTCTGGACATGGTGTTCTGAGCGGAGACGAGGAGGACCCCGATGCCCGGGGCCAGCCGTCACCCACCCTTCCACAACGTGATCTTCGCCGGTGGTGGCAGCCGCTGCTTCTGGCAGCTCGGCTTCTGGGAGGGCGCGCACGAGAGCGGGCTCGAGCTGTCCCAGGCGCGCTTCGTCGGGTCGGTCAGCGCCGGCTGCGCCATGGCGACGGCCGCAGTCCTGGACCGCACCCGCGAGGCGCTGAACCTCTTCAAGGAGCTGACGGCCCGCAACTCCCGCAACGTGCACTGGCGCAACCTGGCCCCGTTTCGCGACGACCCGGTGTTTCCCCATGCCGCGATGTACGGGGGCGCCGTGCGCCGGTTCCTGCGCCGCGACGACCTCGCCGTCTTCCAGCGGACCCGTCTCGCATTCCTGATGGCCGCGTACCCGCGCTGGCTGGGGGGCTTCCTGGGGGCGGCGGTCGGGCTGTCCGTCTACGGTCTCGAGAAGAGGCTGCGAAAGCCGGTGCACGCGAGCTGGACGGCGCGCCTCGGTTACCGGCCGGTCGTGGGTTTGCCCACGAGTGCCGCGACCCCGAGGAGTTCGCCGACCTCGTGCTGGCGTCGTCGGCCATCCCGCCCGTCCTGCCGAGTGGGCGCTACCGCTCGCGGCCGGTGCTGGACGGGGGCCTGGTCGACAACGCGCCCGTGCTGCTGGCAGCCAACGAGCCGGGACGAACCCTGGTCCTGCTCACGCGGCGCTACGAGCGGCCGCTGCCCGTGGTCTCCGCGCGAACCTACGCGCAGCCCTCGCGCCCGATCCCGATCGGCAAGTTCGACTACGCCAACCCGCTGGGGCTGCAACTCGCCTACGATCTCGGGCGCGAGGACGGGGCGGGCTTCGCGGAAGCTGGCGGGACGAGCGATGCAGGCGGGTAAATGGTGCGCACACGGGTCTGGCTGGACACCGACCCGGGGATGGGCGCCCCGGGAAGCGACATCGACGACGGCCTGGCCATCCTGATGCTGCTCGGCTCGCCGGAGCTGCAGCTCGAAGGGGTCTCCGTCTGCTTCGGCAACGTTCCGCTCGCTCAGGCGCTCACGTGCGCCCGCCGGGTACTCGCCGCGGCGGCGTCCGACGCGCCGATCTACGCCGGCGCGGCCGCGGCAGCGGAGCGGGGCCGACCCTCCCCGGCGGTCGAGGCCATGCGGGGTGCCGTGGATGCATCCCCGGGCGAGATCACCCTGCTGGCCATCGGTCCCCTGACAAACGTCGCGACCGCCATGAGCCTCGATCGGGACTTCGCCCGCAAGCTGCGCCGGCTGGTAGTGATGGGCGGCGCCGTGCACTTCCCGCACTTCGCCGAGTACGGCGAGTTCAACTTCCACCAGGACGGGCGTGCCGCCGCCGAGGTGATGACCGCGGTCTGCCCTCGTACGCTGGTGACCATGGATTTGTGCGCCCAGGCAACCTTCCGGCGCGAGCATCTCGACGCCATGACGTCGCCCGGCGGAGCCGTCGCGGACCTGCTGCAAGAGACAGTGCCCCGGTGGCTCGACCTGTGGAAGCGCCAGTGGAACCTCGATGGCTTCTTCCCGTGGGACCCGATCGCGGTGGCCTGGCTCACGCACCCCGAGCTCTTCGATCGCCGCCCCTGCCGCTTCCGTGTCGAGCCCGAGGGCGAGCGGCAGGGCCGCCTGCTCGACTTCGAGGAGGTCGCCGGTGACGATCCGGCGCCGGATGCCGTGGACGTGCCCTCGCGCCTCGACGGCGACGCGTTCCTCTCACTCCTCGCGGAGCGCATCGGATGGGTGGCGACGCGTGCGACCGGCGCGCACGAACCCGCCTAGCTGCAGGCATCGTCACGGCAGCGGCGCCGGCGAGCCACCGCGGAGCACCTCGTACTGCCGCTCGGGGTCGTTCTGCAGCCCCGCCTGCGCCGCGCCCTCGACCCGGCAGCGCGCGCCGTCCGGCGCGTACTGGAGGATGTACGCCTTGCGCACCGAGTCCGAGAGGTTGGGGCCGGTGCGATGGGGCGTGAGCGAGGAGAACACCACGATGTCGCCCGCCCGCGCCGGGACGGGAACGGCGTCCGGCGACGACTCGACACAGCGCCAGCCGAGGTCCGTGGCCTCGTGGGCCAGCGTGCCGTAGCGGTGCCAGCCGGGGATCACCCAGGGGCAGCCGTTCTCCACCGTGGCGTCGGTGAGGGCGACCCAGCAGGTGAGGTACTGCTGGGGCTCGATGTAGGTGTAGCCGTTGTCCTGGTGGAAGGGGAACTCCTCGGGGTTGCCCGGCTTCTTGTAGACCGCCTGGTCCCAGTAGAGGCGCACGTCGGGGCCCACCAGGTCGTGGCACAGGTCGAGGATCGGCGGCGCGACGCTCATCGCCCGCAGGAACCGGCTGCGCGTCACGAGGTGCGTCGAGAACGTGATCCTGCCCGCGCGGGCGATGAAGAGCGTGCCGTCCTCCCGGGTCCGGAGGAACTGCTCGACCTTCTGCTCCCACGGATCGATCTCCGCGACGGCGCGCGCAACCTGCCCCGCGTCGAACGCCCTCTCGTAGAGGCAGAAGCCCTGCTCGTCGAACTGCGCGGCCATGCCCTCGGGAAGGCGCCCGCGCGAGAGCGACGGGCGCCACTCGAAGCCGGCATTCAGGGGATGCGACGCGGGTGCCTGGCTCATCGGCTCTCCTCCTCCACGCGGCGCCAGCGGAACGGCGCTGCGAGGTTCGCCCAGAAGCCCGTCGGGAAGGCGGGCATCGCGCCGATCCCGATGGCCTCGGGCGGCTCCCGGTCGGCGGGGAGGTAGCGCGTCCCGAACACGACGTCCCAGACGATCAGGTTCCCGCCGTAGTTGTGGTTGGCCTCGGAGACGTGCTTCGAATGGTGCCAGCGGTGGAGCTCCGTCATGCTGAAGATCCAGTTGAGCGGCCCGATCCGCACGGGCACGTTCGCGTGCTGGTAGGCGCCGTGCACCGCGGAGAAGAGGTTGTTCAGCGCGATCACCGCAGCGCCCGCGCCGAGGATCGCGAGGGGGACGAGCTTCAAGGTGCCGATCACGAAGAGGTCGATGGGGTGGAAGCGGCTCGCATTCAGCCAGTAGAGGCGCTGGGGACTGTGGTGGGTGGCGTGGAAGCGCCAGAGCCAGGGCACCTCGTGCATGGCGCGGTGGGCTCCGTACTCCCAGAGCTCGGCGACCACCAGGCCGAGAGCCACCTGGGCGAGGAGCGGCGCCTCGGCCGGCCACAAGCCCAGACCCATCCGGGCCGAGAGCCAGGCGCCGGCGCCCGCGGCCGCGGCGACGACGAGGGGCCCGGTGGCGAGCCCGATCCCGAGGTTGGAGAAGTAGAGGCCGACGTCCGTGCGCAGGTCGTCGCGCGGATGGAGCCAGCTCTCGTGCCAGGGGACGAGCCGTTCGGTGACGGCGAGGCAGAGATAGAACGCCGCGATGGGCAGGACGATCGCAGCCTCGGGCGACCACCCCCGGCCCATCAGCAGGAGCGCCAGGGCGAAGGTCGCCACGATGGCCACGGGGAATCCCGCGACCGCGAGCACCCGTTCGGAAGCAGCCAGGGCGCGCGGCCCCTCGACCGGGCGCGTCTCCAGCGCCGTCGTCATCGCGTTCCTCCCGCGCGCTCGATCCCGTTGCGCACCCAGTTCTCGAGCTGCTCCTGCCGGCCGGACACCGGACGCGGCGCGCTCTCGGACTCGATGGCGCGCCGCCAGAGGTCCGCCAGGCCGAGCTTGCCCTCGAGGATCCCGCGCCCGAGCTCGCCGGACCAGCCGGCGTAGCGCGCGTCGACGGCTTCCTGGAGGCGCCCCTCCTCGAGCAGGTACGCCGCCGCCACGAGCCCTCGGGCGAGCGTGTCCATGCCGCCGATGTGGGCGTGGAAGAGGTCCACGGGGTCCACGCTCTGGCGCCGGAGCTTGGCGTCGAAGTTGAAGCCGCCCGTCCCGATCCCGCCGCCGCGCAGGCGCAGCCCGGCGAGCCCGCCCGAGCCGCGCGCGCGGAGCCCCCCCAAGGCCGCCCGGGTCGCCGTCCACCAGGAGTCCGGGTGCGGCTCGGACCAGAGCGGCCGCGGGCGGCGCACCTCGAGGGGCGCGCTGCTCTCCGCGACGATTCGGTCCCCGTCGTCCAGGAGGAGCGCCTTCACGCTCGAAGTGCCGACGTCGATGCCGAGGTACACCGGCGAAACTCTCAGGGCAGGTGCTCCACCCATTCGGGGTGGAGCGGCGCTTCGTGCCAGCGCGGGCGCCCTGCCGGCTGGTAGGAGGGAAGCAGCGCGCGCCGGGGCCTCTCACTGCGGTTCGCCTCCGAGCGGTGCACGAGGAGCGAGCCGAAGAAGAGCACCGAGCCCGCGGGCGCCTGGACCACGACCTCGCGCGAGCGGTCGAGCTTGCGCGGATCGGTGAGCGAGCGGGTGGGGTCATTCGGGTCGCGCGGCACCGGTCCTTCGCGGTGGGTGCCCGGCAACACGCGCAGCGTCCCGTTCTCGGCATCGGCGTCGTCGAGGAAGAAGAGTGCCGTGGCGACGTCGTGCGCCTCCTCTCCGACCCGCACGTACCAGTAGGGGTAGTCCTGGTGCCAGGGGAACTCGGAGCCTTCGCGGGGGCGCTTGAGGTTCAGCTTGGTCGTGAAGAGCGCGACGTCCTCGCGGCCCAGGGCGTCGCGCATCGGCTCGACGAAGCGGGCGTCCGCGAAGAGCGCGGCGAGACGCGGGTCGAGATGGTCGCAGGGCTCGACCAGGCGGACCTCCCGCGAGCCCTCCGCCCACTCCCACTGGATCGCCGCCTGGCTCGAGAGCTGGAGGCGATGGCCGTCGGCGAGCCGGATCTCGGGACCCGCTCCGGGCCGCTGTGCCCGCGCCATCACCCCGGCCACCACCTCCTCGACCGCGTCGCGGAGCGCCGCGAGCTCGTCGGCCGCGAAGACTCCCTCCCGCAGCAGGTAGCCGTCGCGGGCGTAGCCCTCGCGCTCCTCGCTGCTCATCCGGAAGCGGCCCGGGACGTCAGTCGTCATCGCTGTGCCCGAGCAGGAAGCGGATGCCGCGGGGGGTCGCGACGTTGAAGATGTACGCGCGTCGCGGGCGATGCGCGCTGCGATTCGGAGGGGTGTAGTGGGGCGTGCCGTAGGTGTGGAGGGTGCAGCCGCCGGCCGGCAGCGGGCAGGCGATGGCGCCTTCGAGATCGAGCTGCGACTCCGGGGCCACGAGCTCGAGCAGGCGGCTGTCCTCGGCGGGCTCTCCCGACGCGACGCGGTGTTGGAGGAGCGGCTTCGTGTGATGCCCCGGCGCGAAGTGCATGCAGCCGTTCTCCGCGTCCGCGTCGTCGAGGGCCACCCAGAACTGGATCGACTCCAGCACGATGCGAGTTCCAGCCGGCGCGAAGGGAGAGCGGGCGTAGGCGGCGTCCTGGTGCCAGGGTGTCGCCTCCGGGTGGCCGGGCGGCTTGAAGATCAGCATGTCGAAGCTGCGGTACACCTCGTGACTCCCGAGGAGCTCGCGGCCGAGCTCGATCCCGGCCGCGAGGACCGGGTTCCGGTCGAAGACGGGGTGGGCCTGGCTCGGGAACATGATCTGGCGCGTGACGCCGCCCAGCATCCGGTCGCCCGCCGCCTCGACGCGCCGCTCGAGGAGCTCGTCGTAGGCCCCGCGGAGCCCGGCGAGCTGGTCGTCGTCCACGAAGCGGGGCAACGCGAGGAAGCCCGCGTCCCGCCACTGCACGCGCTGCTGCGCGGTGAGCTGCAACTGCATCAGCGCCCGCTCGCCTGAAGCCGCCCGGCCCAGCGCGCGCGGAAGCGCTCCGCCATCCACAGGCACACCTCCCAGGGATCCGCGAGCGGTGCCCCGCTGCGGGGATCCACGGGCTGGTACGGGGGCGGCCCGAACTCGGGGTTGACGGTGAGGCGCTCGCGTCCCTCGGCGAGGCGCTGCTCGACGATCCGGTCCCACCAGGCCTCGAAGCGCTCGGTCCAGGCGAGGCCCTCGCCCACGCGTGGATCCGCCACCTGGGGCGCGTGCGCTGATCCCACCCGCGCGTGGATGTGGTCCGCGCGCGCGATCGCGGCGTCCACGAGCCTGGCGTACGCGGGGAGCGAGAGGTCGCTCTCGGCGACGGTGGTGAAGTGGCTGAAGCCCGCCGTGATGCGCAGCTCGGGCAGTGCCTCGAGGTAGCGCGCGGTGGTCCAGGGCGCGTAGAGCAGGCGCGTGCGGTGGGTCTCGAACACCACCGGGACGTCGACCTCCTCGGCCATCTCCAATGCCGCGCGGAAGAAGGCGAGTCCGCGCTCGAAGTCGTAGTGGTCCCGGCCGGGGTGGCAATTGATCAGGATCGGGCGCGCGCGCTTCACCCGATCGAAGTGCAGCCGGAAGTTGGCCTCGTCGTCGCAGAACATCATGGCCACGTAGTGCAGGCCGAGCTCGTCGCACCGGTGGGCGAACGCCTCGGGCGAGAGCTCGGTGAAGGCGCACTCGACGCCGTCCCAGCCCGCCTCGGCGTAGCGCCGAAGGCGCGTGCGCTGGTCGCCGAGGTGCTCCATGCCCCAGTCGCACTTGATGAGCTCGAGCTTCAACGAGGCGGCCTCCCCTGCACGAACGCCCCTTTCGGACTCCGCCCCCCTCGTTCGGGCGCGCGCCGCGCGCCCGCCCTGCGCTGGAGCCGATCCAGGGAAGCGAGGGCCATGGCGACGTAGGTCTCGACGAGAGCCTCTCGGTCGGCCCCCGTGCTGGCCCGCTGCAGCAGGAGGCCGTCGAGCCCGTAGATGAACACGATCGCCCCCGTGCGCGCCACCTCCGGCGGGAGCGATCCGTGGGATTGCATCAACTCCACGAAGTAGTCGATCACGCCCGCCGTGCGCTCCGCCTGGTACTCCACGATGGGGCCCGAGAGGCCCGACGCGGCCGTATTGTGGACGTGGAGCCGGCCTCCGTCGAGCGCCGAGAGGTAGGTCCGGACCACGGCCCGGACCTGGTCCTCGAAGGACTGGCAGCCCTCGAGCGCCACCGCCACCTCGTAGTCGAAGAGCGTGTTCTCGCGCTCGAACAGCGCAACGAGGAGGGCATCTCGGTTCGGGAAGTAGCGGTAGGCCACCTTCTTGTGGACGCCCACCCATTCTGCCGCGCGCTCCATCGTCACGTGGTCGAGACCCGCCTCCATGGCGATCTCGGCCGCGGCGTCGAGGAGGGTCTGCTTCCGCTGCTCGCCCGTGAGCCGCCGACGCGGCGCCTCGTGCCGATCTTTGCGTGCATCCACGTCGGGTCGCTCCGGGACGAAGTTGCACGGCCAGCATAAGCCACGGTAGAGTGGCTTACAATCCCAACTCCGATGCGGAGCCGAGCGATGGCATCCCATCCCGTCGTCGACGATCTCCACACCCGCCGGCTCGAGGACCGCGACGTCGAGCGCTCGTCGGTGGGCCCCTGTGAGCTGCTCGAGCAGGAGCCGGCTGCGCTGGTGCTGCGCACCGCCTCGAAGCGCTGGCGCAGCCCGCGCTGGCCGGACGAGGGCGAGGGGCTGGCCGCGTTCCTGCCGCGCGACGGGGCGGAGGGGCGACTGCGCATCGACGCCGTGGCCGACGAAGTGTTCCGGCTCCGCTACGCCGAGGGCATCACCCTGCCCGAGAACGCGACACCGATGGTCGTGGGGGCGCCGCCCCCTCCCGGACGGGTGGCCGTCGACGCGGGCGAGGGGCGGGTCTCCCTCGCGACCGCCAAGGCGTGCATCGAGGTCGACCTCCTGTCGCTCCGGCTCCGCGCGAGGGACGCCGAGGGCCGCGAAGTCACCGAGATCGGCGGGCCGGAGAAGAACCACTTCCACGTCTGGGACGCCTACAACACGGGCATCTGCAGAACGCGCGAAGGTCGCCCCCTGGCCGTCGAGTGCTTCGCGCTCCGCCCCCAGGAAGGCGTCTTCGGCTTCGGCGAGCAGTTCCTGGCCCTTGACAAGCTTGGGCAGACGGTGGACCTCAACATGGTCGAGGCCACGGGCACCACCACGCCGCGCAGCTACAAGAACGTCCCCTTGTTCTGGACGACGCGGGGCTGGGGCGTCTTCCTGAACCACTCGGCGCGCATCACCTGCTGGGTGGGAAGCCGCGGGGCGGCCGACCTCCAGGTGGCGGTGGAGGAGGACTTCCTCGACTACTACCTCTTCGTCGGCTCGCCCAAGGAGATCCTGGCGCGCTACACGGACCTCACCGGGAAGACCCGCATGCCCCCGCGCTGGAGCTTCGGGTTCTGGCAGAGCAAGATCTCGTACCGCTCCGGCGACGAGGCCCTGGAGGTCGTGCGCGCGAACCGGGAGCACGGGATCCCCACGGACGTCCTGCACCTGGACACGCATTGGTTCAAGGAGGACTGGTACTGCGACCTCGAGTTCGCGAGGGACCGCTTTCCGGATCCTGCCGGCTTCCACAAGCAGATGGCCGACCTCGGCGCGAAGGTGAGCCTCTGGCAGCTTCCCTACATCCCGGAGGGGTCGAAGCTCTTCCAGGGCCTGGCCGGCGTGGACGGCTTCGTGAAGACCCGGGAGGGCGAGCTCTACGACGTGGGCATCTGCTACACGCCCGGCTTCTCCGGCCGCGTGGGCTGCATCGACTTCACGAACCCGGAAGCCGTGCGGGTCTACCAGTCGCACCTGCGGCGCCTCTTCGATCTCGGCGCCCGGGTCATCAAGGTGGACTTCGGCGAGCAGGCACCCCTCGACGGCGTCTACCACGACGGCACGCCCGGCCACCGAATGCACAATCTCTACCCGCTCCTCTACAACCAGGCGGTGGCCGAAGCCACCCGAGAGGCCACGGGCGAGTCGATCATCTGGGCCCGCTCCACCTGGGCGGGGAGCCAGCGCTACCCCCTTCACTGGGGCGGGGACAGCAGCGCCAACTGGCACAACCTCGGGCCCCAGATCCAGGGCGGGCTCTCGCTCGGCCTCTCGGGCTTCCCCTTCTGGAGCATGGACATCGGCGGCTTCCTGGGCGAGGCGAGCGGCCCGCTCCTGGTGCGCTGGATGCAGGCCGGCGTCTTCTTCTCGCACCCGCGCATCCATGGCACCGGCGACCGCGAGCTCTGGAAGCGCGACGCGGAGACGCTGCGCATCTGCCGCGACTACGTGCAGCTCCACTACCGGCTGCTGCCCTACCTCTGGGCCACGGCCCGCGAGTGCGTGGAGCGCGCACTCCCCGTCTCCCGCGCGCTCGTGCTCGAGTTCCCGGACGACCCCACCACCCGCGGCATCGGCGACGCGTGGCTGCTGGGCGATTCCCTGCTGGTGGCGCCGATCCTCGACGAGAGCGGCCGCCGGCGGGTCTACCTGCCCGAGGGAGCGTGGACCGATTGGTGGACGGGTGAGCGGACGGTGGGCCCGTGCTGGCTCGACGTCGAGGCCGATCTCGCAACGCTGCCGCTGTGGCTGCGCGAAGGTGCCGTGATCCCGCTTGCGCCGGTGATGGACCACGTCGACCAGCGACCGATCGACGCGCTCACCCTGCGCATCGCCCCCTTCCGGAACGAGGGCGTGCGCGTGCTGCGCGTGCCGCTGCCCGAGGGCGAGGTCGAGATCGGCTACCGCGCGGCAGGCGGCCGGCATGTGGTGAGCACCGACGACCGCCTCGGCCTGACGCTCGACGTGGTCGGGCCCGACGCGCCCGCAGTCGAGCGCTCCCGCTGACGGCACCCCCTCCCCTCCCGGTCGGATCTTCGTCGCGCGACGGCTCCGCTCAGTTATTGACGTTGGCGTCAATACCATGGTAGGCTCCAGCGCGTGGCTCGTGCCCGGCCTCCTACCCGCCCGCGCGCCCGGCGCCTCTCCTCCGAGGCGCGGCGCGCGCAGCTCCTCGACACCGCCGCCCGGCTGCTGCTGGAGGCGGGCCCCGAGGCGCTCACCATGGAGCGCCTCGCCGAGCACGCCGGCGTGTCCAAGGGACTCGGCTACGCGTACTTCCGCGACGCCGAGGACGTGATGCTCTCGCTCTGGGACCGCGAGGTCTCCGACGTGTACCGGCGGGTCGAGGCGGCGCTCGACGAGACGACGCCCTTCGACGAGGGTCTGCGGCGGGCCGTGGCGGCCTACTTCGACCTCGTCGCCGAGCGCGGCGCCCTGCTCGGCGTACTCCAGGCGCGCTTCGGCACTGCGGGCGCCGGGCGCCGCCGCATCGCGCGCCGCGTGCGCGCCTTCCTCGAGTTCTGGGCGGACCGCATCCTCCGGGCCGCCGATGTCGAGCCGGCCACCGCCCTGGCGCTGGCCGGCATGATGGTGAATGCGGCCGACGCGGCGGCGCGCGCCTGGGGCGCCCGCATCGTCTCGCGCGAGGAGGCGGAGCGCCTCTGCATCGGCTTCCTGGTACAGGGCCTGCCGAGCGCCCTGTCGGAGACGGGAGACCGGGTCCTCCCCGCCGCGCGCCGCACGCGCTGAAGCCACACCGGAAAGAACAGGAGCCTCCGATGACCGTGATCGACGTCGACAGCCACTTCTTCGAGCCCTTCGACTGGTACGAGAAGCGCTTCCCGGAGCTCGCGGCGGAGGTCCCGCCGCTCGACGACGTGACCCTGATCGCGACGACCGGCTTCGGCGACGTCCTCGGCAGCCTGCCCCGCTCGGCCGTGCCGCAGGACCCGATCGACCGCCTGCCGCCGGCCATCCGCGATGCCTATCGCAAGGCCGACGAGAACGGCCGCCGCGCCATGGCGCAGCTCGCCGTGGCGGGCATCCAGAAGGTGCAGGGCGCCTGGAAGCCCGACGAGCGGCTCGCGTACCTCGAGGCCCAGGGCATCGACCGCCAGCTCGTGCTGCCGACCTTCGCCTACACCCCGATCGGCAAGAGCCGCCGCGAGCGACCCGACTTCACCGCCAGGCTGATGGCCGCCTACAACACCTGGGCGTGCGAGACGCTGGCGGGCCACACGGACCGCCTGATCCCGGTCGGCATCGTCGACTTCGAGACGATGGACACCGCGGCGCTCGTCGACGAGCTCACCCGGCTGCGCCGCGCCGGGAGCCGCAGCTTCGTGTTCTGGCCCACCCCGGCGCGCGGGAAGTCGCTCGCCCACCCGGACTTCGAGCCGGTCTGGGCGCACTGCGCGGCCATCGGCATGATCCCGATGGTGCACGTGGGCGGCGGGCGCCCGGCGTTCGATGCGGGCTGGCTCGACAACGGACGGCCCTTCCCGAACTCGCTCGCGTCGTACCTGACGCAGCTCCACCAGCTCCCCGAGGTCTTCCTCACCGAGATCGTCGTGAACGGCGTGCTCGAGCGGCATCCCGACCTCCGCATCTTCGTGTCGGAGCTGGGCATCGACTGGCTCCCCGAGTGGCTGCGCCGCCTCGACTTCGGGCGGAACTTCGCCGAGCGCATGGGCGGCGAGAGGTGGGCCTACCCGCTCAAGCCGAGCGAGTACGTCCGGCGCCAGGTCTGCGTGAGTCCCCTGGAGTTCGATCCCGCGGCCGAGATCATCGAGCGCGTGGGGCCCGACCTCGTGTGCTTCTCCACCGATTATCCCCACCCCGAGGGCGGCCAGGACGCCGTGGCGCGCTACCGCAAGCAGCTCGAAGGCCGCGTGGACGGCGAGACGCTCCGGCGCTTCTTCGGCGGACTCGCCGAAGAGGCCCTGGCCGTGGGCGCCTGAGCCGGAGGTGCCGGACGTGAGCTACGAGCAGATCCTCTACGAGGTGGACGACGGCGTGGCCGTCGTCACCCTGAACCGGCCCGAGAAGCTGAACGCCATGACGGCCCTCATGGGCGCCGAGATGGAGGACGCCATGGCGGAGGCCGACGGCGACGACACCGTGCGGGCCGTTGTGGTCACGGGTGCGGGCCGCGCCTTCTGCGCCGGCGCCGACCTGGGCTCCGGCAGCGGCTTCGCCGCGGGCTGGGGCGGCGTCGAGCGCCGGTACCGGCGCATGATGCCCATGGAGGTGCGCAAGCCCGTGGTCGCAGCGATCAACGGCCCGGCCGTGGGCGCAGGGCTCACCTGGCCGCTCCAGGCGGACGTCCGCTACGTGGCGCACGACGCGAAGCTGGCCTTCGCCTTCGTGCGCCGAGGGGTGCTCCCGGAGCTGGCGTCGCACGTGATCCTGCCGCGCCTGGCGGGCCTGGCGCGCGCCTCGGAGCTGCTGCTCTCGGGCCGCACCTTCCTCGGCGACGAGGCGGTCGAGTACGGCGTCGCCACGCGCGCCTTCCCCAAGGAGGAGGTGCTGTCCCGGGCGCTCGAGCTGGCGCGCGACATCGCCACGAACGCGGCGCCGCTCCCGGTCGCGATCTCGAAGCGTCTGCTCTGGGAGGGCGTGGGCATCGACCTGCGCGCCTGGCGCAAGCGCGAGGGCGAGCTCTTCGCGCGCACCACCCGGCACCCCGACGCCAAGGAAGGCACCGTGGCCTTCTTCGAGAAGCGCGCGCCGCGCTGGAGCGGCTCCGTCTCGAAGGAGTTCCCCGAGGAGCTCGGGTGAGCCGGCCCGGCACGCTGCCCGAGCCGCCCGAGCTCGACCTCGGGCCGCGCGCACGCGCCTTCCGGGAGGAGCTGCGCGCCTGGCTCGCCGAGAACCGGCCCGACCCGGCGGTCGCGTCCGAGGCGCCGGGCGCCGTGCGCGGGAGCGCGGGCCTCGAGGCCTGGGGCGAGAAGCTCCGCGAGGCGGGCTACCTGTGCATCACCTGGCCGGAGGCGTACGGCGGGCGCGGCCTCTCCGGAGTCGAGGTCGCGGTGATGAACGAGGAGTTCGCCCGCGCCGGTGTTCCCCGGGTGACGCGCGGCATGGGCGAGTCGCTGGTGGGCCCGGCGATCATCGTGCACGGCACCGAGGAGCAGAAGGCGCGGCTCCTGCCGCGCATCCTCTCGGGCGAGGACCGCTACTGCCAGGGCTTCTCGGAGCCCAACGCCGGCTCGGACCTGGCGAGCCTCGAGACGAAGGGCGTCGTGGACGGCGACGAGGTCGTCGTCACGGGCCAGAAGGTCTGGACCTCCTGGTACTGGGACGCGACCATGCTCTTCTGCCTCTGTCGGACCGATCCCGACGCCTCGAAGCACGCCGGGATCTCCTACGTGCTGATCCCGATCCGCAAGGCCGACGGCTCGCCGAACGGGGTCGTGTTCCGTCCCATCCGGCAGATCACGGGCCAGGAGCACTTCGCCGAGACCTTCCTCGACGGTGCGCGCGCCCCCCTCGCCAACGTGATCGGTGGGCTCCACAACGGCTGGGTCGTCACGCGCACCACCCTCGGAAACGAACGCGGCGGCAACGCCACCACGCAGCACACGGCCTTCGCGCGCGAGTTCTGGAAGCTGGTGGACGAGGTCCGCGAGCGGGGGCGCGCCGGAGATCCCGTCGTCCGCCAGCAGCTCGCCTGGGCCTTCACCCAGGTCGAGCTGATGCGCTACCAGGGCCTCCGCCTCATCTCCTCGGTCGCCCGTGGAGGCGACCCCGACGCGAGCGCCTCGATCCACAAGATGTTCTGGTCCGAGTACGCGCGCCGGTTCGGGGAGATCGCCATGAACCTCGTGGGCGCAGACGCGATGATCCGAGCGGAGGACGGCGGGCTCACCCGCTGGCAGGCCTCGTTCCTCGGGAGCCGCAGCCACACGATCTGGGGCGGCACCGCGGAGATCCAGCGCAACATCGTCGGTGAGCGCGTGCTCGGTCTGCCGCGGGAGCCCCAGGCTTGAACCTCGCCTTCACGGAGGAGCAGGAGGAGTTCCGGCGCAGCCTGCGTCGCTACTTCGCCGACCACTTCGACGCGAAGCGCGTGCGGCAGTGGATGGCGACGGACGAGGGCTTCGACCGCGAGCTCTGGCGCAAGACGAATGCCGAGCTCGGCCTCAGCTCGATCCCCTTCCCCGAGCGCTACGGCGGCCAGGGCTTCGGCTTCGTCGAGCTCGGCATCGTGTTCGAGGAGATGGGCCGCCGCCTCGTCCCCGGGCCCTACCTCTCGAGCGTCGTGCTCGCCGGGGGCGCCATTCGAAATGCCGCGAGCGAGGCGCAGCGGAAGGCCCTCCTGCCGGGGATCGCCTCGGGGGAGAGCATCGCCTGCCTCGCGCTCACCGAGCCCGACGGCCGCTGGGACCTCGGCGGGATCCGCATGGAGGCGCGCCCGGAGGGTCGAGCCTGGCGGCTCGACGGCACCAAGTCCTTCGTGCTCGACGGCCACGTCGCCGACCTCGTCGTCGTGGCCGCGCGCATCCCGGACAGCGAGGGCACCGACGGCATCGCGCTCTTCACGGTGCCCGGGCATGCACAGGGGCTCCGGCGCACCTCGCTCCCTACCCTCGACGAGACCCGCAGGCAGGCACGGCTCGACTTCGACGGCGTCGAGGTCGAGCCTCTCGGAGAGCCCGGCCGGGGCGCCGCCGGACTGGGGAAGACGCTCGACCAGGCGGCGGTCGCGCTCGCGAACGAGATGGTGGGATCCGCGCAGCACGTCCTCGACGTGTCGGTGGAGTACGCGAAGACGCGCGTGCAGTTCGGCAGGCCCATCGGCTCGTTCCAGGCCATCAAGCACAAGTGCGCCGAGATGCTGCTCTCGGTGGAGACCGCGCGCTCGGCCGCAACCTACGCCGCGCGCGCCGCCGCGCTCGACACGGACGAGCTCCCCATCGTCGCCTCCCTCGCCAAGGCCCACTGCTCCGAGGCCTTGCTCCACTGCGCGGCCGAGTGTCTCCAGATCCACGGCGGGGTCGCCTTCACCTGGGAGCACGACGCCCACCTCTACCTGAGGCGCGCGAAGTCGTCGGAGCTCCTGCTCGGGGACGCTGCCTTCCACCGGGAGCTCCTCGCCCAGCGGATCGGAATCTGATCGTCGCCACGGCTCGGTCGTAGCCACGACCAGCCGCGACCAAAGCGGGCAACCAGGCACCGCCAGAACGCGAATTCCTCAGTGAATCCGACGACTCGTGGCGGGGCGGACGGGACTCGAACCTACAACCTCCGGCCGTAAGTAGTCGGAAACGCAAGGGCCCGGAGAGCTGAAGCTTGTATCCCGTTGTATCCCGGGGACGGACTCCACACAGCGAGGGCGCGGGAGGAGCGTGCCGGCGGCCTTGGGCGTGCAGCTCCAGCTGGCCAGCGCTCATCGCCGCCACGGCTCCGATCTCCCAGATAAATCCGGTGTACACAGCTTCGCTCCCCCGGGGATTCGGTTCCCCGCATGCGCGGGAGCGCTTCTCGACCTGGACCGAGAAGGGTCTTCACCGTTCTTGGAGCGGAGTCTCACCGCCGCCCCTGGAATTGCGCCAGCTCGCTCCGCGGGAGCGGCCAAGCCGCTGCGCGGAACCGGTGGGCTGTCACCACCGCGCCTCGGAGTTGTGCCGTCCCAGAGGAGAGCGCAATGGTCGGGGTCCCCTGCCCCAAGGACGCCCCACGGCGGCCCTCTCCTTGACGTTGCCCCCGCCGATCGGCCAGTCTCGCCCGCTCCGGGGAGACCCGGAGGAGAAGGGGAGACCAGGATGGGCACATCCGCCGCGGAAGGCCGCCGCCGATGCGTCGGCGACCTCGACGTGATACCGCTACCGCCGGCGCCTCACCGGTTTCGCGTCGCCAGGGAGCAGCTCGAGGAGTTCCTTCTCGGGGGCTTCGACGGCGGCCCGTCCGCGCCTTGGACCGAGGCCCACGTCGACGAGATCGTCGTGGTGGGCCGCGGGCGCTTGAAGAGGCGGAGCGGATTGCCTGGATGACCATCCGCATCGTGCTCGCCTCGCAGTCCCCGTCTCGTCGCCTGGCACTCGACATTCTGGGCGTCGACTACTACGTCGACCCGGCCGACATCGACGAGCGGGCGATTCGGCACAGCGACCCGATGCGCCTGACGCGCGCACTCTCGGAGGCGAAGGCCCTCGCGGTCGGAGGGCGGCAGGCGCAGCCGAGTGTGATCGTTGCCGGGGATGCGGTGGCGGTGTTGGGATCGCGCATCCTCGAGAAACCAGCGGATCTCGGCGAGGCCTTCAACATGCTGAGCGCGCTTTCCGGCAGCACGTTTTCATTCGTCACCGGCCTGGCGGTCTATCACACCGAAACCAGGTGTATGCTCTCTACAGCTCAGCGGGCGGATATCACCTTCCGATCGCTCGAGGAGCGCGAGATTCGGGCGTATATGGACGCCTACCCCGTGCTCGACTTCGCGGGTGCGTACGAGGAGGACGCGGTTCTGCGCTTCGCCGACCGTGTCGAGGGCAGCCCAAACTTCCGGACCGCACTGCCGGTAGGAGAACTCATGCTTTTTCTGCGCCAGCAGGGTGCCTCTATCTAGCGCGATGCGGATTCTCGTTACAGGCAGTTCGGGGCACCTCGGAGAAGGCTTGGTGCGTACCCTGCGCGACCTCGGCTGGGACGTGGAAGGCGCTGATCTCCGAGTAGGTCCGTTCACGTCTCGTACAGGCTCCGTCGCAGACCGCGGCTTCGCACATGAGGTCGTGCGCGGCGTCGATGCCGTTCTCCACGCGGCCACGCTCCACAAGCCTCACGTCGTCACCCATTCCCGCTCGGAATTCGTGGCGACGAACGTGGTCGGCACTTTGAACCTCCTGGAAGAGGCGGTCGCGGCCGGCGTTGGGCGCTTCGTCTACACGAGCACCACGAGTACCTTCGGGCGCGCCCTGCAGCCGGGCCCGAGCGCGCCGGCGGCCTGGATCACTGAGGACATTCCACCCCGGCCGAAAAACGTCTACGGTGCGACTAAGCTTGCTGCCGAGCACCTCTGCGAGATCGTTCACCGCGAGCAGGGGCTCCCCTGCGTCGTCCTGCGCACCTCCCGCTTCTTTCCCGAGGAGGACGATCGGAAGGAGACGCGTGAGGGTTTCGCAGACGACAACGCCAAGGCGAACGAGTACCTCTATCGTCGCGTCGATCTCCAGGACGCCGTCGAGGCGCACCTCGCGGCGCTCGAGCGCGCGCCAGAGATCGGTTTCGGCTGCTACATCATCAGCGCGACCACGCCGTTCACGCCCTCGCATCTGCGCGAAATCCGTCTCGATGCCGCGAAGGTAGTCAACAAACTCTTTCCCGAGTTCGAAGCTACCTACAGACGCCTCGGCTGGCGGATGTTTCCAAGCATCGACCGGGTGTACGTCAACACCAGGGCCCGTGTCGATCTCGGATGGCAGCCCAGGTTCAGTTTCGGGGAAGTCCTGCGGAGGCTTGCCCGAAACGAAGACATCCGGAGTGACCTGGCGCAGGCCGTCGGAGCAAAGGGCTACCACGACCGCGCCTTCCGCGATCGCCCCTACCCGGTCCGGGAATAGCAGAGATTCTGCTGCGCTACTCGATGGCGCAGCCACGGACTGAGTCAACCCTCGAGAGCGCCAGAGTGCCTCTCGTCGTCCGACAGCCGCGCGACCTCGACGAAAGGCACGGACCTTGTCGAGGTCCTTCCGGAGGCTCGGGAGATTCGTGCGGGAATAGCTGTCGACTCCCCAAGGTCCGACCGCCTCGAGTGCGCCGCGGAGGTTGTCTGGGGCGAGCCCATCGGCGAGGATGCACGGGATCGGCTCCGTGCGAGCGATTTCCGCGCTGATCGACCAATCGTGGACCTGTCCCGTCGCGCCGATCCAGCCGCGATCCGCGTGGGTGCCGAGAATCAGCAGGTCGGCACACCTTGCGTAGCGCGCGGCGGCGCCCAGCGCCGTCATGCGCGTCTCGGCGCTGCCGACCGGGATCTCCTTGATCCAACGGGTCGGGCGCAGGCGCTCGCGCAGCCGCGCCTCCCGCTTTAGACCGAGGACGTCGACGCCCCAGCACTCCTGAACGAAGTCGGGCTGCGCGATGTCCGTAGCGCGCAGCACGAGTTGGTCGTCCGCGGTGGCGAAGAGCAGAACTGTGGCGGGGCCGTGAGGCAACTCGCAAGACAGCGCCCGCGCGTCGGCAGCCGGGATGCAGGGCTGAAAGCCGCACAGTGCCGGATCCTCGGCGGGACAGAACCCCAGGTTGTTCGCTCCAACGGACGCCACGGCGAGAGCGTCGTCCGGGCGCTCGACGCCGAAGATCTGCGTGTGCATGCGTGTGTTCAGAGGGGCCGCGGGCGACTTGGACGTCACTTGGAGACGCTCGCACGGGTCCGGAATGCTCGCCGCCCATGGCGATCAAGCCCAACCGGACGCGGATGCTCCACCTGGCGTCGGAGCGGAGCCGCGCACGCGATTGGCCGCGGAGAGCGGCGCCCATATCCCACTTGTATCCCGCCTGGAAACGCGGCTCAAAACCCAAGCAGAATCAAACACTTTGGCGGGGCGGACGGGACTCGAAGCTACAACCTCCGGCTGTAACTCCTCGGAAGCGCAGGGGTCCGAAGAGATGAAGTTTGTATCCCGCTGTATCGCGCGCCTCGGACGGGCCTCGGTGGCCGCCGAACGCGGCTCTCGTGTAGCCTTTCGATCGGACCGGCGGGTGCTGGCGGTCGCGCTCGGGCCCCCGACGGCCCCGCCGAGCGGGTACAATGCCGCTCGCAGCCGCAGTTGGCGCAGAGGGGCGTAGCCCGTGACGCTGAACGACCTGGCCAACCGCGCTGAGTCGGTCGGAGCCCTCGGCATGATCGTGTCCCTCGTCGACCCGCAATCGGTCCGCCTGGGCCTCGGTCGCACCGTCCTCGCGCTCTCTGAGTCGGCGGCGCGAAAGGCGGATTCGATCGCTGCGAGCTCATGGCTACGTTGACAGGCGAGCGGTTCCATCGCGCCAACGGCTACGAGCCGGGCGCCGCGATCGAGCATCCCCTTTCCGACGGAGCAACGATCCGCTTCGTCCCGATGCAGAAGCAGCTCGGCGCACGATGAGACGCCACGGACTGCCGACCGTGGCCCCGGGCGAGCCGCGCCTCGCATCGGTCGACCGCCTGCGCGGGCTCGTGATCGTCGTCATGGCGCTCGATCACGTGCGCGAGATGCTGAGCAAGTCGCCTCCGACGCTCGACTTCGCCGAGACCCCACCGCTCCTGTTCTTCACGCGCTGGATCACCCACATCTGCGCGCCAACGTTCGTCTTCTTGGCCGGGACGAGCGCCTTTCTCTTCGGCGCCAAGGGACGTTCGAAGCGCGACGTCTCGATCTTCCTCGCTACGCGAGGCGTTTGGCTGGTGTTCGTCGACCTCACGCTCATCTCCTTCGCCTGGCACTTCGGCGTGGGGGCCGGCACCTACCCGCTTCTCGGCGTGATCTGGGCCATTGGCGTCTCGATGATCGCCCTGGCAGGGCTGCTCTGGCTGCCGCGCGAGGCGGTCGCAGCCGTGGGTGCCGCGATGGTGCTCGGCCACGACGCCCTCACGGCCGTCGAGCCAGCGCCCGCCCAGGCTTCTTTCGCGTGGCACGTCCTGCACATCCAGGGGATGAAGACCTTCCTCGGGATCCCGGTGTTCGTCGTCTACCCGCTCGTGCCCTGGATCGGCGTCATGGCGCTCGGCTACGCGACCGGGCCCGTCATGCTCCGGCCCGCGGCGTTGCGGACCCGTTGGCTCCCGCGCGCCGGTGCCGCCGCCACGCTCGGCTTCCTGGTGCTGCGCTGGCTGGGGGGCTACGGCGAGCCGGACCCCTGGACCGCCCGGGCGGACGTGGCGGCCACGCTCGTCGACTTCCTCGACACCACCAAGTACCCACCTTCGCTCCAGTACCTGCTGATGACGCTCGGCCCGGCTGCGCTGCTGCTGGCGGCGTTCGAGCGGCTCGACGGTCCGGGGTCTCGCGCCCTCGAGACGATCGGGCGTGTTCCGTTCTTCTTCTACGTGGTGCATCTCTACGTCATCCACGCGCTCGCGCTCGGTCTCGGCGTGTTCCAGGGGTTCGCCCCCAGTCAGATCGCGGTGATCTTCTTCGAGTATCCGCCGGGTTTCGGCGTCGGCCTCGGGTGGGCGTACGTCTGGTGGGTGGCCGTGGTCATGGCCCTCTACCCGGCCTGCGCGTGGTTCGCCCGCCTCAAGGCGCGCCGGCGTGACTGGTGGCTCAGCTACGTGTGATCGGTGTGTAGGGCGAACAACGGGGCATTCTACGTCCGAACACTGCTTCAAATCGCGGGCGTGAGGAGACCAGGCCGGGGGTAGTTGCCGAACTGAGTATGGATGAACCATCCGGCCAAGAGCAGGTCCAGGAGCATCTGGAAACGGAGTCGCTCGATCGAATCGAGACTCGCCTGTCACTTCCCACGATCATGACCCAGGCGACGGGCGGATCCTGAATGAGCATCGCGCTTCCAATCACTCGACTCCTCCAGAAGGCCTTGTTGCGGGGGCGTGGCGGAGCGCGCGGGTGTTCTGGCGAATCTGCGTTGCGAGGTAGGCGAGCGAGTCGCAGCCGCCGACGAAGCTCTGTCTGCTGTCTTGCCTGTCCTCAAGCCCCTCTCGCTCGCACGAGTCCGTCGAGAAATCGACTCGCGGCCCTGCGACCAAGCACCGCCAATGACGTTAACTTCCAATGAAATCAGGGACTTATGGCGGGGCGGACGGGACTCGAACCCGCAACTTCCGGCGTGACAGGCCGGTGCTCTAACCAATTGAACTACCGCCCCGCGCGGGCGTGAGGCGCGGAGAAGTAGCCGAAGCCCCGGCCCTTTGCAAAGGGCGTCCCCGGGGGGCCACAGCCGCCCGGCAGGACGTCGCGGAAGTGCCGGAGCCGGCTCAAGCCCGAGCCGAGCCCTGCCGCTACCCGGGAAGGGCCCGGCCTGGAGCCGAGCGCGGGGGGTGTGGATGCTGGCAGCCATCGCGGCGGTGGGCGGCGGCGCGTTCGTCCTGGCGGCGGTCGTGGTGGGGGTGCGGCTGCTGCTCCTGGCCGCGCGCACCCGGGGCCTGCCCGAGTTCACCATGGGCCTCGGCCTCTTCATCATGGGCGGGCTCGGCTATCCGGTGACGATCGTGGCCCAGCAGGCCACCGGGCTGTCCGAGGCGACGCGAATCGGGCTCATCGTCGCCAACCAGCTCTTCACCATCGTCGGCATGACCGCCCTGGCGCTGTTCAACTGGCGGGTCTTCCGACCCGCCGAGACCTGGCCCCGGGTGCTCGTGCTGGGGGTCCCGATCGTGATGCTCGGGTTCTTCGCGGCCCAGGGCCTCGGCCCCGGCTTCTTCGCGATGGCGGACACGGCCAGCGGTCCCTGGAACCTCGCCAGCCTGGTCACGGGCGCGGTGCTCGCCTGGGGCGCCTACGAGTCCTCGCGCTACGCCGGCCAGATGCGTCGACGGGTCCAGGTGGGGCTCGGGGATCCGGTGGTGACCAACCGCTTCGTCCTGTGGGCGATGGGGACGGGCTGCGCAGCGGCCATCACCCTGGTCCACCTCGGCATCCGCTACCTGCTCGGCGAGATCACGCCGGTGCTGGGCGCGCTGATCGTGGGCCCCATCGGCCTCGTCGCCGCCGGCTCGGTGTGGCTGGCGTTCCTGCCGCCGGCCGCCTACACGCGCTGGGTCGCGGCGCGGGGCGCCGCCGCAGCCTGACGTCGGCGCCCGACCGCGCTCGCCCTCAGGCGGTCCCGCCCGACGGCTGCTGCGCCTGCATCATCACCATCTGCATCTGCATCATCAGGGCCATGTCGCCGGCGACCTGGATCTTGCCGGACATGAACGCCTGCATGGGGTCGAGCTGACCCTGGGCCATGGCCTCGGCGTCCTCCGCCTGCACGGTGACGGTGGTGGTGGGCTCCTCGGGCAGCGCGCCCGGGCCGAGCTTGAAGTCGACGGACCAGTCGCCGCCCTCGCCCCCGGCCACGACCATGCGGATCACGCCGTCGAGGGTGCGGAGCTGCTCGAGGGCCGCCGGCGACGGGGCCGCCTGGGCGGCGGGGCCGCTCGGCGCGGACCCCGGACGGAACAGCGCGGCCGCCTGGGCACCGAAGGCGCCGCCGCGCCCCTCCCACAGGCTGCCGCGCCAGTCGTCCACCGACTGGACGATGCTGAAGGCCGTCTCGCTGCGGGCCTCGGCGGAGACCCGGAGGCTGCCCTGGGACACGTGCATGACCCACTCGCCGCCACCCTCGCCCCGGAGCTGGACGCCGAGCTTGGTGTCGACGTCCTGCACCCGCTCGCCGGCATCGGACTCGGCGAAGGCGTTCGGAAGCCACTGCTCGAAGAACTCGGCAGGGGTAAGCGGAGAGGCAGGGAACTCGGCCATGGCAGGATCCTCCGGGAACGTCGACCCGCGTCATCGACAACGGTGCCGGCAGGAGTGTAGACGACCCGCCCACGCCCGCAGCGATCCCCCGGGGCCGCGGGTCGCGCCGACGACCCCGCGCTGCGATTCCGCCCCGGTCGGCCCGGAACTCGCGTAGAATCAATGGGATGTGGATTCCGAGCGCGTTCGCCCTGGCCCTGTTCTGCGGGCTGCTGGTCTACATCGCGCTCCGCCGGCCGCCTCCGGAGCTGTGGCCGGCGATCCCGGTGGCGCTGGCCACGGCCATCGCCTTCACGGCGGGCGACCTGGCCACCCTGTTCATCCGCGATCCCGACCTCTACTGGGCTGCCCTGGTAGTGCTCTACGCCGGGATCATCGGCAATCCCTGCTCCTGGTGGTGGCTCTCCAACCGGCTGGCCCGCCTCCACGGGCTCGTGGTCCCGACGAACCACCCGGCGCTGCTGCTGGCGGCCGCCACGCCGAGCGTCGGCCTCTTCCTGGCATTCCTCACCAACCCCTGGCACGGCCTGTTCCTCGAGCCGGTCGTCGCCGGGGGCCGCAACCTCTACGGCCCGATCTGGGCCGTGCACGCCGCCTGGGCCTACCTGCTCATCGGGGCCACCCTCATCCTGAACCTGCGCCTCGCGCGGCAGGCGTCGGCGCGGGCGCGCCGGGCGGGGTGGATCATGGTCGGCGCGACCCTGGCTCCAGCCGTGGCCAACCTGATCTACGTGCTTCCGCCGACCCAGCCGCCCTTCGACACCACGGGCGTGGGCATGTGCGTCGCCGCCGGCCTCTTCCTGCTCGGGGTGCGTCGCCACCTCCTGTTCGCCCTCTCGCCGACGGCGCTGGACGCCCTGCTCGCCCCGCTGCCCACGGGCCACCTGCTGCTCGACGGCGGCGGGCGTCTGCTGCGCTGGAACGTCGCCGCGGAGTCCATCCTCGACCCGGTACGCCTGTCCCTCGACCTCGACGTCTACGCGGCCCTGGCCCGCGTCGCCCGGGACCCGGATCGACCCGAGGCGGAGTTGGGCGCGGACGCGCTGCGCCGCCGGCTCGAGTCGGCCCGCTGGCCCATCGACCTCGCCCTCTCCGACGCCGACGGCGGCCGCTTCGTCGCGGCCCGGGCCACCCGGCTGGGTCGCTCCGCGGGCTGGAGCCTGCAGTTCGAGGACCGCTCGGCCCTGCGCCGCGCCGAGGACGCCCTCAAGCAGAGCGAGGCCACGCTCCGGCGGGTGATCGACCGGGTGCCGGCGCTGATCTACGCCCGCGACGAGACCGGCCGCTTCCTCTTTGCCAACCGCGCCGCCGCCTCCGAGGCCGACCTCTCCCTGGACGAGATCCTGGGGCGGCGCGACGAGATGCTCTCCGCCGAGGACCAGCTCGCCCTGGATCGGGAGGACACCGCGGTGTTGCGCGACGACCGGGTCCTCGTGGTACCGGAGCGCTGGGCGCGGGACCGGCGGGGGCGGCGGCGGGCGTTCCGGCTCACCAAGCTGCCGATCCGCGTGCCGGGTGAGTCCCGGCGCGGGGTGCTCACGGTGGCCGACGAGATCACGGACCTCAAGCACGCCGAGTCCGCGGTGATCCGCAGCCAGAAGCTCGAGAGCCTGGGGCTGCTCGCCGGCGGGGTCGCCCACGACTTCAACAACCTCATGGCCATGGTCCTCGCCAACGCCGAGCTGGCCGCCGGCGAGCTCGAGCGCGAATCGGCCGGGACCCGTGCCCTGGAGGACGTGGTGGAGGCCGCGCGGCGCGCCAGCGATCTGGCCGGCCAGCTGCTGGCCTACGCGGGCGCCCAGCCCTTCGAGCCGCGCCCCGTGGGCCTGGGGCGCACCGCGCGGGGCGTGCTGAAGCTGCTCTCCGCCCAGATCCCGGCCTCCCTCGTGGTGGATCTGGACGTCGCCGAGCCCGAGCCCCGGGTGCAGGCGGATCCCGTACAGCTGCGCCAGGTGGTGATGAACCTGGTCATCAACGCCGTGGAGGCCATGGGCGAGCAGCCGGGCCGGCTCACGGTCCGGGCGGACCTCGATCCCGACACGGGAATGGGTCGGCTCACAGTGCGCGATACGGGCCCGGGCGTCGACCCGGCCCTGCGGGAGCGGATCTTCGACCCGTTCGTCTCGACGCGCGCCACGGGACGCGGTCTGGGCCTCGCGGCGGTGAGCGGCATCGTGCGTCGCCACGGCGGCAGCATCCAGCTGGACACGGCGCCCGACCCGGGCGGCGCGGCCTTCGTGGTCCGGCTGCCCCTGGCCGCCGCCGTCGCCCGGCCCGAAGCGCCGCCCCCGGTCCAGCCGAGGCCGGCGGAGGAGCTTCCCGTATCTTGTGTGCTGGTGGCCGACGACGAGCCGGGCATGCGCCGCACCCTGCGGCGACTGCTCGAGGCCCGCGGCGTGCGGGTGCTCGAGGCGGCCGACGGCCGCGAGGCCCTGGCGCTCTACGAGCGGGACCCGGCGGCCGTCGACCTGGTCGTCCTCGACGTCAAGATGCCGGGCATGGACGGCCGGGAAGCGCTGGCCCGCATCCGCATGCACGGAGCCGACACACCCGTGCTGCTCTCGAGCGGTTGGACCCAGGCCACCCGCGCCGAAGACCTCGGTGCGCCGATGCTCGCGAAGCCCTACGGCTGGGACGACTTCCTGGCTGCCGCCCGCAAGGCCCTGGGCCTCGCCTAGACCTGGCCGCAGGCGGCGCAGGGGCCCTTGCACACCAGGGCCGCGCCGGACTCGGCCGCCTTGCAGAAGGCCGCGGCCACGGGCGACGGATCGCCCGCGCCGCCGCCGGCGCCCCCTCCGACGTCCCCGATGTAGACCGTCGGCGCCCCCATGGTGATCACCCCGGGCGGGCCGGGGCACTGGATCGGATCCATGACCCGCGCCGCCGGCAGGAAGCCGATCTTGACGGTGGTGCTGCCCTTGGAGATCACGCCTCCCACGTGGGGCTTGGGACCGTCGAACATCGGGCAGATGTGGGGATTCGTCGCCGTGGCGGCGGGCTGGCCGCCGATGTTCACCAGGCAGCTGATCCCGGTGACGTACGGCCCGATGGTTCCGAAGTGCGCGGTCTGGTCGCCGACCCGGGCGGCCATGAAGCCTCCCCCCGGACTGGGCGGCGCCGGGACGGGCGGATCCGGCGGAGGCGGAACCGCCTCGCCGTTGGCCACCATCTGGGCCTGGACTTCGGGATCCCAGGGATAGTCGGACATGACGACCACCTCCCTTCGAGGCTGTCTCGATGGTACGGAGGCGTAGAGACCCCGCCATGCAGCGTGTCGCCCGATCGACACCCGGAAGGGACGGTCTCGCCGCGGGTGCGCGGAGAGGGGCCTGGTAGGCGCGGAGGGACTCGAACCCCCGACCCCCGCGGTGTAAGCGCGGTGCTCTAGCCAGCTGAGCTACACGCCCGAGGCCACCAGCGTATCACGCGCTTCCGCGAGGACTAGTTGACGCCGGCGGGGTGCTCGATGCCGGCCGGGGACGGCGGCGTGGGCGGGGGCGTCTCGTAGATGTCGTCGAGGCTGTGGTCGCCTTCCTGCAGGAAGGTCGACGGGTTCTCGAGCGCCAGCGCGGTGGCCAGCACCTGGTCCATCTCCTCCACCTGCACGATCTTGAGGTTCCGCTTGATCGGCGCGGGGATGTCCCTCAGGTCCTTCTCGTTCTCCTGAGGGATGAGGACGGTGTCGATCCCACCCCGGTGGGCGGCAATCATCTTCTCCTTGAGCCCGCCGATCGGAAGGACCCGTCCGCGCAGGGTGATCTCGCCCGTCATGGCCACGTTGCTGCGCACCGGCACCTTGGTGAGGGCCGAGGCGATCGCGGTGGCCAGGGTGATGCCGGCCGAGGGGCCGTCCTTGGGCGTGGCGCCCTCGGGCACATGGATGTGGATGTCGACCTTGGAGTAGAAGTCGCGGGCGAGGCCGAGCTGCTTGGCCCGCGAGCGCACGTAGCTCATGGCGGCGTTGGCCGACTCCTGCATCACGTCGCCCAGGCGACCCGTGATCTGCAGCTTGCCCTGGCCCGGGGTGACCGAGACCTCGGTCTGGAGCAGCTCGCCGCCCACCTCGGTGAAGGCCAGGCCCGTGCAGACGCCGACCCGGTCCTCCTTCTCCTTCTCGCCGAAGCGGAACTTGGCCACGCCGAGGAGCTTCTTGACCGCGGACGGCGAGATCCGGCGCTTCTGGAAGCCCTCGCCCTCCTTCACCACCTGCCGGGCGACCTTGCGGCAGACCGAGGCGATCTCGCGCTCGAGGTTGCGCACCCCCGACTCGCGGGTGTAGCGGCGGATCACCTCGAGCAGGCCGGCGTCGCTGAACTCCGCCTGGTCCGGGTTGAGCCCGTTGGCCTCGAGCTGCTTGGGTACGAGGAACTCCTTGGCGATCTGGAGCTTCTCGGACTCGATGTAGCCGGGGATCTGGATGATCTCCATGCGGTCCTGGAGGGGCCGCGGGATCTGGGAGAGCACGTTGGCCGTACAGACGAACATCACCCGGGAGAGGTCGTAGTCGAGGTCGAGGTAGTGGTCGTTGAAGGTGTGGTTCTGCTCCGGGTCGAGCACCTCCAGCAGCGCCGCCGAGGGATCGCCGCGGAAGTCCATGGACATCTTGTCCACCTCGTCGAGCAGGAAGACCGGGTTCGACGATCCCGCCTTCTTGAGGCTCTGGACGACCTTGCCCGGCAGAGCCCCGATGTAGGTGCGTCGGTGGCCGCGGATCTCCGCCTCGTCGCGCACGCCGCCCAGGCTGATGCGCACGAAGTCGCGGCCCGTGGCCCGGGCGATCGACTTGCCCAGGGAAGTCTTGCCCACGCCCGGCGGACCCACGAAGCAGAGGATGGGGCCCTTCATGCGCTCGACCAGGGCCTGCACCGCCAGGTACTCGATGATGCGCTCCTTGGGCTTCTCGAGGCCGTAGTGATCGGTGTCCAGCACCTCCTCGGCGGCCGTGATGTCCTTCTTCTCCTCCTTCATCTCGTTCCAGGGGAGGGAGAGGATCCAGTCGATGTAGTTGCGGACGACCGTCGCCTCGGCGCTCATGGGCGACATCATCTTGAGCTTGCGGATCTCCTTCTGGGCGCGCGCCCGCGCGTCCTTGGGCATCTTCTTCTTCTTGAGCTGCTGCTCGAGCTCCTCGATCTCGTTCTTGAACTCGTCGCGCTCGCCGAGCTCCTTCTGGATCGCCCGCATCTGCTCGTTGAGGTAGTACTCCTTCTGGGAGCGCTCCATCTGCTTCTTGACCCGCGAGCGGATCTTGCGCTCGACCTGGAGCACCTCGATCTCGGCCTGCATCAGGCCGAAGACCTCTTCCAGCCGCTTCACCGGATTGGCCAGCTCGAGCAGGTGCTGGCGCTCGTCGATCTTCAGGTTGAGGTGGGCGACGATCGTGTCCGCGAGACGCGAAGGGTCCGTGATGGTCGCCACCGTGTTGAGCATCTCCGGCGGGACCTTCTTGTTGAGCTTGACGTAGGTCTCGAAGGTCGAGTGGATGCTCCGCACCAGGGCCTCGGCCTCGACGGTGCGGCCGTCGGTCTCGGGCAGCTCCTCGCACTCCACCGAGAAGAAGGGCTCGGCCTGGGTGAAGCGGCGGATCTTGGCGCGGCGCTTGCCCTCCACCAGGATCTTGACGGTGCCGTCGGGCAGCCGCAGCAGCTGGATGATGGAGCCGAGGGTGCCGGTCCGGAAGACGTCCTCCTCGCCCGGCTCGTCGGTCTCGGCCTCGCGCTGGGCGGCGAGCAGGAGCTCGCGCTCGCCCGCCACGGCATGCTCGAGGGCCTTGATGGAGCGGGCCCGCCCCACGAACAGCGGGACCACCATGTGCGGGAAGACGACGATGTCGCGGAGAGGCAGAAGGGGGACGGCTTCGTTCGAATCCGGCGCGCCCGGTCCCTCGGGACCCTCGGGGTCGGTCGGGCCGTCGCCGCCGTCGTTCCGATAGATTGCCATCCCACTCCCTTGCTGCCGGCCGCGCCGACGCGCCGTTTCAGGCGGATTCGGCCTCGCGCTTGAAGACCATGAGGGGCTCGGCCTTCTGCTCGATGACCTCTTCGCTGATCACCACTTCCTCGACGTCGTCTCGAGAGGGGATGTCGTACATCAAGTCGAGCATCACTCCCTCGAGGATCGTACGCAGGCCCCGGGCGCCGGACTTGCGGCGCAGCGCCTGGCCGGCCACGGCCCGCATTGCCCCGTCCGTGAAGCGCAGCCGGACGTCCTCGAACTCGAAGAGCTTCTGGTACTGCTTCACCAGGGCGTTCTTCGGCTGGGTGAGGATGGAGATGAGGGCGTCCGCGTCGAGCTCCTCGAGGGTGGCGACCACCGGGAGTCGGCCCACGAACTCGGGAATCAGCCCGAACCGCAGCAGATCCTCGGTCTCCACCTCCTTCAGCACCTCGCCCAGGCGGCGCTTCGTCCTTTGCTGGATATCGGCACCGAAGCCGAGACCCTTCACGCCAATCCGGCGGTCGATCAGATCCTCGAGCCCGCAGAAGGCACCACCGCAGATGAAGAGAATGTTGGAGGTATCGATCTGCAGGAACTCCTGCTGGGGGTGTTTTCTCCCCCCCTTCGGCGGCACGCTGGCCATGGTGCCCTCGATGATCTTGAGCAGGGCCTGCTGCACGCCCTCGCCCGAGACGTCGCGGGTGATGGAGGGGTTCTCGCTCTTGCGCGCGATCTTGTCGATCTCGTCGATGTAGATGATGCCGCGCTGGGCCCGCTCCACGTCGTAGTTCGCCGCCTGGAGCAGGTTGAGGATGATGTTCTCCACGTCCTCGCCCACGTAGCCGGCCTCGGTGAGCGTGGTGGCATCGGCGATCGTGAAGGGCACGTCGAGGATCTTGGCCAGGGTCTGGGCCAGCAGCGTCTTGCCGGAGCCCGTGGGCCCGAGCAGGAGGATGTTGGCCTTCTGGAGCTCCACGTCGCCCACGAAGACCTGGCTCTCGATCCGCCGATAGTGGTTGTGGACCGCCACCGCGAGGGTGCGCTTGGCCCGCTCCTGTCCGATGACGTAGTCGTCGAGGATCGTCTTGATCTCGGCCGGCTTGGGGACCTTGGAGGTCGGGGAGGCCGACTCCTCGCGGCCGTACTCCTCCGCGATGATGTCGTTGCAGAGCTCGATGCACTCGTCACAGATGTAGACGGTGGGCCCCGCGATGAGCTTCTTGACTTCCTTCTGGCTCTTTCCGCAGAAGGAGCACGACAGGTTGGCGTTGTCGTCCTTGCGCTTCATCGGCCCTCGCCCTCTCCCCCGCTGGCGCCGTTCCCGCCCGACGGCGCTGCCACATCGTGCCGCCGCACGACCTGATCGACGAGGCCGTACGCCTGCGCCTCCTCGCCCGACATATAGTAATCGCGCTCCGTGTCCTTCGCGATGTCATCGAGGGAGCGTCCCGTGTGGTCCGCCAGGATCTGGTTCATGCGCTCCCGCAGCTTGAGGATCTCGCGAGCCTGGATCTCGACCTCGGTGGCCTGTCCCTGGAAGCCGCCCATGGGCTGGTGGATCATGATGCGCGAGTTGGGGAGCGCGAGGCGCTTGCCGTTGGCTCCGCAGGCCAGCAGCCACGCGCCCATGGACGCCGCCTGCCCCAAGCAGATCGTCTTCACGTCGGGCCGCACGTACTGCATCGTATCGTAGATCGCGAGGCCCGCCGTCACCGACCCACCGGGCGAGTTGATGTAGAGGTGGATGTCCTTCTCGGGCTCCTCCGCCTCCAGGAACAGCAGCTGCGCGATGATCAGATTGGCGACGTCGTCGTCGATCGCGCTGCCGAGGAAGATGATCCGATCCTTGAGAAGACGCGAGTAGATGTCGTAGGCGCGCTCGCCGCGGTGGCTCTGCTCGACGACCATCGGGATCAGGGGCATGAGTGCTCCATGCTACGGGCGCCGGACCTGCAGGCCCGAGACGGGAGTTCTCGTTCTGGCCTTCCGAGCTCGGCCTTCTGGGGAGGATAGTCGCCGATCGAACTGCGTGCCGGGCGCTCCAGGGTCGCGCGTGGGGGCGGGGCACGCGACCGCAGCGAAGCCCCTAACTGTCCGAAACCTCTTCGACTTTAGCCTGGGCGCAAAGGAAATCAAGCGCCTTGTCGTCCAGGAGCGAGGCGCGCACCGCCGGCAGCATGTCGCCTTCACGATACGCCTTGAGTAGACGCGCTGCGTCGACGCCCTGCTCCACAGCCATCGCCCGCACGCGCTCCTCGATCTCCTCGTCGGCCACCTCGAGCGACTCCGCCTCGGCCACCGCCTCGAGCAGCAGCGCCTCGCGCACGTCCCGCTCGGCGCGGGGACGCCAGGCCTCCTGCCAGCTCTGCAGCTGGCGCTGGAGGGCCTCCTCGGGCACCTGGCCCTCGAGTTCGCGATGCGCCCGCGCCAGCTGCGACTGCAGGCGTCGCTCCACCAGTCCCGGCGGCACGTCGAACGGCGTCCGGTCCACGAGCGCGTCGAGCACCGAGCGCTGGAGCACCTGCCGCGCGCGCTGCTCGCGCTGTCCGCGCAGCTGAGCCTCGAGGTGCGCCCGCAGCGCAGCCAGGGTGTCGAAGTCCCCCACGTCCTTGGCGAACTCGTCGTCGAGCGCGGGCAGGTCGCGGCGCAGGACCGCGTGCACGTGGACGGCGAACTCCGCCTCGCGGCCCGCGACGCCGGCGTCGCCGTAGTCCTCCGGGAAGGTGACCGTCACCGTGCAGTCCTCGCCGGCCCGGGCGCCTTCGAGCTGCTCGGCGAAGCCCGGCACGAAGCGGTCGCTCCCGAGCTCCACCTCGACGTCGCTGCCGGTGCCGCCCTCGAAGGCCTCACCGTCGACGCGTCCGACGAAGTCGATCCGCAGCACGTGGCCCCGCTGGGCGGCGGTGCCTTCGGCCTCCTCCACCAGGGGCGCCTGGGCCGTGCGCAGCCGCTCGAGCTCCCCGTCCACCTCCACCTCGCCCACGCTGACGGGGGTGCGGCGTCCGGGGAGCCCCGCGAGCTCCGGCAGCTCCACGCTGGGCTTCACCTCGATCTGGGCGCGGTAGCGGAAGCTCGCATCTCTCGCAGGCGGCTGGGCATCGACCGTCGGCTCGGTGACGGGCCGGAGCCCGCTCTGGGCCACCGCCTGGGGCAGCGTCTCGCTCACCAGGGTGCGCTCGATCTCCTCGAGAACCTGCGCGCCGTAGAGCTTCTCCAGCACCGACTGGGGCGCCTTCCCGGGACGGAAGCCGCGCACGCGCGCCTGACGGGCCAGGCTCTTGTAGGCCTTGTCGAAGGCCTTGCGGACCCGGCGCGCATCCACCTCCACCTCGAGGGTTCGCACCACGCCGCTCTCCTCGGGCGTGGAGACGCGGACGTCGTCCGCAGGATCGGTCTGGGTCGTAGCCATGGCTCTGCCTCGAAGGGTCGGTTCGTCGGGAGACCGGAGGTCCGGACGGGTGCCGGGGACAGGACTCGAACCTGCACGCCCGAAGGCAGTGGCTCCTAAGGCCACCGCGTCTACCGATTCCGCCACCCCGGCGTGGCTTGCAGCCTAGCAGAGCGCCGCGGGGGCGGAACGGTGTCGGGGCGATCCCCGGCGCCCCCGCCGGTGTCGGGGCGATCCCCTAGCGCCCCCGGGTCAGGCGGCCCACGTCGATGAAGCGGCGGATGCGGCCCTTGCTCTTGAGGGGCGTGCCGTGCCGGTCCCAGAACTCGATCCGGTTCCCCGTGCCCGTCTGGACGTTCACGATGACGTCGCTCACCGTGACCAGGTGGCGGGGCTCGGGAACGGACGGCCAGCCCGGGTAGAACTCGCCCGTGAGCTCCTGGTCCTGGCTCCAGCGCTTGTTGTGCCAGATGATCTTCCAGAGCTCGCCCTTGCGGTCGTAGGCGAAGGAGTAGAGGGCCGAGAGGGTCTGGGCATCGATCACGATGTCCTTGTGGCTGTACGGATGGTCGGCGTTCTTGGGAATCATGCGCACCGTGACCGTCCGGCGCAGGCTCCAGCGGTCGTCGGCGAAGGAGAGGCCGTAGGGACCGAAGTTCTGGGCGTCCTTCGCGTAGGGGTAGCCCTTGTTGCGGGTGTTGCTGGGCGCGACGGTCACGCCCGCCTCCAGGCAGGTCCACTCGTACTGGGGCACGATGCCGGCGAAGCTGCCCAGGTCGTCCATGGTGAAGTCGGTGCCGGAGATGGCGTCGGTGCGCTGCGCCCGGGAGATGCGGCGCACGCGTCGCAGCGAAGGCACGTAGACCCAGGTGTCGTCGTTCTGGGCCTCGCTGCGGGGTCCGTCGGCCGTCTTGTAGCGATAGGTCAGCAGCTTGATGCCGCGGGCGTCGAAGGGGGCGGTCACGTCCACCCCGCTGGCGCCCTTGCGCCGCTCCTTGCGGAAGACGTCGCCGCCCTGCTCGGCGTACTCGGGCTCGGGCCGGTGGGCGAGCTTCACGCCGCCGCCCGTGCCCTCGTAGTAGAGGGGCAGCTTCTCGCCGCGATCCCAGTAGGAGTAGAAGAAGTGGGTCTGACCGCCGGAGCCGGCCCAGCGATTCACGAAGTTCCACATGATCTTGGTACCGGCCTGGGGGTCGCCCCGGCAGTCGATCTCCTCCATGGGAAAGGGCTGACCCGCGGTGTAGTTCTCGAGGCTGTCGTCGGGCCCGACCCGGGGCCGGCCCCGAAAGCGCTCGGTCGCCTCGGTGTAGACCGCGGGCGGACCGTAGTCCGCGAAGGGCGGCGCGATCTCGAGGTGCATGCCCTCGTAGAAGAAGAAGTCGCGGTTGCTCCAGAACGCGTCGGGCAGGTACGGGCGGAGGCGAGCGACCTGCTCGAAGTCGATCACCTCTCCCGGCTGGAGATCCGGCGCACCCGGCGTCGCGTCGGGCAGGGCCTCGGCCGGGGCGGGCGCCGCCCCGCCCAGGGCGAGCAGGAGCGGCAGCAGCAAGCGGACGGACGACGGGCGGAGGGAGGGTGTCGGTGCGTGGGCGCGCATCCGGCCATCCTACACGAAGGCCGGCCCCGCGTGGCTGCCCGGCGGCAGCAGGGCCAGCAGGGTGGGCGGCACGTCGACGGCGGCCACCCTACCCGGCGTCGCGCCAGCGCACCAGATCCGCATCCAGCGCGCGGAGGCGGGCCTGACCGGTGAGCGCCAGGCTGCGGCGCACCCCCTCCTCGAAGAACGCGAGGAGCCAGTCCACCCCCGCCTCGCCGGCAGCGCCGAGCGCATAGAGATAGGGGCGGCCGATCATGCAGGCGCGGGCCCCGAGCGCCACGGCCTTGACCACGTCGCCACCGCGCCGCAGTCCGCCGTCGCAGAGGATCTCCACCCGGTCGCCGACCGCCTGGGCCACGGGCGCCACCAGCTCGAGGGGCGGCGGCGCGCCGTCGAGCTGGCGGCCCCCGTGGTTCGACAGCGCCACGGCCTCGACGCCCTCCGCGGCCGCCCGGCGCGCGTCCTCCACGCACTGCACGCCCTTCAGCACCACGGCTCCGTCCCAGCGCTCGCGGAACCAGCGCACGTCATCCCAGAGAGGGCCGGATCGAACTGGCCGTTGATGAACTCGGCGAGGGAGACCGGATCGGAGCCGTCTCCGACCGACGTGCCCACCACGTTGGCGAAGGCGATCGGCTCGGCCCGCACGAAGTCCCAGGTCCAGCCGGGATGCAGGACGCCGTCCAGGAGCGTGTCCAGGCCGAGCTTCGGCGGCAGGGTGAAGCCGCGTCGCACGTCGCGCTCACGCCGGCCGAGCACCGCCGTGTCGACGGTGATGAGCAGGGTGGAGTAGGCCGCGGCCTTGGCCCGGGCGAGCATCTCCTCGAGCAGGCCCCGGTCGCGCCAGACGTACACCTGGAACCACTTGTCTCCGGGGCACACCGCCGCCACCTCCTCGATGGAGCGGGTGCCCAGGGTGGACAGGCTGTAGGGCAGCCCCGCGCGATGGGCCGCCCGGGCCACGGCCAGCTCGCCCTGAGACTGGGCGATGCGGGTGAAGCCCGTGGGCGCGAGCACCAGGGGAATGGGCAGCCGCCGGCCGAGGAGCGTGGTGGACGGATCCACGTCGGAGACGTCCCGCAGCACCCGAGGCCGGAACTCGAGGCGCGCGAAGGCAAGGGCGTTGCGCGCGGCGGTGCGCTCGTCCTCGGCGGCGCCGTCGATGTAGTCGAAGACACCCCGGGGCAGCCGGCGGCGGGCGACGCGGCGCAGGTCGTCGACGCTCGCCACCCGCGCCAGACGCCGCTTCACCGGGTCCCGCTCGAAGGGCCGCAGGCGCATGGCCGAGCGCAGGGTGCGGAGCACGCGGGCGGGGGAGAAGCTCACGCGCGGAGCGTACACCGGCCCGCGCGGGCCTTGCACGTACGCGGTGCGGAGGGAGGCGGGTGGTGAGCGCGCGGGGAATCGAACCCCGAACCTAGGGATTAAGAGTCCCTTGCTCTGCCAATTGAGCTACGCGCCCGGGCCTAACTTACGCGGCCTCGGGCGCATTGCAAGGGCCGAAGCCTCCGCCGCCGGGCGTCTCGACGACCAGCCGGTCGCCCGCCTCCACCTGGACGGTGGCCTGGGGGCCGAGCTCCTCGACCACGCCGCCGGCGCGCAGGAGAGCGTTGCGTCCGGGTGCGCCGGAGCTGCCGCCGGCGACCCCCCAGGGCGCCACCCGCCGCCGCTGGGTGAGGAGCGACACCGTGGCGGGCGCGAGGAAGCGCCAGCAGCGCACCAGGCCGTCGCCGCCGCGCCAGCGCCCGGCGCCGCCCGAGCCGCGCCGCAGGGCGAAGGTCTCGAGCCGGACCGGATAGCGCTCCTCGAGCACCTCGGGGTCGGTGATGCGGGTGTTGGTCATGTGGGTGTGCACCGCGGATGCGCCGTCGAAGCCCTGACCGGCGCCCGCGCCGCCGCCCAGGGTCTCGTAGTAGCCGAAGCGGTCGGTGCCGAACGCGACGTTGTTCATGGTGCCCTGGCTCGCGGCCACCCGACCGAGCGCGCCCAGCAGGACGTCGACCACGCGCTGGGAGGTCTCCACGTTGCCCCCCACCACCGCGGAGCCCGGGGGCGGGTCGAGCAGGCTGCCGGGGGACACCCGGATCGACACCGGAGCGAGGCAGCCGCCGTTCAGGGGAATGCGCTCGGCCACCAGGGTGCGCAGCACGTAGAGCACCGCCGAGCGGACCACGGCCGGCGGCGCGTTCAGGTTGCCCGCAGCCGCCGGCCCCGTGCCGGCGAAGTCGATCCGCATCCGCTCCCCGTCCACGCCCAGGGTCACACACACGGGCGTGCCGTCGTCGAGCCGGTCCTCGAAGCGGTGCTCGCCGTCGGGGAGCTTGCCGATCTCCCGGGCCACCTTGGCCGCCGCCGCGGCCTGGAGCTGGGCCATGGTGGTCTCCACTGCCGCGCGGCCCTGCTCCGCCACCATCTCCCGCAGCAGGCGCTCCCCGGCGCGGGTCGCCGCCACCATGGCCTCGAGATCCGCCAGGTTGTCGCCGGGGCTGCGGGCGGGGTGCGGCGCCTCGCTGAGGCGTCGGCGCAGGCCTTCCTCGTCGAAGCGTCCCTCGCGCACCAGCAGGAAGGGCGCGAGCACGACGCCCTCCTCGTCGAGCCGGGTCGACGCCGCCGGCATGGAGCCCGGCGTCACGCCGCCGATGTCGGCGTGGTGCCCCCGGGCGGCGACGAAGAAGCGCGGCGCGGCGTCGCCGTCGGAGAAGACCGGCGCCACCACCGTGACGTCCGGCAGGTGGGAGCCCCCGGCGAAGGGATCGTTGGTGCACACCACGTCGCCGGGCGCGAGTTCCGGGAAGCGCGCGCGCACGCTGCGCACCGTCTCGCCCATGGCGCCCAGGTGGACGGGGATGTGGGGCGCGTTGGCCACCAGCCCGCCTTCGGCGTCGAAGACGGCGCAGGAGTAGTCGAGGCGCTCCTTGATGTTGATCGAGAAGGCCGTGTTGCGGAGCACCGCGCCCATCTGCTCGGCGATGGACATGAAGCGGTTGCCGAAGACCTCCAGGCGGATGGGGTCGGCGCGCGCGAGGCTGTGGGCCGACGGTCGCGCGGCCGGATGCGGCGTCTCGTCGCGCAGGTGCAGCAGGCCGTCGTCTCCCACGCGCCCCGCGAAGCCCGGGTCGATCACCACCGTGCCCGTGTCCTCGATCACCACCGCGGGTCCCGCCAGGTCGGCGCCCGGCGCCAGCTCCTCCCGGGCGAAGACGGGCGCCTCCACCCAGCCGTCGTCGGGGAACCAGGCGCGTGCATGCCGCAGCGGCGCCGGTGCCGCGGGCCCGCGCGGCGCCGGCAGCGCCGGGCGGGTGCCGGGCGCCCGCACCCGCACCCGCGCCGTCACGATCTCCACCGGTCGACCCTCTCGCGTGTAGCCGAAGCGGGCCGCGTGGACCTCGGCGAAGGCACGGGGCCAGTCGCCGTCGCCGGGCTCGTCGACGTTCAGGGGCGTCTCGCTGCCGGCGTAGCGGAGGTCGAGGCTGCGCCCGACCGAGGGCGTCGTCGCCACGCCCTCCGCCGCGAGCGCCGCCCGGCCGCGGACCTCGAGGGCGTCGAAGGCGGCGCGGACCGAAGCGGGGAGCGGTCCCGCAGCCAGGGGCACGCGGCCGGCGTCCTCCTGACCGTCCCAGCTCGGGTCGGCGATCCCGATGCCATAGGCCGAGAGCAGGCCGCCCAGGGGATGCAGCAGCACGTCCCGGATGCCCAGCCGCCGCGCGATGGCGCAGACGTGCTGGCCGCCGGCGCCGCCGAAGCCCACCAGGGCGCAGTCGCGCGGATCGACGCCCCGGGCCACGGACACCTCCTGGATGGCCTGGGCCATGCTGGCGTTGGCCACGTCGACGAAGCCCGCCGCCACCGCCTCGGAGGCGAGGTCGTGACCGGCGCCGCGCAGGCGCTGCGTGAGGGCGCGGAAGGCGACCTCCACCGGCTCGGGCGCGAGGGGGAACGGGAAGCGATCGGGCTGCAGCCGACCCAGGAAGAGGTTCACGTCGGTCAGCGCCAGCTCGGCGGCCGCCGGGCGGCCGTCGTCCCGGCGCAGGCCGTAGCAGAGCGGGCCGGGATCGGCCCCGGCGCTCTCGGGCCCCACCGTGAAGCGGAAGCCGTCGAAGCGGCACAGGGAGCCGCCGCCGGCGGCCACCGTGTGGATGCGCAGCATGGGCGCCTTCACCCGCAGCCCCGCCACGAGGGTCTCGAAGGCGCGCTCCACGTCGCCGTCGACCAGGAGCGACACGTCGGTGGAGGTGCCACCCATGTCGAAGCCGATGGCGCGGCGGAAGCCGGCCGCGGCAGCCACCCGCGCCGCACCGACCACGCCCCCGGCGGGCCCGGAGAGCAGGGCGTTGGGACCGCGGAAGCGTTCCGGATCCGTGAGCCCACCCGAGGACTGCATGAAGCGCAGGCGGGACCCGGGCAAAGCCGCCTCGAGGGCCCGGGCGTGCCCGCGGAGCAGGGGCGTGAGATAGGCATCGGCCACGGCGGTCTGCCCCCGGGCCAGCAGGCCGATCTCCCGGGCCGCGTCCGCCGACGCCACGACCTCGTCGAAGCCGGCCTCCCGCGCCAGGGCGGCGAGGGCCACCTCCCCGGCCGGGTGGGCAAAGGCATGGATGCGGGCGACCGCGACCGCCTCGAAGCCCGCGGCGCGCGCGGCGGCCAGCTCCCGGCGCGCGGCTGCCTCGTCGAGCGCGTCCAGGGCGCGGCCCTCCCGGGTCACGCGACCCCCGACCTCCAGAACCCGCCCGTGGAGCGGCGCCGGGCGCCGGATCTCGAGGGCGAAGAGCTCCGGGCGCTCCTGGGTGCCGATCTCGAGCACGTCGCCCAGGCCGGCGTCGGTGACCAGCAGCGTGCGCACGCCCCGCCGCTCGAGGAGCGCGTTCGTGGCCACCGTGGTGCCCATCTCCACCGAGCAGGCGGGGATCGGCGCGCCCGGCGCGATCGCGCCGCACCGCTCCAGCACCTGGCGGATCGCCTCCACCGGCGCGGCGTCCGAGGACAGGACCTTGGCGGTGTGCAGGGCTCCGTCGGGGGCGAGCCCGATGCAGTCGGTGAAGGTGCCGCCCCGATCGACGAAGAAGGACCAGCCCATGGGAGCTTCGCTCGGCTCCGCCTCGCTGCGCGCGGCGCCGGGGCGCCGCTCGCTAGCCGTAGAGCTCCCTCCGCAGGTCGGGGACGAGGCCGCGCCCGTCCAGGGTGAGGTGGCGCGGGTTGAAGCCCTCCCGGTGTACGGCGATGGCGATGCGCTCGCCGGGCACCTCGGGCGGCGTCACGAAGCCGAAGACGCCGCCGGGACCCGTGGTCCCGCGCACGAGCACCTGGGGCGACTCTCCTTCGGTGTGCACCTCGACCACCACCTGGGCCCCCTCCACGGTCGGCCACTCGCCTGAGGGCAGGGCGTCGTTCTCGTAGACGATCACCCGACCCGTGCGCCCGTCGCCCGCGCGCTCCACCTGCACCGCCAGGTCGAGGAGCCAGACCATGGGCTCGGCCAGCACACAGGCCAGACCGGTTCGCTGCAGGTGCCGCAGGGCGTTCTCGCTCGTGCTCGTGTCCTGGGGCGCCATGCCGTGGTCCGCGGTCACGACGAAGAGGGTCTCGTCCAGCAGGCCGCGGGCGTCGAGCAGGTCGAGCACCCGCACGATGCGGCGGTCGCTCTCGTCGAGCGCGGCCTCGAGGCCCTCGGCGTGAGGGCCGTAGGCGTGCCCGGCGCCGTCGGTCAGGGCCAGCTCGTGGTAGACGAAGGCCGGCGGCTCCCGGTCGTCGCGGGAGAAGAGCTCGATCACCTGGGCGAGTCCCCGACAGTCGAGCACCGACTCGTCCATCACCGGCTTGATGCCGTCGCGCTTCCAGCGCGGGTCGCAGTCCACGGCCAGCTCCTGGGTGAGCTGCTTGAGGGTCGGCTTGTGGCCGAGCATGCGGCCCTCGAGGGGCGCGTGGTCGGCGCCGCGTCCGAAGGGCGCGTAGATGGCGGCGGTGAAGCAGTCCGGCCCGTGCACCCGGTGGAACGCCTCGGCCAGGGACTCCACCTTCGGGCTCGAGAAGCCCTCGGTGCGCACCTGCTGGCCCTGGGGCGAGACGGTCTCCCGCTTCTCCCGCAGGTAGTAGCTGGGGTTCACCACGTCGTGGTGGCCGCCCCAGGCGCCCGTGCCGAGGGCGGTGTGGCTGGGCCAGGTGATCGAGGGGAAGTTCACCACCGAGCCGTAGCGGACCACCGCCGCCCGCTCGCGCAGGCGGCGCAGCCCCGGCAGGGCGTCGGGGTCGGTCGCGAGCCGGCGGTCGAGCTCGGTCATGTGCAGACCGTCGAGCAGGAAGACGTAGAGACGGCGGGCGCGCGGAGCGTCCGGGTCGAGCAGCTCCTCGGCCGCGCGGCCGTCCTGACGGCGCAGGAAGACGTCCGGGGCCACGCCCCGCTCGCTGGCGGTGCGCCCGGTGGCGTCGGCGCCGTCGATCCTCGGGAAGCCCAGGGCCGCGAGCGCCGTGGGCGCCACGTCCACCGCGCGCAGGGCCATCTCGTGCTCGCCCACGCGCACGCCGGCGCCGGACAGCCAGAGCGGCGCGCGCGCCTGGCGCACGTGGAGCGCGCCGTGGTTGCCCGCGTAGGGCCCCTGGGACCAGTCCACCGGCGAGACCGCGAGGTCCGGCGCGTGGGGCGAGTCGAAGAGCTGGGCCACCCGCTCGTAGCCGAACGGGTAGCTCTGGTGCTCCGGAGCGACGAAGCGGCGCGCCGGATCGTCGGCGTCGTAGCCGGAGGCACGGGCGGCGCGGGCCTCCGCCTCCACGCTCGCCAGCGCAGCCTCGTCCTGGTTCGCGATCGGGTTCGTGCCGACGACCTCGAGCACCTCGTAGTGGAGGCGGCCGGCCTCGTCGACGAGGCGCCGGAAGCGCACCAGCCCGCGCCGCGACCACACCTCGTAGGCGTCGTCGCGCCAGGTCATCACCAGGTCGACGCCGTCGCGCACCTCGGGATCGCCCAGCAGGGCGCGGATGGCGCGTGTGCCGGACTCCTCCTGATGCGGGCCGAGGCCCTGACCGCCGAGTCGCTCCGGTCCGTGAACGCGCATGGAGCGCAGGGTACCACGGGTCGGGCGGACGACGGGTCGGTCGCGGACACGGCCGACCGGCCGTCAGCGGCGCAGGCGCAGCAGGCGCAGCAGGCCGTCGCGGGCCGCGTCGCCCCCGAGGAGCCACGCCAGCGGCAGGGCCGTCGCGGCGAAGGCCGCGCCGCCGAGGGCCAGGTCGACGGCCGCGCCCAGGTGACCCGGATCGCCCCGCTGGGCCGCCATCGCGGCCAGCGCGCCGACGACCGCGGCGGGAACCACCCGCAGCCCGGTCGCCAACAGCGACCCGAGGGGCGGCCCGCCGTGGAGGCGACGCGCCCACGCCAGGGTCACCGCCGCGTTGAGGCTGATGCCGAGAGCGCCGGCCAGGGCCAGCCCCGGCGCGTCGTAGCGTTCGCGCAGGGCGAGATACAGCGGGACGCTCAGGAGGGCCATGGCGGTGCCGAGGAGCATCGGGCGCAACGTATCGCCCCGGGCGAAGAAGGCGCGCGCGGCCACCTGGGAGACGATCCAGCCGGGGATGCCCAGGGCCATCACCTGCAGCAGCGCGGCCGTGGCATCGGCGTCGGCCAGCGTGAACTCGCCCCGCCGCAGGATGATCTCGATGGCCGGCCGGGCGTGGGCCAGGACCCCGGCCGCGATCAGCACCGAGAGCGCGAGCACGATCTGCAGCGTGCGCAGCAGCGTCCCGTCGAGCTCCTGGCGCCGCCCCTCGCTGAACAGGCGGGCGAGGGTCGGGAGCGCCGCCGCCGCCACCGCCTGCCCCACCACCGCCACCGGCACGAGCGCGACCTGGCGCGCGAAGCCGATCCGGGCGACGACCCCCTCGCCCAGGTCGTCGCCGAGCCACTTGCCGTACCACTCGTCGACGGTCAGGAGCGAGAGACCGATCATCAGCGGGGCCGCCACCTTGAGGTACTGCAGGAGATCGGGGTCCCGCAGCGACAGCGACACCCGCAGGCGCACATGGCGCGAGCCGACGGCCTGGTAGAGCGGCAGGCCGAAGGAGCCCACGGCGGCGCCGACCAGCACGCCCCAGGCGAAGCCCTCGGCCCCGAGCCGCCCCGAGAGCAGCAGTCCGCAGCCGATGATGCCGCCGTTGTAGAGCAGGGGCGCCGCGGCCTGGGCGCCGAAGCGGCCGTCGGCCATGAGGACGGCGCGCACCACCCCGCCGGTCACCAGGAAGATCTGGGCCGGCAGCATGATCCGCGTGAGCCGGGTGCACAGCGCCCGGGTCTCCTCGGAGAAGCCCCCGAACTGCAGCTCGACGAGCGGCGGCGCGAACCACCAGAGCAGCGCCGTGGCCAGCACGACCAGGGCCGCCGTCGCGCCCAGCACGTTGGCGAACAGGCGCCCCGCCGCCTCGCTGCCGCGGGTCTCGCGGATCCGCGTGTACACCGGGATGAAGGCGACGGCGAAGGCGCTGCCCGCCAGCAGGTAGTTCAGCATGTCCGGGAGCTGGAAGGCGGCGCGATAGGCGTCCATGGCGGCGCTGGCGCCGAGGCGATCGGCCAGGACGGCCTCGCGCAGCCAGCCGATCACCCGGGAGAGCAGCACGCTGCCCGCCAGCAGCAGCGCCGCGGCGCCGATGCGGCTGCGCGGGGTCTCGGCGGAGGCATCGGGGACGCGCTCGTTCACGCGGCGCTCACGCCGGGTTGGGCTCCCGCCAGAGCCGGCCGTCGAAGGTCTCCACCAGCACGTCGTCGCCCTGGCGGCCGCGCAGGTAGGGGTGCTGGAGCGGCACCTTGCCCCAGGGCGTGTCGAGCACGTACTGGGGGATGGCGAAGCCGCTGGTGCGGCCCCGCAG
>CAYTZH010000034.1:0-59265 GCA_964442285.1 uncultured Spirochaetales bacterium | reverse complement strand
CTTGGCGATGGCCACCACGAGCTTCAGGTTGTGCTCGATGAAGCGGTTCTTGACCATCGTCATCCGCTCGTGGGCGTCGCGAACGGCCTCGGCCCGCTCCAGCAGCTCGGTGCGGCCCAGCCCGGCCTCGCTCTCGAGGGCCTCGAGCCGTTTGGTCCGCCGCCGCGCCCGGCGGGCCTCGTCGCTGACCCGCAGCACCAGCTCGCGGAGCTCGGCCAGGACGGCCAGCGAGAGCTGGGCGCCGTGCATCTCCTTGCTGACCTTGGCGTCGATCTTCTCCAGCGCCTTCGCGCTCGCGCGCTTGCCGAGCTTGTCCCGATCGGCGAGCAGGGTGCGCAGCCGCTTCACCGCCCGCTCGACCCGCGCCGCGATCTCGCCCGTCTCCTCGTCGCCCGCCGACTCCGAGAGCTTGGCGCCCGTGTGCGACATCGCGCGCAGGGCATCCCAGCGCTCCACGACGTGGCGTGCGGAGCAGGGCACGGTGTACAGCGAGGCCCGGAGCTGGCCGGTCGCGGCCTCCAGCTCCTTGGCCAGCATCACCTCTTCCTCGCGGCGCAGGGTCCGGGTGCCGCCGATCTCCTGGAAGTAGGACTCCAGGGGCCGACGCTCGCGTCCCGGATCGAACTCGTCGCTCGACGCGGCCGGGGTGGCTCCCAGGGCGGTGCGCCGCAGCGTCTGGTCCTCCCCGACTCCCTGATATCGATCCTCGACCTTCACCAAACGTTCCCTCTCGCCCCCCGGTGCAATCCCGCAAACTTCGGATACCGCCCGAGGGCTGCCGGTTCAAGAAAATTCTGCTGATTCTTCGCCTGCGCTCTACCCAATGCTCTGCGTGTGGCCCACGGTCCTCACACCGGTGCGCTCGAGGCGCTTGCTCGCGGCGCTCCACGCGTCGTCCGCGGCTCGACCGGTGCGCAACCCCCGCAAGCTGCTGCCAGGGGTCCGTGCGCTCGGCACGCGAGGCCGGCGGACCGGGACCTGTTGGGGGGGCTACCGGGCAGCCCAGTAGTCTGCCCGAAACCAGGCCTCGAACGCCAGTACTTTCTAACGGATTTCACAGATTCTGCGATCCGGTGTTCCATCCGGTACCCGCCCGCTTCCGCCCGCAGCCCACTGGCCCACCTGGGACCCCCGGGGCCAGGACCGGGGGAGAGGCATCCCCGGAGGGGGGCAAGCCGAGGGGAGGCCAGCGGTCGATGTATTTTCACCACAATCCCTATCGGCCAGCGCCCCGGGGACCCAAGGGAGATCTGGTCGAGACTCGGTTCCCTGCGGGGGCGACGGCTCAGAAGGGCCAGATGCGCGGGATCAGCGCCAGGGCGGTGGCCGCGCAGAGCAGGTCCAGGGGCAGGCCCACGCGGACGAAGTCCACGAAGCGATAGCCGCCCGGCCCGTAGACGATCAGGTGGGTCTGGTAGGTCACCGGGGAGGCGAAGGCACAGGCGGCGGCCAGGGTGATCCCCATGACGAAGCCCCGGGGGTCGACGCCCAGCTGCGAGGCGCTGGACAGGGCGATCGGGAACATGATCGCCACCGCGGCGTTGTGGTGCAGGGTCTCGGCCAGCAGCAGGCTCACCCCGTAGAGCACCGCCAGGGTGGCCAGAGGCCCCGCGTCGCCCGCGACCCCCACCAGCACGCCCGCCAACAGCTCGGCGGCGCCCGTCTTGTCCATGGCCTGGGCGATGCCGAGCCCCGCGCCGATCACCACCAGAACCGGGAGCACCACGCTGCGCCGCGCGGTCGTGCCGTTGATGCAGCGCGTGGCGACCAGGAGCCCCACCGCCAGGCCGGCGGCGATCGAGATGTCCAGCAGCCCGCTCGCAGCCGAGCCGATCATGGCCAGGAGGATTGCCGTGGCGATGCCGGCCTTCTCCCAGTGCGGCTCGGCGTCGCCGTCCACCTCGCTCACGAGGAAGAAGTCCGGGCTGTTGCGGTGGGTGCGCAGGAAGGCCGGCGCCGCCTGGAGCAGCAGGGTGTCACCCGAGCGAAGCTGGATCTCGCCGATCTTCCCTGGGACCCGCTCGCCGTTTCGATGCACCGCCACCACGGCGGCGTCGTACGTGGTCCGGAAGCTGGCGTCGCGGATCGTGCGGTTCACCAGGGGCGACGAGCTCGAGACCACCGCCTCGATCAGCCGGCGGCCCCGCTCGCGCAGGGGCACCTCCTCCTCGTCCACCGGCACCAACCCGCGGATGCGCTGCAGCTCGACGATCGTGGCCACCACGCCGGCGAACACGAGCCGGTCGCCCGCCTCGATCAGCGCGTCGGGTCCGACCGGGGTGATCACGCGCCCGCCGCGGTCGATCTCGATCAGGAAGAGCCCCGCGAGCTGGCGCAGCCCCGCCTCCTCCACGGTCTGGTCCACCAGCGGGGAGTCGGACTCCACGCGCATGCTGGCCACGTACTCGCGGCGGTGCTCGCCCAGGTGCTCGCCCGGCTCCTGGCGATCGGGCAGCAGATGGGGGCCCGCCACGAGCATGTAGAGCAGGCCCACCGCGCTCAGGCAGAGGCCCACGGGGGCGAGCTCGAAGAATCCGAGGGACCGCATGCCGGAGTCGATCAGCAGGCCGTCGAGGGTGAGGTTGACGCTGGTCCCGATGAGGGTGGTGGTGCTGCCCAGGATCGTCGCGTACGAGATCGGGATCAGGAACTTGCTGCTCGCCAGGCGGTTGCGCCGGGCCCAGTCGATCACGGCGGGGGTCATCATGGCCACGATGGGGGCGTTGTTGAGGAACGCCGACATCGCGGCCAGGGGCGGCACGAGCCGCAGCAGCCCGCGCCGCTCGGTGGTGGTCCGGCCGAAGAGCCGCCGCAGGAGGGGCTCGATGGCGCCGGTCTCGCGCACCGCGGCCGACACGATGAACAGGAGCCCGACGGCCCACAGGGCCGGATTCTGGAAGCCGGAGAAGGTCTCCGCCGGGGTCAACACGCCGGCGGCGGCCAGGGCCACGAGGCCGGCCATCATCACGAGATCGGGGCCGGCGATGCCTCGGACCAGGCCCGCGAGCAACAGGACGACGATGCCGATGGTGTACCAGCCCTGCCAGTCCATGGGTGCGGCACCATACCGCGGTCCCGGCCCCCGGGCCGCCGAGCGGTGCGTTCGGCGGGCGATGGGCGACACTCCGGGCCGTGGAGCCGGCAGCGTCCCCGCCGCGGGTCCCCTTCACCGAGAAGGGCTTCTACCTGGAGGAGTTCCGGGGGCGCACCCTCGCCTTCGCCGCGCCGCAATGGGGCGCCGGGTGGAGCGGGCGGCTGCGGGCGGTGCTGGACGAGCTGGTGGCCAACGGAACCCGCAGCCTGGTGCTCGCGTCGGATGCCGACTGGCTGCGCCGCGCGCTGGGCCTGGCGCTGGGGGATGCCGGCGCGCCCAATCTGGAGGGCGAGGTCTGGCGGGCGCTCGGCGCCTCGGCGCAGCTGGGGCTGCCGGTGCCGGAGGTGGGCTTCGGTGCTGCCTGCCGGGCGGTGGTCTCCCGCCTGGGGATCCACAAGCTGGTGTGGATCGACGCCGAGGGCGGTCTCACGGATTCCGGGGGCGCGGCCCTCTCCTTCGTGGACCTGGCCGAGCTGCGGGCCCTCGGGCCCCGGGCGGGCCTCCGCGGGCCGGTTCTCGCCGAGATCGAGGCGCTCCTCGAGGCCGGCGTCGCGGCGGTGAACCTCTGCACGCCGGAGGGCCTGGCCGACGAGCTCTTCACGTACGCCGGCTCCGGCACCCTGTTCACCCGTGACCGCTACATGGCGGTGCGTCGCCTGTCCATCGACGACTACGACGCGGCCCACGACCTGGTCTCGCGCGGCATCGCGGAGGGCTACCTGGCGCCGCGATCGTCCCAGGAGGTGGACCGCGTCCTCGCCAGCGGCTTCGGGGCCTTCGTGGAGGGTCGGCACCTGGCGGGTCTGGGCGCGCTCCTCCGCTACGACGAGGCCGGCGCCGGCGAGATCGCCTGTCTGTACACGCTCACGCGCTTCCTGGGCGAGGGCGTGGGCGCCCACCTCGTCGGCTTCGCCCTGGAGCGGGCCCGCGCGCTGGCGCTGGACCGGGTCTTCGCCTGCACCACCCAGGAGCGGGTGGGGCGCTTCTTCGAGGACCAGGGCTTCGTTCCGGTGGGCCCCGAGCAGGTGCCGGCCGCGCGCTGGGAGGGCTACGATCCCGTCCGGCGTCGGCAGCTCCGCTGCTACCAGCGCGCCCTCTCCGCCCGGTAGCGCGCCCTCTCCGCCCGGTAGCGCGCGCGGCCCGCCCGGAGCTCAGGCGGCCCGCGCGGGGGAGGGGACCGGGCGGGGCTTGCGGCGCTGGAAGAGCCGGCGCACGCCCCCGGCCATGTCCTCGACCACCAGGTAGCCCGAGGGCACCACGATCAGCGTGATGAAGGTGGCGAAGAGCACCCCGTAGGCCAGGGAGATGGCCATGGGGATGAGGAACTGGGCCTGCACGCTGCGTTCGAGCATCAGCGGCAGGAGCCCCATGAACGTGGTCAGCGACGTCAACACGATGGGGCGGAAGCGGGCGACGCCCGCCTCCTCGAGCGCTCTCACCAGGGGGACGCCGGCGCCGCGGCGCTCGTTGACGTTGTGCACGAGCACCAGGCTCGCATTCACCACCACGCCCGACAGCGCCACGATGCCCACCACGGACATGAAGCTCAGGCCCACGGGGCGGCCGAGGGCGAGCTCACCCCGCAACAACGGCCCGATCCAGCCCATGAACACGTGGCCGCCGATGGCGCCGACGACGCCGAAGGGGATCACGCTCATGATCACCAGCGGCTGCAGGTAGGAGCGCAGCGGGATCGCGAGCAGGGCGTAGATGGCGAGGAGGGCGATCAGTGAGCTCGACACGAGGCCTGCCACCGCGCGCTGCTGCTCGCGCTGCTCGCCCTCGAGGGAGAAGGAGACCGAGGGGTGGTCCGCGAGGATCTCCGGCAGCACGGCGACCTGCAGGTCGGCGAGGACCTCGTTGGCCGTGGTGACGCCGCGGTCGACGTCCGCCGTCACCCGCACCACCCGCTTGCGGTCGGTGCGCTGGATGCTCGCGAAGCCGCGCCCGAGCTCCGCCCGGGCCACCGTGCCGAAGGGGACCTCCGCTCCGCTGGCGGTGCGGATCCGGAGGTTCTCCACGTCGCCCAGGGACGCCCGTTGGCTGCGCGGATAGCGCACCATGACGCGCACGTCGTCCCGGGCCCGCTGGATGCGCTGGGCCTCCTCGCCGTAGAACGCCTGGCGCACCTGGCGGGCCAGGTCGCGCATGGTCACCCCCAGGGGTTCGGCCGTCGGCCGGATCGCGAGCTTGAGCTCTCGCTTGCCGGCGCGGAAGGAATCGGCGATGTCGAAGACGCCCGGGTAGCCGGTGAGGGCCGCCTTGAGCCGGTCGGCGGCCGTGCGCAGCGCGTCCACGTCGGCGCCGGCGAGCTGGACGTTGATGGCTTCGCCCGCGGAGAAGAGGTCGGAAGCGAAGGCGAGCTCCTCGGCGCCGGCGATGGGGCCGGTGAGCTCCCGCCACACCTCGCCCACCTCCCGGGTGCTGATATCGCGCTCCTCCGAGCGCACCAGGCCGAGGGTCACCTCGCCGAGATGGGCGCTGCCGCTGCCGCCGGCGCCGCCGACTCCCGGCACGCGATTGGCGCGGGAGGCGAAGGGCTGGGCGCCCGCGGAGGCGAGGACGTGCTGCACCACGCTCGCGCCCTCGGCCGCGTAGACGGGGTCGAGCCGGGCGCGCAGCGCCTCGGCGGCCTCCTCCAGCTGGCGCACGCCGGCCAGGGTGGTCCCGATGGGCGTGCCCTGGGGCATGGTGAGGCGGGCCGAGAGGTAGTCCGCCTCGATGGGCGGGAAGAACGAGAAGCGCATCCGGCCGCTCCTCACCGTGCCCACCGTGACCAGCAGGCAGGCGACGGCGACGGCGATGGCGGTGTAGCGCCAGACCAGGGACGAGCCGAGGAAGCGGCGGTAGGGCCCGTCGGCGAAGCGCTCCAGGGAGGTTCCGAGGCCCGCCTGAAGCGCCTTCCAGCGGCGCTGGAAGGCGGTGCGCGGCGGTCGCTCCGGACGGTCGTGGCCGTGGGCCAGGTGGGCCGGCAGCACGAGCTGGGACTCGAGGAGCGAGAACACCAGACAGGCGATCACCACCTTGGCCATCACCGCGAAGACCTGGCCCATGGGGCCCGGCACCATGAGCATGGGCGCGAAGGCGGCCACGGTGGTCAGCACGCCGAAGATCACCGGAACGGTCACCGCCTGCACGCCGCCGATCGCGCCTTGCAGCCGGTCGCCAGAGCGTTGCTGCCGGGTATGGATGCTCTCGCCCACCACCACCGCGTCGTCCACCAGGATCCCGAGCACCACGATGAACGCGAACAGCGAGATCACGTTGATGGAGATGTCGAGGGGCGCAAAGAGCCAGAGCCCGCCGAGGAAGGCGATCGGCACGCCGAGGGTCACCCAGAAGGCCACCCGCGCCCGCAGGAACAGGGCCAGGATGATGAGCACGAGCAGGAAGCCGCTGCGGGCGTTGCGCAGCAGCGTGTCGCGCCGGCCGCGCAGGGGATCCGAGTCGTCCTGCCAGATGGTGAGGGAGACGCCCTCGGGGATCCAGGCGCGCGCGGTCTGGACGTAGTCCTTGACCGTGTCGGAGGTCTCGATCACATCCTGCTCGCCGACCCGGAACACCGAGACCAGGACCGCCGGCTCCCCGTCGAAGCGGCCCACCAGGTCCACGTCCTCGAAGCCGTCGAGGACCGTCGCCACCTCGCCGAGGGTGAGGCGGGTGCCGTCGGGCCGGGTGACGACCACGATCTCCTCGAACTCGGCGCCGCGGTAGGCCTGTCCCTTGGTGCGCAGCAGGATCTCTCCGCCGTCCGATTTGAGGCTGCCGCCGGGCAGGTCCACGGAGGAGTTCCGCACGGCCGCCACCACCTGGTCGAAGCTCAGGCCGTGACGGCGCAGCGACTCCTCGGGGACCTCGATGGAGATCTCCGGAGGGCGCACGAGCTCGAGGTCGACCTGGGTGATGCCCGGAAGGGCGAGGAGCTCGTCGCGGACCCGCTCGCCCAGCGTCTTCAGGGTGGCCTCGCTGGCGTTCCCCGAGAGGGCGAGGTCCATGACGGGACGGCGCATGGCGATCTGGGCGACGACCGGCTTCTCCGCGTCCTCGGGGAAGGTGTCGATGCTGTCGATCTCGTTCTTGATGTCGTCGAGGACGATCTGGACGTCGGCATTGGTCAGCACCTCCGCGATCACCGCGCAAGCGCCCTCGGCGGCGGTGGAGCTGATCTGGTCGATGCCGTCGACGCCCTGGATCTCCTCCTCGATCCGGATGCAGACGCCCTCCTCGACCTCCTCCGGTGCCGCGCCCGGATACTCGACCGTCACCCGGATCATCTCGATCTCGATGTCCGGGAAGGTCTTCTGGCCGATGCGGCCCGTCGCGAGGGAGAGGATCCCGCCGGCCACCAGCATCACCATTAGCAGGTTGGCGGCGACGGAGTTGCTCGCGAACCAGGCGAGCGCGCCCTTCACGACCGGTCCTCCGCCGCGCGCGCGGGGGGGGACTCGGCGACGCGCACGCGCATGCCCTCCACCGCCGCATCCAGCGGCGATACCACCACCCGGTCTCCCGCGGCGAGCTCCGCCCGGACGACCACCTCGTCGGCCTGGGCCCGCACCAGCTCCGCGGGCCGGATGTGCAGGCGTTCCTCCGCGTCCACCACGAAGAGGCGATCGCCCGCGCGCAGGGCCTCGCGCGGCAGCACCAGCGCGTCGTCCACGCGCCGACCCGCGATGGCGGCCTCCACGAACAGGCCCACCGCGAGCGGCGGCCGGTCGCGCTCGACCGCGTAGGGATCCTCGACCCGGGCGATCACGTGGACCATGCGGCTGCGGGGGTCGATCTCGCCTTCGGTCCGCACCACCCGGCCCTGCCAGGTGTGGTCGCGCCCGGCGAAGCGGGCCCGCAGCTCCACCTCCGGTCCCGCGGTGTCGACGGCGCCCGACGGCTGCGCCAGGGGCAGGTCGAGGTGGGCGAGGTCGTCGTCGGCCAGGGGCAGCCGGATCTCGGCGTAGTCGATGGCGTAGAGCGTCGCCACCGGCGCGCCCCGGTTGACGAACTCGCCCACGTCGACGGAGGTCTCGCGGACGCGGCCCCGGAACGGGGTGCGGAGCCGGGTGCGCGCGAGGTCGCGCTCGGCCTGGTCCAGGCTCGCGCGCGCCTCGCGCAGGGAGGCGGCCGCGACCCGGGCCTGGGTGCGGGCGGTGTCGAGCCGCTGGGGGCTGGCGAACTCGCGCTCCGCCAGCTTCTGCTGACGCTCGAGCTCGCGCTGGTCGCGCTCGTGCTCGCTCTCGCGGCGCACCAGATTGGCCCGGGCCCGCTCGAGGGCGACCTCGTAATCTTGCGGATCCACCCGCAGGAGCACCTCGCCCGCCTCGAAGAAGCCACCGGAGACGAAGCTCGGCGAGACCTCGATCACGGGGCCGGAGACCTCCGGCACCAGCTCGCTCTCGGTCCGCGGGGCGACGGTGCCGTGGGTGGTGACCTCGAGCTGGACGCTGCGCGGGGTCGCCGGGATCGCGCGCACCAGGGGCGCCGGCCGCGCCGCCGTCTCGGCCTCCACCTCGGGCGCCGTCTTCACCAGCAGCAGGGCCAGGAGGGCGCCCGCCGCGAGCACGGCGACGGGCGCGATCTGCTTCGGTCCGAGCCAGCGCATCAGGAACGCCCCCCGAGACCGGAGAGGGCCGTCTCGATCAGCAGCCGGGTCATGTCGTCGGCCGAACGGGGGACCGATTCGCCGCCGTAGTGGGCCAGCGCACGCTCGTGCCTTCCCGAGAGCACGTGCACCATCATTCCGACCAGCAGGTGGAAGCGCTCGGCGACCTCCGGCGGGTCGAGCTCGGGGAGGGCGCGGGCCAGCGCCGCGCAGAAGCGCTCGGTCACCTCGCCGAAGACGGCGGACAGCACCGGCGTCACCTGGTCCGCCGGCTCGGTGAAGAGGAAGGCCATCATCGGAACGCGTTCCTGGGCGTCCCAGGCCTCGATGGCGGGGCGGAACAGGGCGTCGAGGAGCTGCCGAGCGTCGGCCGTCCCCGTGGCCTCCAGGGCGTCGAGGAGGGCCAGGCGCTCCCGGTTCACGGGGCCGGCGCTGCGCAGCACCAGAGCCCGGACCAGCTCCTCCTTGGAGCCGAAGTGATAGTGGACGGCGGCCACGTTCACGCCGGCGGCGGCCGTCACCGCGCGGAGCGAGGTGCCCTGGATGCCGTTCTCGGCGAACAGGCGCTCGGCGGCGTCGAGGATCCGGTCCTTGGTCTCGGACCGGCCCCCGCCCGGGCGGTCGGGGCTGCGTTCGGAGCCCGCGGCGGCGGGCCTTGCGGTGGTGTCCACATCGCTCTCGCGGGCGCGCGAGTTCAATCAAGCGTTTGATTGATTCTGGCAGAATACCCTTGCAGGCGTACTCCGCAACCCCAGCGCGAGGCCCCGTGGGGACCCGCGGGGCCAGCCGGCGGGGGGCGTGGTCGGAGGCGGCCTGTAAGCCGGGTCCTGTTCCGGACGTCGGTTGCCCTTCGCCCGGCGAGGATCATTCGTCTAGGCGGCGCATTGCTGCGCCGCTCGAGCGCTCCTACCCGCGCACTCCCACGGCTCTCGCCGCGGCTCGGACGGGCCGCCCTCGTGAGTGCGTCTATTCGAGCTTGCTCCGGGAGGGGTTTGCCCCGCCGCCGGTCACCCGGCCGTCGCGCGTGGGCTCTTACCCCACGATTTCACCCTTGCCTGTGCCGGCCCGGGGAGCCGGAGCTCCGGAGGCCGGCCATCGGCGGTGTGGTTTCTGCGGCACTTTCCCTCGGGTCGCCCCGGGTCGCCGTTAGCGACCTCCCCGCCCTGTGGAGCCCGGACTTTCCTCCCGCGGCGCGGAAGTCCGCATCCGCCGGCGATCCTCCGTCCGCCTCCGACCACACGAAAGCGTAGATCACGGCCGGCCCGTCTCCAATCCGCCGGTCAAGCGCCCTCCGAGGGGTGCCGATCAGCCGACGGATGCCGCTCCCGCTCCAGCTCCCGGCCTGGCAGGCGATCAGCCAGGACGACCCCCGCCTGGCGCTGCTCCTGCTCGCCGGGATTGCGGCCGGCGTGGGCGCCTTCTTCCAGGGCTTCCGGGTCTGGCGCCGGCTGCGCCTGATCCAGGACACGCCGACCTCGAAGGTCCGCTCCCTGGCCCTCGGCCGGGTGGAGCTCCACGGGCGCGCCGAGGAGAAGGCGGCGCTCGAGTCTCCCTTCACGTCGCAGCGCTGTGTCTGGTATCGCTGGAAGGTGGAGGAGGAGGTGGAGAGCAACCGGCGGCGCCGCTGGCGCACCCTGGCCTCCGGCGACTCCGCGGCCTGGCCCTTCTACCTGGAGGACGAGACCGGCCGCGTCCTGGTGGATCCCCGCGGCGCCCGGGTCGAGATCGACGCCGACTACCGCGAGACCAACCCCGATCTCTCGGGCCCGACCTCCGGCTTCCTCGCCGAGCAGGGGGTGCGTACCCAGGGCTTCCTCGGCTTCGGACGCCGTCTGCGCCTCTCCGAGTGGCACATCGGCCCTGGCGACACCCTCTTCGTCCTCGGCCTGGCCCAGGAGCGCGGCGGACTCGTCCACGAGCGGCGGGTGCGGATCGCGGAGAAGCTCGCGGCCCTGAAGGCCGATGCCGACGCCATGGCCCACATGGACACCGATGGCGACGGCCGGGTCTCCGCCGAGGAGTGGGAGGTGGCCCGCCGCCTGGCCGTGGGCGAGGTGGCGACGGAAGGGTTCGAAGACCGGGTCGTGGTCGGCGCCGCCGCGGGTGGCGGGCCGTTCTACATCGCGGATCGCTCGGAGCGCGAGGTGCTCCGCAAACACGGGTTCGGAGCGCTCGCCGGGGTCTTCGGCGGGGCGCTGCTGGCCGTCGCCTGCCTGGGCGGACTGCTGTTCCGCCTCGGTGTCATCGGGAGGTAGCCATGGGCTGGATCGTCCTCGCCATCGTCGGGTTCTTCGTCGTCGGGACGGCGCTCTACGTCGTCGGACTCTACAACGGACTCATCAACCTGAAGCACGCCGTCGACCGCTCCTGGGCGAACATCGACGTGTTGCTGAAGCAGCGTCACGACGAGATCCCCAAGCTGGTCGACACCGTGAAGGGCTACATGAAGCACGAGCGCGAAGTGCTCGAGGCGGTGACCCGCGCGCGCACGGCCTACGCGCAGGCCCGCAACGTGGACGAGAAGGGCGACGCCGACGGCCTGATGCGGGGCGCCCTGGGGCGCCTGTTCGCCGTGGCCGAGAGCTATCCGGAGCTCAAGGCCGATACCTCGTTCCAGATGCTCCAGGAGCGCATCTCGGCCGTCGAGGAGGGCATCGCCGACCGCCGCGAGTTCTTCAACCACAGCGTCAACGCCTTCAACGTGCGGATCGAGCAGATCCCCGACGTCTTCCTCGCCCGGCTCATGGCCCTGGAGGCCCGCACCCTGTTCGAGGCCACCGGCGAGGACCGGCAGGACGTCCGGATCTCCTTCGGCTAGCGGTCCGGCACGCCCCCGGCGCGATTCCTGACCGGAACCCTGTCGGGTATCCGACAGGTCCCGCGTGAAGTATTCCTTGACTCCAGGATCAGTATCCATTAGATACTGATCCATGACGGCCCGCGCCGAGCACAGCGACCGATCGGCCAACTCCCCCCCCGCCATCCCGCGGCCTGGGGCGATCTTCGATCCGGTGGCTCGCGGCCTGGACCTGATCGGCGAGCGCTGGACCCTGGTCCTCGTCCGCCACCTGCTGATCCGGCCGCTCGGCTTCCAGGAGCTGCGCCAGCGCACCGGGATCGCGCCGCGAGTGCTCTCCAACCGCCTGCGCCAGCTCGTCGACCGCGACTTCGTGGAGACCGTGAGCGAGGGCTCCCGCTCGCTCTACGCGCTCACGGAAGTGGGTCGCACCCTCGAGCCCATCGTCGCGGCCATCGCCCGCTGGTGGGTGTGGTACGCGCTCGAGGCTCGCGAGGCGGGCTCCGACCAGTTCACCGACACCTCGGCTCAGTCGATCGTCGAGTCACTCCCCTTCCTGCTCCGCGAGGAGCGCGCCCGGGAGGCGACCGTGACCTTCGAGATCCGGCTCACCGGCGACGGCGGCGGGGTCTGGACGGTGGCCGTGGACCGCGGTCACTGCCACGTGGAGCCCGGCTTCGCCGAGGCCGCGGACGTCCGCTACACGGCCGACACCCGGGTGTGGTGCGGCGTGGCCCTGGGTCGTCTCGACGCGCGCGATGTGGTCAAGCGCGGACTGATGAGCAAGGAGGGCGGTCGGCAATCGCTCGCCCACTTCTTCCACCAGATCGGCGCCCCGCCCCGCGGCGAGGAGTCGACCATTTCGGAGGACCGGACATGATCTCTTTCGCCCCCACGGAGGAGCAGGAGGTCGTTCGCGAGACCCTGAAGGGCTTCGCGGACGAGGCCATCCGCCCGCTCGCGCGCGAGTGCGACGAGAACGGGAGCATCCCCCAGGACTTCCTGGACTCGGTCTGGGAGCTCGGTCTCACCAGCACCCAGATCCCCGAGAGCCAGGGCGGCGGCGGCGAGGAGCGCTCGCCCGTCACCAATACCCTGGTGCTCGAGGAGCTGGCCTACGGCGACGCCGCCCTGGCGCTGGCGGCGGTCAGCCCCGGGACCTTCGCCTTCCCGGTGCTCGACCAGGGTACCGAGGCCCAGCGGGAGAAGTACCTGCCGCTGTTCGGGACCTCGAAGTTCCACGCGGCCGCGCTGGCCGTGGTGGAGCCGAGCCCGACCTTCGACGCCTGGAGCCTGCGCACCACCGCCGAGCCCAAGGGCGAGGACTGGGTGCTCTCGGGCACCAAGCGCTTCGTGCCCCTGGGCGACCGGGCCAGCCACTTCCTGGTGCTGGCGCGGAGCAACGGCCGCTCCGACGCCTTCATCGTGCCCCGCGACGCCGAGGGCCTCACGGTCTCCGAGCCCGAGCTCAACATGGGCCTGCGGGCCCTGTCCACCTACACCCTGACCCTCGAGCGGGTGACGGTCCCGGCCGCCGACCGCCTGGGCGGGGCCGAGGGCTGCGACGTGGGGCGGGTCCTGAACCACGCGCGAGTCGGCCTCTCGGCGGTGATGCTGGGTCTCTCGCGGGCGGTGATGGAGTACTGCATCCCCTACGCCAAGGACCGCCACGCCTTCGACGAGGCCATCGCCCAGAAGCAGGCCATCGCCTTCATGCTCTCGGACATGGCCATCGAGACCGACGCCATGCGCTGGCACATCTGGCGCGCGGCGAGCGAGCTCGAGGCGGGCCTCGACGCCACGCGCTCGTGCCACCTGGCCCGGGCCTACGCGGCGGAGCAGAGCCTGAAGATCGCCGACAACGGCATCCAGGTCCTCGGTGGCCACGGCTTCATCCGCGAGCACCCGGTGGAGCTCTGGTACCGCCACGCCCGCACCCTGGGCGTCCTCGAAGGCAGCGTCCTCGTCTAGCCGGCGCCCCCGAGCCGCAGAACACGACGGAGAATCCACATGATCGACTTCCAGCTCACCGACAACGACAAGAAGGTCCTCGACCACGTCCGGGAGGAGGCGCTCGTCTGCCGCCAGTACGCGCGCCACTACGACGAGAACGAGCACGAGTTCCCGCCCGACGCTCTCCCCGAGGCCGACGGGTTCCCCACGATCTTCGAGGCCATGGCCGGCCGCACGGCCGAGGACACCGGCATGAGCGTGATGAGCATGCTCATCTCCGCCGGCCAGACCTGGGGCGACTACTCGGTCCGCATGCGCCGCGGCAGCGGCGGGCTCGGCAACGCCGCCCTGCGCGCGGCGGGCACGCCCGACCAGCACGAGAAGTGGGGCAAGCTGACCCTGGCCATGGCGATCACCGAGCCGGGCTGCGGCTCCGACCCGTCGCTGGTCTCCACCACGGCGGTCCTCGACGAGGCCAGCAACGAGTGGGTGATCAACGGCGAGAAGATCTTCGTGACCACGGGCTGCCGCGCCGACGGCGTGGTGATCTGGGCCACGATCGACAAGTCCGCCGGCCGGGCCGGGATCAAGTCCTTCCTGGTGGAGAAGGGGACGCCGGGCTTCGTGGTGGCCCACAAGGAGAAGAAGCTCGGCATCCGGGCCGACGACACGGCGGCCTACGTCTTCACCGACTGCCGCGTGCCCCGGGAGAACCTGCTCGGCCTCAAGGAAGAGATCCCGAAGCAGGGCTCGGGCGGCTTCAAGGGCGTCATGAAGACCTTCAACATGACCCGTCCGGCGGTGGCCGCCATCGGGCTCGGCATGTCGGAGGCGGCCCTCGACTTCACCCGCGAGCAGCTCGAGGCCGCCGGCGTGACGATCTCCTACGGTCCGGGCCTGCACGAGCAGCCGGCGGTGGTGCAGCGCTTCCAGCAGCTGGAGGCGATCCAGGAGGCCGCCATGCTGACGGTGCTGCGGGCCGCCTGGCTCGCGGACAAGGGCCAGCCCAACAACCTGGAATCGTCGATCTGCAAGGCCAAGGCCGGCTCGGCGGTGCGCCAGGTGACCCAGGGCTGCATCGAGATCCTCGGGCCCATGGGCGTCTCGCGGGAGCACCTGCTGGAGAAGTGGTTCCGCGACGTCCGGATCACGGACATCTACGAGGGGACCGGTCAGATCCAGAACCTGATCGTGGCCCGCACCATCCTCGGCTACACCCGGGAGCATCTGAAGTAGGGGCCGCGCCGATGCAGGCCGTCCTGGTCAAGGAGCCCGGCGACGAGACCCAGCTCGTGTTGGGGGAGGCGGCCGCCCCGGCGCTCGGCGCGGGGGAGCTGCGGATCCGTGTGGCCGCGACCGCGGTCAACCGGGCCGACCTGCTCCAGCGTCAGGGCCTCTACCCGCCGCCGCCGGGGGCGTCGCCGATCCTGGGCCTCGAGTGCGCGGGCACCGTCGCCGAAGTGGGGGCGGGGGTCGGAGGCTGGAAGCCCGGAGACCGGGTCATGGCCCTGCTCGCGGGCGGGGGCTACGCCGAGGAGGTGGTGGTCCACGCCGGCAGCGCCCTGCCCGTGCCCGAGCGACTCTCCCTGGAGGAGGCCGCGGGGGTATGCGAGGTCTTCCTCACGGTCTTTCTGAACGTCTTCCAGCTGGCCGGCCTGCCGGACGGCGGATCGCTCCTGGTCCACGGCGGGGGCAGCGGCATCGGCACCGCCGCCATCCAGCTCGTGCGCGAGGTCGGCGGGACCGTCATCACCACCGCGGGCAGCGACGAGAAGTGCGCCCGCTGTCGCGAGCTCGGCGCCCAGGTGGCCGTCAACTACCGCAGCGGCGACTTCGCCGAGGCCGTGCGCGAGGCCACCGACGGCCGGGGCGTGGACGTGGTGCTCGACCACATCGGCGCCGCCTATCTCGCCGCGAACCTGAAGTCGCTGGCGGTCGGCGGGCGACTGGTCCTGATCGGGCTCATGGGGGGCGCCAAGGCGGAGATCAATCTCGGCGCCCTGCTCGCGCGCCGACTCTCGGTGATCGGCTCCACCCTGCGGACGCGATCGGCGCAGGAGAAGGCCGCCATCGCCGCCGGGTTCCAGGCCCGCTTCGGCGACGCACTGGCCGCCGGTCGCATCGCGCCCGTGATCGACCGGGTGCTGCCCCTCGCCCGGGCGGGCGACGCCCACCGCCTGGTGAAGGAGAGCGGCCACTTCGGAAAGGTGGTCCTGTCGGTGGGCTGAGCCGCGGGGCGCTGGCGGTCGCGGCGCTGGCGGTCGCGCCGGCGCTCGCTACCGTCCGCCGCGCCGAGAACCCGGAGGAGCTCCCCCATGGCCGACGTCCAGCGCACCCTCTCGATCGTCAAGCCCGACGCCACCGCAGCGGGGCACGCGGGCGCCATCCTCGCCCGCATCGAGCAGGCGGGCCTGCGCATCCTCGCCCTCAAGATGATCCAGCTGACGGAGACCCAGGCGAAGGGCTTCTACGCGGTGCACAGGGAGCGGCCGTTCTTCGGCTCGCTCGTGACGTTCATGACCTCGGGCCCCGCGGTGGTAAGCGTGCTGGAGGGGGAGGACGCCATCGCGCGCTACCGCGCGCTCATGGGCGCGACCAATCCCGAGAACGCCGAGGCGGGCACGATCCGCAAGGACTTCGCCACGGACATCGAGAAGAACGCGGTCCACGGCTCGGACGGTCCCGACACCGCGAAGATCGAGATCTCGTACTTCTTCAATGCCACGGAGATCAACGCCCCCGTCGAGGCCCTCTAGCTCAGGCGTAGGCCCGGGCCATCAGGACCAGCAGGCTGACGTAGCCGACCGAGAGCCACAGGACGTGGCTCCGAAGCGCACGAGTCACCACTCGACTCACGGATTCCCCCCCACACGAAGACTGCCGACGGGCGTACGTTACCGTTCGGCTCCTCGCCTGTACACCTTTACCGTAGCCCCATCGGGCACTTCCGAACGTGACGAGCGTCACCGGCCGGCGTCTCAGCGGCCCTCGAAGCGGGGGGGCCGCCGCTCGCGCACGGCGCGGAGGCCCTCGCGGAAGTCCTCCGTCTCGTAGCACTCGGCCTGGCGGGCGGCCTCGAAGGCGAGCTGATCCTCGAGGCTCGCGGCGGGGCTCCGCTCCAGCGCCTCGCGGCAGCCGCGCAGGGCCAGGGGCGCGGCCTCGGCCAGCTCCCGGGCCAGCGCCAGGGCCTCGTCGAGCACGGCCTCCCGCGCGCAGCAGCGGTTCACCAGGCCGATGCGGGCCGCCTCCTCGCCGTCGACGAGGCGCCCCGTGAGGAGCAGCTCGGCGGCATGGGCGGGGCCCACGATCCGGGGCAGGGTCCAGGTGGCGCCCATGCCCGGGTGGATGCCGAGCCGGGTGAAGTTCAGGCCGAGCCGGGCGTCCCGGGCGGCGATGCGCAGGTCGCAGGCGAGTGCCACGCACAGGCCCGCACCCACCGCGGCCCCGTTCACGGCCGCGATCGTGGGGACCGGAAGGCTCCGGATCGACAGGAACAGGCCGTAGAAGGTGCGCATGGCGTCGCGGTTGCGGCGCCGGGTCGGGCCGCCGGGGTCGGCGGCGCCGGCCTCGGCCTTGCGCTCCAGCCAATCGAGGTCGCCGCCGGCGGAGAACGCCCGCCCGGCCCCCGTCAGCACCACGGCCCGCAGCTCGGGGTCTGCGGCGAGCGCCGCCATGCGCGCCGCGAAGGCCTCGCCCATGGGCTCGGTCATGGCATTGCGCCGCTCGGGGTCGTTCAGGGTGAGCTGGGCGACTGCGCCCTTGCGCGCGAGCTGCACCCAGGTTCCGGGTCGGGGATCGTCGGGTCGGGGATCGGACATGGCGGGAGCCTAGCGTCGCGCGATCGCCCCTACTTTGGAGCTTCCCGAGGTCTCCGGGCGGGTTACCCTGTGCACGGCTCGATCATGGACGCGAGACACCGCCAGCCAGGGCAGCCGCCCCAGCCCGCCTCGGTTTCCGTCCTCGCGCCCCGGCGCGGGAGGTGTGGGCTCCGGCTCGCCCTCGCCGCGCTCTGCCTCGCGGCGGCCTGCTCGGGCGAGCGCCAGCCGCTCCCCCCCGTCTCGAGCGGTGAGCTCGAGCCCGCCGGAGCCGAGCTCGAGCAGCTCGCGGCGCTCGGCTACCTGGGAACGACCGACGAGACCGCCGCGGGGCCGAGCGGCGTGATCCTCCACCGACCGGACGCCGTCCAGCCGGGCCTGAACCTCTGGGCCTCCGGCCACGCGCCCGAGGCCCTGCTCACGGACCTGGAGGGTCGCGTGCGTCACCGCTGGCGCTGGCTGCCGCCGGAGGGCGAGGCCGACCGCTACATGCGGCCCCAACGTCGCCACTGGCGACGGGTCCACGCCCTCCCGGGCGGCGACCTGCTGGCGATCTTCGAGGGACGCAGCCTGCTCAAGCTCGATCGGGAGTCGAACCTGCAGTGGGCCTACTTCGGTCGGCCCCACCACGATCTGGAGGTCCTCCCGGATGGCACGATCCTGGTGCTCACCCGGGAGACGCGGGCCGTTGCGTGGCTGCCCCAGGGCGAGCCGGTCCTCGAGGACTTCCTCACGTGGCTGGCGCCGGACGGCCGCGAGCTCCGCCGGGTCTCCCTCCTGACGTGCTTCGAGTCCTCTCCCTTCGGCCGCTTCTGGGAGGAGGCCGGCGCGCGCTCGGGCGACGTGCTGCACACCAACTCCGTCCAGCGTCTCGACGAGGCCCTGGCGGCGGGGGTCCCGGGCTTCGAGGCCGGCCAGGTCCTGATCTCCATGCGCACGCCGAGCGCCCTGGCGGTGGTGGATCCCGAGGCCGAGCGCGCGGTCTGGCTGCATCGGGGCGACTTCGCGCACCAGCACCACGCCCGACTCCTCCCGAGCGGCCGCATCCTGTTCCTCGACAACGGGGACGAGACCCGGGGCTCCCGGCTCCTCGAGCTGGACCCGGTCACCCGCGCGGTGCGCTGGGTGTACCGCGGCTCCGCGACCAAGCCCTTCTTCACGGCCCTGCGCGGGGCGGTGCAGCGCCTACCGAACGGGAACTCGCTGGTGACCGAGACCGATCGGGGCCGGGTGTTCGAGGTGACGTCGGCGGGAGAGCGGGTCTGGGTCTTCGTGAGCCCCTACACAGCCACCCGCCACACCACGCCGGGCAGCGACGGGAAGCGGTCCACGGTGAGCGGGATGGAACGCCTGCCGGCGACCTACGGCCAGGCCTGGCTGGCGCCGGCGGGCGGCGACGTCCCCGACGTCGCCGCCCTGGGACCCTCGGGCTAGTCGGCCTGGCGGCGCAGGAAGGCCGGCACGTCCCGGTCCTCCTCGTCCCCCTGCCAGCCCTCGTTGCGGCGGACGAAGGCGGGAACCTCCTCCTCGTCGGCGAAGGGCGACACCCAGTCCACCGGTTGCTCGGGCTCGCTGGGACGACCGGGCTCGACCGGCTCCGCCGTCTCGCGGGCGGTGCTCCGAGGCTGGCGCTGCTCGGCGGCGGGCAGGCCGCCGTCCAGCGGTGCCGGGCTGGGGCCGACCACGTGGACCGTGCCCAGCTCCCGGGTGTGCACCGCGCGGTCGCGGCGGCCGCCGCCCAGGTGGTCGTCCTCGAGGCCGGTGGCGATCACCGTCACCCGCAGCTCGCCGGGCGCGACGTCCTCGCTCACCACCGCGCCGAAGATGATGTTGGCCTCCTCGTGGGCCGCCTCCTGGATCAGCCGCGAGGCCTCGTCCACCTCGTGCAGCATCATGTCGTCGCCGCCGGTGACGTTGATCAGCACCCCGCGCGCGCCCTCGATGGAGAGATCCTCGAGCAGCGGGCTGGAGATGGCGGCCTGGGCCGCCTCGAGCGCGCGGCTCTCGCCGGACGCCACGCCGGTACCCATGAGCGCCATGCCCATCTCGTTCATGATCGTGCGGACGTCGGCGAAGTCGAGGTTGATCAGCCCGTGGGTGGTGATCAGGTCCGAGATGCCGCGCACGGCGTTGAGCAGCACATCGTCCGCCAGCACGAAGGCGTCCTTGATCGCGGTGCTCTTGCCGGCGAGCGCCAGCAGCCGGTTGTTGGGGATGGTGATCAGGGTGTCCACCACCCGGTGCAGCTCTTCGAGGCCGCGGTCGGCCTGCTTCGAGCGCACCCGCCCCTCGAAGGGGAAGGGCTTGGTCACCACGGCCACCGTGAGCGCGCCCACCTCCCGGGCCACCTCGGCGACGACCGGCGCGGCGCCGGTGCCGGTGCCGCCCCCCATGCCCGCGGTGACGAAGACCATGTCGGCGCCGATCAGCATGTCGCGCAGCCGGTCCCGGTCCTCGAGGGCGGCGGCCTTGCCCTTCTCGGGGTCGGCCCCGCAGCCCAGGCCCCGGGTCAGCTCGGTGCCCAGCTGGATCTTGGTCGAGGCCAGGTTGTGCTTCAGGGCCTGGGCGTCGGTGTTGGCCGCCATGAACTCCACGCCGCCCAGGCTCGAGCGCACCATGGTGTTGATGGCGTTGCCTCCGCCCCCCCCGACGCCCACCACCTTGATGACCGCCTGGAGCTGGCGGTCGCTCTCGAACTCGAGCAGCTCCTGGCCGTCGTCGGCCTCGGGATCCAGCTCGAGCAGGTCGAGCGGCGCCCCGTCCCCCGCGCGGCGCTCGCCGCCCGGCGTGGGCGTCCCGCCTCGGCCCCGCAACGGGCCCTCCTGCGGCTGGCGACCCGTCCCGCGATCCCGCTGATTCCGATTCTTCGTCGGCATGTCTCTCACCCCCCGGGAGAAGCGCCATCCGGCGCAATCGTACATGAATTTCCTGATTTTGTGCCGTTTGCCAGCCCGGTTTTTTCGGGCGGCCCTAGTCGAACTCGCCGTAGAACCACTCGCGCATGCGCTGGCGAACGCGGCGGAAGATCGAGCCGTCGCGGATCCGGAAGCGACTCTGGGGCCGGGATCGGTCGCGGCGCTCGCCGTAGAGGACGAGGCCCACGCCGGTGGCATACATCGGGCTGCGTACCACGTCCTGCAGCCCGCCGACGTGGAGCGGCCGGCCCCGGCGCACCGGCGCCTCGAAGATCTCCTCCGCCAGCTCCGGCAGGCCGTCCAGGGCCGAGCAGCCGCCCGTCAGCACCACCCCGGACGGGATGCGCTCCTCCAGCCCCTGCCGTGCCAGCTCCTGCCGCGCCAGGCAGAGCATCTCCTCCACCCGCGGCTCGATGATCTCGCACAGGATCTTGCGCGAGACCTCCCGCGGCCGCCGCCCGCCCACGCTCGGCACGCTGATCACGTCGTCACCCGCCAGGAAGCGGGCCGCCGCCACGCCGAACTTCTTCTTGATGCGCTCCGCCTCGTCGAACGGCGTTCGCAGCCCTACGGCGATGTCGTTGGTGACGTGGTAGCCGCCCAGCCCCAGCACCGAGGTGTGCTTGATCGAGCCGTCGGCGAAGACGGCGATGTCGGTGGTGCCGCCGCCGATGTCGATCAGGCACACGCCCAGGTCGCGCTCGTCGTCGGCCACCACCGCCAGCGACGACGCCAGGGGCTCCAGCACGATGTCGATGACGTTGAGCCCGGCCTTGTTGGCGCACTTCACGATGTTCTGGGCGCTGGTGACGGCGGCGGTGACGATGTGGATCTTGGCCTCGAGCCGCACCCCGCTCATGCCCAGCGGCTCCCGGATCCCGTCCTGGTCGTCGATGATGTACTCCTGGGGGATCACGTGGATGACCTCGCGGTCCATGGGGATGGCCACCGCCTTGGCGGCGTCGATCACCCGCTTCACGTCGTTCTCGCTGACCTCCTGGTCCTTCACCGCCACCACGCCGTGGGAGTTGAAGGCGCGGATGTGCCCGCCGGCGATCCCCGCGTAGACGGACGTGATCTCGCAGTCCGCCATCAGCTCCGCCTCTTCGACGGCGTGCTTGATGGAGGCCACGGTGGAGTCGATGTCCACCACCACGCCCTTGCGCAGGCCCTTGGACGGATGCGTCCCGATGCCGACGATGTCCACGCCGTTCTCGCGGCGCTCTGCCACCACGGCGCAGATCTTGGTGGTCCCGATGTCGAGACCGACGATCAGGTCGTCCTTGCGTGCCATGTTCCTCACCCCCCGGTGATGCCGCGCGGTCCACCCGCCGGCGTGTGATCGCGAGTCCCGCCTCCGCGGGCCTCGCGGTGGTCCGCGACCGAAGCCGGTCGCGAGAAGGCCTGCCCGCCGTGGGCCTGGGCGACGCCCGGCGGCGTCTGCAGCACGCCCAGGGGCGTCTGGAGCACCGCCCGCCCGGCGAAGCGCAGGTCGATCGAGGTGGCCGCGGCGGCGAGGTCCGGCTCCAGCGCCACCAGATGGGCGAGCCGCGCCGCGGCTTCCGCCGGGTCGCCGCGGTCGAGCACCACGCGGGCGGCCAGGCCGGGCAGCCGGAGCGCCGCCGCGCCGGGAGGGCTCTCGGGCCCGAGGTCGACCCGGGACGGCCGTGCGAAGCCCGCGGCCGAGAGGGCGTCGGCGATGGCCAGGGCCTCGCGCAGGCCGGGGCTCGGCTCGCCGACGGGCGCCGGCGGGATCCCGGCCAGGAGCGGGAGTCGGGCGCGCTCGGCGCGGGTGGCCAGGGCGAAGGGCACGCCGCGTGCGCACACCACGTGGGCCAGGCCCTCGGGCCCGGCGGCCGCGACACCGCGGGCGACGCGCTCCGCCACGCCCACCAGGATCCGCGAGGGCGGCAGCCGCAGCACGTGGGCCCTGGCCACGGCGGGCAGGGCGGCGATCCGCGCCTCGAGGGCCGCCGCGTCGACGTCGAGCAGCGGCGTATCGGGCACCAGCCCGCTGGCGCGCACCACGTCGGCCGGACTCAGCCGCCGGGCGCCGCGGACGGCGACCGCCTCCACCCGGAAGGGCGGCCGGCGCAGCACCTCGCCGATCAGGGTCACCGCGGGCGGCCCCGCGATCCCCCCCGCGACCACGGCCAGAGCGACGCCGAAGCGCCTCTGGCGCGAGCGCCCCCGGCCCGCCGTTTCGCTCGATCCGCCGTCGCGCCGCTCGACCCGCGGCCGCTCGACCCGCTCCGGCGCCGTCTCCCGCCAGATCCCGCGCTGCCGCGCCCGCCCGCGCCGCCTCATGCCGCGCGACCCACGATGCGCACCTCGGTGCGCAGGGCGATCGAGGCCCGCTCGGCGATCTGGCGCCGGGCGCGCTCGATCAGCGTCAGGACGTCCCGCGCCGTCGCCCCGCCCCGGTTGACGATGAAGTTGGCGTGGACCGAGGAGATCTCGGCGCCGCCCTCGCGCTCGCCCTTCAGGCCCGCGGCCTCGATGAGCCGTCCGGCGAAGTCGCCCGGTGGGTTCTCGAAGACGGAGCCGCAGGACGGCACGTCCAGGGGCTGGGTGGCGGCGCGGCGGGCCAGCAGGCGCTCGACCTCGGCGCGCACCGCGGCGGGGTCGGCGGGCCTGACCCGCAGCAGCGCCGAGACCAGGACCGAGCCCGGGGCCAGACCGCGCAGGGCCCGGTAGCGGAAGCGGAGGCGGTCGCGGCCCAGGTGGCTGCGCTGGCGCCCCGTCGGGCTCATCACCTCGACCTCGTGCACCACGTCCACCACCTCCCGGCTGCCGATGCCCGCGTTCATCGCCAGCCAGCCGCCGAGCGTGCCCGGGATGCCCGCCCCGAACTCGAGCCCCGCCAGGCCCCGGCCGACGCAGAAGCGCGTGAGCTGGGCGTGGGAGACGCCGGCCTCGGCCCGGAGCAGGCCGCCCGGGCGCTCCTCGAGGAGCCGGAAGCGCCCGAGGCGGAGGACCACGCCCTCGATGCCGCCGTCGAGGACCAGCACGTTGAAGCCGCGGCCGAGCAGCAGGCACGGGAGGCGGAAGCGGTGGAGGAGGCCCAGGAGCCCGGCCAGCTCGCGCCGGTCGGCGGGATCGGCCACGGCGTCCGCGGGACCCCCCACACCGAGAGACGTGAGCCGCGCCATGGGGACGTCGAAGCGCACCCGGTCTGCGAGCAGCGCCTCGAGGGCGCGGCGGGCGGGGGCGGGGATCATCGCCCGGTCTCCCGGTCGGCGTCGCCGCGGCCCGGCTCGCCGGCGCGGTGCGGGTCGCCGCCGCGGAGCCGCTCGAGGAGGGCGGGGCCGAGGCGGCCGATGCTCCCTGCGCCCAGGGTGATGACCAGGTCGCCCTCGCGCAGCTCCGCGGGGAGCCGGGCGACCACCTCGGCCAGGTCGCCCACGTGGCGCACGTGGCGGTGCCCGTGGGCGGCGACCGCCTCCGCCAGGCCCTCCGCGTCCACGCCCGGGATCTTCTCCTCGCCGGCCGGATAGATCTCGCTCACGAGGAGAACGTCGGCGTGGTTGAAGGCCGTGGCGAAATCGTCGAAGAGGTCTCGGGTGCGCGAGTAGCGGTGCGGCTGGAACACGACCACGACCCGGCCCGGGTGGCGCTCCCGCGCGGCGGCCAGGGTGGCGCGGACCTCGGCCGGGTGGTGGCCGTAGTCGTCCACGACTTCCACGCCCCGCGCCATGCCCTTGCTCTCGAAGCGGCGCTCGACGCCGCCGAAGCCCGCGAGGGCCTGCGCCGCGGTCTCGAAGGGGACGTCCAGCTCGAGGGCCACGGCCACGGTGGCCAGGGCGTTCGACACGTTGTGGCGGCCCGGCAGCGGGATCCACGCGCTGCCGAGACGCTGCTCCCGGTAGGTCACGTCGAAGCGCATCCCGCCCCGCTCGGGTGCGACCGCCCCCGCCACCACGTCCGCCTGGGGCGTGAAGCCGTAGGTCAGCGTGCGCCGGGTCATGCGCGGCAGCAGCGCCTGCACGCCCGGGTGATCGAGACACAGGACCGAGACGCCCCAGAAGGGCACCCGATTGGCGAAGGCGGCGAAGGCGTCGTGGAGGGCGGAGAAGTCGCCGTAGTGGTCCAGGTGCTCCGGGTCCACGTTGGTCACGACGGCGATCACCGGGGTGAGCCGCAGGAACGAGCCGTCGCTCTCGTCGGCCTCGGCCACCAGCAGGTCGCCTCGGCCCAGGCGCGCTCCGGTGGGCTCGCGACCGCCGCCCAGCACGCGGCCGCCGATCACCGCCGTCGGATCGAGGCCGGCGGCGTCGAGCACGTGGGCGACGAGCGAGGTGGTGGTGGTCTTGCCGTGGCTGCCGGCGACGGCGACGCCGTCCTTGAGGCGCATGATCTCGGCCAGCATCTCGGCCCGGGGGATCGCCGGGACCTTGCGTCGCTCGGCCTCGACGAGCTCCGGATTCCCGTGGCGCACCGCCGAGGAGTAGACCACCACGTGGGCGTCGCCGACGTGGGCGGCGTCGTGGCCGATGGAGACGGGGATGCCCAGGCCGCGCAGGCGCTCGACCGTGGGGCCCTCGCGGAGGTCCGAGCCGCTCACGCGGTAGCCCTGGTTGTGCAGCAGCTCGGCGATGCCGCACATGCCGATGCCGCCGATGCCCACGAAGTGGACCCGTTGGATCTTGCGGAACATCAGGCGACGCCCCTCGGCGGAGCGCTCTGCGCCCCGAGCGCCGTCCGGCAGGCGGCGACGATGGCGCGGGCGGCGTCGGGCCGGCCCAGGCCCGCAGCGGCCCGGGCCATGTCCCCGAGCTGCGCCGGCCTGCAGACGAGGTCCACCAGGGCCTCCGCCAGCCGGGCGCCGTCGAGCCGCCGGGAATCCAGCAGGCGGGCCGCTCCCGCCCGCTCCAGGGCCCGGGCGTTGGCCGTCTGGTGGTCGTCGGCGGCATAGGGGTAGGGCACCAGCAGGGCGGGCAGGCCGACCAGGGCCAGCTCGGCCACGGTCAGGGCACCCGCGCGACAGACGGCGACGTCGGCCCAGGCGTAGCGGCCGGGCATGTCGGGCTCGAAGGCCACGACCTCGGCGCGGCTGCCGGCGGCTGCGTGGGCCGCGGTCACCCGCTCGCGATCCGCCTCGCCGGTCTGGTGGAAGAATGCGAGCTGGTGGAGGGGGAGCTGCGGGAGGGCCTCGATCACGGCCTCGTTGATCTGGCGGGCGCCCTGGCTGCCGCCGAAGACCAGGACCCGCAGCGGCGGCGCCGGGCTGCGCCGCTTCCGGGCGCCCGCCATCGCCGACACGAGGGCGCGACGCAGGGGGACGCCCAGGACCTGGACGCCGCCGCGCGCCCGCAGCCGCGGGAAGGCGGCCGCCGCGTCGTCGAAGGCGAGGAAGACCCGGCGCGCGAAGCGGCCGGTGAGGCGGTTGGTGCGGCCCGGGATGGCGTTCGGCTCCACCAGGGCCACGGGGACGCCCCGCAGCCGGGCGGCCGCCACCGCGGGCACGGCGGCGTAGCCCCCGACGGAGAGGACCAGGTCGGGTCGGAAGCGACCCAGCAGGCGCAGCGCCGCCAGGGCGCCGAGGGCGAGCCGCACCAGGGCGCCGAGCCGGGCCGGCAGGCTTCGGCCCATCACCTGGCCGGCGGGCAGGGTGGCGAGCTCGAAGCCCGCCGCCGGGACGAGCCGCTGCTCGAGGCCCCGCTCGCTTCCGGCGAACAGCAGGGCGTCGCCCGAGGCGGCGATCTCCTCGCCGAGGGCGAGCGCCAGGGTCACGTGGCCGCCGGTGCCTCCCCCGGCCACGAGCCACCTCACGAGCGACGCTCCGGGCCCGACGCCTGGCGGGCGGCGGCGAGCAGCAGCCCCGCGCTGATCCCGCAGACCACCAGGGCCGTGCGGCCGTAGGAGAGGAAGGGCAGCGGGAGTCCCTTGGTGGGCACCATGCCCGCGACGACGGCGGTGTTGAGGAGGGCGGGCAGAGCCAGGAGGGCCGTGGCGCCGAAGCCCACCAGCAGCGCGAAGCGGCCGCGGGCCGCGCGGGCCACGCGAACCCCCGCGAAGGCCAGGGCCACGAAGGCGCCCAGCACCAGGAGCACCCCGACGAGGCCCAGCTCCTCGGCCACGACCGAGAGGATGAAGTCCGTGTGGGCGTAGGGGAGGTAGAACAGCTTCTGGCGCCCGTCGCCGAGGCCAACCCCCGCCAGCCCGCCCCGGGCAAAGGCCACGAAGGACTGCACCAGGTGATAGCCCTCGGCGTCGGAGCGGCCCCACGGATCCAGGAAGCCCACCAGCCGTCGCCAGGCGTAGGGCACCGCCGCCACGTAGGCCGCCACGCCCGCCGCCCCGAGCAGCCCCGGCGCGACGAACAGGCGCAGGGGGGCGCCGGCTGCGAAGAGCAGGGCGCCCACCAGCAGGAGCAGCATCACCGTATTGCCGAGGTCCGGCTGCAGCAGCAGCAGGCCGGCCGGGACGGCTGCCAGGAGCGTCGGCGCCCAGAGTCGGCTCGGGGAGCGCGGCGGCTGGCCGTCGCCCCGCGCCAGCACCGCCGCCACGGCCAGCAGGGTCGCGAGCTTGGCGAGCTCGCCCGGCTGGAAGCGCACGCCGAGGCCGGGAACCGCCAGCCAGCGCCGGGCACCGTTGACCTCCACCCCGAAGGCGGCGGTGAGGCCCAGCAGGACGATCGACACGGCCCAGAACGGGAGGGCCAGACCGCGCCAGAGGTGCAGGGGCAGCCGGGCGACCAGCACGGCGAGCGCCGCGGCCAGCGCCAACGCGCCCGCGTGTCGCACGAACGGCGGCGGCAGCGCACCCGGCGGGGCGAGGTGGGCCGTCGCGCTGTGGCTCATCACCAGCCCGAAGCCGGCGAGCAGCAGCACGGGGAAGAGCAGGGCGCCCTCGAGGGTGCCCGGGGGTGTCGCCGCGCGGCTCGCCGCGGCACGGCTCATGCCCGGCCCTCCTCGGGCTCCGGCGCGCGGGTCTTCCCGGGCGCCGGCAGCGCCGCCACTGCCGCCCCGAAGTGCACGCCGCGCTCCTCGAAGTCGCGGAACTGGTCGAAGCTCGCGCACGCGGGCGCCAGCAGCACGGTGTCGCCCGGCCGGGCCAGCGAGTCCGCGCGGGCCACCGCGCGATCGAGGTCGCCGACGCGCTCGCAGGGCACCACGTCCGCGAGGGTCCGCTCGAGGGCCGCCGCGCTCTCCCCGATCAGCAGCGCCGCCCGCACCCGGCCCCGGGCCGCGTCGCGCAGGGGCCCGAAGTCGAGGCCCTTGTCGCGGCCGCCGCCGATCCAGACCACGCCGCCCGGGAAGCTCTCCAGGGCGCGGCAGGCCGCGCCCACGTTGGTCGCCTTGGAGTCGTCGATCCAGGTGACGCCGCCGCGGACGGCGACCGGCTGCAGCCGATGGGGCAGGGGCTCGAAGCGCTCGACCCCGCGGAGCGCGCGCTCGAGGTCGGCGCCCAGGGCCGCCACCACGCACAGGGCAGCCAGGGTGTTCTCGCGCTCCATGCGGGGTCCGAGCCGGGCCCCGTCCAGGGGCAGTCGCATCGCCCCGGACGGCCCGTAGAGCACGGCGTTCCCGCTGTCGAAGCCGACGCCTCGCTCGAGGGCGCCGCTCAGGCTGAAGCCGAATACGCGCGCGCGGGTCCGCGGCGCCAGGGACCAGACGGCGGGGTCGTCCCGGTTCAGGACCGCCGCGTCCTCCGGGCCCTGGTTGGCCAGGATGCGGGCCTTCGCCTCCCGGTAGGCCTCCGCCGTTCCGTGCCGGTCGAGATGGTCGGGGCTCAGGTTCAGGATCGCGGCCACCCGCGGCCGGAAGGCGTCGGTGGTCTCGAGCTGGAACGACGACACCTCGAGCACCGCGACGTCGAGGGGTCGGCCCACCAGCTCGAGGGCCGGCCGCCCGATGTTGCCGGCGGCCTCGGCGCGCAGGCCGGCCGCCCGGAGCAGCCCCTCGACCCGCCGCGTGACCGTGGACTTGCCGTTGGTGCCCGTGATCGCCACCAGCGGCACGGGCAGGGCGCGCCAGGCCAGCTCCACGTCTCCCCACACGCGCCGCGCCCGGGCCGCGTAGCGCTCCCGGGGCACGCCCGGGCTCGGCACCACCAGGTCGAAGGCGGCGGGGTCCGGCAGCGGCGCGCCGCAGAGGCAGCTCACCGCCTCGAGATCCGCCAGCGGGCCGAGTGCGGTCTCCGCGCGCTCGTCGGCGGCCACCACCGAGGCGCCCCGCGCCGCGCAGAAGCGGGCGGCGCTCTGGCCGGAGACGCCGAGCCCCAGCACGAGCACCTTCTGTCCGGCCAGGTCCAGCATCAGCGCAGCTTGAGGGACGAGAGCGCGACCAGGGCCAGCACGATCGACACGATCCAGAAGCGGACCACGATCTTCTGCTCCGGCCAGCCGAGCTTCTCGAAGTGATGGTGGATGGGGGCCATCAGGAAGACGCGGTTCCCGGTGAGCTTGAACCAGGCCACCTGGATCATCACCGAGAGCGTCTCCACCACGAAGATGCCGCCGACGACGCCCAGCAGGATCTCCTGGCGGATCACGACGGCCATGGTGCCGAGGGCGCCGCCCAGGGCGAGGGAGCCCACGTCGCCCATGAACAGCTGGGCGGGGTAGGTGTTGAACCAGAGGAAGCCCAGGCCGCCGCCGACCAGGGCGCCGCAGAAGATGGCGAGCTGGCCGCTCCCGGGAACGCCCTTGATCGCCAGGTAGTCGGCGATGCCGGCGTGGCCGGCGGCGTAGGCCAGGATCAGGAAGGTGCCGGCGGCGATCATGATCGGGCCGATGGCCAGGCCGTCGAGCCCGTCGGTGAGGTTCACCGCGTTGCTGGCCCCGACGATGATGAAGGCGGCCAGGGGGACGTAGAGGATGCCCAGGTTGGGCGTGAAGTCCTTGAAGAACGGGACCGCGAGCTCCTTGTCGAAGCTCGGGTCGAGGTAGATCGCCGTCGCCACCGACACCGCGATGAGGCACTGCCAGAAGATCTTCCAGCGCCCGGAGAGGCCCGCGCTCGAGCCCCGGGTGACCTTGCGGTAGTCGTCCGCGAAGCCGAGCAGGCCGTAGCCGGTGGTCACGCCCAGCACGATCCAGACCCAGCGGTTCGTGAGCTCGGACCAGAGCAGCACCGACACCAGCAGGGAGAGCAGGATCAACAGGCCGCCCATGGTCGGCGTGCCGGCCTTGCTCTGGTGGTCCGGCCCGATCTCGCGAATCGGCTGGCCGACCCGCAGCCGGGCCAGGGCGCGAATCACCGACGGCCCGAGGGCGAACGCCAGGAAGAGCGCCGTCAGCGTCGCCGCGCCGGTGCGGAACGTGATGTAGCGGAAGACATTGAAGGCGCCGACGTCGCTCGAGAGCGGATACAGGAGGTGGTAGATCACGCCGGGCCCTCTCCCTCGGCGCCGAGCGCCCGCACGACCTGCTCCATGCGCATGGCGCGCGAGCCCTTGATCAGGATCCAGTCGCCCGGGCCGGCGACGGCGCCCGCCCGCTCGCCGGCGCCGGCGTGGCTCTCCGCCCGGTGCACCCGCTCGGCGGGCAGGCCGGCAGCCCGGGCGCCCTCGGCGGTCTCCCCGGCGTGCTCGCCCAGGACCACGAGGAAGTCGATGCCGAGCCCGGCCACGCGGCGGCCCACGTCGAGGTGGGCCGAGGCGGCGTCCTCGCCCAGCTCGCCCATGTCGCCCAGCACGGCGATGGCCCGGCCGCCGCCCTTGAGGCGGGCGAGGCTGGCGAGGGCGGCCTCCATGGACTGCGGGTTTGCGTTGTAGGTGTCGTCGATCAGGCGCGCCCCACCGGGCAGGGTGCGGGGCTGCATGCGACCGTCCACCGCCCGGTACTCCGCCAGGCCCGCGGCCAGATCGTCGAGGGAGGCGCCCGCCGCGCGGGCCGCGGCCGCGGCCGCCAGGGCGTTCTGGACGGCCACCTCCGCCAGGGCCTCCAGGTGGACCGCCGCGCGGCCCTCGGGCGTCACGAGCGCGAAGTCGAAGCCGCCGTCGCAGCGGGCGCTCACCGACTCGGCGCGTACCTCGGCGTCGGCGGCCCGGCCGAAGCGCACCACCCGGGCCCGGGTGCGCGCGGCCGCGGCCATCACGCGGGGATCGTCGGCGTTCAGCACGGCCACGGCGTCCGCGTCCAGGGACGCCACCAGGTCGCCCTTCTCCAGGGCGATCTCCTCCTGGGAGCCGAGGTGCTCGATGTGGGCCGTGCCCACGTTGGTGATCACGCCGACCGTGGGCCGGGCGATGGCGGCCAGGGGTGCGATCTCCCCCCGATGGTTCATGCCGATCTCCACCACCAGGGCCCGGTGCGCCGGCTCGCGCTCGAGCAGGGTGAGGGGGAGACCGAACTGGTTGTTCAGGTTGCCCCGGTTGCGCAGGCACGGCCCGCGACGGTCGAGGATGGCCGCGCACATCTCCTTGGTGGAGGTCTTGCCGTTGCTGCCGGTGATGGCCACCACCGGACCCGTGAAGGCGGCCCGGTGGCCGGCGGCGAGGGCGCCGAGCGCCCGGGTGGTGTCGTCCACCGCGAGCACGGGCACGTCGCCCCAGTCCCCCCTCGCGCGACCCCGCTCCACGAGCAGGCCGCGGGCGCCCGCCTCCAGGGCCGCGCCGAGCAGGCGGTGGGCATCGTGGCGGGGACCGCGGATGGCGACGAACAGGGCGCCGGGCTCGAGGGTGCGGGTGTCGATCGACACCGACCCGAAGTGCGCGTTGGCTGCGCCGCCGAGACGATCCGCCCCGGTCCAGCGCACGGCCTCGGCGACGCCGAGCCCCACCCTCACGCCGCGCTCCAGCGGTCCAGGGCCCGGCGGGCCTCGTCCCGGTCGTCGAAGGGGAAGCGCTCGCGCCCGACGATCTGGTAGTCCTCGTGGCCCTTGCCGGCGAGCACCACCAGGTCCTGCGCGCCGGACGAGCCCACGGCCCGGTCGATGGCCTCCCGCCGATCGACCACCACCGCGTAGGCGCCTCGGGCCTGCGCCAGCGACTCCGGTGCCACCCGCTCGAGATCCGTCAGCCCCGCCTCCACCTCGGCGAGGATGGCCCGGGGGTCTTCGGTGCGCGGGTTGTCGCTGGTCGCCACCACGCGGTCGCTCCAGCGCGCCGCGGCACGGGCCATGAGGGGGCGCTTGGCGCGGTCGCGGTCGCCCCCGCAGCCGAAGAGCGTGACCAGGTGACCCCGGACCAGGGGGCGCAGGGTACGCAGGAGCTTGTCCAGGGCGTCGGGGGTGTGGGCGTAGTCGACGAAGACCGTGGGTGCGTCCGGGCGATCGCCGCCCACCCGCTCCACCCGACCCGGTACCTGGGGACAGCTCTCCGCGCCCTCGGCCACGTGCTCGGGCGCCACGTCCAGGGCGACCGCGCAGCCCGCCGCCACCAGCAGGTTCTCGAGGTTGAAGTCGCCGACCAGGGGAAGCCGCACGTCGAGGGGGCCGCCGGGGAGCCGGAGGCGCGCGTGGGTCGCGTCGAGCCGCACGTCCGCCGACTCGAGCCAGACGTCGGCGCGGGCGTCGGCCCGCCGCGAGACCCGGAGCAGCCGCGCCCCGGCGGCGCGCGCCGCCTCCTCGAAGGCGGGCGCGCTGTCGTCGTCCGCGTTCACCACGGCGACGCCGTCGCCGTCCAGATGGTTGCGGAAGAAGGTGGTCTTGCTGGCGAGGTAGGCGTCCATGGTGCCGTGGAAGTCCAGGTGGTCCTGGGTCACGTTGGTGAAGGCGGCCACGGCGAAGCGGCAGCCGTCGATCCGGCCCATGGCCACCCCGTGGGACGACACCTCCATGGCCACCGCGTCCACCGCGCGGGTGCGCATGGCGCGCAGCGTGCGCTGCAGGTCGAGGCTCTCGGGCGTGGTGTTCAGCGTCCGCGCGCGGACGTCGGCGTAGCGGATCTCCACGGTGCCGATGAGCCCGACGTGGCGGCCCGCCCGCGCCAGGATCGACTCCACCAGGAAGCTGCTGCTGGTCTTGCCGTTGGTCCCGGTGATGCCCACCAGGCACAGCTCCCGGGAAGGCGCGCCGAAGAAGGCGCACGCCAGGGGGGCCAGGGCGCGACGGCTGTCGTCGACGACGACCGCCGGGCGACCGCCGAGATCGAGATCGGGCGGGAGGGCCTCCACCAGCAGCGCGGCGGCGCCGAGCTCGAGCGCCTGCTTCAGGTAGTCGTGGCCGTCGGCGAGCTCGCCGCGCACGGCGACGAAGAGATCGCCCGGGGACACCTTGCGCGAGTCGTAGGCCAGGCCGCGGATCACCGGATCGTCGTCGGCGCGGCGCTCGGCCCGGCGCTCCCGGGGCAGCGCGTCGAGGACCTCGGAGAGTCGCATCAGATCCGCCCTCCGCCGGCGGTGAACCGCACCCGGACCCGCTTGCCCTCGCCGGTGAGGATCGTCCCCGGGGCCGGGTCCTGGGCGACGGCCCTTCCCGTGCCCTGAATCTCGACCCGGATCTTCGCGGCGTCCGTGATGCGGCGCACCTCGGCCACACTGAGCCCCCGCAGATCCGGCAGCAGCACGCGGTCGCCCTCCCGCGCGAGGGCGGGCGTGGTGGGGGCGGGCCGAGGCGGTGCGGCCACCGGCGGCGGAGCCTCGGCGGCCACCGGCGGCGGAGCCTCGGCGGCCACCGGCGGCGGAGCCTCGGCGCGTAGCGTCGGGGCGGGGCGGGTCGGCGCCGTCACCCGCCCGAGCCGCGCGAGCTGGGCCGCGGCCACCCGCCCGAAGAGCGGGGCCGCCGACGTGCCTCCGTAGTGGAGCCCCGCGCGGGGCTCGTCGAGCTCGGTCACGATCACCAGCTGGGGGTCGTCGGCGGGAACGATCCCCACGAACCACGCATGGTAGCGGTCCGTGGCGTAGGTTCCCGTGGCCGCCTCCAGCATCTGGGCCGTGCCGGTCTTGCCGGCCACGCGCACGCCGTGCAGGGCCGCGGCCGGCGCCGTGCCCTCGGCGCTCACGACGCCTTCGAGCATGGCGAGCATCTGGCGGGCGGTCTCCGGAGAGACGGCCCGGCCCGCGGCCTCCGGAGCGATCGCCTGCCAGTCGGTGCGGCGCCGGCGCGCGCGCACCAGCCGGGGCCGCATCCGGACCCCGTCGTTCGCCAGGGCCCCGAAGGCGGCCGCGAGCTGGACGGCCGTCACGCTCACGCCCTGGCCGAAGGCGATGGTGGCCTGGTCGATGGGCTTCCAGCGCCTCCACGAGTTGAGCAGACCGGCCGACTCCGAGGGGAAGCCGCTTCCGGTCGGGCGCCCGAAGCCGAAGCGCTCGAGCGCCGCGAAGTGGGCCCGCGCCCCCAGCGCCTGGGCGATCTTCACGACCCCCACGTTGCTCGAGAGCCGCAGGACGCCCGCCACGTCGAGCGCCTCGTGTTCGTGCTTGTCGCGAAACGTCTTCGGCGCCACCGCGTAGGGCGCGCAGTCGATGACGTCGTTCGCGTCCAGCGTCCCGGCCTCCAGGGCGGCGGCGACCACGAACGCCTTCAGCGTGGAGCCGGGCTCCAGCGCGTCCACGAAGGCGCGGGCGCGGGTGGAGGCGTAGGGCACCTCCCGGAAGCGGTTGGGATCGAAGCCCGGGCGCTCGGCTGCCGCCAGGATCTCGCCGCTGCGCGGATCCAGGGTGAGCACCAGACCCCCCGCGGCGCCGGTTCGCGCGATCGCGGCCTCCAGGGCCGCCTCCGCGTCGGCCTGGAGCGCGGCGTCGAGGGTGAGGGCCACGTCTCCGCCCGAGGCGGCTCGCGGGTCGACGCCCGAGACGGCGAGGAGACGCCCGCGGGCATCCCGCTCGACGGCGTAGGCCTGGGCGCGGCCGCGCAGCCAGCCGTCGAGCTGCTGCTCCACCCCGCGCACGCCCTTGCCGTCGATGTTGGCGAAGCCGACCAGCCGCCCGGCCAGCTCGCCATACGGGTAGTCCCGCCTCGGCTCGTGGGCGACATGGATCCCTGTCAGCGCCCGCTCCTCGACGCGGGCGGCCTGGGCGTCGGTCACCCAGCGCTTGACGAAGACCGAGCCCCCGGGCCGATCCAGGCGCCGGGCGAGGTGGGCGGCTTCCAGGTCGAGGATCCCGGCCAGGGCCCTCGCGGTGGCGACCGGATCGGCGATGGCGCCCGGACGCGCCACGACGGAGGGCGCCTTGGAGGAGACCGCCAGCTCGGCGCCGTGGCGGTCCAGGATGAGGCCCCGGCGAGCGGCGAGCCGCAGGACCGTGTGGCCCTGGGCCTCGGCCTGGGCAATCGCCCGCGGGTGCCAGAGTGCGAGCTGCCCGACCCGCAGGGCCAGCACGAGGAAGAGCAGGGCGAGGAGGGCGCGCGCGACAGCCAGCCGGCGATGGGAGAGGCGCAGGTCCGGCGCGCGCATCAGCGCGGCCCCCGTCGCCGGGCCGACGCCTCGGCCGGCTCGGGCAGCGGCGGCAGGTCCACGACCCGGGCGGGGAAGCCGAACCCGCGCTCCGCGGCGAGGGCGCGGAGTCGCTTGGGGTCCCGCAGCCGCTGCACCCGGATCGTCTCTGCCTGGAGCGACTCCTCGAGGGCCTCGATCTGGCGGACCCGGTCGGCCAGCTCGTAGCGCAGGTCGATGATGGCGTCGCGCACGAACGAGATGCCCAGGGCGGCGGCGACGGCCGTCGCCAGGGCGGCGATCGCCAGGCGGCGGCCTCCGGTCCGCGGCCGCGGGGGCAGGGTGCGGCTCGGCGCGCTGAGGATCGAGGACGAGCTCACGCGGCCTCCCGGCGTTCGGCCACCCGCAGCCGCGCGGAGCGGGCCCGGGGATTGCGCGCGATCTCCTCGTCCGAGGGACGCACGGGTCGGCGGGTCACGAGCCGCAGGCGCGGCGCCGCGCCGAACAGCGCATCGGGCGTGCCGGGCGGCCCGGTCCGCTCCCGGGAGAGGTCCCGGAAGCGGTTCTTGACCAGGCGGTCCTCCAGCGAGTGGTAGGCGATCACCGCCAGGCGGCCGCCGGGTCGCAGGGCGTCGATGGCGGCGTCGAGCCCCTCGGAGAGCGCGCCCAGCTCGTCGTTCACCGCGATGCGCAGGGCCTGGAAGACGAGGGTGGCGGGGTGGTGCCGGCGGCCGCGGCCGATTCCCGCGCGCTCGATCGCGGCCAGCAGCTCGCCGCTGGTGCGCAGGGGCCGCTCCCGTCGCGCCTCGACCAGCGCGTGGGCCAGGCGGCGCGCGCCCGGCAGCTCACCGAACTCCCGGAAGATCCGCTCGAGCTCCACCACGTCGGCCCGCGCCAGCAGGTCCGCCGCGGCCTCGGGCTGGCGTCGATCCATGCGCATGTCGAGCGGCGTCACGTCGGCCGTCTCTCCCCCGAAGCGAAAGCCGCGATCGACCGCATCGAGCTGTCGCGAGGAGACGCCCAGGTCCAGGAGGACCGCGTCTACAGCGGCGAGCCCGATCTCGGCCAGCACGGCCGCGAGCCGGCGAAACGAGGACCGGACGATGTGCACCCGGTTCCCGTACGGCTCGAGGCGCCGTCCGGCGGCCTCGAGCGCCTCGTCATCGACGTCCAGACCGACGAGCGTGCCGGCTGGACCGTTTCGTTCGAGGATGGCGTGGGCGTGGCCGCCGCCGCCCAGCGTTCCGTCCACCACGGTGTGCCCGGGGCGGACGGCGAGGAGGTCGACGACCTCCTCGAGCAGAGCCGGCTCGTGTCGGTACCCGGCCGTCGCCGGGGGGCGTCCGCTCACCACCCCATCCCCACGTCGCCAATCGTTGCGGGGCTCTCGGGGTGGATGTCACGCCGTCCCGGGTTCCGCCGCTGTGTTTCGCTGGAGAGCCTGGGGTGCCCCGGAGCGCCGACCCTCGGTCGGCCCGCCCCCCCTTGCGGAGCCGCCCGTGGGCGGCGCTCCGGGGACACCCCAACTCGTGCGGAGGCCGTCGCCTCCGCGCCCCCCGATCCGAACCTCCTAGTCCTCGCGGGCGACCGCGGCGGAGAGCTCGTCGAACTGGCTCATCGCCTCGGACCACTCCTCCTGGTCGCGCGCGGAATTCCAGAGCTCGATGTAGCGACCGGCGCCGACCAGCGAGACCTCGGTCTCCGGCTCGAGATCGGCCTTCCGTCGCATGAAGGGCGGGATCAGGATGCGGCCCTGGCGGTCCAGGGGCGCCCGCTCGGCGTTGCCCAGCCAGAGCCGACGCAGGCGGCGCGCCTCGGGGCGGAAGGGCGAGAGGGACATCAGCCGCTCCTCGATCTCCTTCCAGGCGCCCGTCGGGTAGAGCACCAGGCACTGGGGCTGGATCGTCAGCATCGGGGTGCCCTCGCCTTCGGGCGCGAGCCCTCCCCGGAAGTGCGCCGGGATGCTGAGGCGTCCCTTCGCGTCGACCGTGTGCAGGGCCCGACCGACGAACATCTCCGGGCCTCCTCCTGCCGGGAGCGATCGGGGCGCGTCTGCCGCTTCATCCCGCCGTCCCCCTCTTCATCCCTCTTCAGCCCACTTTGTCCCACTACACCCCCCTTGTACTCGCACGAGCCGCAAATGGCAACCCCAAGTTCCGGGGTTGCCTCGATTTTTTTTCGGGCGGTGGGATTCCTACCAGACCCTGTGCCCGAGCCTCGGGTCAGCCCCAAGATGTTGGGGTCAGCTGGGTTGGCCGATGCGGGGCACCCGGGCGGCGTGGGTGCTCGCGGCGCGCTCGATCAGGTGGTGCAGGGTGGAGCCCCGCCGGGCGTCGGGACCGGGTGCCGGCGCGCAGTCCTGCTCGAGCAGGGCGTCCAGCACGGCGCCGGTGCCCTCCCGCAGGCCCGAGAGGGCGTAGCCGCCCTCCAGGACGAACACGAGCCGGCCGCCGCAGAGCGCGTCGGCCACGGCCCGGATCTGGCGGGTGGCCTCGCGGAAGCCCGCGCCGCTGAGCTCCATGGAGGCCAGGGGATCGTCGCGGTGGGCGTCGAAGCCGCAGGACACCAGCACCAGCTCCGGCTCGAAGGCGCGGATGGCGGGCACCACGACGCGCTCGAAGACCCCCAGATACTCCGCGTCGCCGCATCCCGGCGGCATGGGCACGTTCAGGGTGGTGCCCTCGCCGCGGCCCGCGCCGACCTCGTTCCAGTCGCCCGTGCCCGGGTAGTAGGGGAACTGGTGGGTCGACACGTAGATCACCGAGGGGTCGGCGTAGAAGCTGTGCTGGCTGCCGTTGCCGTGGTGGACGTCCCAGTCGAGCAGCAGCAGGCGGCCGACGCCCTCCTCGGCCTGCAGGGCGCGCGCCACCACGGCCGCGTTGTTGAAGAGGCAGAAGCCCATGGCCCGGTCGGCCTCGGCGTGGTGTCCCGGCGGACGCACTGCCGCCAGCCCCGCGTCGAGCTCGCCCCGCGCGACCGCGCGCGCCAGGTCGACGGCCCCTCCGACCGCCAGGCGGGCCACCTCCAGGCTCCGGGCCGAGGCGTAGGTGTCGGGGTCGAGCCGGCTCGGGGCGCGCCGAGCGGCCTCCTCCACCCGCGCCAGGTGGTCGCGGTCGTGGACCCGCAGGATCTCGTCGTCGGTTCCCGGCCGGGGCGCCAGGGCGACGAGGCGGTCGCGGCGGGCTGCGACGGCTTCGCCGACGGCGACGAGGCGGTCCGGGCGCTCGGGATGGCCCTCCGGCGGCCGATGCTCCCGATAGCGGGGATCCTCCACCACCCCGATGCGTCGCGACGAAGGGCGCGTGTCTTCCATGTCGGGCTAGGGTATGAGAGAGCAGACGATGCCCGCCACGGTCGTGATCACCGGACTCCGCACCTTCGTGGGGCGTCGCCTGGCCCAGCGCCTGCTGGAGCGGGCCCCGGCGCCGCGGGTCGTCGGCGTGGACGTGCGTCGTCCGCATCACTTCACCGCCGCGTCCCGCTTCCATCGCGTCGATCTCACCGATCCCACCGCCGGCGCGCGGCTGGCGGAGCTGCTCGAACGCGAGCGGGCCGACGTGGTCGTGCACGCCGCCTTCCGCCGCGATCCCCAGCCGGACCTCGACTACGACCACGAGCTCGAGACCATCGGCAGCCTGCACGTCATGCACGCCTGTGCCGCGGCGAAGGTGCGCCGCCTGGTGGTCGTGTCGAGCACCATGCTCTACGGCCCCTACGGCGACAACCCGAACTTCCTGACCGAGTCCCACCCCCTGCGCGGTCATCCCGACGCCCACAACGTCGAGAACCGGCGCGAGGCGGAGGCGATGCTGGCGGAGTGGGGGGCGCGCCACCCCGAGGTCGAGCTCAGCGTCCTGCGCCACTGCTGGATCATGGGCCCGACCTACTGGGATCAGCGGGTCCGCTACCTGGCGCGGCCGGTGGTGCCGACGCTGCTGGGCTACGACCCGCTGATCCAGTTCGTCCACGAGGACGACTGCATGCGGGCCTACGAGCGGGCGACCCTCGAGTCCCACCCGGGCGTCTACAACGTGGTGGGGCGCGGCGTGCTGCCCCTCTCCACCGCGCTCCGGCTCGCGGGCAAGCGGATCCTGCCGCTCCCCACGCCGCTCCTCTACCGCGCGCGCGGCTACGCCGCCCAGAGCCAGACCGGCGATCGGCCCGACGGCTTCTACGACTACCTGCGCTACCTGTGGGTTGCCGACGGCGCGCGCGGCTGGGGGGCCTTCGGCGAGCCCCACTACTCGAGCCGCGAGGCGTGGATCTCCTTCGTCTCCTCGCGGCGCATGCGCCGCTACCGGTGAGGATCCCGTGACCGACGCCCATCCCCCGGATCGCGAGGAGCAGCTCGAGGAGGTCCGCCAGGCCCTGCTCGACCTGCGCCGCGAGATCGAGGAGCGCTTCGCCCGTCGCAGCGCCGAGGAGACGGAAGGCCAGGACTGGATCGGGCTCTTCGACGGCCTGCGGCGTCGGCTGGCGACGCTCGGCATGGCCGAGCGCAGCGACCGCGTCGACGAGTTCGGGATGGACGAGGTGGCGCTGCGGCGCGCGATTCCGCTTCTCGACTTCCTCCAGGATCGTTACTGGCGCACCGAGGTCTCCGGCCTCGGCAACCTGCCCGTGTCCGGCGGCTGCCTGCTGGTGTCGAACCGTTCCGGGCTGCTCCCCTACGACGGCCTGCTGCTCTCCCACATCGTGTCCCGCTGGCATCCCGACGCCGTGCGCCCGCGCTTCCTGGTCGCCGACTGGCTGATCACGCTGCCGTTCGTGCAGCCCTTCCTGGCGCGGCTCGGCGGCGTGCGCGCCTGCCGGGAGAACGCCGAGCGCCTGCTCGCCAACGGCAGCTGGGTGATCGCCTTCCCCGAAGGCGTGAAGGGCGCGGCCAAGGTCTTCCGCGAGCGCTACCGCCTGCAGCGCTTCGGCCGCGGCGGGGTCGTTCGGGTGGCCCTCGAATGCGGCGTCCCCCTCGTCCCCGCGGCCGTGGTCGGCGCCGAGGAGGTCCACCCGATCCTGTTCAAGGTCACCGCCCCGGCCCGGGCCCTGGGTCTGCCCTTCCTGCCGGTGACGCCCACCTTCCCCGCGCTCGGGCCCCTGGGTACCCTGCCGCTGCCGAGCAAGTGGCGGGTGGAGTTCGGCGAGCCCCTCGACATCGAGCCCCACGGCCCCGAGGGCGCCAACGACGAGCTGTTGGTGGCGCGCCTCACGGCCGAGCTGCGCACCCGGATCCAGGAGATGATCGACCGGGTGGTGAAGTCCCGACCCTCCGTCTGGGGCTGACCTCCGGCGGGCGATGCATCGCCGCGGGCGGCGCCGGCCGTTGCTCGAGAAGCGGGCTCAGCTCTCGTCGGCGTCGGGAGGCGTGTCGGGGACGGCTTCGAGGGCCTCGAGGGCCTTGGCGACGCGCTCGAGGTTGGCGTTGAGGGCCGCGATGTCCGAGCGGCGGGGGAGGTCGAGCGCGCGCAGCACGCGCTCCACCACGCCCTGGATCCGACCCTCGAGCTCCTGGGTGGACTCGGAGATCCACTCACCCAGGCCGGCGCCCTCGCCCTCCTCGCGCTCGCGGTTGCCGATCACGCGCCGCACGTTCTTGCGCAGCTCCCCGATGCCCTCCTGGGGGCGACGGAGCGCGGTGTAGATCGCGTCGCCGCCCTTCTGGATCAGCTCGGAGAGCACGGTGCCGGGCACGTTGCGGTTGGAGCGCTCGCTGTCCACGAGGATCTGCGACAACGCGACCGAGGTGATGTCTTCGCCGGTCTCGTTGTCGATCACGCGGACCTCGCGGCCCTCCTCGATGAGCTCGGCGATCCCCTTGAGGGTGATGTAGCGGCTCGTCTCGGTGTTGTAGAGCTTGCGATTCGCGTAGCGCTTGATGAGCACAGCAGACATGTTCCATCCGGGACGTGTGGGCGCGGTCGCGTTCCCGCCGCACCCTAGCATGCGCGCTGCGGCCACGCCCTCAGTCTTCGACGGTCACCCGCTGTACCCGGCTCCGGGGAGCGGGCCTGGACGCGGCCGGTCGCGAGGCGGGTCGGTCCGGCGTCGGTCGGCGCACCCCCATCTCCCAGAGGATCTCCCGCAGGCCCAGGTAGGCCCGCAGGATGGCGCGCGCCTCGGTATCGTCGTTCCGGGCGCGCTCTTCCCAGCGGCCGATCTCGGAGTCCAGCGCGTCGAGCACGGCCACCAGGAGGGTCGCACCCGGTCCCTCACTGGCGAGGCCGGCGGAGAGGTCGTCCAGGCCCCGCACCAGGAGCCCGAGGCCCCCGCTGGGGTCGACGGGCATGCCCGTGGTCGCCAGGGCACCGGCATCGAGCAGGGCGCGGACCGCGGCCAACGCCTCGGCCGCCGCGGCCCGGCCGTGGGCGCCGGCGCGGGCCAGCGCCTCCTGGGCGGTCTCCGCGTGGACCTCGGGGGCTGCCTCGGGGTCCCGGCTCAGCGGGGCTCTCCGCCGTCGCTCATGCGTTGCTCCGCGCCCACGAGGTGGTCCGCCACCTGTCGCAGCCCGTCGAGGTCGTGCACGTCCTGGCTCAGCTCGGGGACCCGGCAGGTGCCCGCGCCCAGCGCACGCGCGCGGGCCAGCAGCGGCTCGGTCACCGCCCGGTCCCGTCGGACCCCGGAAGCGTATCGGGACACCGCTTCCAGCGCTGCCCGCGCGGCGACGTCGGCGGGGAAGCCCTCGCCGTGGACCTCGAGCAGCGCCGCGCCCAGCTCGGCCGCGGCCCGTTCCGCGTCGCCGTCCTCGGGCACCCGCTCGGGAAGCGGGCCGGACTCGGGCCAGGCGCGCACCCGGTTGGCGACGACGGCCGCCAGCGGCACCCCGACGCCCTCGAGCCGGTCGAGGAAGCGCTGGGCGTCCGACACCGAGCGGGTGCCGGGGCCGGACACGAGCACGAAGCCCGAGGTGGGTCCGAGCAGCAGCCCGCGCACTTCGCGCGCCCGCTCCCGGAAGCCCTCGGACATGCCCTCGATGGCGAGCAGGAAGTCGGAGATGTCCTGGAGGAAGCCGACGCCCGAGACCCGCTCGACGATCTTCAGCACCCGCTCGGTGCTGCGCTGGAAGATCCGGAACCCGAAGCGGCCTGCGGCGAACGCCGGATGGACCAGGAGCTGGACGATCCGGCTGTCGAGGAAGGCGAGCAGGCGCTGGGGCGCCTCCAGGAAGTCGAGGGCGTGCTGGCTCGGCGGGGTGTCGACGACGAGCAGGTCGTACTCGGAGCGCTCGGCCAGGGCGTAGACCTTCTCCATGGCCGAGTACTCGGCGCTCCCGGCGAGGGCGTCCGAGGCGTGCTGGTAGATCGGGTTGGCGAGGATCCGGGCGCGGGTCTCGTCGCTATCCGCGAAGCGCTGCACCAGGTCGTCGAAGGTGCGCTTCATGTCCAGCATCGTGGCGGCGAGACGGCCTTCGCCCCGGACCCCCAGGCGCTCGAGGACGTCCCGGTCGATCTCCCGGGGCTCGTTGTCGAGGGCCACGCCCAGGGCGTCGGCGAGCCGACGCGCGGGGTCGATGGTGATCACCACCGCCCGGCGTCCGCGCCGCGCGCCCTCCAGAGCGAGCGCGGCGGCCACGGTGGTCTTTCCCACCCCGCCCGTCCCGACGCAGGCGATGACCCGCCGATTCGTCACCAGCTCGACGAGGGCTGCGTTCACGCGGCCTCGGACGGCTCGGCGAGCAGCGGGTCGGCGAGGATCCGGAGCTCCTCGGGACCCGACACGCCTTCGGGCAGGTGGGGCAGCGCCAGGAGGGGGAGACCCGTGAGGCGACCCAGCTCCGCGAAGTGCGTGCGGTTCAGCTCGTAGCGGGCACGGAGGTGGGCGGCGCAGTCCGCCAGCGTGCCCGGTCGGGGCAGGCCCCGGACCCGCGCCCTTGCGGGGAGCCGGGCCAGTCGCTCGTCCAGGTCCGGGAGGCCGGCGGGGAAGGGCGCGTGCCGGACCGCGTTGACGACGACCCGGTCCACCGCGATGCCCACCCCGGTGCGGACCCGCGCCACCAGCTCGGCGGTCTCGCGCACGGGCAGCTCCTCGGCCAGGGCCACCGGGAGGAGCAGGCTGCGCTCGCGGTCGCGGATCATCTCCTCGACCAGGCCCGCATTGCGCCGCAGCGGCCCCGTCCGGACCGCGGAGACGGTCACCCGGGGCACGTCGAGGAAGGTGAGGCCGTGGCCGGTGGCCGGGGCGTCGACGAGGATCAGGTCGAAGCGCGGTCGACCGTCGGGCTCCCGCAGGCTCTCCAGGTGCCAGACCTTGCCCAGGGCGATCAGCTCCCGCCAGCCCGGCGCCGCGTCCATGAGCTGCCGAAAGGCCTTGTTGCGCAGCACCCGCTCCACCAGGGCCCGTCCCCCGATCTGGAGGCCGAGGTACTCGGCCAGGGCGGCGTAGGGGTCCAGGTGGAGGGCATCGACGCCGGGGACGACCTCCCGCCCGGCATAGCCCACCGGCGGCCCGCCCGGGTCGAGCAGGCCCGGCAGGCTCTCGTCCAGACCCACCTCGGTCGCGGCTACCCGCAGGCCCCGGGCCGCGGCTGCCAGTGCGAGGGCCGCGACCACGCTGGTCTTTCCGGTGCCGCCCTTGCCGGTGACGATGATGAGGCGGCGCTCGAGCAAGGGGCGGAGTCCGGTCCCGGTTGGTTGGGCACGCGTGCCCGCTGTTGCTGCGCTCCCTTGGCTCAAGGCCCGGGCCCCCGCGGCCGAAACATCCGTAGATCGGGAGGTTTCCGCCCGAAACTAGCATACGGCCGGACCCGCGGGGTGTCGCGCGGGGCGGAGGGGTTGCGGTTGATCATCGAGTGCGAGCGGTGCCAGACCCGCTTCCAGCTGGACGACACGCTCGTTCCGGCCCAGGGAGCCCGGGTCCGCTGCTCCCGCTGCAAGCACGCCTTCTTCGTGCGGCCCCCGGACGTCAGCGACGGCGAGGTGGTGGACCAGCTTGCCTTCGACGCCGCCACCCTGCGCGGCACGACGCCCAACCCGGCCACAGATCTCGAACGCGAGGTGCCCGAGGAGCGACCGGAGGTGCCCGAGGAGCGACCGGAGGTGCCCGAGGAGCGACCCGAGGACGCCCGCACCCGCGTCTACGCCGCGGAGCAGCCCGGAGAGCGGCCCGAGGACGAGCTGACCCGGGCGTTCGCGACCGAGCGGTCGCCCGCGAACGCTGCGGCCGAGGAGCCCGAGGAGGAGGACTGGGAGTTCAACGAGGACCTCCCCGCCGCCGACCCGGCCGTATCGTCGCCGGCCCGGCCCGCGCCTTCCGCGCCGGCCCGGCCCGCGCCTGCGCCACGGCGCCGGCCCGCGCCCGCGGCACCGCCCGCCGCCGAGTCCGGCCCGGAGCTGGACTTCGATCCGGTGACCGACTTCCTGGCGGACGAGCCGGAGCCGGAGGCCGAGCAATCGCCGCAAGACTCGGGCGACTTCGGCGAGCTGGGCAGCCCCGAGGACTGGGACCTGCTCTCCGACGGGCCGGCGGGGGCGCCCCCTCCGCCGCCGCCCGCGCTCGAGGCCCCACCCGTGGCATCCGCTCCGGCCGAGCCGGTCGAGCGGGTCGAGTCCCCGCCCCGATCCTCCGGCGCGGTCCGCGTGCCGCCAGCGGAGCTCGAGGCGGCCCGCGACGTCCTTGCGCCCGAGCCCCGGTCCTGGTCCAGCCGTCTGGGTCACGCCGCCGGCTGGTGCTTCGTGCTGGTCGCGAGCGCCGTCGCGGCCTGGGGGGGGCTGGCACCGTCGGTGCTTCCGCCGCCCGCTGCGCCCGACTTCGCCCGGGTGGCCGGGCTGCGGGTCCAGGACGTCCGCGGACAGCTGGTGGAGAACGCCGGCGCCGGCTGGCTCTTCGTGGTCTCGGGAACCCTGTCCAACCCCGCCGAGACGCCGCGCGCCCTGAGGGGGCCGATGGCCGTCCGGCTGCTGGACGCGGAGGGAGCGCCCCTGGACCAGGCGCCCGCCTGGCTGGCGCCGGCGCCCGGGGAGAAGGTCGTGCGCGAGAGCCAGCCGGGGGCGCTGCTCCGCGCCCAGGAGCAGGCGGCCCGGTCCCTTGCGGCGGAGCCGATGGAGCCGGGCTCGTCCCTGGCCTTTGCCGCGATTTTCCCCGAGCTGCCCGACGAGGCCCGGTCCTTCCGGTTCGAAGGCGAGACGGCCCCCCTGCCCGTGGCCGAGGCTACGACGTCGGAGGCTTCCCCTCCGGAACCTCGTCCTTCTTCGGAGTGACGTCGATCTCGTCCTTCCCGGAGACGCCCTCCTTGAAGTTCTTGATCGACTTGCCCAGCCCGGCGCCGATCTCCGGCAGCCGGCGGGCGCCGAAGACGAGCACCACGATGGCCAGGATGACGAGAAGCTCGGTGACACCCAGTCCGAACATGGCGTGAGGGTGCATCCCCGCCGGGCGCGGCGCAAGTTGCCGGTTGTCGGCGAGGTGCCTGTCGGCCTTCCGGGGGGACCGGTACACTGCGCCGCCGATGAGCATCTTCAAGGCCTACGACATCCGCGGAACCGTCCCCGATCAGCTCGACGCCGACCTGGCCCACCGCGTGGGGCGGGCCACGGCGCGCTTCCTGGGGGCTCCCAGCCTGGCCGTCGGTCGCGACGCCCGGCCCCACTCGCCCGCGCTGGCGGAGGCCGTGCGCGACGGCGCCGCCGACGAGGGCGTGGAGGTCGTCGACCTGGGGCTGGTGTCGACCCCCATGCTCTACTACGCGGTGGATCGGCTGGGCCTCGGCGGCGGGATCATGGTCACGGCCTCCCACAATCCCGCCGAGTACAACGGCTTCAAGATCTGCCGCGAGCACGCGATCCCCGTCGGCGGCGCCACCGGCCTGAAGGAGATCGAGCAGCTCGCCGCGGAGTCTCCGGCGCCGGTCGCGAACCGGGGGAGCGTGCGCCGCGAGGACGTCGGACCCGGCTACGTCGAGCACCTGCTCGCCGTCGGCGACGGACGCCCCTCCCTGCGCGTCGCCATCGACTGCGGCAACGGCATGGCGGCGGTCGCCCTCGAGCCCCTGCTGGAGCGGCTGTCGCTGGACGTGGAGCGGCTCTACTTCGAGCCCGACGGCACCTTCCCCAACCACGAGGCCGACCCGCTCAAGCGCGAGAACCTGGCGGAGGTCATCGAGGCGGTGCGGCGCACCGGGGCGGACTTCGGCGTGGGCTTCGACGGCGACGCCGACCGCGCGATCTTCGTCGACGAGCAGGGGGAGCCCATCTCCTCGGACCTCACCACGGCGCTGCTGGCCCAGCCGGTGCTGCGTCGGCATCCCGGGGGCCGGGTCCTCTACGACCTCCGCTCGAGCCGCGCCACCCCCGAGGCGATCGAGGCCAGCGGCGGGGTCTCGGAGATGTGCCGGGTGGGCCACTCCTTCTTCAAGGCGCGCATGCGGGAGACCGGCGCGGTGTTCGGAGGCGAGCTCTCCGGGCACTTCTACTTCCGCTTCTCGGACACGCTCATGGTGGACGACGGCCTGGCGGCCTTCGTGGCGCTGATCGACGTGCTCGCCAAGGAGCGCAAGCCGCTCTCGGAGCTGGTGGCCCCGCTGCGGCGCTACCACGCCAGCGGCGAGATCAGCCGCCGGGTCCCGGATACGGCGGCGCTGCTGAGGCAGATCGAGGCCGAGCACGCCGGCGCCCAGATCTCCCACCTGGACGGGCTGCTGGTGCGCTACCCGGACTGGTGGTTCAACCTGCGGCCCTCGAACACCGAGCCGGTGCTGCGCCTGAACCTCGAGGCCGACAGCGAGGCCCTGATGGTGGAGAAGCGCGACGCGCTCGTGGCGCGCATGGACTCCGCGGGTCGGTAGACGCCGTGGCCGGCGGCTAGCCGGCGGTCTCGTCGCTGGCGCCGAGGCGCTCGAGCTCGCTGTCGATGATCCGCACGAAGGCGTCCAGGTTCTGGGCGCCCGAGAGCATCACCCCGTTCACGAAGAAGGCCGGGGTGCCCTGGACGCCGGCGCGGCGGCCGTCCTGGAGGTCGCCGAGGACCGCGGCCCGGTGGCGCCCGTCGGCCAGGCACTGGCGGAAGCTCTCCCGGTCGGCGCCCACCTGCTCCGCCAGCCCCTGGAGCATCTCCGCCGTCAGGCTCTGGGTGCCGGCCGCGAAGACCGCATCGTGGAACTCCCAGAACTTGCCCTGGTCGTCGGCGCAGGCGGAGGCCTCCGCCGCGCGCTGGGCGTCGGGGTGGATCGACGACAAGGGGAAGTGTCGGTAGACGACCCGCACCTGGCCGGGATAGCGGGCGACGAGCTGCTTGATGGTGGGGCCCGCGCGGGCGCAGAAGGGGCACTGGAAGTCGCTGAACTCGACCACCGTCACCGGGGCGTCGTCGGGGCCCAGGGCCGGCCCCGTCGCCGCCACCTCGACCCGGGGCGGCTCGAAGTCCACCTCCACGCCGGCGCCGTCGCGGAGCGTGGCGACGTAGCGCGAGACGGCCTCCCCGGCGGACTGCCGCTGCAGGAACTCGCGGATCCGCGGCGAGATGTCCTCGAAGCTGGCCTCGCCCATCCGCGCCTGGTTCTGGTCGTAGAACGCGCGCACCTCCTCGTCCGAGGGCGGCTCTCCCTGGGCGGCGCGCTCCAGCAGCGCGTCCACCGCCACGCCCTCGCGCGCGGCCTCGGCCTCGAGCACCCGCTCGTCGATCATCCGCTCGAGCGCCTCGGAGCGGAGCTGGTGCAGGGCGGCCGCCCCCTTGCCCTCGGTCTGCTGGCGGAAGAGGTCCTCCTTGATCCACGCATCCAGCTCCGCGGTGGTCACGGCCTCCCCGCCGATCCGGGCGATGGCCTCGCCCGCGGGCGCCTCGGCCGCGGGCGCCTGCGCGGTCGGCGCGCCGGGGTCGGCCGCCGGCGTGCAGGCCAGCCAGGCGACCGCGAGCCCCGGGATCCACGCCCGGGCGAGCGGGCTGCGGACGACGGCACGGGAGAACGAGGGACGGACCATGAAAGAGGCTCCGGATGGGGCGCGTGGGCGCCGGAAACGTGGAGGCCGAGTATAGGCGACGGGGCGGTCGGCGCTTCCGCGAGGGCGGGGCCGTGGGCGCCTCGGGGCCGCTCAGAGCCCCAGGTGGGGCTGGAGGAAGCGCCACATCGCCTTGAGCGTGGCGCCCCGCAGATCCCGGTGGCCGCCCTCCACCCACAGCACCTGCTTGGGCTCCGAGGCCGCCGCGTGCAGGCGCTCCGCGGCCTCGCGCGGGATCCGCTCGTCGGACTCGGCGTTGACGAAGAAGAGCGGCCTCGGCGCCACGCGGCCGATGTAGCGGGCGGGATCGGTCTCCGGCGGGCCAAAGCCACCGCCGCCCACCGCCAGCGCCGCGGCGCGCGGCCGGGTGTCGACCGCGAGGAAGGGCGCGCCCAGCAGCGTGCCGAGGCTGAACGCCGCATACACGACGCGCTCCGCATCCACCTCCGGGAGCCGGGCCAGGGCGTCGAGCCCCCGCTGCAGGTCGCAGACCGCCTGGCGCACCAGAGCGGACCAGAGGCCGGGCTCCAGGGCCTGCACGCCCCCCGACGCGAGGCTCGCCAGCAGGGTCTCGGTCAGCTTGCCGCTGTGACGCTCGCCGTGCAGGGGGAAGTCGATGCTCGCGACGGCGGCGCCGCCGCGGACCCAGGGGCCCGCCGTAGCGTCGAGGTAGTCGGCGTCCTTGGCGCCGCCGGCTCCGTGCTGGAGCAGGACCAGGGGGAACGGCCCGCCCCCGGACGCCGGCAGGAGCAGGCGCATGGGCACCCGGTCGCCGCGGCTCGAGAACTCGACCCGCCGTCCGCGGAGGTCCGCCAGGGGGTCGGGGAGGGGAACGTCGCCCACGTGGGGCGCCAGGGGCTCGGCCGGATCGGGCCGGAGGCGCGCGTCGTCCATGCGCCCGAGTCTATCGCGCGAGGAGCAGCTTGCGGGCCCGGTAGAGGTTGGACTTGATGGCGTCCTCGGTCTTGTGGAGCACCGCGGCGATCTCCTGGATGCTGCGGTTCTGGACGTGGTGCAACTGGAACAACTTGCGCTGCTCGGCCGTCAGGTTGCGGTCCATGGCCTCCTGGAGGTGCCTCACCCGCTCCCGATACTCGTAGGCGGCCAGCGGGTCGGCGCTCACGTCCTGGCTGGGGACGCTCCACTCGCCGTCCTCTCCCTCGGTCTCCGTGAGCGACACGGTTGCGTGTCTCTTCTTCTTGAAGCGGCTGGCCAGGGTCCGCCGGGTGATGCCGAACACCCAGGCGGCGAAGGGTGCGTCGCCGCGCCAGGAGTGGATCGACGAGAAGAGGTTGATGAAGACCTCCTGGGTCGTCTCCTCGGTGTCGGCGCGGTTGCGCAAGCGCTTGTCCAGGAAGTGATAGACGCGTCGGAAGTAGCGATCGTAGAGTAACTGGAAGGCCGTCTGGTCCCCGGCTCGGATGCGGGCGACGAGCGCGTCGTCGGTCTCCGGTTCGAGCGGCGGTGAACTCGCGGGCGCTTCGACAGCCAACATCCAGGTCTCCGGTTCCCAGGTCCAGCCTCTGGGCGCGTCCGCCGCAGCGAACGAAGCCCCCCTGACGTGGAGGTGGCCGGGGCGTGGTTCCGGGTGTCAAGAAATGTCACTCGCTGCCGAGAAAAGCGACGAGGATCGTCGTTCTCGCCTTCCCGCGGGGGTGCGCTGCCGGTGGGTTGCCGGGGCGTCGGTCGGCGCTCAGGCGCCGGCGGCGGGGACGCCGAGGTCGGCGTCGTCCAGCCCGCAGCGGAAGCTCGGCGCGGCGCGGCGCGCCGGCCGTCGCGCCCTGGGCGGCCCTTCGGGCCTCAGCCGGTCGAGGACCACGCGGGGGCCGTCGGCGCTGTCGACGAAGAGCGCGCGCACCAGCTCGATGCCCTCGGCATCGACGGCCTCCGCTGCCGCCCGGGCCCGAGGCCCGAACTCCGGCGCCACCAGCATCAGGGCCACGTCGCGGTCGGGCCGCAGTCCCAGCTCCGGGGCGAGCTGCAGCCAGTCGCCCAGGCGCGGCGCGAGCCAGGCGCGCTGGGCCAGGCCGTGGGCCACCAGCTCCAGGTCCTCGCCCGCCTGGCCCAGCAGCACCAGGACGACCCGACCGCCGCCGTCGACGGTGACCAGGTCCAGGGGGCCGTCCAGGCCTCGGACGTCTTCCGCGAGGGTGCGCAGGGGACGACCTCCCGCGGCGAGGCCTTCGCGCAGGAGGCGACGCTGGGTCTCCCGGGGCGGCGGCGGCAGGCGGTGCAGGGCGCTCACGGACGCGACGCGCTCCCGTCCAGCACGTCCTCGTGCAGGAGCCGGGCCACGTCCGCCAGGGCCCGCGCGGCCGGCGAACGCGGCGAGGCGACACTGACCGGTGAATGGTCGACGATCGAGCGGTAGAGGGCGAGGTCGTCGACCAGCAGGCCGTAGCTCCGGATCGCGCGGTCGCTGGCGGCGGCCACGTCGTTGGCCAGGCGCTCGAAGGCCTCCGCGGCCTCGGCCACGCGGCGGGCGCCGCTCATGACCACCCCGAGGGCCAGGCTCCCGTCGCGCTCGGCGATCCGCACCAGGCGGTCGCGGGCACTGCGCCGGCCCGCCCGGTCCACCGCCGCGCGCAGCAGCAGGCCGTCCACGCCGCGGAGGGCGGCGGGCTCCAGGTCGGCCTCGGGCAGCGCGGCCAGCACCAGCCCGCCCGTGCGGGCGGGCGGACCGCAGCGCGCCGCCCAGGCGCTGGCGGCGAGCACCAGCGAGGCGCCGTCGCCCGGCGCGTGGAGGAGCTCGGCCCCGAAGGCCGCCGGACCCGGCGCGGGCCAGGGAGTGGGGCCCTCTGCCTGTCCCGGCAGGACGGCGGCGGCCCGAGCGCCCCGCCGGGCCAGTTCCACGGCCAGGTTCCAGGCGAGGGCGGCGGAGAGCAGGTCGGTGCGCGGGAAGGGCAGGGCAAGGACCGGAAGCGCCGGCGCCGGGCCCGGGCTCCGGGGCGGCGGGGGCGCGATCCGCGGTGCCGCCGCCCCGACCTCAGCCTCGGCCTCGGGGAGCAGGTGGTGCAGGACGTCTTCGAGCGCGCGCGCCAGCTCAGCGTACCACCAGGACGGAGTTGCGTTCGCCGAGCCCGCCCCGGGCCACCTGGGGGTTGTCGGGGTCCTCGCGCCAGTGTCCGTCCACCACGTAGCGGTACTGGTAGGTGCCCGGTCGCAGCTGGATGACCTTCGTCCAGATCCGCCGCTGGCCTTCGGCGTGGACCCTCGATCGGACGCCCTTGTCCGGGACCCAGCCGTTGAAGTCGCCGGCGATGCGCACGTCGGTGGCGTCCTGGTCGTGGAAGCGGACGGTCACCTCCCGCAGCGGGTCGGTGTCGGTGGCTTCGACGTCGTCGAGCGCGTCCAGCTGGGCGGGGTCGCTGGCGGCCAGCTCGAGGGCCAGCGAGGCGTAGTCCAGGGCGCCGTTGGCCGACGGGTAGCCGCGTGCGATGGGCACGCCGCGTCGCGCGACCTCCCGCAGCTTGACGTTCTGGCGGATCACCGTGTCGAAGCAGATCTCCTTGAACAGCTCCCGGATCTCGGCCAGGGTCTCCCGCGCGTAGCGCGTGCGTCCGTCGTAGAGCGTCGGCAGGACGCGCACGCCGAGCTCGTGCCCCAGGCGCTCGGAGAGCAAAGCGATGGTCTCGAGCAGCTTCTGCACGCCGTGGATGGCGAAGTAGCTCGTCTCCAGCGGCACGATCACCTCGGTGGCCGCGCGCAGCGCATTGAAGGTGAGCAGCCCCACGTTGGGCGGGCAGTCGATCAGCGCGTAGTCGTAGACCGCATCCACCCGCTCCAGCGCCGCCGCCAGGCGTTCGGTGCGCGACTCGGCCCGCTCCGCGGCGAGCTTCTGCTCGAGGGCCGAGAGCACGATGCCCGACGGCGCCAGGTCGAGTCCCGGCAGGGCCGGCACCACGATCTCCGGGAACCGTTCGGGTCCGTCCGCGTCGGCCAGCACCTCGTAGAGATTGGCCTCGGCGCTCTCCGGATCGACGCCCACGGCCAGGGTGGCGTGGGCCTGCGGGTCGAGGTCGACGAGCAGCACGCGCGCTCCGTCGGCCGCGAGTGCGCCCGCGAGGTTGACGGCCGTGGTGGTCTTCCCGCAGCCGCCCTTCTGGTTGACGATGGCGATGCTTCGCATGCGACGTTCCCCCCTCCGAAACCGTCGCTCCCGGCGGCTGCCGGATCGACTCCCTCCCGCGACGCGCGGCAGGCGTGCGCGCGAGAAGGCGCCGGCGAGGCGGCCCGAGCGGTCCCGGGCACGATTCGAGGCGTCAGGCGGTGCGGCGATCCTTGTCGGCCGACGCGCGGACCCGCTGCAGACGTGCCTGGCCCCGGCGCCAGGAGTCGATCTCGCGTTGGAACTGAGCCACCTCGAGAACCCACTCCTGACCGGAGACGGCCTCGAAGGCCGACCCCTCCCGGAACACCAGCACGACGTCGCCCGTGGCGACCAGCACCAGCTCGGCCAGAGGATGACGCACGGTCGGCAGGACCCGTTTCAGCGCAGCGATGCTCTTGCGGATCCGTTGGACCGAGACGCCGGCGTCGATGAGTCTCTTCGCGGCCTTCAGGGCCACGAGATCCTCGAACGTGTAGCGGTGATGTCCCCCCTTGGTCCTCACCGAGGGCCGCACCAGATCCGTCTGGGCCCAGTACTGCAGCTGGCGACGGGAGGTCCCGACGATCTCGACCGCCTCTCCCGTTCGGAAGAGGGCAGGCAGATCGTCCGGGACGCCGCGCGGGTGCTCCGCATCGCTCGCGCGGCTCGAGTCGCCGACAGGCATGGGCCCCTCCGGATCCGGCGACCCGAAGGGCCCCCGGTGCACGAAACGACGTTATATCGGCAGCTGCGGGTGAGTCAACCCAAAATCCGCTCAAATTGTTTCATTTCAATGTCGCTATTGTTCCCCGAGGGGACTCCGTCTGGAACCTCCGGCGGCGGCGGCGGGCCCGCAAGGCGCCGCACCCGGCGCTGGGGTAGGTTGGCCCGATGGCCCAGCGTCAGGCGGAGGGGCGCGCCGGTCGCGGCGGGGACCGCCCCCGGATCGTCGTGGACGACGAAGGGGCGCGTCGGCCCTTCATGCGCGGGATCCTGGTCCACTCGCTCCTCTCCCGCGGCGTCCCCTTCGACGCGGCCTACCAGACCGCGGACGACATCCGCGCCGACCTCCGCGAGCGCGGCCACGTCACCCGGGAGGAGCTGAAGCGCGAGGTGGCGCGTCGCCTCGCGGCGCTGGGGCTGGCCGCCGAGTCGCTCGCGCCGGCCCTCGGCCCGGACGTGCTGGTGGAGGGCGGGGGCGCGTCGCTGCCCTTCTCCAAGGGCGTGCTGTCCCAGTCCCTCCACGCCGCCGCCCTGGAGCCGGCCGAGTCGTTCGACGTGGCGCGGCGCATCGAGCAGCGGCTCGTGGCCCGGGGCGTGCGCCACATCCATCGGGCCGAGCTGCGCCGCCTCACCCACGACACCCTGCGCAAGACCGTGGGCGAGCGGGCCGCCGATCGCTACCTGGTCTGGCGTCACTACCAGGACCCCGACAAGCCCGTGATCCTCCTGCTCGGCGGGGCCACCGGCACCGGGAAGACCTCCCTGGCCCTCGAGGTCGCCCACCGGCTCGCCATCTCCCGGGTGATGTCCACCGACGCCATCCGCCAGGTCATGCGCATCATGCTCTCCCCGGAGCTGATGCCGGATCTGCATCGCTCCTCCTACGAGCTGCCCGAGGAGCGCGCCCGCGCGCCCGGCGCCGACCCGGTGGTGGAGGGCTTCCTGTCCCAGGCCCAGACCGTGTCCGTGGGCGTGGGCGCGATGATGGACCGCTCCGTCGACGAGCACCTGAGCCTCGTCCTCGACGGGGTCGGGCTCGTGCCCGGCCTGCTCGACACCTCCGCCTACGAGGGCCGGGCCCACGTGATCTTCGTCGTGGTCGCCAGCTTCGATCCGGAGGAGTGGCGCAGCCGGCTCGTGCGCCGGGGCGTGGACGCCCGGGGTCGCCCCTCCGGCCGCTATACGGAGCACCTCGACGGCATCCTGCGGATCCAGGACTACATTCTGGAGCAGGCGGACACCCACGGCGTTCCGATCGTCGACAACCAGTCCTTCGAGCGCTCCGTGCTCTCCCTGATCCGCTACGTGACGGAGACCCTCGGGAGGAAGCCCGACTTCGATGCCGCCTCGCTGCTCTAGCCGCACGGCTCCGGAGGTCCCATGTCCGCTGCTGCTCCGGCCATCCGCACCCTCGGTGAGCTCCGCGCGGGCGGGCATCGCACGCGCAGCCTCCGCGAGGAGATCCGCGCCAACCTCCTCGAGCGGGTGCGGGCGGGTCGCCGCCTGTTCGACGGGATCCTCGGCTACGACGAGACGGTCGTCCCGGCCGTCGAGAACGCGCTGCTCTGCGGCCACGACCTGATCTTCCTGGGAGAACGCGGTCAGGCGAAGTCGCGCATGATCCGGGGACTCGTCGGTCTCCTCGACGAGTGGATCCCCGCCGTGGCCGGGAGCGAGATCTGCGACGACCCGTTCGCGCCGGTGTCGGCGTTCGCGCGCCAGCGCATCGCCGAGGCGGGCGACGCGACGCCGTTGGCCTGGATCCACCGGGATCAGCGCTACGGCGAGAAGCTCGCCACGCCCGATACCTCGGTGGCGGACCTGATCGGCGACGTCGACCCGGTGAAGGTGGCGCGCGGCCGGACCCTCTCCGACGAGCTCACCATCCACTTCGGTCTGCTGCCCCGCTCGCACCGCGGGATCTTCTGCATCAACGAGCTCCCGGACCTCACCGAGAAGGTTCAGGTAGGCTTGTTCAACGTGCTCGAGGAGCGCGACTTCCAGGTCAAGGGCTATCGGGTCCGCCTGCCCCTGGACGTGCTCGTGGTGGCGAGCGCGAACCCCGAGGACTACACCAGCCGGGGACGGATCATCACGCCGCTCAAGGACCGCTACGCCGCCCAGATCCGCACCCACTACCCGCAGGATCGCGCGGCCGAGCTCGCCATCGTCCACCAGGAGGCCCGGCCGCCCGATCTCGGCATCCCGCTGGCCGTCCCCGACTTCATGGCCGAGATCGTCGCGGAGCTCACCTTGCAGGCGCGGCAGAGCCAGGACGTGAACCAGACGTCCGGCGTGTCCGTCCGCATGTCCATCGCCAACTACGAGACGCTGCTGGCGAATGCGCTGCGGCGGGCGGTGCGTACCGGCGAGCCGGAGGCGGTGCCGCGGATCTCCGACCTGGCGTCGCTCGAGGCGTCGTCCACGGGCAAGCTCGAGCTCGAGTACGCCGGGGCGGACCGCACCGAGGGCGAGGTGCTGGAGGACCTGCGGCGGCGCGCGGTCAAGGCCGTCTTCGACGAGCGGGCGCCGGGGGAGGGGCTGGCCTCGGTGGTGGAGGCCTTCGAACAGGGCTGGAACGTCGAGGTGTCGAGCGACATGTCGGCGTCCGAGGTGCTCGAGGGCCTCGACCAGATCCCGGGACTCCGGGACGGCGCCGCGCGGCTCGGCGGCGGTGACACGCCCGGGCGTCTGGCCGCCGGCATCGAGCTGATCCTCGAGGGTCTCCACCTGGACAATCGCCTCAACAAGACCCTGCACGAGGGTCGGGCCGTCTACGCCCGGTCGTGAAGGTCATCCGCTACAGCCGCTGGGACGGCTCCCAGGAGCCCTTCTCCCTGAGTCCCGAGCAGGCCCTGGACGCCCTGTCGGACCTGATGATGGAGGGCCTCTCGGTCGAGGAGGCCCTGCAGTGGATGGAGCAGGCCGGCTTCGAGCTGGGCGGGCTCGACATGCGCGTCCTGGGCGTCGAGGAGCTGCTGCGCGAGCTCGAGAACGAGCTCCAGCAGCTCTACGACCGCTACCAGCCGCGCGGGGCCCTCGACGACCTGCGCCGGCGGCTGGACGAGGTGCTCGACCGGGAGCAGCGCGCGCTCCGGGAGCGCCACGGACACGAATCCAGCCGGCTGAACGACTTCCTCTCCCGCCGCCACGAGGACGGCGGTCTGGCCGAGACCCTCGAGCGCTTCCGGGATCACGCGTTCGAGGATCCGGAGGCGGAGGCGGACTACCGGGAGCTGCTCGAGGAGCTCGAGGGGGTGCGCGGGCTCGAGGACTTCCTGGGGGAGCACGGCCCCCGCTTCCGCGGCAACGAGCCGGCCGACTACGAGCAGGCCCAGGCGCTGCGGGAGCGCATCGAGGCGCTCACGCGCATGACTCGCGACCTGGCCGAGGGCAACTTCCAGGAGGTCTCGCCCGAGGCACTCCGCGAGATGCTGGGGGAGGGGGCCGTCCGCTCCTTCGTGCTGCTCCGGGACCTCCGCGGGAGCCTGCGGCGCGCGGGCTACCTGCGCGAGGACGCCGACGCGCTCTCGCCGCAGGCGATCCGCCGGCTCGGGGCGGCGGCCCTGGCCCAGGTCTACGGCTCCCTGCGCAAGGCGCGCTCCGGCAACCACGAGAGCCTGGCGCGCGGCGTGGGGCTGCCCCGGCCCGACGAGACCCGGCCCTTCGAGTTCGGCGACGCCCTGGACCTGGACGTGGTGCGCACCCTGGTCGGCAGCGTGCTCCGCCGGGCCCGGGCCGGGGAGGACGCCACGGGCGTGCCGATCCCCCTGGAGCTCGAGGACTTCGCCGTCCGCGAGATGGACTACACCACCCAGACCACCACGGTCCTGCTGCTCGACATGAGCTGGTCGATGTCGTGGGCGGGGCGCTTCCCAGCCGCGAAACGGGTGGCACTCGCCCTCGACCACCTGATCCGCACCCGCTATCCGCGCGACGACTTCTTCGTGGTCGGCTTCTACACCCGGGCCCGGGAGCTCAAGCTGCGCGAGCTGCCCGAGTCGAGCTGGAACATGGGCGACCCGTTCACCAACCTGCAGGAGGGACTGATGGTGGCGGAGCGCCTGATCGCCAAGCACCCCTGCCCGAATCCCCAGGTGCTGGTCATCACCGACGGCCAGCCCACGGCCTACTTCGTCGACCGGGAGCTGAGGGTCGAGTGGCCCATGGGCTTCGGCGGCATCTCGCCCCGGGCCGCCCAGGAGACCCTGAAGCAGGTTCGCCGCATCACCCGTCGCGGCGCCACCATCAACACCTTCATGCTGGACGACTCACCCGAGCTGGTCTCGTTCGTGGAGCGGGTGACGCGCATCAACCGGGGTCGCGCCTTCTACACGCATCCGCGTCAGCTGGGCTCCTACCTGATGGTCGACTACCTCTCGCGCCGACGGAAGCGCTGGCGCTGATGGTGCGCTTTCCGGGTCTGCGCTGATGGCGTCTCCGCTGGGTCTGCTCCGGCGCCTTGGCCACAACGGCGCCCATCTCGCCCGCCGCGTGGTCGACCGCGCCCTGCTGCCCCCCGACCGGGGCTTCTGGCTCCTCCTGCGCCTGCAGCCGCCGCTCGAGGAGCAGCGCCCCCCGGCGCTGCCGTTCGCCCGCGAGGGCGGCCAGGGCCTGCTCGAGGTGCTCCAGACCCTCGACGCGGCCGCCCGGGACCCCCAGGTGGACGGCGTGATGGTGCGGCTCGGCGGCGCACCCCGGGGCTGGGGCAAGCTCGCGGCGGTGCGGCGCGCGCTGGAGCGGGTGCGCGAGGCGGGCAAGCCGGTGGCGGCCTGGGGCGACCAGCTGGGCGCCGAGGACCTGTGGCTGGGCACCGCGGCCACCCGTCTCTGGCTGCCGCCCAGTGGATCCGCCTTCCTGGTGGGCCTGCGGGCCGACGCCTTCTTCCTGCGCGGGCTGCTCGAGCACGTCGGGGTCGAGCCCGAGGTGGTCCGCGTGGGCGGCTACAAGAGCGCCGGCGAGATGTTCCTGCGCGACCGGATGTCGCCGGAGTCGCGGGAGCAGACCGAGGCGCTCCTGGACGACTTCTACCGCGGCCTGGTGGACGGCATCGCCCGGGGCCGGGGCCTCTCGGCGGAGGGGGTCCGGGAGCGGATCGACGCCGGCCCCTACAACGCCGAGGCGGCCCGGGAGGCGGGCCTGGTCGACGACCTGCTCTATCCCGACGAGCTCGAGGAGGCCCTGGACGCCCTCACGCCGGTGCCGCCGGCCGAGCGCCCCGGTCCGCGACGGGCCCGGCTGGTGGAGGCGGCCGCCTACGGCGCCCTGCGGGCCCGCGACCCGGGCTTCCGACCGCTGCTGGGCGACCTGCCCCGGCTCGCCTACGTGGTGGCGACCGGCGCCATCCACCGCGGTCGCGGTCCCAGCGCCATCGCGAGCGACGCCTTCCGCGTGCTGCTCGAAGGCCTGCGCCGGGACGAGGGCGTGCGGGGCGTGGTGCTGCGCGTGTCGAGCCCCGGCGGTGACGCCCTCGCCTCCGACCTGCTGTGGCGCAGCCTGCGCGTCCTCCGCAAGGACAAGCCCGTGGTGGTGTCCATGGGCGACGTGGCGGCATCCGGCGGCTACTTCATGGCCGCCGCCGGGGACGCGGTCTTCGCGGAGGCGGGCAGCGTCACCGGCTCGATCGGCGTGGTGGGCGGCAAGCTGAACGTCGAGCGCCTCTACGCCCGCCTGGGCGTCGGCAAGGAGAGCGTGGAGCGGGGTGCGCGCGCCGGCCTGCTCGCCGAGGAACGCCCCTTCACCCCCGACGAGCGCGCGGCGGTCCGCGCGGAGATGGAGTCCGTCTATGACACGTTCCTAGGTCGGGTGGCCGAGGGTCGCGGCCTCGAGCGGCCCGCGGTGGAGCGGGTGGCCCAGGGCCGGGTCTGGAGTGGGGAGCGCGCGCTCTCGCTCGGTCTGGTGGACGCCCTGGGCGGACCGCTCGAGGCGTTGCGCGACGCCCGTCGCCGCGCCGGTCTCGGTGAGGACGAGCGGGTCGTGGTGGAGACCCATCCGCGGCGTCCGCGGCTGCCGGGCGCGCGGGGTCTCCTGGGGCTCGCGCGGGGGGCTACGCTCCTCTAGCGGATGAGTCGGACGCTCAAGCGAGACATTCCCGGTCCCGACTGGCGGGTCGCGCTGGAGGCGCTGCGCGAGCGCGGCTGGGCGGAGGTGTTCGCGCCGCTCCCGGCCGGGTCCCCGCGCGTGGTCGAGATCGGCTTCGGCCGCGGCGAGTTCCTGTGGGCGCTGGCCGAGGCGGCGCCGGAGGTGTCGCATCTGGGTGTCGAGGTGTCGGCCAAGCGGGTCCTCAAGATGGCCCGGCGCCTGGCCCGGACCGAGCTGCGAAACGTGCGCCTGCTGGAGGCCACCGCCGAGGTGGTGCTCCGCGACGCCCTCGAGAAGGACAGCGTCTCCGCCTTCTGGATCAACTTTCCCGATCCGTGGCCGAAGAAGCGCCACCACCGCCGTCGCCTGCTCCAGGGCCCCGTGGTGCGCGCTCTGGCCGAGCGCCTGGTTCCGGGCGGCGATCTCCACGTGGCCACCGACCACGTCGACTATGCCGAGCAGATCGACGCCGTCCTCGCCGGGGAGCCGCGACTCGAGAACGCGTTTGCACCCGCCCCGTTCCTGCGCGAGGTTCCCGGCCGGATGCCCACTGCCTACGAGCTCGAGTGGCGCGCGGAGGGGCGTCCGCTCCATTTCTGGCACTACCGCCGCCGCGGGGCCGTCCGGGAGGTCCGGTGAACCCGCCCGACGACGTCCTGGTCGGCCTGCCCCTCGCGCGCCTGCGCGCCCGGCTGGCCGAGACGGGCCATCCGCCCTACCGGGCCGTGCAGATCGCCCGCTGGCTGTACGGGCGCGGCGTGGATGCGCCGGCCGAGATGACCGACCTGCCGGTCGACCTGCGCGGCGCGCTCTCGGACCGCTGGCGCCTCCACGCCCTCGACGTGGACCGGGTAGCCGTCTCCCGCGACGGCACCCGGAAGGCGCGGCTGGTGGCGTCCGACGGCGAGGTCGTGGAGGCGGTGCTCATTCCCGAGGCCGACCGCAGCACGCTGTGCGTGTCGACCCAGGTGGGCTGCCCCCTGGCCTGCTCGTTCTGCGCCACCGGCGCCCTGGGCTTC
>CAYTZH010000033.1:31552-59917 GCA_964442285.1 uncultured Spirochaetales bacterium | reverse complement strand
GGCTGGTTCGTCTCCACCAACCACGACTTCCACGGCCCCTTCTTCGAGGCGTTGGGCGAGGCGCTGTGGGACCGGCTCGGGCCGACGCCCACTTCCGCCCCGCTGCAGTCGCCGGCGGACTTCAGGCAGCGCGCAGCGCGCTACGAGGGGACCTACCTGCCCAATCGACGGGTGCGCAGCGACTTCCTCAAGCTCTCCGCTCTGCTGATGGAGGTGAGCGTCAGCCTCGACGACGACGGCGCGCTGCGGGTCGCGCCCGGCCCCCTCTCGAACGCCCCACCGCGTCGACTGGTGGAGGTGGGACCAGAGCGCTTCGCCACACCGGACGGGAACACCCAGGCCGCCTTCGAGACCGACGCCACGGGTCGGGCCCGGCGCCTGTTCGTCGAGAGCTACGCGCTCGACCGCATCTCTGCCTGGGAGAGCCCACGCAACCACGCCCTGGTAGCCGTCGGGGTGCTGCTGCTGCTGGCCGCGAGCCTGCTCGGGGAGGTGATCGCGCTCCTCGGCCGCCTGCTGGGCGGGGGCGAGCCGAGCCCGGCCGGCCCCTGGGCGCGGCTCACGCTCTGGGGGGTCTGTCTGGGTGGACTCGGGCTGATCGGGGGACTCGGGGCGCTCGCCCGGGATCCCGACATCTGGACGCTGATGGCCGAGATCCCGCCGCGGCTGCGGCTGCTGGCCTGGCTTCCGCTCCTGATGAGCCCCTTCGCCCTGGCGCTGCCGGTGCTGGTGGTGACGGGCTTTCGCGCCCCGGCGCCCCGCAGCCGACTGCACTACGCCGCTGTTGCCGTCGCGGGGCTGCTGCTGCTGCTCGGCGCGTGGTACTGGCGCCTCACGCCCTGGGGCCTCGCCTGACCCCGCCCTGACCCACGCGAGCCCGCTCCCCCGGAGGGTCGCCGTCGCGATCCCGGGCTCGCGGCGGCGTCACGGGCGGCGTAGGCTTGCGGCGTCTGCCACCGACCCGCCCCTGGGAGAGACCCGATGAACCGACCGATCGTCGCGGCGCTCGCTTCCCTCGCCCTCGCCCTGGCCGTGGGCTTCTTCGGCTTCGGCCACTACTTCTATCAGGCCGCCATCGGGCTCGATCCGAGCGGGTTCCCCCTCGGCGCGGTGATGGACCCGATCGGGCGCCTCCTGGTCCCCGACATCGGGATGACCGCAGCGGGCATCGCCTTCGGGCTCAGCCTGGTGCTGCTCGTCGCGATTCTCGGCTTCGTGTGGGTGCGCGCGGCGGTACGCGGCCAGAAGGCGCCCGGCGACCCGGCGCGGCGGAGCTTCCTCACGGGCGCGGCGGCGGGCGCCGGAACCGCCGTCGGGGCCCTGGCGCTGGGTGGCGCGGCCGGCGCCGCCCGGGCGTTCCGGGGGATCGGCAACGGGGGCTACGGCTGGCAGGAGGTCGCCGGCCAGATCTTCGTCCCCGCGCCCTACACCCATCCCGAGGACAAGGCGTCCTGGGACGGCAGCCGCATCCGCAGCCATCGCCGGCTCGGCCGCACCGACTGGCGGGTGTCCGACATCGTCCTCGGCACCGGGCGCATCAGCGGCGACGAGGGCGAGACCATCGCCCGCCAGGTGCTCGAGCGGGGCGTCAACTACTTCGATACGTCGCCGGACTACTCCGGGTCGGGGAGCGAGCAGACCATGGGACGCGCGATCGCCGGCGTCCCCCGCGACTCCATCTTCGTGGCCACCAAGTTCTGCACGCCCAAGGGGCACCTGCCCACGGGCACGTCGGTGGTCGACTACAAGCAGGCCATCGAGAGCAGCCTGGGCCGCCTCGGGCTCGACTACGTGGACCTGGTCCACGTGCACTCCTGCGACGAGGTGGACCGGCTCATGGACCCGAACGTCCACGAGGCCTTCGACCGCCTGAAGGAGGAGGGCAAGGTCCGCTTCCTGGGCTTCTCGAGCCACACGCCGCGCCTCGTCGAGGTGGCGGATCGGGCGATCGCCTCGGGACGCTTCGACGTGATGATGCTGGCCTACCACCACGGCATCTGGCCCCGGATCAAGGACGTGATCCACCGCGCCCGGACCGAGCAGGACATGGGCGTGGTGGCCATGAAGACCCTCAAGGGCGCCAAGCACCGCGGTCTCGAGGACTTCCAGCCCCACGCCGATTCCTATGCCCAGGCCGCGCTCAAGTGGTCGCTCTCCGATCCCGACGTCTCCTGCGCGGTGGTGTCCTTCTTCCAGCTCCAGCACGTCGACGAGTTCCTCCACGCCTCGGGCAAGCCCTTCACGGCCGCCGACGCGGAGGTCCTGCGCCGCTACGACCGGGCGAGCGCCGGCACCTACTGCGCGCCCCACTGCGGGGTGTGCCTGGACGCCTGCCCCGAGGGCGTTCCGATCGACACGGTGCTGCGGCACCGGATGTACTTCGAGGACTACGGCTGGGAGAAGCTGGCCGTGCAGCAGTACGCGCAGCTCTCCCGCGACGCCTCCGCCTGCGCGGGCTGCGACGCCCCGTGCCTGGGGAGCTGCCCCCTGGGCGTGGACATCCCCACCCGCACCAGCGAGGCCCATCGGCTGCTCCGCCTGGGCTGAGATCGGCCCGCCGCGGCCTCGCGGCGAGCGGCCGCGGCGTCGTTACACTCTCGCCAGCGCCGGGCTGGCGCGCCGCGGGGGGGACCGGGGACCTTGGAGGAGCGGGTGGGCGCCCTGCTGGGCGCCTGGATCACGTGGGTGGAGCGCCGCGCGGGCCGCGTGCTCGCCGGGGTGCTGGGCCTCACCGGCCTGCTGCTGATCTACACCGTCGCGAACTTCGGCGTCGACGCCGACAACAAGAAGCTCCTGGCCGAGGACGTCCCGTTCCGGCAGATCTGGCAGGCGTTCTCCGAACGCTTCCCCACCCTGGACGACGCGATCCTGGTCGTGGTGGACGCCGAGACCCCGGAGCTCGCCCGGGAAGCCGCCGACGCCCTGGCGACCCGGCTCCGGGAGCAGCCCGCCCTGTTCCGGGACGTGTTCGTTCCCGGGGCGGGTCGGTTCTTCGAGCGCCACGGGCTCCTGTACCAGGACGTGGACGAGCTCGACCTCCTCGCGGAGCAGCTCACCCGCGTCCAGCCCGTCCTGAGCGCCCTCACCGCCGATCCCACCCTGGCGAACCTCTCCCGCCTGATCCGCCTGGGGCTCGAGCAGGGCGAGACCGACCTGGACGAGTGGCCCGCCATCCTGGAGCGCTTTCGACACGCCACGGTGGCGGTCTACGCGGAGACCCCGGTGTGGATCTCCTGGGAGGAGATCCTCCTCGAGGGCTCCGCCCTCGACCCGTCGACCCGCCGGGTCCTCGTGCTGGACGCGAGGCTGGACTTCGACCAGCTGCTACCGGCGGGGCCCGTGGTGGACGTGGTGCGCGAGGCCGCGGACGACCTCGGGCTCACCCCGGATCGCGGCGTGCGCATCCGCCTGACCGGGAACCCGGTGCTGAGCCAGGAGGAGATGCTCGGACTGCTCTGGGACGTGGGCGTCGCCGGCGTGGGCTCCATGTTGCTCGTGATCGCCGTGTTGAGCCTGGCCTTCCGCTCCTGGCGGCTGGTCACGGCCGCCGGCGTAACCCTCGTGGTCGGCCTGATCTGGACCGCGGCCTTCGCCACCGCCGCCGTGGGTCGCCTCAATCTCGTGTCGATCGCCTTCGCGGTGCTCTTCGTGGGCCTCGGCGTGGATTTCGGGATCCACCTGGGCGTCCACTACGCCGACGCGCGCCGCCGCGGCGGAGGTCACCGCGAGGCCATGGACGAGGCGGTGCGCAGCATCGGCGCCTCCCTCGCCCTGTGTACGCTCACGACCGCGATCGGCTTCTACGCCTTCGTCCCCACCGACTTCCGCGGCGTCGGCGAGCTCGGACTCATCTCGGGGACGGGCATGTTCGTGATCTTTGCGCTCACCGTGACCCTGTTCCCGGCCCTCCTGAGCCGCTGGCTCCGGGGCGACGTGGGATCCAGCCCGGGCGGCCGCCCCTTCGGGCTGGCCGCCTACGACGCCTTCCGCCTGCACCCGGCCCTGGTGTGCATCACGGCGGCGGTGCTGGGCGTCGTCGCGGTGGGCCTGCTGCCGCGGATCCGCTTCGACTCCAACGTCATCCTGCTGCGCGATCCGGGGACCGAGTCGGTGCAGGCCTTCGACGACCTGCTCGCGGAGAGCCAGAACTCGCCCTGGCAGATCGACCTGCTCGCACCCGACCTGGACGCGGCCCGCGGCCTGGCCGAGACGCTGCGGGAGCTGCCCGCGGTGGAGCAGGCCGTGACCCTGGCCGACTACGTGCCGGCGGACCAGGAGGAGAAGCTCGAGATCCTGTCGGACCTGGCCCTGATCTTCGACACCCCCACGAGCGTGGGGCTGCCGGAGCCGCCACCGAGCATCGAGACCCAGATCCAGGCCCTGGCCGACCTGCGCGACTACCTGGACCAGCCCTGGCTCGAGGAGAGCCACTCGCCCTTTGCCTCGAGCGCCGCCCTGCTCCGGGACGAGCTCACCCGCTTCCTCGAACGGGTGGAGACCGACCCGGACGCAGAGGAGGCCCTGGCCACGCTGGAGCGCACGCTCCTCGCGGGCCTGCCGAACCAGCTCGATCGCGTCCGCGACGCGCTGCAAGCCGAGCCGGTCGGCCTGGAGCAGCTCCCCGACGAGCTCGTCCGGCGCATGCTCGCCGCCGACGGCCATGCCCGGGTCCAGGTCTTCCCCCGCGAGAACGTCGGCGAGCGCGAGTCCCTCACGCGCTTCGTGGAGGCGGTGCGGGCGGTGTCTCCCGAGGCGACGGGGCTCGCCGTGAACATCCACGAGCTCGGCGTCGCCACCGCCGCCTCCCTGCGCGAGGCCCTGCTCCTCTCCATCACGGCCATCGCCCTGCTGATCTGGCTGCTGTGGCGGCGGCTGCGCGACACGGCCTACGCCCTGGCGCCGCTCCTGCTGGGCGCGTCGCTCACCGGCGGCGCCATGGTGCTCCTGGGCTGGCCCTTCAACTTCGTCAACGTCATCGTGATCCCCCTGCTCCTGGGGATGGGCGTCGACAGCGGCGTCCATCTGGTGAACCGGGCGCGCGCCCTGGGCGAGGCGGGGCAGCTGATCGGAACGCCCACGGCCCGCGCCGTGTTCTTCAGCGCCCTCACCACCATCGCGAGCTTCGGCACGCTGGCGTCGTCGTCCCACCGCGGGTTGCGCAGCCTGGGCCTGCTGCTGGTGGTGGGCATGGTGCTCACCCTGGTGTGCAACCTGGTGGTGTTGCCGGCGCTGCTGGGGATCCGGGATCCGCGGCGCGATTAGCGGCGGACGGCCCGGGCGGGATCAGCCACCGCCCAGGATGCGCCAGCCCACGAACGACGCGTAGATGAGCAGCAGCAGTCCGGCCTCGTGGCGGATGATGCGCCGGCGGTGGGAGGTGCACACGAAGAGCAGCAGCGCCGAGAGAGCGATCAGCACGGCGAGGTCGATGCCCCCCCCGTCGGGCACCGGCACGGAGCGGACGCTGGCGCTCACGCCCATGATGAAGAGCAGGTTGAAGATGTTCGAGCCGACGATGTTGCCGACGGCCAGGTCGGTCTGGGCCCGCAGGGCGGCGACGACCCCGGTCACCAGCTCCGGCAGGCTCGTGCCGAGGGCGACCAGGGTGATGCCGATCACCACCTGGGACACACCGAAGGCCTCGGCCAGGTCGACGGCCGCCGTCACCGTGAGCTCGGCGCCACCCACCAGGGCCACGAGCCCCCCCACGGCGAGGGCGACGTTCAGTCGGACCGAGCCCCACATCCGATCCGGCGCCGCCAGGTGGGTCTGCACCACGAAGGGGTCGGCACCCCGCTGTCGGAACACGTCGGAGATCGTGTAGTAGAGGAACACGGCGAACAGCAGGAGGAGCACCACGCCCTCCTGGCGCGCGTAGCTCCGGCCGCCCGCATCGCCCGACAGGCCCATGACCGCCGCCACCGCGGTGGCGACCAGCATCATGGGCACCTCGCGCCGGATGATGGCGCCCTCCACGGGAATGGGTCGCAGCATCGCGAAGATGCCGATCACGAGTCCGATGTTGGCGATGTTGGAGCCCATGATGTTGCCGAAGCAGAGCTCGCCCTCGTCGCGGAGGGAGGCGTCCAGGTTGACGGCCAGCTCCGGCGCGCTGGTCCCGAAGGCGACCACCGTCAGTCCCACGACCAGGGGCGACACGCCCAGGTCCCGAGCCAGCCCGGAGCTGCCGCGCACGAGCGCCTCGGCTCCCCCGACCAGGAGGAAGAGCCCGAGGAACAGGAGCAGTCCTTCGAAAGCCAACACGTCTCGACCCCGCGCTCGCACTGTAGCCGAGGCCCGAAGCTCAGTCGTCCAGACGCGCCTCCAGGAGGCGGCGCAGCCGCTCCGGGTCGCGTCGCAGATGCAGGGAACGCCCGCCGGTGACGTACACCAGGCCAGGTTTCGCGCCGCGGGGCTTGCTCACCTGGTGGATGGGCGCCACGTGGACGTCGGCCCGGGTGGTATCCCGCTGCTTCGAGAAGTGGACCGCCAGCTCCGCGGCGTCCAGCAGCGCCTCGGACGGGGGATCGTTGCGACCCTGGGTGCGCAGGACCACATGGCTGCCGGGAGATCCGTCCAGGTGGAGGAAGAGGTCCTTGCCTCGGGCGAGACGGGTGGTGAGATGGTCGTTGCCCTCGTCGCTGCGTCCCACCCAGATCTCGAGGCCGGCCGCCGTGGGATAGCGACGCGGGCGCAGGCGCGGCGCCAGGTCCGCGAAGGGCCCCTGGGGTCGATCGCCGGCGGCGCCCCGCTCGGGACTCCCGCCGCGCCGCTCGGCGCGCTCGAGCAGGCGCGCGGCCGGCGGCGTCTCTGCCAGCCGGGCCAGGCCCTCGGGGTCGGGCTGCCCGCCGGCGGCGCGCTGCAGGGCCTCGAGCTCGTCGCGAAGCGCTCCGACCGCCTGGAGGTCGGCCGAGAGGCCGGCGATCTGGGCCTCCAGCGGTCCGACCGAGCGGGCGCGTTTGCGGGCCCGGCGGAACAGCCGCTCCGCGTTCTCGCGGGCCGGCAGCGCCGGGTCCAGCGCGATGCGCACCGTCTCCCCGCTCTCCCAGTCGCGCGCCTCCACGGCTTCGGCGCCGGGCGGCACCTCGCCCAGCATCGCCATCAGGAGCTGGCCCCGACGCCGGTCCTCGTCCACCCCCTGGGCCGCCTCCAGGTCCCGCCGCAGCGACGCCAGCTTGCGCTCGATGCGCGCCGCCTCCCGGGCCGCGACGCTCGCCAGCCGCCGCGCCCGCTCGTCGCCCTGCTCCTCGCGCTCGCGGGCCGCGTAGTCGACCTCGACCGCCTCGAGCAGCGTCGCATCCTCCACCGCGGCCCAGCGGTCCCCGCCCTCCGACGGCGCGCCGGATTCGGGACTGCGCCAGGGCTCCCCCACGCGGAGGTCGCGCCGCGTCTTGTCCAACGGCCGCAGGCTCGCGCGCAGCCGCCCCGCGCCGTCCACCAGGTAGAGATTGCTCCGGGGACCGAGCAGCGAGAGCAGCAGATCGAAGCGGCCGCCCTTGCCCTCGAGCACCAGGGCCAGCTGGCGGTCGCCGTCCACGATGCGGACGTCCTTCACCCGGGGGCGACCGAGGTTCGCGCGCAGGAACTCCACGAAGCGCGGCGGCACCCGCGGCGCCTTGGGGCGCTCGGCCAGCAGCGAGACCCGGGCGGTGCCGGGCCGGCACGAGAGCAGCAGCACCCGACGGCCCTCGGGAGCGCCCTCCACGTCCTTCAAGCAGACGACCAGGCCGTCGTCCCCCGGCTGGATCCACTTCTCGACGCGGGCCTCCCGCAGCGACGGGGCCAGCACCCGGGCGACCCGCCGCAGCTCGGCCAGGCTCAGCACGGGCGGATCATCGCTGACACGCGGGGCAGTAGTGGGTCGCGCGCTGGGCGATCACGATCCGGCGGATGGCGCCCTCGCAGCTGCGGCAGGGAAGCCCGGCGCGGGCGTAGACCCGGCGCTCGTCCTGGTAGTGGCCGTCGCGACCGTCGGGCCCGACGAAGTCGCTGATGCTGGAGCCGCCGGTCTCGATCGAGCGGAGCATCACCCGTTGCACCCCCTCGACGATGGCGTCGCAGCGCGCCCGGGCCAGGGCCCCGGCCCGCCGGGTCGGCCGGACGCCGGCCAGGAACAGACCTTCGTCGGCGTAGATGTTGCCGACCCCGGCGACCACCGCCTGGTCCAACAGCAGCGCCTTCACCGGGACCCGCCGCCCGCGGGAGGCCCGGAAGAGCGTCCCGCCCCGGGCCTCGAGCGCGTCCTCGCCGAGCCGCTCCAGGCGCTCCACGACCTCGCCCGGCCGCGCCAGCAGGACCTTGCCGAACTTGCGCACGTCGCGCAGGTAGACCTCCGGCCCCCCGTCGTCGAACTCCAGCCGCAGGTGGGTGTGGCGGTCGGGGCGGAAGCGGCGCTGGGCCTCCGGCGGGAGCGCGGCGCGGGCGCTGGCGGAGAGCAGGCGCGGGCTGGTGGTGTCGCCGGAGAAGAGCTGCCCGGTCATGCCCAGGTGGAGCACCAACCGGCTGCCGTCGTCCAGGGACGCCACCAGGTACTTGCCTCGGCGGTCCAGGGACGCCACGCAGCGCTCGGCCAGCGCGCGGCCCAGGACCCGTGGCGGTGTCAGGAAGAAGTAGCTCGGTGCGGTGGTCCGGACGCGACGGATGCGGCGCCCCACCAGGACCGGCGCGATCCGCCGGCGCGTCACCTCGACCTCCGGCAGCTCGGGCATCGCCGCGGGTCGTCGGCCGGCTCAGCCGCCCCTGGCGCCCGGCTGGGGCATCTGCGGCCCGTCGGCGGGGAGCTCCGGCTTCGCCACGTACGCCTCCGGGATCTCCCCCGTGAGCGCGTTCAGGAAGGCCTCGATGGACGCGACCTCGGACGAGGTCAGGCTCTTGCCGAGCTGGTAGCGACCCATCAGGCGGATCGCGAGGGCCAGCGTCGCCACCTTCCCGTCGTGGAAGTACGGCGCCGTCCTGGCCACGTTGCGCAGCGACGGGACCTTGAAGAAGTACTCCTCCTCGAGGTCGCCCGTGACGCTCTGGCGTCCCGTGTCCTGGGTGGGGAAGGGCTCGAAGACGCCGAGCTTCTGGTACATCTGACCGCCCACCAGGGCGCCGCTGTGGCAGGAGACGCAGCCGGTGTCCATGAAGGTCTCGAGGCCCTGCTTCTCCGCCGCGGTGAGCGCGTCGGCGTCGCCCTCGAGCCAGGCGTCGAAGCGGGAGGGCGTCACCAGGCGCCGCTCGAAGGCGCCGATGGCCCGCGCGACGTTGTCGTAGGTGACGGGGTCCTTCTCGTCCGGGAAGGCCGCCGCGAACAGGGGCCCGTAGCCCGGGATCGCGTCGAGCACCCGGAGCACGGAGGCCTCGTCGGGCATGCCCATCTCCACCGGGTTGAGGATGGGCCCCTTGGCCTGCTCCTCCACGTCGGCCGCGCGGCCATCCCAGAACTGGGCCAGGTGGAACGCCGCGTTGTAGACCGTTGGGGAGTTGCGCTCGCCGCGGACCCCCTCGTGTCCGGGAGAGGTGGGCTCGTTGTCGACGCCGTGGCGGTCGAGCTGATGGCAGGAGTTGCAGGAGATCGTGCCGCTGATCGAGAGCCGGCCGTCGTAGTAGAGCTTCCGGCCCAGCTCGATCTTCTCGGGCGTGACGGGGTTCGTCTCGCTGGCCGCCTCGGCCGGGAGCACGCCGAAGACGGCCCTGGCGCGCTCCTGGAGCGGGTCCGCCGCGCCGACCGCCGGGGACAGGGCCAGGACGGCGGCGACGAGCAGGCACGGGGCGAGGGCCCGCGCGAACGGGCAGGACGGATCGGACATCGGACCACCTCCCAATCGGACGGCGTCGGAGAGTAGCGCCGCAGCCCCGCCCCGCCCGGGGCAAGGACGGCCGCCCGTCACTCAGCGCACCGGGACGAAGCGCTCGCGGCCGAGGGCCTGCAGCCGGGCCACGTCCTCGGCCCGGGAGACCGAGAGCGGCAGCGTCGACTCCAGCTCCCGCAGGAGCAGCCCGGTGTCCAGCGCCCGCTCGTCGTGGAGCGCGGTGTAGAGCCCGGCGATCACGGCCTGCTCGATCTCGGCCCCGCTGAAGCCGTCGCTGGCGTCGACCAGCACCGCGAGGTCGAAGCGGGTGGGATCCTGCTTGCGCAGACCCAGGTGGATCTCGAAGATGGTCCGCCGCTCGTCGGGCGCCGGCAGGTCCACGAAGAAGATCTCGTCGAAGCGCCCCTTGCGCAGCAGCTCCGGCGGCAGACGCGTCAGGTCGTTGGCCGTGGCCACCACGAACACGTCGGCCCGCTTTTCCTGCAGCCAGGTCAGGAAAGCCCCGAAGATGCGGAGGGAGGTGCCGCCGTCGCCCCCTCCGTCGCCGGAGGGAGCCAGGGCCTTCTCGATCTCGTCGATCCAGAGCACGGCCGGCGCCATGGTCTCGGCGAGGGTGGTGGCGCGCCGGAAGTTCTTCTCGGACTGCCCGTGGTACTTGTCGTACAGGCGACCCGCCTCGAGCTTGATGAGCGGCAGCTGCCACTCCCGTGCGATGAACTTGGCCGCCAGGCTCTTGCCGCAGCCCTGGATGCCCACCAGCAGCAGACCCCGGGGCGGCGAGAGGTTGAGCGCGCGCGCCCGCTCGCTGAAGCCCATGCGGGCCCGGGCCAGCCAGGCCTTGAGGCGCTCGAAGCCGCCCAGCTCGGCCGGGTTGTCCTCGGCGGGGAAGTACTCGAGGAGGCCGTCCTCCTTGAGGATCTGGGCCTTGCGGTCCAGCACCTGGGAGACGTCGGACACGCTCAGGCGGCCGTCGCCGATCACCGCCTGCGCGATGGCCTGGCGGGCCTGGTTCAGGGTGAGGCCGGAGAGGGCGCCGAGCAGGTGCTCGATCTCCTCGGGGGCCATGTCGACCTTCACCCGACGTCCCTGGCCCAGGGAGTGCAGCACGTTCCGGAGCACCGGGCGCAGCTCCTCGGCGGTGGGCATGCGCAGCTCGTAGTACACCGCCCGGTGGCTCACGTCCTCGGGAAGCGCGATGGAGCCGCCGGTGAGCACCAGGGTGGATTGGCGCGTGGCGAACTGGCCGACCACGTCGCGGAGCTGGCGGATGACCTGGGGCGAGTCCAGGTGCCGGGCGAAGTCCTTGAGGTGGAAGATCCCGTCCACCGTGAGCTTCTCCAGGTGGGCGAGGAGCTGGAACGGCTCGGTGGTCCACTGGGTGGCGTGGGCGTCACCGCCGGGGAGCTTCTCCAGACCCCGGTTCACCGACCAGGCGAAGTGGGCCAGCTCGAGCTCGCGCGCCACCGAGGCCAGCAGCGCCTCCACCCGGCTCTCCTCGACCGTCTCGATCACGATCAGGGGATGGAAGGAGAGCACCAGGGTCTTGAGGTCGTGGAGACTCGTGGACGGGCTCATGGGCCCGCAGATCGGCGCGCGCCGCTCGGGCCTTGAAGCCCCCCGGGGATCGCGACCGCGGCGGGCTAGTCGCGCAGGACGCCGAGGGCCTCGGCGATGCGGCCCAGGGCGTCCTCCACGTCGTCCGCGTCCAGCTCCAGGTGGGTGACCGCCCGCAGGATCCCCGGCGCGATCGGGTCGATGAGCACCTCGCGAGCGCGGGTCTCGCGCAGGAAGCTCCGCTCGTCGGGCGCCCGGAAGAAGACCATGTTGGTCTCCGGCGGCGCCTCGGGCGGGAGGCCGAGGGCCGCCAGGCCCTCGGCCAGGCGACGCGCATGGGCGTGGTCCCGGGCGAGGCGCTCCACATGGTGCTCGAGGGCGTGGATCCCCGCCGCGGCCAGGATGCCGGCCTGGCGCATCCCGCCGCCGAGCATCTTGCGGAAGCGGTGGATGCGCTCGATGGCCTCGGCGGAGCCGCAGACCAGCGAGCCCACCGGCGCGCCCAGCCCCTTCGAGAGGCAGAAGGCGACGCTGTCGAAGGGCTCGGCCCAGGTGGCGGCCGGAACCCCGGTGGCGACCTCCGCGTTGAACAGGCGCGCCCCGTCCAGATGGAGGGCGAGGCCGTGCGCGCGCGCCACCGCCGCGATGCCGCGGATCGCGTCCAGGGGGAACACCCGCCCCCCGGAGCGGTTGTGGGTGTTCTCGACGCAGACCAGCCGGACCGGGGCGTAGTGGACGTCCGCGGGCGGGAGGGCCGGGGCCAGGTCGTCGGCGTCGAACAGGCCGCCCTCCCCCAGCTCCTGGATCTGGACCCCGGCCAGGGCCGCCGCGCCCCCGGCCTCCCACAGCCGCACGTGGGCCCCGCGCCCGGCCAGCACCACGTCGCCGGGCCGGGTCCAGGCCAGCAGGGAGGCCTGGTTGGCCATGGTGCCCGAGGGCACGAAGAGCGCCGCCTCCGTGCCGAGGCGCTCGGCGGCCAGGGCCTGCAGGCGGTTCACGCTGGGATCCTCGCCGTGGACGTCGTCGCCCACGGGCGCCTTGGCCATGGCATCGCGCATGGCGTCCGTGGGACGCGTCACGGTGTCGCTTCGGAAGTCGAGGATCTTCACGGCGCCGAGGATAGCGACTCGGGCTCCGGCGAGACGGGCGTCAGCCGGATCACCACGGACTTGTAGGCCGGCGTGCCACTCGCCTCCGCCAGCTGGTCCACCGGAACCAGCGGGTTGGCCTCGGGGAAGTACATGGCCGCGCAGCGACGCGGCACGTCGTAGAGGTGCACGCGGAAGCCCTCCACCCGGCGCGTGACGCCCCTGAAGTGACTGGCCACGTCGACGCGCTGATCGGGCGAGAAGCCCGCCTCCGCCGCATCGTCCGGGTGCAGCAGCACCACGCGGCGATCGCCGAAGACACCGCGGTAGCGATCGTCGTCGCTGTAGACCGTGGTGTTGAACTGATCGTGGCTGCGCAGGGTGGTCATCAGCCACTCGCCCGGGCCCAGATCGAAACGGGGCAGCGGATGCCGGGTGAAGCGCGCCCGCCCCACGGGCGTGTCGAAGCGCCGCTCGCGGGCCCCATTGGGCAGCCGGAAGCCGCCGGGCGCCCGCACCCGCCGATTCATGTCCTCGCAGCCCGGCACCACCCGGGCGATCCGCTCGCGGATGCGGTCGTAGTCGAGGGCGAGCGCCTGCCAGGGCACGCGGCTCCGGGGCCCCAGGACCGCCTCCGCCAGGCCGGCCACGATGGCGGGCTCGCTGCGCAGCTGCGGGGAGGCGGGCGCGAGCCGGCCTTCCGAGCGATGCACGACGCTCATCGAGTTCTCGACGGTCACGAACTGCGGCCGCCCGCCCTGCACGTCGCGCTCGCTGCGACCGAGACAGGGCAGCAGGATCGACTCCGCCCCCGCCACCACGTGGGTGCGGTTCAGGGTCGTCGCCACGTGGACCGCGAGATCGGCCCGACCCAGGGCGTCCGCGGTGTGCGCGAGATCCGGCGAGGCCGCGGCGAAGTTGCCCCCCATGCAGAAGAGCACCCGCAGGCGTCCCTCCGCCAGGGCCCGGATGGTCCCGACGCTGTCGAGGCCCGGGCGTCGCGGCGGCGGGAATCCGAACTCGGCGCCGAGGCGGCCGAGGAAGGTGGGCGACGGCCGGGTCGTGATGCCCATGGTGCGATCGCCCTGCACGTTGCTGTGGCCCCGCACCGGACACAGGCCCGCGCCGGGCCGGCCGACGTTGCCCCGCAGCAGCGCCAGGTTCACGATCTCCTGGATGTTGGCGATGGCGTGCACGTGCTGCGTGAGCCCCATGGCCCAGCACACGATCACCCGCTCCGATTCGGTGTAGATCGCCGCCGCCCGGTCCACCGCCTCGCGGGAGATCCCGCTGGCCTCGAGCAGCGCGTCCCAGGGCTGGCGCCCGAGGTCCTCGCGCCAGGCCTCGAAGCCCTCGGTGCAGCTGCGGATGAACGCCGCGTCGAGCACCCGACCGGGCCGCTCGGACTCGGCCTCGAGCACCGCCTTCTGCAGCGCCTTGAGCAGCGCCACGTCGCCCCCCACGCGCACCGGCAGGTAGAGGTCGGCGATCGGCGTGCCCTGGCCGAGCCAGGCCCGGGGATCCTTGGGGTGGGCGAAGTGGACCAGGGCGCGCTCGCGCAGCGGATTGATGGCGACGATGCGGCAGCCCCGACGGCGGGCCTCGAGCAGGGTCGTGAACATGCGCGGGTGGTTCGTGCCGGGGTTCTGGCCGATCACGAACACGGCGTCGGCCTGCGCGAAGTCGTCGAGGTCGACGGTGCCCTTGCCCACGCCGAGGGTCTGGGAGAGCGCCGCACCGCTCGACTCGTGACACAGGTTCGAGCAGTCGGGCAGGTTGTTGGTCCCGAGCTCCCGGGCGAAGAGCTGCAGCAGGAAGGCCGCCTCGTTGCTCGTCCGCCCCGAGGTGTAGAACGCCACCCGGTCCGGGGCGTCCAGGGCGTTCAGGTGTCGGGCCACCCGGGCGAAGGCCGCCTCCCAGGAGATCGGCCCGTAGTGGTCGGTCCCGGGACGCCGGACCATGGGATGGGCCAGGCGGCCCTGGGCCTCGAGCCAGCGGTCGCTGCGGGCGCGCAGGTCCGAGAGCGGGTGGCGCGCGAAGAAGTCCGGATCGGCCCGGCGCCGGGTGGCCTCGTGGGCCACGTGCTTGGCGCCGTTCTCGCAGAACTCGAGGGCGTCGCGGCGGGCGGGGTCGGGCCAGGCGCAGCCGGGGCAGTCGAAGCCGCCGTCCTGGTTCAGGTGGCGGAGCGCGGCCAGGCCCCGCACGGGCCCCACGCGTCGGGCCACCGTGGCGAGGGCGCCCAGGGCCGCCGCCGGACCGCCGGCGGGCCTGAGCGTGGGATCCGCTGCGGCGGCCCTGGGATCCGCCAAGGCGGGGCGCTCCTCGTCGGGTCGCGGCTTCACGGGGCGACGATACTACGCCGGCGCCACCCGGTCCCGATGGCCGTAGACGTTGAAGCGGCCCTCCCGCAGGAAGCCCACCAGCGCCATGCGCGCCTCCCGTGCCAGGTCCACCGCGAGGGAGGAGGGGGCGGAGACGGCGGCCACCACGGGGATCCGCGCGGCGAGGGCCTTCTGGACGATCTCGTAGGAGATGCGCCCCGACACCAGCAGCACGTGTCCCGAGAGGGGCAGGCGTCCGGACCGGGCGGCCCAGCCCACCACCTTGTCCACGGCGTTGTGGCGGCCGATGTCCTCCCGGACCACGCAGAGGCGGCCGTCGGCCTGGAACAGGGCGGCGGCATGCAGCCCGCCGGTGCGCGCGAAGGTCGCCTGGCCGCGGCGCAGCTGCTCGGGGAGGTCGCGGAAGAAGGCGGGCGGGAGCCGGGTCGGATCGTCCAGCGGCGGCGCCACCGCCAGGACGCTCTCGAGGGTCGCCTTGCCGCAGATCCCGCAGCTCGAGCTGGCGTAGAGATTGCGGCGCAGGGCGTCCAGATCCACCTCGATCTCCGGCGCCAGGGTCACCCGGATCACGTTGTCGACCGCCTCCGGACTCGGCGCCAGGGTGCAATGGCGCACCGCCACCACGTCGCTGGCGCAAGCCACCACCCGCTCGGTCACCAGGAAGCCGGTGGCCAGCTCCTCGTCGTCGCCGGGCGTGCGCATGACCACGGCCAGGGACTGGCTGCCGAGCTGGAGCGCCAGGGGCTCCTCGCGGGCGACGGCGTCCTCGTCCGGGGTGGTCGCCCCGTCGCGGACCCGCGCCACGGGGACCGAGTGCAGGGTGTCCTCGTCCGGCGGGCTCATTCCGCGAGGGACAGGCCCAGCCGCAGGGTCTCGCCGTCGACGCTCACCTCGCGGACGTGGTCGTCGGGCCGCGGCGGCTCGCCCACCCGCACCGCGACGGCCAGGGTCTCCGCAGCGAGGGCCTCCGCGCGGGGGCGCACCGCCGCCAGCAGCCGCTCCGGACCTTCCAGGGCGAGCCGGATCCGTCCCGTGTACTCGAGGTCGAGCTCCTTGCGGAAGGCCTGCACCCGGTTGAGGACCTCGCGGTAGAGACCCTCCTCCAGCAGCTCCGGCGTGAGCGTCGTGCGCAGCACCACCACGCCGGCGCGCCCGCTGGCCGCCGCGAAGCCCTCGCGCGCCTCGAGCGCCACCTCCAGCTCGTCGGGGCCGAGCGCGAGGGGCTCCCCGTCCACGGCGAGCGCCACCCGGCCCTCGCTCTCCAGCTCGCGCAGGAGCGAGGCGCCGTCCGCCTCGGCGAGCGCCGCCTTCACCCGCGGCATGCGCTTGCCCACCCGCGGGCCGAGGGCCCGGAAGTTGGGCTTGACCCGGTAGTGCACGTACTCGTCGGCCTTGGGCACGAAGTGCACGGCCTTCACGTTCAGCTCGTCGCCCACCAGCGCCGCGTGCTCGGCCAGCTCCGACTCGAGGGCGGGATCCGCGAGCACGATCTCCACGGCCTCCAGGGGCTGCCGCACCCGCAGCTTCTCGGCGGTGCGCACCTGCATGCCGAGGGAGACCACGTCGCGCACGAGGCCCATGGCCCGGGAGAGCCGCTCGTCGACGGCGGCGCGATCCGGCTCGGGGTAGTCGCTGAGGTGAACGCTCTCGGGGACGTCCGCGCGCTCCTCTTTCCGCGCGAGGAGTTCGCGAAGCGTCTGACGGTCCGGAAGACCGCACACCAGGTTCCGCCACATCTCCTCGGCGGCGAAGGGCAGGAAGGGCGCCAGCATCCGGGCGGCGTCCACGAGGCACTCGTAGAGGGTCCAGTGGGCGTCGAGCTTGTCGCGCTCGAGGCCCGGGGCCCAGAAGCGGTCGCGGCTGCGCCGCACGTACCAGTTGGAGAGCCCGTCCACGAAGCGGGTCAGGACGCCGGTCGCCTCGTAGACCCGGTAGGCGTCCATGTGCTCGACGACCCGGGCAGCCGCGAGTGCCCGCTCCGAGAGGATCCAGCGGTCGAGCAGCGCGCGCTCCCGCGCCGGCCGCCGACCGGAGCGGCAGTCCGCGTCGCCGGGGTCGAAGCCGTCGATGTTCGCGTACAGGGTGAAGAAGGCGTAGACGTTGCGGAGCTTGAGGGGCAGCTCCCGCTGCAGGGCGCGCACCGCGCCCAGCGAGAGCCGGGTGTTGCTCCAGGGCGGGTTCGAGGCGAAGAAGAACCAGCGGAAGGCGTCGGCGCCAGGCGCCCGCGAGGCGGGATCCTCCACCCAGACCCTGTGGTCGTGGGCCAGCTCCGAGACCTCCCGGGGCAGGGTCTGGTGGCCGTGGGGCGCCACGTCCACCCCGAGCGCCGCCCGGTCCGCCTCCGCCAGCACGATCAGGCGCCGGGACAGGCGACCGGGCCGCAGCGCCAGCTCCAGGGCCCGGCCCTCGTCGTCGCCGCGGCAGACGCGCACCCGCGTGGACTCGCCCTGGAGATCGAGGCCCTCGTAGTCCTCCCGGGCGATCACCGCCTCGCCGGGCGCCACGGCCTCGCCCTCGGGCTCGACGGGCGCGAACTCGAGGCGCACCCGCTCGAGGATCACCTCGGGCGGCGTGTAGTTGCCCTTGCTCTTGCTCTCCTTGCGGCCCTCCCGGTCGCACACGTGCCCGAGCACCATGCAGGTGCGGTAGGGGTGCGGCTCGCTCTGCTCGGGGAAGAGCAGGGTCGAGACCCAGAGCAGCGAGTTGAACCAGCCGCGGGTCTGGTCGATGGCCTCGCTGATGAAGTCGGCCGGGTAGGCGGTGCGGAAGGCGTCCTCGCCGCGGTGGGGCCAGCCCCACTGGGCGAAGAACATCGATCCCGAGTCGAACCAGACGTCGATCACCTCGGGCACGCGCCGGTAGACGCCCGGCTCGTCGGGGCGGGTCCAGGTGACCGCGTCGATCCACGGCTTGTGCACGACGAGGTGGGGCGAGAGGCTCGCGTCGGCGGCGCGGGCCTCGTCGAAGGCGGCGAAGGCCTCCGGGTTGCGCGCGCGGATCTCGTCCACCGACGCCGGCATCTCCACGCGACCGGTCTCGTCGTTGATCCAGACGTTGAGCGGCGTTCCCCAGTAGCGCTCGCGGGAGAGGGCCCAGTCGACGTTGTTGCGGACGAAGTCGCCGAAGCGGCCGTCGCGGATGTGCTCCGGGAACCACTGGATGGCCGCGTTGTTGTCGAGGGCGCGCCCGACGTGCTCGGTGGTGCGCAGGTACCAGGCCGGGCGCGCGTACTGGATCAGCGGATCCCGGTCCGAGCGCTCGCAGAAGGGGTACTCGTGGCGATAGGTCTCGCTGTGCCAGAGCAGGCTGCGCTCGCGCAGCTCGGCGGCGAGCTCGCGGTCGCAGTCCTTCACCCAGCGCCCCGCGTAGCGCGCCGGGGCCACGTCCGGATCGAAGCCGCCGTCGGGGCGGACGGCGCACAGCAGGGGCAGCGCCGGCGCCGACTCCCGCTCCCGGCGCAGGAGCTCGAAGTCCACCTCGCCGAAGGCCGGCGCGGCGTGCACCACGCCGGTGCCGGCGTCGAGATCGACGAAGTCGGCCGCCACGACGCGCCAGAGGGCGTCGGCGCCGGGCGCGTCCGCGTACCAGTCGAAGGGCGGCCGGTAGCGGCGCCCCACCAGCTCGGACCCCGGCAGGGTGCGCTCCACCGGCAGCGCGCGGCCCGCCTTCTCGGCCAGGCTCGGGAGCAGCGCCTCGGCCACCACCACGCGGCCCCCCTCGTCCCGCACCACCGCGTAGGGCACGTCGGCCTTCACCGCCGCGAACATGTTGGAGGGCAGGGTCCAGGGCGTGGTGGTCCAGACCAGGAGCGAGGTCTCGGGGTCGTCCGCCAGGGGAAAGCGCGCATAGACGGACGGATCGTCGACGGTCTTGTAGCCCTGGCCCACCTCGGCCGCCGAGAGCGCCGTGCCCCCCTGGGCCCACCACCACACTACCTTGTGACCCCGGTAGAGGAGGCCCTTCTGGTGGAGCTGCGCCAGAGCCCACCACACGCTCTCCACGTATTCCTTGTGGAACGTGACGTAGGCGTCCTCCAGGTCGACCCAGAATCCAAGCGCCTCCGTGAAACGCTTCCACTCCTCCGTGTAGCGAAAGACGCTGTCGATGCAGCGGCGCACGAAGCGCTCCACCCCGTAGGCCTCGATCGCGGCCTTGCCCGAGATGCGCAGCTCCTTCTCCACCTCGGTCTCGACCGGCAGGCCGTGGGTGTCCCAGCCGGCCTTCCGGGGCACCTGGTAGCCGCGCATGGTGCGGTAGCGCGGGAAGACGTCCTTCATGACGCGGGTCAGGGCGTGGCCGTTGTGGGGCAGGCCGTTGGCCGTCGGCGGGCCCTCGTAGAACACCCAGCGGGGCGCGCCCTCGCGGCGCCGGAGGCTCTCGTGGAAGACGTCGCGCTCCCGCCAGAAGGCGCGGATGCGGGCCTCGACCGCCGGGAAGTCGACCAGCGGTGCCACCTTCTCGAAGCGGGACGCGGACATGGCGGCACAATCTACCACGGTGCCCCGGGCGGAGCCGGTCACCTATCCTCCGCCGCATGCGCATCCGCGTGCTCGGCGCCTGCGCTGGCGGCGGCCTGCCCCAGTGGAACTGCGGCTTCCCCAACTCGGTGCGGGCGCGACGCGGAGCGCTGCCCGCGTCGAGCCAGGCCAGCCTGGCGGTGTCGGCCGACGGCGTGCGTTGGAGCCTGCTCAACGCCAGCCCCGACCTCCGCGACCAGCTCGCCCGCTTCCCGGGCCTGCACCCCCGCCCGGGCACCCGCGACGTGCCCCTGGACAGCGTGGTCCTGACCAACGCCGAGCTCGACCACGTCCTCGGTCTGCTGGTGCTCCGGGAGGCGCTCTCCTACCGGGTCGTCTCGACGCCCTGGGTGCGGGACGCCCTGCTCGGCCACAACGCCGCCTGGCGCCTGCTGGAGCCGGTCTGGGGCACGGCGAAGCCCGACCAGATCGTCGCCCTCGACCGGGACGAGCGTCTCGAGGCGCGGCTCTTCCCGGCCTCGGGCAAGGTGCCCCGCTTCCTCGACGGCCTGGTCCCGCCCCATCCCGAGATGTGCGTGGGCCTGCGGATCACGGATCGCGCCACGGATCGGCGGCTGGTCTACGTGCCCGGGATCCGCTCCGCCGAAGACGGCGCCTGGGCCGAGGTGGAGGCGGCCGACTGCGCCTTCGTCGACGGCACCTTCTTCACCCGGGACGAGCTCCAGGCGCTCCGCCCGGGCGCCCCGGACGCCCTCGCCATGGGGCACCTGCCCATCACGGGCGCCGAGAGCAGCCTCGAGCGCCTGGCCGGACTGCGAGGCCGCCGCTTCTACATCCACCTCAACAACAGCAACCCCGTGCTGGACCCCCACTCGCCCGAGGCCCTGCGCGTGCGCCGCGCCGGCGTGGAGATCGCCCGGGACGGGCTGGAGCTCGAGCTTTGACGGCGACCGCGGACCGCGCGGCCTTCGAGGCCCGGCTGCGCCGCGTGGGCGAGGAGCGCTACCACGACCGCCATCCCTTCAACGAGCGCATGCACGCGGGCCGCCTCGGCCCGGACGAGCTCCGCACCTGGGTGCGCAACCGCTACTACTACCAGACGCGCATCCCGCTCAAGGACAGCGTGATCCTCACCAAGTCCGGCGACCCGGCGTTCCGGCGCGCCTGGATCCAGCGCATCCACGACCACGACGGCGCGGAGCCGGGCCAGGGCGGACTCGCCCTCTGGCTCGACCTGGCCCGCGCGGTGGGCCTGGACCCCGACGAGGTGGCCTCGCTGCGCGGGGTGCTGCCGGGCGTGCGCGAGGCGTGCGACGCCTACGTGGCCCTGGTGGAGCAGCGCGACCTGCTCGAGGCCGTCGCCTCGTCGCTCACCGAGATGTTCGCGGGCGACATCATGCGGGTGCGCATCGAGGCCTTCGAGAAGCACTACCCCTGGGTCGACACCGGCGGCCTCGCCTACTTCCGCTCGCGGACGCTGCAGGCGCCGAGGGACGCCCACTGGGGCCTGGCCTGGGTGCTCGACCACGCCGAGACCCCGGAGGACCGGGACCGCTGCGTCGCCGCCCTCGAGGCCAAGTGCGCGATCCTGTGGCGGCTGCTCGACGCCGTCGAGGCGGCGCACCGGGTGCCCCGTCTGGCCCGGGGCGTGCTGCGGCGGGCGGATCCGGAGGACGGCGCCCCCCTGGCTCTGCTGCCCGAGCGCGCCGTGCGCCTCTCGCAGAGCGCCGCCGAGATTCTCGACGCCGTGGACGGACGGCGGACGGCGGAGGCGATCGCGACGCTGCTGGGCGAGCGCCACCCCGAGGAGCCGGCGCTGGCCGGGGACGTCCACCGCTTCCTGGCCGAGATGGAGGCCCTCGGCGTGCTGGAGCGCCAAGCGTCTTGAGCGCCCGACCCGTCGCGAGCGCCCCCCGGCTCTGGAACCTGATCGCCGAGCTCACCTACCGCTGCCCGCTGCGCTGCGCCTACTGCTCCAATCCCGTCGACTGGGCGTCGACCCGCGACGCCCTCTCGGGCGCGGACTGGGTGCGGGTCTTCCGCGAGGCCGCGGACCTGGGCGCCGTGCACGTGGGCCTGACCGGCGGCGAGCCCACCACCCGGCGCGACCTCCCGGAGATCGTGGGCGGCGCCGCGGCGGCCGGGCTCTACACCCATCTGGTAACCTCGGGGCTGCCGCTCTCGGAGGCGGACCTCGACGCCCTGGTGGACGCGGGTCTGCGCAGCGTGCAGCTCTCCCTGCAGGACAGCCGCGCCGAGCCCGCCGATCGCATGGCCGGAACGGCCGCCCACGCGCGCAAGCTGGAGATCGCCCGCGCCGTCGGCGACCGCGGGCTGCCCCTGACCCTGAACGCCGTGCTCCACCGCGGGAACCTCGAGCGGGTTCCGGAGCTCATCGAGCTCGCCCGCACCCTGGATGCCGAGCGTCTGGAGCTCGCCAACGTCCAGCTCCACGGCTGGGCCCTTCGCAACCGCGACGCGCTGCTGCCGCGGCGCGAGCAGCTCGCGGCCGCGGCCGCCGCCGTACGGAAGGCGCGGGCGCAGTCGGCCCGTCCGGAGATCGTGTTCGTGCTCCCGGACTACTTCGCAGACCGCCCCAAGCCCTGCATGGGCGGCTGGGGGCGCAAGAACGCCGTGGTCGCCCCGGACGGCCGGGTGCTCCCCTGCCATGCGGCCGCGTCGCTACCGGGTCTGGCGTTCTGGTCCGTCGCCGAGCGGTCGCTGGCCGCCTGCTGGCGCGACGCCCCGGGCATGAACGCCTTCCGCGGCGAGGCCTGGATGTCCGAGCCCTGCCGCTCCTGCGAGCGGCGGCTCTCGGACTTCGGCGGCTGTCGCTGCCAGGCGTTCGCACTCACGGGGAACGCCGCCGCCACGGACCCGGCGTGCAGCCTGGCGCCTCACCACGACCGCGTGGTCGCGGCGCGCGAGCGGCCCGAGGTCGGTCCGCTCGCGCTCCGGGCGCGCGCGCCCGGCGGATCGGGGGCGACGCAGGCGTAGGACACGAAGCCCGGCGGTGACGCGGCCAGCTCGACGAAGCGCCCCATCTCCGGCGCAGCCTCCCGGAGCAGCCGCGCCTGCACGATCGCGGCCGGCCAGTCCCCGCGCCGGAACCGCCACGGCAGGTCCTCTGGAGGCAGGAGGTGGAGCTGGCGCGCGTAGAAGAGCAGCCCCTCCTCGTGTCCGCCGACGACGGCGATCGCGCCGTCCCGGACGTCCGCCGCGGCGAGGCAGTCCGCCGCGAAGCGACGCAGGCCGGCCTTCCCCTTCCAGTGGCCCTCGAATACACACCAGACAGTGTAGGACGACCACAGGAGCACGCCCGCGGCGAGGACGACCCGGGCCGTGCGCAGCCAGCCCTCGGCCCGAGGCTGGGACAGCGCCGGCGCCAGCATCCCCGGAAGCAGCAGACACAGGGGCGGCACGGCGGGGAATACCCGATCGAGGCGCTTGGCGGGGACCAGCGACATCAGGAGCAGCCCGCCGGCCGCCCAGCAGACCAGCCACAGCAGCGCCGGATCGCGGGCCACGCGGCGGCGCACCGGCCCCGCCGCGGCCAGGGCCAGCAGCAGCAGGGACCACGGACCGAAGCGGTGCAGGAGCGGCAGGAGGTAGAAGGTGACGGGCTTGGGCTCGTGGAGTGCGTCCGCCCCCGCGTCGAACCGGCTCGCGAACTCCGCCACCACGATCTCGCGGTAGAAGCCCTCCACGCTGACGAGCCCTCCGACCACCCAGGCTCCGAAGAGCACGAGCGGGAGGAGCCACGGCAGCCCGCCCCCCAGGTCGACCCGGAAGCCGCGGATCCGACCCAGCACGGCGAGCGCGGCGGCCCCCGGCAGCAGGAAGGCCAGGATCACCGGCCCCTTGGCGAACAGGCCCACCCCGAGCAGGCCGCCCAGGACGAGGCGTCGGGCCGGCGTCCAGTCGGTGCCGTCGCGAAGGCGCAGGAACACGAGCGCGCCCGCGCCGAAGACCGCGGCCGTGAGCAGCATGTCGGTACGCGCCAGGGTGGCGATCCGCGGGGTCAGCATGTTGAAGACGAAGGCGACGACCGCGATCCCGCCGCCCCACGCGGCGAAACCGTTGCCCAGTCGCCAGAGCGCGGCGGCGACGGCCAGGGCCGCCAGCAGGCCCGGCAGCCGGAGCGCGACGTCCCAGTCGCCGCTGACGCGGTAGGTGAGGACCGAGAGCCAGCCCAGCAGAGGCGGCTTGGTGGCGATCGCGCCCCGCGGCGTGTGGACGAACCACAGCTCGCCGGTCTCGGCCATCTCCAGGGCGGCGTAGGCCTGCTTGGCCTCGTCGTTGTCCTCCAGGTGCCAGGGCACGTTGCGCAGCACGAGCAACGCGAGCCCGAGCAGGAGGAGCGCGGCCCAGAGCCTGCGGTCGTGGGGGCCGACGAGGGCGTCGACCGCGTCGGCGGCGGCGCCCGCGGGGACCGAGGATCCGATCGATTGTCGGCCGGACGACGGCACTTGGACCAGAGGGGATAGCAGGGCGCACGCCCCCCCGCCCTCTCGCCGCCAACAGCCTGGGTCAGCTACGCAGCGCCAGGAACCCCGCGCGCACCGCCGGCGCGCCGGCCTCGTCCAGGACCTCGAAGTGCAGGCCTTCACCCTCGGGTGTCGGCGTGCGGCCCTGCAGGCGGACCCGGATCGTGGACGGCATCGCCACCATGGCGGAGAAGCGGGCCGACACCCGCACCGCATGCTCGGGGCCGGCCGGCGCGTGACGGAGCAGGGCCGAGACCGCCAGGGCCAGGGTGCAGGTGCCGTGGAGGATGAGCCCGGGCAGACCGGCGCGCTCGGCCACCGACGGATCGGTGTGGATCGGGTTCCAGATGCGCGCGCACTCGCTGTAGACGTGGGCCAGGTTCCAGGCCACGGGCAGGGACAGCTCCGCCTCGGGCGGACCGGGAGTCGGTGCCGCCGGGACGGGCGGCCGATCGCCGGCGGGTCGATCGTCGCCCCGGACCGCCACACCGCGGTAGAGCGAGCCGTACCAGGTGGTGGAGACGGGACGGCCCGCCCCGTCGGTGGTGTCGAGCCGGACGACCTGGTAGGCACCCGCCCGGCGGGAGGCCACTCCGGCGATGCGCGCCACCGTGGTCAGCTCCTGCCCCGGTCGCAGCGGTCGGTGCAGCAGCAGGTCGTGGCTGGCGTGCACCCCGCGCCGACGCTCGTCGGCGCCGAGGCCCGCATTGGCGGCGAGGCCGTGGGTCTCGAGGAAGACCGGCCACTCGAAGACGACCGGGAACAGCGGATGCGCCACCAGCCCGTCCGGGCGGCGGGTGTCCAGGTACTCGGGCCGCCGGTCGTCCAGGGCCGCGGCGAAGGCCATCGACCAGCGCGCGTCGACGAGCTGGGTGCGCGGCGCCGTGGCGGCCCCGACGCTCCCCGCGTCCAGCGGCATCAGCCGCCGGCCTTCTGCGCCGCCTTCCGCGCCGACTCCTCGCCCGCCTGCTGCGCCGCTTCCTCGCCGGCCCTCTCCGCCGACTCCCGGGCCGCCGCGTTGAAGACGCCCTTGGTCATGAGCGCCCGCGACCGCGCCGAGCGGGCGCGGTAGACCTCGGCGCGCGCCGCGTGGACCTCCTGGCTCCCGGGCTCCGCCAGGGCCGACCAGTCCAGCAGGTGGCACGCCAGGCGCTCGTCTCCGGCGGCCGCCAGCTCTCGCGCCCGCTGCACGAGCCTCCCGACGCCGCCGGCCAGGGCCGCGACCTCGCGGCCCAGGCTCGCCTCGGGCGCCGGCTTGAGGTGCGAGGGGATGCCGTCGTACCAGCCGCCGTAGAGCCGCCAGACGTTGCGCACCACGTACTCCGGGTCGTCGTACACCGGCTGCAGATAGGGCCGGTCCTCCAGGTGGGCGGGCGGTCGCACCTCGTGCAGGATGGCGTCGAGGGTGGCCCCGTCGTTCATGCGCGCGAGGGTCCCCTCCACCAGGGCTTCGAGCCACTCGGCGGTCTCGGCGAGCGCCTGCCGCACCCGCTCGGCCCCGAGGATCGGCGGCCCGTGGCCTGGGATCAGCAGCTCGGGCCCGAGGGCCTCCATGGCCCGCAGGGACGCGGCCCACTCGTCGGCGTAGCGCTGCACCTTCTGCGGGTTGCCCGCGTTCGGCGCGACCCAGATGAACTGGTCGCCGGTGAAGAGGATGCGGCGCTCGGGCCACCAGGCCCAGGTGTGATCGTCGGTCTCGCCCCGGGCGTGGTGCAGCTCCAGACGCAGCCCGTCGAGCTCCAGGGGAAGCGTCTCGTCGTAGACCGTGTCGGGGTAGTCGTAGGCGTCCGGCCAGCTCAGCGCGCGCGGGACCGAGAACTGACGCGCGTTGATGCAGGCGTTGTAGCCCCGGGTGCGGCGGTAGCGGTCGAAGCGGGCCACCAGATTGCGGTGGCCCACGATGCGGGGGCGCGGCCAGCCCCTCTCCTCGGCCTCGGCCAGGAAGGGGGGCAGGCCGAAGGCGTGGTCCGCATGGCCGTGGGTGTAGACGGCGGCCTGCACCGGGCCCGACACGGCGCCCCGGATGCTCTCGAAGCTTCGCTGCTTCGTGACCCAGGCGCCGGTGTCCACGAGCACGAGGCCCTCGCCCGCGCGCAGGGCGCTGACATTGGCGAATCCGTGCAGGAAGAAGACGCCTTCGGCCACCTCCTCGGTCTGGAAGGTGGGGCGGACGCCGCCGATCGTATCGCCGGTGAAGTCGCCGTTCCAGCAGCGCTCGGCGAGCGCGAGCACGGAGTTCTCGGCCATGGATTCCTTCGTCAGCCAGCCACCAGCAGCGGGAATCTATCACGGCTACCCTGGGGACGTGTCCAGCGAGGGGAGCGCCCCGGCCCGCCGCGACGGGCCGGTCTACATCCTGAGCAATCGGCTGCCCTTCACGGTCCAGCGCACGCGGGGCGGCCTGGAGCGGAAGCCCTCGGCGGGCGGGCTCGTCTCGGCGCTGGAGCCGGTCCTCCAGAAGCGGGGCGGGACCTGGATCGGCTGGCCCGGGATCGAGCTGCGCCGGGGCGAGCACCTGCCTGCGGCCCGCAGCGCCTACCGCGTGGTTCCGGTATCGCTTACCGAGACCGAGGTGACCCGCTACTACCACGGGTTCTCCAACCGCACCCTGTGGCCCCTGTTCCACTCCTTCCTGGATCGCACCGCCTTCGACCGCCGCGACTGGGGCAGCTACGAGCGGGTGAACCACCGCTTCGCGGAGGCGGCGGCGCGCGGCGCGGAAGAGGCGGGCCTGGTCTGGATCCACGACTACCACCTCATGCTGGCGCCCGGCGAGCTGCGCACCCTGGCCCCGCAGGCCCGGATCGCCTTCTTCCTCCACATTCCCTTCCCGCCCTACGACATCTTCCGGCTCCTGCCCTGGGACCGGGAGATCCTCCGCGGGCTGATGGCGGCCGACGTGGTGGGCTTCCACGTGGAGGGCTACGCGGGCAACTTCCTCGACTGCGTGGAGAAGCGGCTCGGCGCCCGCGTCGATCGACGCCTGGGGCTGGTGGAGTACGGCGACCGGACGGTGCGGGTGGGCGCGTTCCCCCTCGGCATCGACTTCGATCGCTTCGAGCAGCAGGCCCGCAAGGGCGCCCCGTCCCGGGAGACCACCGCCGAGCGGGTCGTCCTCGGAGTCGACCGGCTCGACTACACCAAGGGCATCCCGGAGCGCCTGCTCGCCTTCGAGCGGCTGCTGGAGCTGCACCCCCGCCACCGGGGCCGCGTGGTGCTGCTGCAGCTCGCCGTCCCCAGCCGCTCCCAGGTCAGCGACTACCGCAACCTCAAGCGCGAGATCGACGAGCTCGTCGGACGCATCAACGGTCGCTTCGCCACCGCCAGCTGGTCGCCCATCCGCTACCTCTACCGCGCCATGCCCCAGGAGCGCCTGACGGTCCTCTACCGCGACTCGGACGTCGCCCTGGTCACGCCGCTGCGCGACGGCATGAACCTGGTGGCCAAGGAGTACGTGGTCTGCCAGGTCGCCGACCCGGGGGTGCTCGTGCTCTCGCGGCTGGCGGGGGCCTCGGAGACGATGCACGAGGCCATCCAGGTCAACCCGTACAACATCGACGGCACCGCCGAGGGACTCCACCGGGCCCTGACCATGGAGGAGCCCGAGCGACGCTCGCGCATGGCGGCGCTGCGGCGGCGCGAGCGGCGCTACGACGTCCACCGCTGGGTGGAGCGCTTCCTCGACGAGTCGGGCGACGAGTCGAGCTCGCTGGCGCCCCTGACCGAGCGCGAGATCGAAGGCTGGCTGCAGCAATTCTTGAAGAACTACCGGCTGGCGCTCTTCCTCGACTACGACGGCACCCTCACCCCGCTGGTCGACCATCCCGACGACGCGGTCCTGTCGCAAGAGATGCGCGCGATCGTGGAGCGCTGCTCGCGGCGCGAGGACACGGACGTCTCGATCGTGAGCGGCCGCGCCCTGGCACAGGTCCGGGAGATGGTCGGCGACCCGAACCTCTCCTACGCCGGCAACCACGGTCTGGAGATCGAGGGGCCGGGGATCGAGAGCTACTCCCACGAGGACCTCCCCCACTACCGGGACCGCATCACGGGCCTGGCCGAGACGCTGAAGGAGATCTGCGTCGACGGCGCCTGGTGCGAGCCCAAGGGCCACACGCTCACCTGGCACTACCGCGCCGTGGACAAGGGCAAGCAGCCGGACCTCGTGGAGCGGGCGCGGACGATCATCCGCGAGGAGGGGTTCATCTCCCGCGAAGCCCACTGTGCCGTCGAGGCACGCCCCCCCATCGGCTGGGACAAGGGCCGCGCCGTGCTCCACATCCTGCGCGCCCGCTACGGGCCCGCCTGGCCCGAGGCCGTCCGGGTCATCTACATCGGCGACGACGAGACCGACGAGGATGCCTTCCGGCTGCTCGCCGGCATGGCCTCGACCTTCCGCGTGGGCCCCACCGACCGACTCACCCGGGCGGATCGGCGCCTGGCGAACGTGGAGGCGGTGGCCGCCGTCCTGGACTGGCTCGCCGCGCGGCCGCCGGCGACCCCGTGAGCCCCGCGCGGCGGACCGCACGCGCCGGACGCCTGGTCGCGGCGACGGCCGGACTCGCGCTGGCCGGACTGGCCGCCGCCGAGGACCCGGCACCGGCGGCACCGGCGCAGACGGC
>CAYTZH010000033.1:29310-31452 GCA_964442285.1 uncultured Spirochaetales bacterium | reverse complement strand
CGGCGCCGGCGCAGACGGCACCGGCCGCCGCCGCCCCGGAGCCGCTCTGGCTCCTTCTCGACGGCATCCTGGGCGAGGCGGTCCGCGACGTGGCGCCGCTCGGTGGCGGATCTGCGATCGTCGTCGGCATCACCCACTCCCGCGACTTCCCGACGACCCCCGGTGCGCTGCAGCCGGGCTTCCATCCCGAGAGCCGGGACAGCAGCGACGGCTTCGTGGCGCGGATCGGCCCCGACGGCCGCATCGCCTGGGCCACCCTGCTGGGCGGTCCCGGCAACGACGCGGCCCTGGCCGTGGCAGTCCGCGAGGACGGGCGCGTGGTCGTCGGGGGACGGGCCGGGCCCCGCTTCCCGATCACCGAGGGCGCCGTGCAGCCGCGCTTCGCCGGGGGCGTCGCCGGGGACCGCCTGGGTCCCCGCGACGGCTTCGTGTGCGAGCTGGCCGCCGACGGCTCGGCGGCGAACTGGTGCACGTACTTCGGCACCCGGGATGCGGGCGTGGTGAGCGACGTCGCCCTCGACGCGAGCGGGCGGGTGCTGCTGATTACCTCCCACGCGGGCGGGCGTCTGCCGGAAGCCTGGTTCGAGGGCGTCTACCAGCCGGCGAACGCCGGCGCCCGCGACGCCCTCGTCGCCGTGCTGGCCCCCGACGGGAGCCGGGTGGTCTGGGCCAGCTTCCTGGGCGGCCGTCTCGACGATGGCGAGAACGGCTCCGTGGCGGCCGGCCGCAACGACAGCGTCTACGTGCTGCTCGGGGGCACGGAGTCGACGGACCTGCCCACCACGGAGAACGCCGCCCAGCGCGTGCACGCCGGCGGCGCCGACCTCTACCTCGCCCGCTTCGCCCCCGACGGACGCTCGCTGCTGGGGGCCACCTACCTGGGCGGCAGCGACCGCGAGTCGGCGGGAGGCGGCGCCCTGGCGGCGGCGCCGGATGGCTCCGTCTACGTGGCGGCGACGACCCTCTCGTCGGATCTGGCCACTGGCCCGGGCGCCGCCCAGGCGTCCTTCGCGGGGGCCGGCAGCCACCGCACCGGGGGACGCACCCCGGCTGCGGGCGACGCCTGGATCGCGCGGGTCTCGCCGGGCGGCCGCCTGATGCGCGCCACGTTCCTCGGAGGCCGCTACGGGGACGGTGCGGACGCGGTCGCGGTGGAGGCCGACGGCGTCGTGGTGGTGGGCACCACCTTCTCCCCGGACTTCCCGACCACGCGGGACGCCCTGAGCAGCGAGCTCGGGGGCTCCGCCGACGCCTTCGCGGCCCGGCTCGGACCGGATCTCGACCGGCTCCGGCACGTCACACTCTGGGGCGGCGAAGGGCTCGACACGGGCCGCGCCGTCGCGGCCGGAGACGGAACGGTCTGGCTGGGCGGCGAGAGTCGCTCCCGGGAGTTCGGCGCGCTGCGCAGGCTGCACGCCACCTCGGCCGCGGCGCTGCTGCGGCTGGGGGGTGGCACTCGGTGAGACTCCTGCTCGCGGCCTTGCTGCTGGCCGCGCTCTCCGGACTCCCGGCCCACGCCGATCCGGAGCTGCTGGCCGACGACCTCCAGATCGTCGTGCTGGCGCGCCAGCTCCTGGCCATCGATGCCCAGGGCGGCGGTCAGCTCCCGATCGACCTCGAGCTCGGGGAGCAGGTGCTCTGGCACGGAGCCCGGGGCGTGGTGGGCGTGGCCCTGACCGACCGCCGGGTGCTGGCGGTCGCCGCCCGCTCGGGGGCCTGGCAGACGGAGCGCTACCGGCGCATCGAGACGGCCCCGGAGCGCGCGCTGCTCGGCGCCCGGGTCGCGCTCGTCGCCACACGCACGCGTGTCTTCGGGTTCGACGGCGGAAGCGCCAACCTGGTCGAGACGGGGCTCGGCCCGCGCGAGCGGCTGCTGCTGCAGGAGACGGGGCAGAACGTGGCCGTGGCCGTGACCGATCGGCGGGCCCTCGGTCTCTCGCCGTTCCGCGGCGGCTTCTTCGAGACCCGGCTGCGCCTGAACGAGCGCGTCGAGCGCGTCGACGCCCAGTCCGACGTCGCCACCCTCGTCACCTCGCGGCGGCTGCTGATCTTCCGGGCGGCCAGCGGAACGTGGGAGGAGCGCCGGCTCGACCTGGCCGACACGGAATGAGCCGGAGCCGCAGCAAGCGGCGCCCCGACCGG
>CAYTZH010000033.1:22996-29210 GCA_964442285.1 uncultured Spirochaetales bacterium | reverse complement strand
TCGACCTGGCCGACACGGAATGAGCCGGAGCCGCAGCAAGCGGCGCCCCGACCGGCGCCGCAGCAAGCGGCGCCCCGACCGGAGCCGCAGCAAGCGGCGCCCCGACCGGCAGGCCGGGGCGCGCGTGGCGTGCGGCTCGCATCGAAATTCGTTCCCGGGCCACTCCGCGGCACAACCGCAACAGGATCCAGCTTCAGCAGAGAGAGCGTCCGCGCAGCAACAACAGCAGATGCGGAGCGGCACCGGGTTGCCCTGGAGTTTGCAATCGTCGTGCCACGTTCCGGGAAGGCACGAGAACGCGTGCCAGCGCCTCTCGCAACTCTCCCGGCCCGCGGAGACGCTCCACCCAGCGCCGATCCTTCCCAATTTGGGAACGGCGTTTCCTGCTGGGAAAATCCTTTCCTAGGAGGCGTCCGGCGGGACGCCTGCGGGGTCAGGCCAGCCGGACGACCGTGCGGATCGCGGTGCCCTCGTGCATCTGCTCGAAGGCCTCGTTGATCTGCTCCAGGCCCACGGTCCCGGTCACGAAGGCGTCGATCTCGAGCTCGCCGGCCATGTAGCGATCCACGTAGCGGGGCACCTGGGTCCGCCCCTTGGTCCCGCCGAAGGCCGAGCCCCGCCAGGAGCGGCCGGTCACCAGCAGGAAGGGCCGCGCGTGGATCTCTTCGCCGGCCCCGGCGACGCCGATGATGATCGACTCGCCCCAGCCCCGGTGGGTGCAGGCCAGCGCCTGGCCCATGACCTCCACGTTGCCGATGCACTCGAAGCTGTAGTCCACCCCGCCGCCCGTCATCTCGACGATGGCCCCGACCACGTCCCCCATCTCCCGGGGGTCGAGGCAGTCCGTGGCCCCGAGCTGACGGGCCAGCTCGAACTTGCGCGGGTTCGTGTCCACGGCGAAGATCCGCTCCGCCCCGGCCATGACGGCCCCCTGCACCACCGAGAGTCCCACGCCGCCGAGCCCGAACACGGCGACGCTCGAGCCCTCCGGCACCCTGGCCGTGTTCAAGACGGCCCCGATGCCCGTGGTGATGCCGCAGCCGAGCAGGCAGACCCGCTCCAGGGGCGCGTCCGGGCGCACCTTCGCCAGGGCGATCTCCGGCAGCACCGTGTAGTCGGCGAAGGTGGAGGTGCCCATGTAGTGGTGCACCTTCCGGCCCCGATAGGACAGGCGGCTCGTTCCATCCGGCATCACGCCCTGGCCCTGGGTGGCCCGGAGGGTGATGCAGAGGTTGGTGCGGTCGGAGCGACAGTACGCACAGCCCCCGCACTCGGGGATGTAGAGCGGGATCACGTGGTCGCCCGGCGCGACGGAGGTCACGCCCGCACCCACCTCCTCCACCACACCACCCCCCTCGTGCCCGAGCACGACCGGGAAGAGGCCCTCCGGATCGCGACCACTCAAGGTGTAGGCGTCCGTATGACACACGCCCGTGGCGTGGAGCCGGACGAGCACCTCGCCGGCCTTCGGACCCTCCAGGTCGACCTCGTCGACCACCAGCGGCTTTTCCGGCTCGAGGGCGAGCGCAGCGCGAACCTTCATCCAGGCCTCCGTCCTAGCCCGTGGACGCACCCATGGCCTCGAGCACGTTGGCGCGGGAGCCCAGGGAGTGGGCGATGCCCGAGAGCAGCGAGAACACCCGCCCCACCAGCACGAAGTCGCTGGGGACCGTCACCACCGGATTCTGTCGGATGGCCTCGAAGAGCTCGTCGGTCATCTCCTCGGTGAACTCGCCCTCGAAGCGTCCCGTGTCGCTGCGGGCCATCATGCGTCGGGTGATCAGCAGGAAGGTGGAGGGGTCGCCGTTCTTGGTCTCGAAGCCCAGCTCCTGGAAGGCCCGGATCATCGCCGATTCGTTCAGCGTCATCATCGAGAACATCAGCTCGAACAGGCCGAGCCCGAAGCCCTCGGGAAGCTCCTTGGAGAGCCCGAAGTCGAGCAGCACCAGGTGGCCGTCGGGCCGGACGAAGAGGTTGCCGGGGTGGGGATCCGCCTGGAAGAAGCCGGCTGCCAGGATCATGCGCGTGTACACCCGCATGAGCTCCTGCACCACGGCCGCGGGGTCGACCCCCGCCGCCTCGAGCTTCTCCTTCTCGGTGATCTTGATGCCGCCGACCAGCTCCATCACCAGCACACGCCCGGTCGAGAACTCGCGATGGATCTCCGGCACGACCACCGTCCCGTCCTTCGCGAAGATCTCGCGGATCCGGTCGGCGCAGTCGGCCTCGCGGCGGAAGTCGAGCTCCAGCTCCAGGTGGTCGGTCAGCTCGACGAGCAGCGGATAGAGCTCCATCGGCTGGGGATCGAAGCGCTCGTAGATGCGACAGACCCGGCGCATGTTGGCCAGGTCGGTCTGGACGATGCGCTCGATGTCCGGGTACTGCACCTTGACCGCGACGTCGGTGCCGTCCCGCAGGCGCGCCCGGTGCACCTGGGCCAGGGACGCCGACGCAAGGGGCTCCGGCGAGAACTCGGAGAACACGGCGTCGAGGGGCTTCCCCAGCTCGCGCTCCACTGCCGCGCGGATCTCGTCGAACGGCTTCGCCGGCACCGCGTCGTGACACTGCTTCAGGGTCTCGATGATCGTCGGCGGAAACACGTCGGCGCGGGTGGCCACCACCTGGCAGAGCTTGATCAGGACGCCGCGCAGATCGAGGGCCGTGGCCAGGACCAGGTTGGCCGCGCGACGATGGGTCGGCGTCAGGTCCTCGGGCTCGGGGCGGCCGAGCCGCTTCCGGAACCAGGCCGGCACTTTGTAGAGGGTCCAGACCAGGGCGGCGGTGGAGCCGATCCGGAAGCTCCGGTACGCACGGTGGAGGAGCTGCACGTCGCGGCGGCTCAGGAGCTCTGGGGAGGCTCGAAGCCGGTGCGGGACGGCGGCGTCCAGGGCGTCTCCAGGGCCTCGAAGCGCTCCAGCAGGCTCTTCGGGTTGGAGGCGTCCTTCACGGCGTCCAGGAAGCTCTCGCGGATGTAGTGGTTCTGCTCCTCGCGCCGCTCTCCGGTCAGACCGCGCAGCACCCGATGCATGGCCGCGTCCACCAGCGCGCGGCCCGGAATCTCCCGCCCATCCACGGTGCGCAGCGTGCGCGTGCGCAGCTCCGAGAGCGCGGTCCGCAGGTACTCGACGTGGGGGCGCTCGTCGCTGCGGATGTAGCCGACCATGGCACCCGCCGCCTCGGGCTCGGCCGAAACCTCCGGGTCCGAGAGCAGCTTCTGTCCCCAGTCGAAGGTGCCCTCCGCGAACACCTCCACCGCCAGCACCTGGGCCATGGTGGCCACCATGCTCTCGAGGTCGGGATCGAGCTCCGGCATCAGCGCCTTGCGCTTCTGTCGGCGCCCGGGACCCTGCCCCATCATGCGCATGAGCACGTCGGCCGGCACCTTGGGATTCTCCAGGGCCAGGTCGCGCGCGGCCTCCCACATCTGCTTGTGACCGCCCTCGTCCCGATAGCCGGCCTCGTCCCGGGCGTGGGCCTCGAACAGCCCCTGCCGCAGATGGGCGAGACAGGTCCCCGCGATCGGCTCTACGACCAGGCTCTCCAGGTCGGGGACCCGCACGTCGCGGATGATCGCCCCGAAGCCCTCGACGATGGAGATGATCGTGAGCCGCCGCACCACGGGATCCTGAACGCCCTCCTTCAGCAGCAGCTTGGCCTGCTCCACGTTCGGATACTGGGGCGGCATCAGGACCGGATCGATGCGGACCAGGGCGTGGCCGTCGCGCTGGAGGCGGTCCTGCCAGGCGCGGATCGCCGGCTCGCGGTGAAGGGTGCGAGGGCTGCGGTAGCGCCCGTCGGCGTCGAAGCCGCCGTGGCAACGGACGCCGCCGGCGATGAGCGGCTCGGCGTACTCGCCACTCTCCAGCAGCGCGTCGCGTTCGTAGTCGAGAGGGAGATCCAGGGACGGTGCGCTCACGAGGTTCCTCCACCCCACAGTGGCCCGCCCGCCGGACTATAGCTCAGTGGAGGCCGGGCGTCGGAATCAGGTGGGTGGGCTCGACGCCGAGGCCGCGGACCGCTCGCTCCCAGAGCTCGTCCCAGGCCACCTCGAACACCAGCTCGGGCGTCGCGGGGGCGAGCAGCCAGGCGCCCTGGACCAGCTCGCTCTCGAGCTGGCCCGGTCCCCAGCCGGCGTAGCCGAGGAACATCCGCACCCGCTCCGGCGGCGCATCGGCCAGGTGGCGCAGGCTCTCGACGGAGCCGGCGAACTGGATGCCCGGCATCACCTCGCGGCTGTCGGGCAGATCCTCGTCCGCGCTCGCGTCGAAGAGCAGCCAGCCGGTGTTGGGCTGCACCGGGCCACCGAGCCCGACGTCGACCTCCGTGTCCCCCGCCCAGGGGATCTCGAGGCTCGCGCAGAGATCGCCGATGGTGAGGTCGGCGGAGCGGTTCACCACGAGCCCGAAGGCCCCGTCGCCGTCGTGGTGCACGAGGAGCACCACCGCGCGGTGGAAGTTGGGATCCTCGAGCTGGGGCATGGCCAGCAGCACCGAGCCCGCGAGGGATTGGTTCGGATCTCCCACACGAGAAGACTAGCCCATCGCCGCAGCCGCTACGTTCCCGGACGTGTCGTTCCCGCTCCGCGCGCTGGGCGTGGCCGCGGCCTGCGCGTGGCTCTTCCTCGCGGGAGGCGGCGTCTCCGCCGCCCTGCCCGGTGCGGTCGGTGTGGGCCTCGGCAACGTGCTGGTCTTCGCGGCCATCGGCCTCGCGGCCGTGGGGCTCGCGTCGCTCTCGGGCGAAGCCCTGCCGAAACGGCTCGGGCTCCAGCGGAGTCGCCTCTCGCCCGCGCTGGTGCTCGTGCTCGCCGTGGGTGCCCTCGGCGTGAGCGGCGCCGCGAACGTCGTGATCGAGCTGCTCGCCCTCGAGCAGACCGGCACCCTGGGCGAGATCCAGCGGCTCTACGGCGGGGCGGACGCCGCCGCCCTCGCGGCGGGGCTGCTGGGGCTCGCCCTGGCGCCGGGAATCGCCGAGGAGCTGCTGTTCCGGGGCTGGCTGCAGCGGGGGCTGGAGCGGGCCTGGGCGGGTGTCCCGGGCGGCGCCGCGGGCGCCCTGACGCTGGCCTCGGCGGCCTTCGGCGCCCTGCACCTGGACTGGGTCCAGGGCACGGCCGCGTTCCTCCTCGGGCTCTACCTCGGCGCCACGGTGCACATCGCCCACAGCCTGCGCCCCGCGATCCTGTGCCACGTGGCCAACAACGCCCTGGCCATGCTGGCCACAGCCTGGCAGCTGGAGCTGCGGCTGCCCGCGGCGCCCGCCATCGCGGTGGGGGTCGCCGCCGGGCTGGGCGCCCTCGGCCTGGCCTGGTGGCGGAGCCGACCCTCCAGCGAACCCTTCAGCGGCGCCGGCGATCTGCCGACGGAGGATGGCGAGCTTCCGCCGGCCTGAAGCCCCCGGGGCCAGAGGCGGACTCGAAGCGGAGGCGGCATGACCCCGGTTCCCGGCACCCTGGTGCTCGACGACGGCGAGCTCGAGGACGTCCGCGGGCTCCTCGACGAGCTCGGCGTGGCGTACACCTACCTCCGCGGGAGCGCCATCGAGGGCGTCGCCGTCGAGCTCCCCGACGACCTCCTGATCGCCACGGCCCGGCGCGCCCTCGAGCTCGACCGCAGCCGCAACCGGCCCCGCGCGGACGAGGACGGCCCGGTCCGCGTCGTGATGGTGGACGAGGACTCCACCACCCTCCGCTCCATGCTCCGCAGCGGGGGCTACGACTACCTGGTGCGGCGTCCCGTCCACCCCTCGGCCCTGCGCCTGCTGCTGCTGAAGGCGCTCTACCGGGGGCCCGAGCGACGCGGCGCGAGCCGGATTCCCATCGGCTTCCCCATCACCTACAAGCAGGGCTTCCGCCGCCGGTCGGCGACGCTCCTGGAGGTGGCGCTGCGGGGGTGCCGGCTCGAGTGCGATCGCCAGCTCGAGCCCGACGAGCGCGTGACCGTGGTGCTGCCGAAGACGCTCACGGCGAGCCGCGCGCTTCCCCTCGCGGGCTGGGTGCTGCGCTGCCAGCCGGGCCGCAAGGATGGGCTCGGCGAGCGCTTCGACGTGGCGGTCGCCTTCCAGTCCCTGAGCAGCAGCAGCGAGCGTCGACTCCGGGAGGTTCTCAGCCGGAAGACGGCCGGTCCCGAGACCCTCGACCGCGAGGAAGGGGCCGCCGGAGCCCAGCTCGACCCGCCCGCGACCGGGGCCGCCGGAGCCCAGCTCGACCCGCCCGCGACCG
>CAYTZH010000033.1:0-22896 GCA_964442285.1 uncultured Spirochaetales bacterium | reverse complement strand
CTCGACCCGCCCGCGACCGGGGCCGCCGGAGCCCAGCTCGACCCGCCCGCGACCGGGGCCGCCGGAGCCCAGCTCGACCCGCCCGCGACCGCCGACGGCGCCGAGCGTCGGGTCGCGCCGCGGGGCGCCTACGAGCGGAAGGTGGTGGCGCTGCAGGACGAGGCGCGCCGCGCCCTGGTGGGCCGGAACCTCTCGGTCGGCGGGATGCTCCTCGAGCAGAATCTCGACCTCAGCATGGGCGACGAGGTCAAGCTCGCGATCTTCGGACGGGAGCGGGAGGAGCCGGTTCTCGTGCTCGGCCAGGTGGTGCGCGACGACGCCCACGGCGTGGCGCTGCGCTTCCTCGACGTCGACGAGCCCACGGCGGCCCGCCTCGAGAGCCTCGTCGCCGGGCTGCCGAGCGTGGAGCGCCTCGCGGACAGCGAAGCCGAAGCGCTCGGAACCGTGATGGCGGAGATCGTCCGCGACTAGTCCCGGGCGGCGCTGCCCGCCCGGACAAGGCGCTGGCAGCTACGGCACTAGACCTGGTGCAGCACCTGGAGCTGCATCGGCTTGGCGAGACAGCCGGCCAGCTTGGGTCCGGCCTCCTTGAGGAGCGGCCCGCCGATGTGGGCCTGGAAGGCCTCCTGGCTCTCGTAGCGCTCGAGGACCACGTAGGTCCCCGGCGCATCCGCCTTGCAGAGCTCGTAGGAGAGGGTGCCCGGCTCGCTCGCCCGGACCTTCTCGGCCAGCTCCTGCATCACCGCCTCGAAGGCGGCCTCCTCGCCCTGCTTCACCTCGAGGGTCGCAACCACTCCGACCACGCCGGCCACCTCGCACCTCCCGCCGCGGCCCGCCGCGCGGCGCGAAGCAGCATAGCCCCTCTCGCGGCCCGCGGGCGGCTCAGGCGGCGACGCGGCTGCGGCGCCAGTCGGCGACGGCGCGACCGATGGCCTCGCCGGAATCCTCCTGGATGAAGTGGATCCCGGGGACCGTGACCTCGGTCTGGTTGGGCCAGCTGCGGCAGAACTCCCGGGGCGCCCCGCGCAGGATGGCGCCGGGATCGGCGTTCACGAAGAGCTTGGGCACCTCGGAGGCGGAGAGCCAGGCGCCGTAGTCCCTCACGATCTCCACCACGTCGGCGGGCTCGCCCTCGATCGGGATCTGGCGCGGCCAGGTGAGCGTCGGGCGGCGATCCTCGCCGGGCTGCGCGAAGGGTTTCCGATACGCCTCCATCTCGTCGGGCTCGAGCTTGCGCAGGATCGAGCTCGGCAGCACCTGCTCCACGAAGGCGTTCTGCTCCAGGACGAGCTGCTCGCCGTCCGGCGAGCGGAAGGCCTGGAAGATGCCCTTGGCGGCCTTCGGCCAGTCGTCCCAGGTGACGGGGGCGACGATGGCCTCCATGTAGGCGATCCCGATCACGGCGTCCGCATGCCGGCGCGCCCAGTCGAAGCCCAGGGCCGAGCCCCAGTCGTGGATCACCAGGGTGACCCGCTCGCGCACGTCCAACGCCTCGAGCAGGGCGTCGAGGTAGCGGCGGTGCTCGACGAAGCGATAGCGGTCGGGACCGCTGTCGGGGAGCTTCTCGGAAGCGCCCATGCCGATGAGGTCGGGCGCGAGGCAGCGGCCCTGGTCCGCGAGATGCGGGATCACGTTGCGCCACAGGTAGGAGGACGTGGGGTTCCCGTGCAGGAACAGGATCGGGTCGCCCTCCCCGACCTCGACGTAGGCCATGCGGCGGCCGAGGACCGACAGCTCGGGCAAGGTCACTCTCCTTTGAAGGTCGGCGCTCGCTTGGCGAGGAAGGCGGCGACGCCCTCCCTTGCATCGGCCGTCCGGGCCGCCGCGGCGATCGCGCGGGACTCCCGCTCCATCTGGGTCTCGAGCCCGTGCTGCAGGCTGTCCGAGACCAGGGCCTTGGCCAGCCCGTAGGCCTCGGTGGGCCCCGACGCGAGCTCGGCGGCCAGGGACTCCGCCTCTGCGGCGAGGGACTCCGCCGGGACCACCCGGCTCACCAGCCCCCAGGCCTCGGCCTCCTCCGCGGACAGGGTGCGGTTGGTCAGCATGAGATCCAGGGTGCGGCGCGCCCCGACCAGACGGGGCAGGACGAAGGAGGAGCTGCCGTCGGGCGCCAGACCTACCTTGGTGTAGGCCAGGGTGAAGCGGGCCCTGGAAGAAGCCAGCACCAGGTCCCCCGAGCAGGCCAGGCTCATGCCCGCCCCGGCCGCCGGTCCCCCGACCGCGGTGATCAGCGGGGCGCGCATGCGCGCGAAGCGCGAGACCGCCGCGTGGAGATAGCTCGTCATCTCCTTGATGAGCGCCGGCATCCCCTCGCCGGCGCCTGCGAAGCTCTGGAGGTCGCCGCCGGCGCAGAAGAGCTTGCCCCGCGCCTCGAGCAGCACCGCGCGCACCGCGCGTTCCTCGTCGCAGCGGATCGCCGCGGCCATCAGCTCGCGGCTCATCTGCAGATCGAGGGCGTTGGCCGCCTCCGGCCGATTCAGGGTCACGCGCGCCACACCGTCGCGAAGCTCGAACGCCAGCGTCTCGTACGTCGTCTCGGCCATCCGGATTCCCATGGTTCGGGGGATGTGGGATCATACACGAGCCGTGCGGGAACACCGCTACACCCTCGAGCTCCCCCACGCTCCGGCCCGCGTGTGGGCATTGATGCAGGACTACGATCGCTGGTCCGTCTACGCACCCATGGTGATCGAGGTGCAGGTGCTGCATCCCGGCGACGAGGTCGGGAACGGACTGCTGCGTCGCGTGATCTACAAGCTGCCCTTGGGGCGTCGCGGCGCTGCGCTCGAGCTGGTGACCGACGTGGTGCCGGCCGGCGGCTACACCTACACCATGCTCTCGCGACAGCCCGGGAACGACCAGACCGGACGCCTGCGCCTGGAGCACGCCGGACCGAACCGCACCAAGCTCTCCTTCGAGGAGCGCTACCACCTCACCCAGCTGCCGTGGCGACTCTTCGAAGGCCCCATCTACCGCTTCATCAACAAGCAGAACGAGGCGTCGATGCGGGCACTCTCCCGCTGGCTCGAGGAGCACCCGGAGTACCGGCCGGACCTGGTCGAGCCCGAGGCCTGACCCTCAGCTCGCGCCGAGCATCCCCCGCACCTCGGCCACCCCTCTCCGGAGAGCTCGGGCATGGTCATGTGGGTGCGCGGCGGGACTGCCAGCGATCCCAGTGAGTGACCTCCCAGGCGGGCCGGCGCAGGGGTCGACCGAAGCGACCCCGGGGGTAGCCGACCGGGATGAGCGCCACCGTCTCCACGTGGTCGGGGATCCCCAACACCGCCCGGACGTCGCCCTCGCGGGCCTTGTGGAGCGTGGTCAGGGTGGAGCCGAGCCCGCGCGCGCGCGCGGCCAGCATCAGGTTCTGGATCGCGGGAAAGATCGAGCCGTAGTAGGTCGAGGCGGCGGCCGGCTCGCGCGGAGGGCGTCCTTCGACACAGGCGAGGATCAGCGCGGGGGCCTCGCCCAGGTGGTCCACCAGCCAGAGGGCGTTCCGGTAGACCTTCGTGGCCGACTCGTCCAGCCGTCCGCTGGCCAGACCGGCGTCGCGGATGTAGCGCTCCCCGAGCTCCCGGTAGATCTCCCCGAGCCGTCGACGCGTCTCCGGGTCGGTCACCACGACGAAGGCCCAGCGCTGGGCGTTGGTGCCGCTCGGGGCCTGGGTGGCGGCCTCCACGAGGTAGGCGAGGTCCGCCTCGGGCACCGGGTCGGGACGCAGCCGGCGCATGGCGCGCAGACTGAACAGCGCCTCGTGGACGTCGAGCTCACCCAAGCCTAGTCGTCCCCGCCGGAGGGAGCCTGCAGGGCCTCGATGGCGCGGGTGAAGTTGTTCTGGCCGGTCCAGGCCGTCACCCCGCCGTCCACCGCCAGGTTCACGCCGTTGACGTAGGCCGCGTCGTCGGAGGCGAGGAACGCCACCACCGACGCCACCTCCTCCGGTGTACCCAGACGACCCATGGGCAGGTTCTCCCGGTACACCTCCATGATCCGGGGCACCGCGCGCAGGGGCCCGGTCAGCGCGGTCACGATGGGCCCCGGGCAGACGGCGTTTACGCGGACCCCGTCGCGGGCGTGGTCGATCGCGAGGGTGCGGGTGAGGTTGACGACGGCCCCCTTTGCGGCGTTGTAGGCGGCGAGGCCGTAGTCCGCGGCCAGGCCCGAGATGGAGGCGGTGTTGACGATGCAGCCGCCGCCCGACGCGATCAGGTGCGGGATCGCCGCGCGACAGCCGTAGAAGACGGCGTGCAGGTCCACGTCGATGATCCGATGCCACTCCTCGGGGTCCAGATCCGGAGCCCGACCGTAGCTTCCGATCCCCGCATTGTTGAAGGCCACGTCGAGGCGGCCGAAGCGCTCGACGGCCGTCCCGGTGAGGGCCTCCACGGCGGCGAGGTCGCGGACGTCGGTGGCCCGGAAGACCGCGCGGTCCGTCCCCAGCTCCGCGGCCAGCTTGTCGCCGTCCTCTTCGTTCAGGTCGCCCAGCACGAGCCGTGCGCCCTCGGCCGCAAAGCGGCGGGCCGACGCGGCGCCGATGCCCGCCGCCGCCCCCGTGATCAACACCACCTTGCCTTCGAATCGCGCCGTCATGTCGCCTCCTCGGATTGGAGGGTATCGGAAGCCGGGGTACCGTGGGCGACCGATCCGGGGGGACGGGTGTCGGCGCGCTCTGCCAGCGGAAGGATCGGGCTCGCCAAGGGGCTGGCGCTGCTGATGGCGGCGGCGGCCCCGCCGGCGAGCGCCGCGGAGGTGGATCTCGCCGCGGAGATCGAGCTCGAGTACGCGGTCGGGCTCGAACGCGGGCGGAGCCAGACGCTCGCGCTCTCCTTCGAGCCCCGGCTCGACGTCGCGCTCGGCGCTGGCGTGCGCCTGCGCACCCGGCTGCGCCTGACCGGCGATGCCTTCGACCGCATCGACCCCGGAGACCCGCCGCCCACGGAGACCTCGCAGATCACCCGCGCCCGCCTGATCGGGAGCCGGGCCGCATTCGAGCTGCGGGAGCTCTTCGTGGAGGTGCCGTGGGGGCCCCTGTACCTGACCCTGGGCAAGCAGCAGGTGGTCTGGGGCGAAGCCGACGGCCTGAAGCTCCTCGACGTGGTGGATCCCCAGAACTTCGACGAGTTCATCCTGCCGGACTTCGAGGACTCGCGGATCCCGCTCTGGACCGTGAACGCCGAGCTCGACCTGGGCGGACCGGTCCTGCAGCTGCTGTGGATCCCGGACCCGTCGTTCCACGAGATCCCGAACCCCGAGGGCCTGTTCGCCTTCCGCTCGCCGATCCTGCTGCCGGCGGTGCCCCCCGGCATCCCGGTGGAGGTCCGGGACGCGGAGCAGCCCCGGAGCTTCGCCGGCGACTCCGACCTGGGCGCACGGCTGTCGGGCTTCTGGCGCGGCGTCGACTGGAGCCTGAACTACCTCTACCAGTACGACGACCTCGCCATTCCCTTCCGCGAGGTGGTCACGACGCCGGCGGGCCCGCTGGCCGTGGTCCGACCCGGCTATCGGCGCACCCACGTGATCGGGGGCACCGCGGCGACCGGGCTCGGCGACTTCACCCTGCGTGGCGAGGTGCTCTTCTCGAGCGACCGCTTCTTCGTCACCCGCGATCCGACGGACACCGACGGCGTGGCCGAGAGCGAGGTGGTCGCCTACGTGCTCGGCGTGGACTGGACCGGTCTGCCCCGGACCTTTGCGAGCGTGCAGGTCTTCCAGGACTTCGCACTGGAGGACGTCCCGGGCCTCGTGCGAGACGCGACCGAGACCAACGTGACCCTGTTCGTCCGGCGCAGCTTCCTGAACGAGCGCCTGAGCCTCGAGTCCATCTGGATCCACAACGTGCGCCGGGGGGACGGCCTCGTGCGGCCCTCGCTGCGCTACGAGATCCGCGACGACCTCCACGCCTGGGCCGGGCTCGATCTCTTCTACGGCAGCGGCTCCGGCCTCTTCGGCCAGTTCGCCGCGCGCGACCGCTTCGTCTTCGGGCTGCGCTGGGGGATCCGCGCACCGCGCTGGGAGATCGGCGCTTCGCGCTGAGCGGATCCCGGCGCCGCGCCGAGCAGATCCGGGCCCGCGCCGATCAGAAGCGCACGAGGGCGGTGCCGAGCACGCGGGTCTCGCCGGCCTCGTTCACGATGGTGAGGTCGATCTCCACCGTGCCCGCCTCCTCGTCCACGTGGGTGACCACGCCGCGGCAGGCGGGCCGGGAATCGACCAGCACCGGCGCCCGGAACACCGTGTCGATCTTGCGGAGGGTGCAGCCCGGGGCCCATTGGTGGATCCCCGCCGCCAGCAGACCCTGGCTCATGATGCCGGGCACGATCGCGCCCGGGAGTCCGTCGGCGCGGGCCTTCTCGTGATCGGTGAAGCGGTGGAACATCAGGTCGGCCGCTCCACCGAAGCGGCGGACCGCCTCCATGCTCACGTCCGGCGCGAAGTCGAACTCCTCCCCGAACTCCACCTCGGCCAGCGACGCCGGCATCAGCTCGCCTCCCGTTGGATGAGTCGCCAGTCCACGGTGGAGAGCAGCGTGCTGCCCTCGGGACTGCGGAACTCCATCCGGTGCACGAGGAAGAGCATGTTGCCGGAGCGACCGGTCTTCTCGTAGACGTCGGCGATCTGGCTGGTCGCCACCAGGGTGCCGGGCGCGGGCACGGGCGCGTGGGCCTCGACGCACTTGCCGCCGTCGAACAGGCGCCGGAAGTCCCCCGCCGGAAAGCCCTCGGGCATGACCCGCTGGCTGGTGAAGCGCGCGGTGTAGGTGACGGGCGCCTGGAACGCGGGATGCCCGGGATCGGTGAAGCGCGGATCCGTCTCGCCGCAGGCCCGGGCGAAGGCCACGGTCTTCTCGGGATCCACGTGGAACTCCGTGGTGTCGAACACCACACCCACCCAGTCCCTGCGCAGCTGCGCTAGGTCCATCGCACGGCCTCGAATCCTCCCTCCCGGAGCGCCGCGGCGAGGTCGGCCTCGTCGCGGACCTCCCGCGGAAAGCGGGTGGCGCAGCGCCCGATGTGGCTCACGATGTGGGCATCGCTGCCGCCGACGCCCCGATAGCCGTGGCGCTCCGCCAGCGACTGGGCCGCCGCGTCCTCTCCGGCGCGACTGCCGCCGCTGTGGGTCTCGACGATCTCCACCCCGACCGCGGGCCCGAGGGTCTCGTAGTGGCTGCAGAGGCCCACGTTGGGCCGCCCGGGGTGACAGGGAACCGCGACGGCGCCGCAGCGGGCGGACGCTTCCAGCACCGTCGCCAGCGGGAGGTCCACCCGGCCGAAGTCGAAGGCGGCGCGGAGGTCGTCGTTCACGCCGAAGACCAGCACGTGGCCGTACTCGGTCTCCACCTCGCTGCCCTTCAGGATGCGCAGGGCGAAGCGATCCTCGAGGGCGCGGTAGTCCGAGGCCGCGTCGAACTGCCTGTGCTCGGTGAGGACGAAGCCGTCGAGCGGCAGCTCGCGCTTGCGGATCCACTGGCAGTAGCTCTCCACCCGGGCGCGCCCGTCGTCGGAGACGACCGAGTGGTTGTGGAGGTCGAGGATCATGCCGGGCGGAACCTCGGCACCGCGAGGTCGCCGTCGGCGGGGCCAAAGTCGACCACCACGGGCAGCCCCACCCGCACGTCCGCGGGCGCGCAGCCCACCAGGTTGGCGAGCACCCGGGGCCCCTCCTCCAGGGCGACGTCCGCCAGCACGTACGGGAGCGCTTCGCGGAAGGGCGGCGCGTGGTTCTGGTGGGTGATCGTGAAGCTGTACACCGTGCCCCGACCGCTCGCCCGCTCCCAGCCGACCCGGTCCGAGAGACAGCTCACGCAGACCGCCCGGGGCCGGTGCTGAAGGCTGCCGCAGTCCCGGCAGCGCTGGAGCACCAGCTCGCCGCGGGCGCAGGCCTCCCACCAGGGCCGCGTCTCCCAGTCCACCGCGGGCGTCGGATTGCGCAGCTCGGTCATCCCTCGTGTCCCCGGCCCTTCGTGCCCCCGACCCTCAGTCCCTCGCCAGCAGCAGGGTCGCGCCGCTGTGGAGCGTCGACAACAGGCCGCCGGTGCCGTGCACCAGCGCGACCTCGGCGCCCACCACCTGGCGCGGACCGCAACCGCCCCGAAGCTGTCGGACCGCCTCGATCACCAGGAAGATGCCGCGCATTCCGGGGTGATTCGAGGACAGCCCGCCGCCGTCGGGGTTCACGGGCAGCGCGCCGCCCAGTCGGATCCGCCCGCCCTCGACGAAGGCGCCGCCCTCCCCCGGCTTGCAGAACCCGAGGTTCTCGAGGGTGGCGAGCACGGTGATCGTGAAGGAGTCGTAGATCGTGCACAGGTCCACGTCGTCGGGACCGAGCCCGGCCATGTCGAAGGCCCGGGTCCCGGAGTCCCGCGCCGCCAGCTGCAGGAGGTCGGGCGCCCCGAGCTCCCGATGCCAGACGGCCTCGCCGCAGCCCAGCACCCGGACGGGGGTCGCGTCGAGATCCCGGGCCCGCTCCAGGGAGGTGACGACCACCGCGCCGCCGCCGTCGCTGATGATGCAGCAGTCGAGCAGGTGCAGCGGATCCGAGATCATGCGGCTGGCGAGGACGTCCTCGACCGTGATGGGCGTGCGCATCTTCGCGTCCGGATTCAGGCAGGCGTGGCCCCGGGTGCCCACCGCGATCTCGGCGAGCTGGGCCGGGGTGGTGCCGTACGCGTGCATGTGGCGTCGCGCGACCAGCGCGTAGCCCCCCACCGTGGTGAAGCCGTAGGGGGAGACGAAGCCGGCCGCTGCGTCGCCGCCGCCGCGACCGCCGGTGCCGATGGCCATGGCCTGGGAGGCGGCGGTGCTGCCGTAGAGGATCAGGGCCACCTCGCAGAGGCCGGCCTGGATCGCCCCGGCGGCGTGGCCCACGTGGGCCACGAAGGAGGAGCCGCCGAGGTTGGTCCCATCCAGATAGCGGGGCTTCAGGTTCAGGTACTCAGCGAGCTGCACCACCGCCATCGGGTTCGGACTCATGCCGGCGTTCCAGAGGCCGTCGACGTCCGAGAGCGAGAGGCCGCACTGGGAGAGCGCGCCTTGCGCGGCCTCGGCCATGATCTGGGACTCGCTCTTCTCGGGCGCCCAGCGAGTGGGATGCTCGTAGGCGCCGACGATCGCCGCCCGTCCCGACACACTCATCTGTCGAGCTCCGCCAGGAAGGCCTCGGTGGCCTCAGCCACCGGCCCGGGCTGCTCGAAGGGCAGCATGTGACCGGCCCCCTCGATGGCCTGGAAGCGGGCCCGGGACAGACGCGCGGTCAGGCCCTCTGCCGCCTCGCGCAGGCCCGCGCCCTCGTCCGCACCCACCAGGATCAGCGTCGGCACGGCCAGGGCGTCGATGCGCTCCGATAGCGCGTCGTCGCGGGGCACGGCCTGCAGGTCGCCCAGCGTCGTGCGGGGGTCGGTCTTCAGATCCTCGAGAAAGCCCCGGCGGACCACGTCGTCGGGCGTCGACGGCGACCAGGCGGAGCGGTCGAAGGGTCGTCGGGCCCGGCCCGCCACCACGTCCTGCAGGGCCTCGAGCGCCCCGTCGGGCAGGGCGGGGAAGCGATCGGCGCTGCCCAGGAGGACCAGCGCCCGCGGCGGCTCCGGCCAGGAGAGGGCCGCCTCCAGGGCCACGGCGCCGCCCAGGGAGTGTCCGAGCAGCACCGGCTCGCGCAGCCCGAGCTTCGCCACCACGGCCCCGGTGAAGGCGGCCATGCGCGCGAGCGAGCCGAGGCTGTCGAGACCGCCCGAGCGGCCGTGACCGGGCTGGTCGAAGGCCAGGGGGCTGTGGCGTGCGGCCAGCGCCTCCAGCAGGGGTGTGAAGACGGCGCCGTTGCCGCCCGAGCCGTGCAGGCACACGACGGCCGATCCCCGCGACACATCCGGCGGCTCGTCCGGCAGCGTGGTGGCCCCGGTGTGATGGACGAACGTCGCGACGCCGTCGACGGAGAAGTACTTCTGGGGCACGGCCGGGCGAGCGTACTGATAGACTGCGCCCATGGCCAGCGAGGGAGGCGGGCCCGGGAGCTCCAGGGCCGGTGCGGAACGCGTGCGGCTCGGCTTCCTCGGAGCCGGTCGCATCGCCGACCTGCAGTGCCTCGGCTACCTGGAGCATCCCGACGCCGAGATCGTGGCCGTCTGCGACGTGGACGAAGCGCTCGCCCGACGCCGCGCCGAAGCCTGGGGCGCCCGTCGCACCTACCGCGACCCCGAGCAGCTCCTGGCGGACCCGGACGTCGACGCCGTGGAGATCCTCACCCCGCACCACCTCCACGCCGCGCAGGCGGTGGCCGCGCTCGAGGCCGGCAAGCACGTCTCGCTCCAGAAGCCGCCCACCCGCACCCTGGCGGAGCTGGAGCGCGTCGCTCGCGCCGCCGAGGGCAGCGGCCGCACCCTGAGGGTCTTCGAGAACTTCATGCACTACCCGCCCCACGTGAAGGCCCGCGCGCTGGTGGACGAGGGCGCCATCGGCACGCCGCTCTCGGTGCGCATCAAGACCGCGGGCGGCCGCCTCGACGAGGGCTGGGAGATCGGCCCCCGCACCCAGGCCTGGCGGATGCGCCGGGAGGACTGCGGCGGCGGCCCGACGACCTTCGACCACGGCTACCACTGCTTCAACATGGCGCGCTTCTTCGTGCCGGCCGAGCCGGAGCGGGTCCATGCCTTCATCCACTGGTTCCGGCTCGGCGAGGACGCCTGGTACGACGGGCCGGCGCTGATCAGCTGGCGCTACGCGGGCGACCCGCCCCGCTTCGGCTCCTGGGAGGTGATCGCGTCGCTCGGGATGCGCGTCCGCTCCCGCTACTACGTGAGCGACGACCGCATGGAGATCCACGGCACCGAGGGGATCCTCTGGGTGAACCGCTGCACCGGCAAGCTCCTCGAGGAGCCCGCCCTGGTGCTCTACCGGGAGGGCGAGGTGCGGGCGTTCCACGACCTGGCCACCGACTGGGCCGAGTCGTTCCGCCTGGGCGGCCTCGACTTCGTGGACGCCCTCGTCCGGGGACGTCAGCCCGCCCAGGATCTGGCGGAGGCGCGGCGCACCCTGACCTTCGCGCTGGCGGCGACCCGCAGCGCCGAGGAGTCCCGCGAGGTGGACCTTCGCGAGATCTCCGCTTGACGGAAGCGGGTCGCTCGCGATACACCCTGCCCATCATGGTCGATCGGCTCGCCGCCATCCTCGTCATCCCGGTACACACGGCCGTCGTCGCGTCGTGCTGGAAGCTCTGGGGCACGATGCGGGCGGAGGGAGCTCCGGTCTAGACCGAGACCTGCAACCCCTTCCGCCGTTCCGGCCGGAGGGGTCCCCGCAGACGACGACACCCCGATCCCCCCGGCCGACGGCGGAGCCGGCCGCGCGCCCGACGCGCGAGCGGAGTGCCCGCCATGGCGGATCTGTTCACGAGGAGCTTCGTGGCGCTGCTCCTGGCCCAGGCCAGCTTCGGCTTCGCCTTCTCGAGCTTCTTCCTGCTGCCCAAGTACGTCGCCACCGAGCTCGCCGGCGGACCCGCGGCGATCGGTGCGGTGACCGCCGCGTTCTACGTGACGGCGGTGCTCCTGCAGCCGACCATGGGCATCCTCGTGGACCGCTCCGGCCGCCGCGGCTTCATGACCGCGGGCGCGCTGCTGATGGCGGTGGCCTCCCTGGGCTTCGTCTGGATCGACGCCCTCGGCCCCGCGATCTTCGTGCTGCGGGTGCTCCAGGGGGCGGCCTTCGCCATGGCCTTCGTGGCGGGCTCCACCCTGGCCGTCGACGAGGCCCCGCCCGGACGCCTGGCCCTCGCTCTCGGGATCTTCGGGCTCACCATGCTCTCGATGAACGCCGTCGCCCCGGTGGTGGTGGAGACCCTCGCCGACCGCGCGGGCTGGAAGCCGGCCTTCGCGATGTCGGCGGCGGCCTCCCTGGTCTCCTGCCTGCTGTCGCGGCGCGTGCGCGACACCCGCCAGCCCGCCCACAACGAGGTCGCGCCCGGATTCTGGGCGGTGGCCCGCCACCCGCGCATGCGCGCCATCAGCGCAGTGGTGGCTCTCGTGGGCGCCGCCTTCGGCGCGGCCTTCACCTTCCACCAGCCCTTCGCCCTGGAGCTGGGGATCCACGAGCTGCGCAGCTTCTTCGTCGCCTACACGATCGCCGCGGTGGCCGCGCGCCTCGCCGTCGGCCCGTTCGCCGAAAGGCTGGGCTACGGCCGGCTCACGGCGATCGCCCTGGTGGCCTACACCGCCTCGGTCGCCGGGTTGGCGGAGCTCGGCCGGCTGGGACTGGTGCCCGTGGGCGCGGCCTTCGGCGTGGCCCACGGGATCTTCTACCCGACCTTCAACGCCCTGGCCGTGACCGGGGTGGGGCCCCGGGAACGCGGCAAGGTGATGGCGCTGTTCAACGGCGCCTTCAACGTGGGGGTCGCGGCCGGCCAGTTCGGATTGGGATTGCTCGCCGAGGCGCGGGGCTACCCGCCTGTCTTCGTCGTGGCCGGGCTCTGCGCACTCGGGGCCCTGCTGGTGCTGGCGCGGGTTCCGCCCCTGCCCGCGGGCGGGGCCTTCAGCCCATCCCGCGACGAAGCCGGTCCGCCGGCAGGAGCTGCCCCTCGGTGTGGTGGGCCCTGAAGTGCCGGTGCCGGATGCGCCAGCCGTCGGGCGTACGGACGTGCCGGTCGCGATAGGTGCCGTAGACGAGCCAGGTGCTCCGCTCGCCCTCGGCCGTCTCCTGGACGTGGAGTGCCCGCAGTCCGAGGGTGCTGCGCGCGCCCTCGCCGTCGACCTCGAGCAGGGGCAGCCCCGCCATGTGCTGGGTCCAGAGGAAGGCGGCGTTGAACCGCTCGAGCTGCGCGCGCATCACCGGGTAGGCCACCTCGGTGCCGCCGTCCCCCATGTCGTAGAGCAAGCGCGCGTCGGGACTGAAGACGCGATCCAGCAGGGGGTAGTCCCGGGTGTCCAGCGCGTGGAAGTAGCGCTGCAGGACCTCGGCGAGGGCGAGGCGATCGGCCGCCTCCCGGAGCTCCACGATGCGCCCTAGCCGTCCGCGGCGCCGGCCACCGCCCGCAGCCCCGACACGTCGAGGAGCGTGATGAAGCCCTGCTCCGAGCGGACCAGGCCCTCGCTCTCCCAGGCCCGCATGGTCTTGTTCACGCTCTCGCGGCTGGTTCCCACCATGGTGCCGAGATCCGTCTGGGAGAGCTTCAGGCCGATCCGGGTGCCGCCCTCCGCCTCGCTGCCGTAGGCGTCGGCCAGCGCCAGCAGGCGCTTCGCGAGGCGCGCGGGCAGGTTGAGGAACACGCTGTCCTCGAGCGACTCCGACAGGCGGCGCACCCGCTCGGCCATCACCTCCAGCAGGCGGATGGCCATCTCCGGTCGACCCCGCAGGAGCTGCAGGAAGTCGCGCCGGTCGATGCCGAGGAGCTCGCACTCCTCCAGCGCCGTGGCGGTCGCGGTCCGCTGGCCGCCGGCCAGCAGCGCCAGGTCGCCGCAGACCTCCCCGGGATCCAGGATCGTGAAGAGCACGTCCTCGCCCTCGGGCGAGGTGGCGGCCACCCGCAGGCGACCCCGCGCGATCACGTAGACCTGGCTGCCCTCGTCGCCCTTGTGGAAGAGCTCCGCCCGGGCCTTGAGGCGCTTGGCGTAGGCGACCTCGGCCAGGCCCTCGAGGTCGCTGTCGTCCAGCATCGAGAAGAGCGGGACCCCCGCCAGCAGCTCCCTCCGCGACGCCAGCCCGGAACCGGTGGAACCGGTACCCATCGTCCCCTCCCGGCAAGCCCCCCACGGCTCGCCGGAGAGCATCCTATCCGTCGCGCGCAAGCGGGGAAACCCCAGCGGGCGCCACGGGAAGGCGCTCGAGCATCCGGAGCGCGGCGCTCGGTCGGCGCGCGAGGCCGGGACGCAGGGCCAGCTCCGGCAGCTCGGGAAGGCGCGGCAGGATGGCGTTCGCCAGGGCCCGGGCGATGCGATGGCCGGGTCCGGCGGCGTCCGCCAGCAGCGCCGGCGGGCGGTGCCGGGCCCGCCCGGGGTCGAACCCCGCCGCGGCCCCGAAGACCGCCTCGTCCCGGTTCGCGGAGCCCAGCAGCAGCCAGAGGCGCTCCCCGGCCTCGAGCGCCTCGCCGGCCACCCCGGCTGCCTCGCGGGCCTGCCGCGTGGCGACCTGGACCGGCGGATCGAAGCGCAGGATCTCGTCGGCGGCCGTCTCCGGATCGGCGGCGGCCGCGGCCCGGGCCTCGGGCCGCCGCACCAGCGCCAGCAGTCCGTTGCCGAGGAGCCCGACCCCGGCCTCGTAGCCGGAGAAGGCGATCCGGAGCGCCGCGGATGCGCGCGCCTCGGTGGCGGCCGGCACGTCGGACTGCTCGCAGGGCAGCGGTACGGCGCGGGAGCGCGACTCGAGCACCTCGAACAGCACCCGCACCGCGGACTGGGCCCGGGTGCGGGCGCGGAAGACCTCCCGGGGCAGGCCGCTCGCGCGTCCCAGCTCCGGCATCCAGACGTGGAAGAGGGGCCGGTCCGCGGCGGGGACGTCGAGCACCTCGCAGACCGCCACCACCGCCAGGGGCGCCACCAGATCCAGCACCAGGTCGCCACCGGAGCGCCCCAGCCGCTCCAGCAGCCCGTCGGCACAGGCCTGGATCCGGGGCGCCGCCGCGGCCAGGATCTCGGCCAGGAGCGGACCCTCCGCCGCCGCGTCGGGCAGCACGCTCGAGGTCATCGGGCCCGTCTGACGCAGCAGATCCGCCGGGAGGGAGCGCTCGCCACCCAGCGCAAAGGGCGGCGCCAGGACGTCCGGGGGGCCGAAGCGCGCGTCCGCCAGGACGGCGCCGCACTCCGCATAGCGGGTCAGGACGCGCACCGGGCGGCCCTCCCAGGCGAAGCGGTGGACCGGCTGCGCGCGGCGGAGCTCGGCCAGGCGCGGATAGGGATCCTCGATGAGGCCCGGATCCCGAAGATCGAAGGCCGGGGCCGCGAGGGGTGTATCGGTCGGCAGCAAGGTTGTCCTCCCCGTTCCGAGGCAAGTCTCGCGCGCGGCGGCAGCGGGCTCTGTGAACCGCCTCACCCTGCCCTGTGAGCCGCTTCACACCCGCGGCGGGCGATCGCCGCGGTGCCGCAGCGGCAGCCGCGTGGTACAACCGCGGGCGTGCGCGCGCCCTTCTGGCTTCCGTTGCTGGCCCTCGCGCTCCTCGGCGCGGCCCCCCTGCGGCCGTACGGCGTCACGGAGGAGCGCACCCCCTGCGCCACCTACGAGCCGCTGCGGCGGCCGTGGTTCGGCGACCTCCACGTGCACACGGCCCTCTCCCACGACGCCAGCACGCAGGACACCCGCAACCGACCGGCAGACGCCTACCGCTTCGCCCGGGGCGAGCGCCTCGGGATCCAGCCCTACGGGCCCGACGGCCGCCCGGGCCGCAGCCTCCAGCTGGAGCGGCCCCTCGACTTCACGGCGGTCACGGATCACGGCGAGCTGCTCGGCGAGGTCGAGACCTGCACCACGCCGGGGCTCCCGGGACACGACTCCTGGGTCTGTCGCATCCACCGTCGCTACCCGCGGCTCTCGTTCTTCCTGATCAACACCCACGCGTCCCTCGGGCGCGGCAAACGCTTCGGCTTCTGCGGCGAGGACGGCGCCGCCTGCCTGGCGGCGGCCCGCGCACCGTGGCGGGAGATCGTGGAGGCGGCGGAGGCCGCCTACGATCGCAGCGAGCAGTGTCGCTTCACGACCTTCGTGGCCTACGAGTGGACCGGCTCGGTCGTGGGTCGCAATCTCCATCGCAACGTCGTCTTCCGCAACGACCGCCACCCCGAGCTCCCGATCACCTTCTACGAGGCTCCGGACGCCCGCCAGCTACGGGCGGCGCTCCGCGACCGCTGCCTCGACGCCGGCGACGGCTGCGACGTCCTGGTGATCCCGCACAACGCCAACCTGAGCGCCGGCCTGATGTTCCGGGACCGGCATCCCGACGAGACGCCGCTCAGCGCCGACGACGCCCGCGGGCTCGCGGAGCTCGAGCGCGTGGTGGAGGTGATGCAGCACAAGGGCGACGGGGAGTGCTGGTTCGGTCCGGGCGCCGAGGACGAGCTGTGCGCCTTCGAGCAGCTGCCCTTCGACAGCTTCCGGGGCAAGTTCGTGAGCTTCCTGTCCCATCCTCCCCGGCCCGTCGACTACGCCCGGACGGCCCTGGGCGAGGGGCTGCGGCTCGGCGAACGGCTGGGCGTCAACCCGTTCGCCTTCGGGATGATCGCCAGCACCGACACCCATCTCGGAACGCCCGGCGCCGTCGAGGAGGAAGGCCATCCCGGCCACGGCGGCGCGGGCGCCCCGGCGCCCGAGGGCGTGCCCGTCGGCCTGCCCGACGACGCCTTCTTCAACCCCGGCGGTCTGGCCGTGGCCTGGGCCGAGGAGAACAGCCGGGACGCCCTGTTCGCCGCCTTCCGACGCCGCGAGGTCTACGGGACCAGCGGGCCGCGGATGGTGGTGCGCCTGTTCGCCGGCTGGGAGCTCCCCGAGGACCTGTGCGATCGGCCCGACCGGGTCGCCCGCGGCTACGCCGCCGGCGTGCCCATGGGCGGCACGCTCGCGGCGCCGGGAGACGCCGCGGCGCCCCGGCTCCTGTTCTCCGCGCTGCGCGACCCGGGCACCGCGACCCGCCCGGGCAACCGCCTGCAGCGCATCCAGGTGGTGAAGGGCTGGCTCGAGGACGGCGAGCCCCGGGAGCGCGTGGTCGACGTCGCGGGCGGAGCCAACGGCGCGAGCGTCGACCCCGGGTCCTGCACGCCCCGGGGTCCCGGCCACGACGCCCTCTGCGCGGTCTGGCGCGATCCCGACTTCGATCCCGACGAGCCGGCCTTCTACTACGCGCGGGTCGTCGAGAACCCGAGCTGTCGCTGGAGCACCTACGTCTGCAACGCCCGGGGGGTGCGCTGCGACGACCCCGACGCCGTCCCCGAGGCCCTGGCCGCCTGCTGCGACCCCGCCGTGCCGCGCACCCTCCAGGAGCGCGCCTGGACCTCGCCGATCTGGTACGCGCCGGCGCCGCGATGAGGGCCCTCGCCGCCATGCTGACCTGTCTGGTGGCCGCGTCGACGGCCGCCGCCCACCCCCTCGCGCCCTCGCTCCTCGAGCTGCGGGAGGGGGAGGACGGTCGCCGCCACGCGGTGCGCTGGCGGACCCCGCTGCGGACGGCGGGCCGGATCGCCCCGACGCCCGAGCTGCCCGCCGCGTGCCGCGCCCTCGGCCCGCCCCGGGAGTCGGTCCGCGACGGCGGACTCGAACGCCACTGGGAGGTGGACTGCGGAGGCTCGCTGGTAGGACGCAGCCTGGCGGTGCGCGGCCTGGCGGAGAGCCGCACCGACGCCGTGGTGCACGTGCTCGCCAGCGACGGCAGCCGCCTGCTGCGCGACCTCCTCCACGCCGGGCGGCCAGCGCTCGTGGTGCCCCCGAGGGCCTCGCGCGGCGACGTGCTGCGCGCCTACGCCGGGCTCGGCGTGCGGCACATCGCCACCGGCTGGGACCACCTCCTCTTCGTGTTCGGCCTCGCGCTCCTGGTGCGCAGGCCCCGGGCCATCGGCCTGGCCGTCACGGGCTTCACGGCCGGGCACAGCATCACCCTCGCCCTCGCCGCGCTCCAGCTCGTCCGGGTGCCGTCGGGCCCCGTCGAGGTGGCCATCGCGGGCAGCCTGCTCTGGCTCGGCGTGGAGCTGGCGCGCCCCCCGGACGACACGCGCTCGCGACGGCGGCGGGCGGCCCTCCTGTCGGCGCCCTTCGGACTCCTGCACGGCCTGGGATTCGCCGGCGCCCTGCGGGAGGCGGGGCTCCCGGCCGGCGAGGTCCCCGCGGCGCTCGTCGCCTTCAACCTGGGGATCGAGGCGGGGCAGCTCGCGTTCGTCGCCGCGCTGTTCGGGCTCGCGCGGGCGGCCACCCCCCTGGCGCCCCTCGTCCGACGGGCCCCGCCCTGGACGGCGCGGGCGCCCGCCTACGGGGTGGGCTCCCTGGCCGCCTACTGGTGCTTCGAGCGGGCCTCGGCGCTCTTCTGAAGCTCGGGCAGGCCCGCCGGATCGGGATCGAAGTGGGCATCGAAGCGCCAGGCGCCGCGACGGGTTTCCTCGGCGACCGCGCCCCGGAGGACCCGCAGGAAGCGGGCCCGGGGCCAGTCCTCCGCGCCGAACCGCGAGAGGTGATCGGTCTGCATCTGGCAGTCCACCAGCGCGAAGCCCCAGCGCGCGAGCTGTCGCACCAGGTGCACGAAGGCGAGCTTCGAGGCGTCGTCCCGGCGGGCGAACATCGACTCGCCGAAGAACACCCGCCCGAGCGACACCCCGTAGAGTCCCCCCACGAGCTCCGCCCCGTCCCAGGCCTCCACCGAGTGCGCGAAGCCGAGTCCGTGGAGCCGGGTGTAGGCGCCCTGCATGGCGGACGTGATCCAGGTGCCGGTCTCCCGGGGCCGCTCGGCCCGGGCGCAGCGCTCCACCACCGCCTCGAAGGCGGTGTCCATCCGGATCGCGAACGGCCGCTGACGCAGGCGCTTGCGGAGGCTGCGGGGTACGTGGAGCCGGCCGGGCTCCAGGACCGCGCGCGGGTCCGGCGAGAACCAGAGCAGAGGCGCGTCCTCCTCGCTCGGCCACGGGAAGATGCCCATGCGGTACGCGAGGAGCAGACGCTCGGGCCGAAGGTCGCCGCCGACGGCCAGCAGCCCGCTCGGCTCCGCCTCGTCGGGGGGCGGAAAGAGCGGATCGGGCCCGAGGCGATAGACGGTCACGCGGCGCTCCCCGTGCCGATCTCCAGCACCGCGGCGCCGCGGATGCGATCGCCCTTCAGGTCGGCCAGCGCCTCGTTGGCCCGCTCCAGCGGATAGGGAACGGTGTGCGTGCGCAGGGGAATCTCCCGGGCGAGGCGGAGCAGCGCCCGGGCGTCCTCCCGCGTGTTGGCGGTGACACTGGTGAGCGTCCGCTCCTGGAAGAGATGCCGGTCGTAGTCGAGGGCGGGGATCTGCGAGAGGTGGATGCCGGCGACGGCGAGGGTCCCGCCGCGGTCGAGCGCTTCCAGTGCCGGGTGCACCAGCTCGCCCGCGGGCGCGAAGAGGATCGCGGCGTCGAGCGGCCGCGGCGGGGCGTCGAAGCTGCCCCCCACCCAGGCCGCGCCGAGCTCCTCCGCCAGGGAGCGATGGCGGTCCTCCCGGCTGAAGACGAAGACCTCGCAGCCGGCGTGCCGCGCCACCTGGAGGGTGATGTGGGCGGAGCCGCCGAAGCCCCAGAGGCCGAGTCGCGATCCCGGCCCCGCGGTGGAGCGCAGGAAGGCGCGGTAGCCGATGATCCCGGCGCAGAGCAGGGGCGCGACAGCCTGCGGCGACAGATCCTCGGGCAGGGGATGGACGAAGTCCGCGGGCGCGACGGTGTACTCGGCGTAGCCGCCGTCCACGTCCCAGCCGGTGAAGCAGGGCTCCCGGCAGAGGTTCTCGTCGCCGCGGCGACAGTAGCGACAGCGTCCGCAGGTCCGGTGCAGCCAGGCGACCCCCACGCGCCGGCCCGGCGCGAGGGCCGCATCGGGGCCGCAGGCGTCGACCCGACCCACGACCTCGTGGCCCGGAACCAGCGCGGCTCGCCGCGGCGCCAGATCGCCCTCCACCACGTGGAGGTCCGTCCGACACACGCCGCACGCCTCCACGTGCACGCGGACCTCGCCGGGCCCCGGCTCCGGCGGAGGCCGCTCCACGATTTCCAGCGGGCGCTTCTCCACGGGCGCCGCTCGCGACACGACCATCGCTCGCACGCCCAATTCCTATCGCGACGGTCCGGCGCCGCCACCCCCCCGAGCTATGCTGCACGGCCGTGGCCGAGGCCCCTTCTCCGTCCCGCTCCCGTTGGCGAACGACGGCGATCCAGCACGTCCTTCCCTGGGTCGTCTCGGCGGCCATGCTCACCTACGTCTTCGGCTACCTCACGGACTGGGAATCGCTCCTGGAGGCCACCCGCCGCTCGAACCTGCCCGCCTACGTGGCGATCACCTTCGTCGACAAGGTCCTCTTCTTCCTGGTGTGGACGATGCTCCAGGTCACCGCCATCCGTCGCCTCGTCGGACCGGTGCCCATCCGGCCCCTGCTCGCCCTGCGCGGCGGCTCCGAGATCCTCCGGGCCGTGAGCAACCAGCTCGCGGACGGCGCCTTCTATCTGGGACTCATCCACATGACCGGCGGGCACCCGGGCCGGGTGCTCATCGCGGCGACCATCCCCACCCTGGTCCACACGGTGGTGCTGGTCGGCCAGGTGACGGTGGTGCTGCCCTTCCTCGAAGGGGGATTCGCGGGCAATCCCGAGCTGGTGACGGCCGCCGGCATCGGCTGGGCGGCGATCGCGGCCACGGCGCTGGCGCTGCGTCTGGTGCGCCGCGGACGCTGGCGGCGCCTCGCCTGGCTCCGGGCGCGCCTCGAGACGCTCGACTTCCGCGCCTTCACGCCCATGCTCGGCTGGTTCGTCTTCCTCGCCCTGGCGGACATCACCATCCAGTGGCTCGGCACCTCGGCCTTCGGCGTCCCGGTGGGCTGGCTACCACTGGCCGGACGCCTGCCGCTCCTCTACATGGCCCTCAGCCTGCCCTCGTTCGGGAACTACGGCACCCGCGAGCTGGCCTGGGCCTATCTTTTCCGGGACTACGGCGACCGCTCCGGCCTGATCGCCTACGCGATCGCCACGAACACCCTGTTCCTCGTCTTCAACGTGATGATCGGGGTGCTCTTCCTGCCCCGGGCCGTGGCCCTGGTGCGGGAGCTGCTGGCGGCGCGCCGCGCCGGCGAGCCCCTGCCGAGGACGCCCCTGGTCCGCGACCGGGAGCCCTGAAGGCCCTAGGCGCCCTCGCGGGTGTCGGGCCCGGCCGGGCCGGGTGCCGGCGGCAGGTTCTGCACCTCCCGCGGGAAGTGGTCGACCAGGAAGTCGACCACGTCGCGCACGGACACGACCGACACGGGACAGCGTCGCTCGTCCACCGCGGGGACGTGGCGGAAGCCGCCCGCGCTCATGCGGTTCAACACCCAGGCGATGCTGCAGCTGACCACCAGGCACTCGGGATCGGGCGTCATGACCTCGGCCAGGGGCAGCACGGCAGGATTGCGACCGCGGTCGACGATCTTCAGCAACACGTCGCGCTCGGTGAAGATCCCCAGGAGCGGCGTGTCGGTCGTGCCGTCGGACGTGATGAGGACGCAGCCGCGATGCTCGCGCTGCATGGCCCGCATCGCCTCGGTGACCGAGTCGTGGGGCGACAGCACGATGGGCTTGCGGGTGGCGAGGATGTCGAGCGGCTGGCGCAGCAGGCGGGCGTCGAAGACCCGGGCCGGGCGCGCATCCGTGTCGAAGTAGGCTTCGTCGGTGAGGTCGTCGTAATCGGGTCCCATGGAGGCCCCCAGGCTGGCCCCACCCCCCAGGTCGGGATCTTAGCAGAGCCCCTTCCGGACGGTGACGATCGCGTGACGACCCCCCGGGCCGCCGCTCAGGTCGCGGCGAAGACCCGCTCGAAGAGGAGATGGACGTCCGCGTGGAGCTCCTCTCGCCGCATGGCCCGCGCGATGTGGCCCGGCCGCAGCGTGGCTCCGACGGCGCGCGAGAGGGCCCCGTCCTCGCCGAGCAGCCGCTTGGCGTCGAGGTCCCGGAAGGCGCCCTCGTCGCCCTCGTCCGGGAGCAGCCGCCGACACGCGCGGGTCACGCGGTGGTCGTCGGCCGGGAGCCGCAGGCTCCGCCGGATGGCCGCAGGCACCATCAGGTAGCTCTCGATGTGGCGGCGCTGCCACACGAAGAACTCCAGGGCCTCCTCGCCCTCGACGTCGGCCGGAAGGGCGTCGCAGCCGTCGTCCCGGTCGAGGACGCAGAGGCCGCGGGCGAAGGCGTCGGCGGTGCGCACCTTGCGGAAGTGGCGGGCGGCCCGGTCCGGCTGCCGCCCTCCCAGGATCACGGCCGAGCGGCTCACGGCCCGTCCGCGCCCCGGCTGGAGCCGGTGCGCCCAGGTGCCCAGGACGTCGCGGTCCCGGGGTCCCTCCACGTAGAGCACGAAGGCACCGGACCCCGGCCCAGGCTGCGGTTCGTTCGTCATCGCGAGCGGCGTATCGAGCGGATTGGCCATGGCGGTTGGTCGCCTCACGGCTGGGCGCGCCGGGGCACCGGCCCACGGGGCGCGGGTGAAGGGACTTCCGGGGGGCCCGGGCGGAGAGTAGCCGGCTCCTCTCGCGGCGTCAGGTCGGACTCGGGTGAAACCCCAAGGGACTTTCCCGGGATTTACGGGGTTGTGCCGGTTCTTCGCACAGGTTTACCCTCGTTGTCATGCACTCCATCATCGTGGCGGACGATCACGGCATCGTCCGGGAGGGTCTGAAGAAGATCCTCGAGGCCGAGAGCGACATCAGCGTGTGCGCCGAGGCCGCCGACGGCCGCGAGGTGCTCGAGCAGGTCGAGAAGCACCGCCCGGACTGCGTGGTTCTCGACATCACCATGCCCCGGCTCGGGGGGCTGGAAACCCTGGAGCGGATCCGCACCAAGTTCCCGCAGACGCGCGTGATCCTGCTCTCGGTGCACGGCGACTCGCCTTTCATCCAGAGCGCGGTCGCCCTCGGCGCGGATGGCTACGTCCTGAAGAACGGGCGCGCGGCCGAGGTGATCGCCGCGGTGCGCGCCGTGATGAAGGGCGGGAGCTACTTCAGCCCGCCGGTCGCCAAGGAGATCGTCGAGCAGCTGCGAACTCCCACCCAGGGCGCCAGCGAGCCGTTCTCCCTGCTCTCGAGCCGAGAACGCGAGGTGCTGCACCTGATCGCCGAGGGCCTCTCGGCCAAGGAGATCGCCAGCGAGCTCAAGATCTCCACCAAGACCGTGGAGGCCCACCGCACCAGCCTCATGCGCAAGCTGAACGTGCGCAAGGCGACCGAGCTCGTCCGCTACGCCGTGAAGCACGGGCTCGTCGAGCCGTAGCCCGG
>CAYTZH010000032.1:8577-60548 GCA_964442285.1 uncultured Spirochaetales bacterium | reverse complement strand
GCCAGGGCGCGCAGGGCGCCGTCGGCGCACGCGGCCAGCGGCGCCGGGGCCAGCCCCGGCCGGCCGGAGGCGTCCCGGAACAGGGACATCAGGCCGCTGCGCGCCCAGGCGAGATCCGCCGCGCCCGTGCGGTCCGGGGGGGCGGCGCAGGCCGCGCGCGCGGGCGTGCGGTCGGCGGGGGCCAGCAGCCCGCGGTCCGCGAGGTCGCGCAGCAGTCGGTGTGCGTAGGCTCCGGCGTGGTCCACGAAGGGGCTCCGCCCCACGGAGGCGGGGGTCTCCGCGCCCATTGTAGGGGATGTGACGGCCTGTCAGATTCGCGGTAGCTTCACGGATCCATGGCGCGTCTCAAGCCCGGAACCCGCCTGCGCAGTGCCGTATGCGCCGTCGAGGTGATGGTGGTGGCGGCCCCGGCCGACGAGGTGGACCTCGCCTGCGGCGGCGCGCCGATGCTCGCGATCGACGCCGAGCCGCCGCCGGGCGCCGCGCTGGATCCGGACGCCAGCGGCGGGACGCTCCTCGGCAAGCGCTACGTGAACGAGGCGGGCGATCTGGAGGTGCTCTGCACCAAGCCCGGCGAAGGCGCGCTCGCGGTGGGCGGGGCGCCCCTGAGCGTCAAGGGTGCCAAGCCGCTGCCCGCCTCGGACTGAGTCCGGAGCCACGCCATGAACGTCATGATGCTGCTCGAGATGGCCGCCCAGGGCTTCGGCGATCGCGAGGCCGTGCGCTGTGGGGACGACGCCTTCCACTTCGGGCAGCTGCTGCGGGCCTCGGGGCGCGCGGCCAGCGCCCTGCGCACGTCGGGCGCTGCACACGTGGCGCTCCTCGACGAGACCAGCCCGGCCGTTCCCCTGGCGCTGTTCGCGAGCGCCTGGGCGGGGCTGCCCTTCGCCCCCCTCAACTACCGACTCACGGCCGACGAGGTCGAGGCCCTGCTCGAGCGGCTCTCGCCCTGCGTACTGATCACCGGTGAGGAGCGTGCCGCCGCCTTCGCCGACCGTCCCGGGACCCGCGTCTGGACGCGGGAGGCGTTCCTCGATCGGGCCCGCAGCGAGGGCGAGCCCGCCGACACCTGGAGCATGGACCCCGACGACGTGGCCCTGCTGCTGTTCACCAGTGGCACCACGGGCGTGCCCAAGGCCGCCGTCCTGCGCCAGCAGCACCTGGTCTCCTACGTGTTGGGCTCGGTGGAGTTCGCCGCGGCCGCCGAGGACGAGACGGCGCTGGTGTCGGTGCCGCCGTACCACATCGCGGGCATGGCGGCCGTCCTCTCCTCGGTGTACGCGGGCCGGCGCATCGTGCAGCTTCCGCGCTTCGAGGCCAAGGCCTGGCTCGCGCTGGCCGGCCGCGAGCGGGTGAGCCACGCCTTCGTGGTCCCCACCATGCTCGCCCGCATCGTCGACGAGCTGGGCGCGGCCCCCGACGCGGGCCTCCCGGCCCTGCGCGCACTCTCCTACGGCGGCGGCAAGATGCCGCTGCCGGTGATCGAGGCGGCGATGCAGCGCTTTCCCGTCACGAGCTTCGCCAACGCCTACGGGCTCACCGAGACCAGCTCCACCATCAGCGTGCTCGGTCCCGACGACCACCGCGCGGCGGCGTCCAGCGACGCTCCGGAGGTTCGGCGCCGGCTCACCTCGGTCGGCCGGGCGCTGCCCGGAGTGGAGATCGAGATCCGTGACGAGGAGGGTCGGCCCGTGCCGCCCGGCACGCGCGGGGAGGTCCACGTCCGCGGCGAACAGGTCTCGGGCGAGTACCTCGGCCGCGACATCCAGCGCACGCCGGACGGCTTCTTCCCCACCCGGGACGGCGGCCATCTCGACGCCGAGGGCTATCTCTTCCTCGAGGGACGGATCGACGACGTGATCGTGCGCGGCGGCGAGAACCTCTCCCCAGGCGAGATCGAGGACGTGCTCCACGCGCACCCGGAGGTGCGCGACTGCGCCGTCGTGGGCGTCCCCGATCCCCAGTGGGGCGAGGCGGTGGCCGCGGCTGTCGTGCTCCGGCCGGACGCGACACCGGATCGGGACGCCTTGTGCGCCTGGGTCAAGCGTCACCTCCGCTCCAACCGGGTGCCCGCCCGGGTCGTGTTCCGGGACGAGCTGCCGTACAACGAGACCGGCAAGCTCCTGCGGCGGCTGGTTCGGGACGAGCTGGTGGCTGCGGACGACACCGGGGCAGCGTCATAGGGGCGTCGCTCGGCTCGCTCGACGAGATCCTGGCGCGGCTCGACGCGCCCCACGCCTTCGAGGTGTGGTCCCCCTTCGGCGACGAGCCGGTGCTGCTGGCGGACCTGGACACGGGTGGAGAGCCACCGGATCCGACGCGCGCGCGCGCGGCCCTCGCCGGGGTGCCGGCGGTGACCGTCGCCGTCGGCGGCGGGGCGTCGGGGCCGGCGGCGGCGCTGCGCGCCGCCTTCGATCTGGCCGTGGAGGCCGAGGGCGAGCTCCCGCCGCTGCTCGAGGCCGTGTCGGCGCGCCCCCTCGCGAGCCTGGCCCTGGTCCAGCTCCTGCGCGGGGCCGAGGCCCGGGACGCCACGGCGGGGCTGGCCGCCGAGTCGTGGGTCTACGGCCTGCTGCAGGCGGGGCCGGAGTTCGCGGCCTGGCTCGCCGCGCGGCCCGCCCCCAGGGCGAGGCCGGCGCCGCGCGGCTCGCCCGTCCGGGTCGAGCGCCGCGGCGACCTCCTGCTCGTGACCCTGGATCGCCCCGAGCGGCGCAACGCCTTCTCGGCCGGGATGCGCGACGCGTTGCTGGAGGCGCTGGAGGTGGCCCTCGCCGACCCGGCCCTCGAGGTCGTGCTGGACGGCGCCGGCCCGAGCTTCTGCGCGGGGGGCGATCTGGACGAGTTCGGCCATCTCGCCGACCCGGTGACCGCCCACGCCGTGCGCTCCACCCGCAGCGCGGCGTCCCTGCTGGCGCGCCTCGGACCGCGCCTGTGCGCCCGGGTCCACGGGGCCTGCGTGGGCGCGGGGATCGAGCTCCCCGCCTTCGCCCACGAGGTCCGGGCCGCGGCCGACGCCTTCTTCCAGCTCCCGGAGCTCGGCATGGGGCTGGTGCCGGGGGCCGGGGGCACGGTCAGCCTGCCCCGGCGCATCGGCCGCCAGCGCACGGCCTGGATGGCCCTGACCGGCGCCCGGGTGGACGCGGAGACCGCGCTGGCCTGGGGCCTGGTCGACGCCCTGGACTGAGCGCTCCTCGCACCGGGCGCCGCCGGCCGCGCGTCAGGCCGCGGGCTCCTCCTCGACCAGGGACAGCACGGTCTCCACCGCCGGCCACAGCACGTCCTCGGGGACGTTCAGCGCCGGGAAGAAGCGGACGACGCGGCCCGCGGTCACGTTCACCAGCACGCCGCGGTCGAGGGCGCGCCGGGGGATCGTGCCGGCGCGCGTGGCGTCCCGCAGGACCAGACCCTGCAGCAGTCCGCGGCCGCGGGCGCCCTCGGCCAGCGCCGGATGCGCCTCCGCCCAGGCCGCGAGCGTGGCGTGGAGGCGCTCGCCGAGCTGCGCCGTCCGCTCGATCAGCCCCTCCCGCTCGATCACCGCCAGCACGGCGTTGGCCGCGGCGGCGGCGAGGGGATTGCCCGCGTAGGTCCCGCCGTGGTCGCCCCGCTGGACCGTCTTGGCCACCACCTCGGTGCAGAGGAAGGCGGCGACGGGAAAGCCGCCGCCCAGGCCCTTGCCCAGGGTCAGGACGTCGGGCGTCACGTCGTCGTGTTCGACGGCGACCCAGCGACCGGTGCGCCCGATCCCGGTCTGGATCTCGTCGGCGATGAGCAGGGCGCCGGCCCGGTCGCAGAGGCCGCGGAGTCCGGCCAGGTAGCCGGCGGGCGCCGGGTTCACCCCGCCCTCGCCCTGCACCGGCTCCACGATCACGGCGGCCACGCTCTCGTCCACCGCCGCGCCCATGGCCTCCAGGTCGCCGAAGGGGACGAAGCTCTGCTCCTGCAGGATCGGCGCGTAGCGATCCCGGTGGACGGCCTGCCCGATCACCGAGAGCCCGCCCAGGGTGCGACCGTGGAAGGACCCCTGGGTGGACACGAAGCGGCGTCGCCCCGTGGCGCGATGGGCCAGCTTCAGGGCGCCGTCCACGGCCTCGGCGCCGCTCGACACCAGGAAGCTGCGGGTGACCGCCGCCGGGGTGATCGCCGCCAGGGCCTCGATCAGGTCGAGCTGGGGCAGCGTGTAGAAGAGGTTGGTGGTCTGCATCAGGCGCCCGGCCTGGGTGGCGATGGCCTCCACCAGGGCCGGGTGGCTGTGGCCGATGGCGCAGACGCCCCAGCCGGCGGTCAGGTCCACGTACTCGCGCCCGGCGACGTCGCGCACGCGGCTCCCGCGGCCCTCCACCAGGGCGACGGGGAGCCGGTTCACCACCGGCAGGAAGTGGGCGGCCTCGCGGGCCCGGATCGTGTCGAGGGGGTCGCTCATGGCTTGGCGAGCTTCGACGCTCCGCCCCGGGGCGTCAAGCCGCACGCGCGCGGAGCCGCGCGGGGCGTCGAGCCGGTCCTCGGCCAGGCGCGACCGACTGGGTTATTCTCCTGCTTTCATGACCCCCCCGCTTCCCCCCGCCGGTCCCCGGGTGCTCGAGGACGGCTTTGGCCGCCGCATCGAGAGCCTGCGGATCTCGGTCACCGACCGCTGCGACCTGCGCTGCTTCTACTGCATCCCCGAGGAAGACATCGAGTGGCTGCCCCGGCAGTCGCTGCTCTCCTTCGAGGAGATCGAGCGCCTGGCGCGGCTGGCCGTGGGCGCCGGCATCCGCAAGCTCCGCCTGACCGGGGGCGAGCCCCTGCTGCGGAAGGACCTGCCGGCGCTCGTCGAGCGCCTGGCCGCGATCCCGGGTCTCGAAGACCTGGCCCTCACCACCAATGCCACCCAGCTCGAGCGGCTGGCGGAGCCCCTGGTCCGCGCGGGGCTGCGTCGGGTCAACATCAGCCTCGACTCCCTGGATCCGGAGACCTTCTACGACCTCACCCGGCGCGACTGGCACGGCCGCGTCCTGCGCGGCATCGAGGCCGCCGACCGGGCGGGCCTGCACCCCCTGAGCCTGAACTGCGTGGTGGTCCGGGACCGCAACGACCGCGAGGTCGTCGACTTCGCCCGGCTGGCCCGCGAGCGGGGCTACGAGGTGCGCTTCATCGAGTTCATGCCCCTGGAGCACGGCACCCGCTGGGGCACCGACGTGCTCGTTCCCGGCCACGAGCTGCGCGAGCGGATCGACGCGGTGTTTCCCCTCGTCCCCTCGCCCGACCGGGACCCTCACGCGCCGAGCCGCGACTGGGTCTTCGCCGACGGGGCTCCCGGCGTGGTCGGCTTCATCGACTCGGTCACCCAGCCATTCTGCAGCGCCTGCAACCGCATCCGGCTCACCGCCGACGGCAAGATACGCACCTGCCTCTTCTCGCTCGTGGAGCACGATCTGCTCGCGCCCATGCGCTCGGGCGCCGACGACGCCGTGCTCCTCCGGCAGCTCGCCGCCGCCGTCGGCACCAAGGAGTTGAAGCACCACATCACCGACGGGCTCTTCGTGAAGCCCGAGCGCAGCATGTCCCAGATCGGGGGCTGAGAGGGGGGAGCGCATGGAGCCGCATCGAACCGACGTGATCCTGCTGGAGGGCATCCAGGTCCCGGCGGCCCTGGGCGTGACGGCGGCCGAGCGCCGCATGCGCCGTCCCGTGACCCTGGACCTGGAGGTGGCGCGCGACCTCCGGGCGGCGGGTCGCAGCGACCACATCCGCTCCACGCTCCACTACAAGCGCATCTTCGAGGTGGTGGAGGACGTGGCCGGGAACCACGAGCACAAGCTGGTGGAGGCCCTCGGCACGCGCATCGCCACCGCGATTCTCGAGAAGTTCGACGCCGACGCCGTGACGGTCACCGTCCGCAAGCCCAAGCCGATCGCGGGCGTTCTCGACTACGCCGGCATCCGGATCACTCGCAGTCGCGAGGACCTGGGCTGACGCTCCTCCCCCCGCAGGGAATTTTGGGCTTGTCGAGCGTCTCGGCGCGAAGTTAAGATCGGCAGGACTTGCGGAGGGGGTTTCCATGGATGCGCCGGACGTGCGCAAGCTCATCGCCGTCTGCTCGTACTACCGGGATGCGGAGCTGCGGGGATCGAACCTGCTCTACCGGATGCTCCGCTTCATCGACGACCCCGAGGCCCAGATGAGCCTCTCGGAGCACCTGGCCGACGAGACCCGTCACGCCTGGCTCTGGACCAAGCGGATCAAGGAGCTCGGCGGGGTTCCGCTGAAGGTCGAGGACGGCTACCAGGTGCGCATCGGCCGCAAGGCCGGGATCCCGCGCGACCCGATCGACCTGTTCGCGCTGACCGTGGTGGTCGAGCAGCGGGCGCTGCGCCGCTACCAGGAGCACCTGAAGCGCGACGACCTGGACGCCGAGACGCGCCGTGTGCTCGAGGAGGTGACCAAGGACGAGGGCTGGCACGTGGACTGGATGCGGCGCAAGGCCCGGGAGTGGTCGGCCCGGGACGGCAACCCCGCCCGCTTCGACGACGCCGTGAAGCGCTTCCGCGAGGTCGATCGCGAGGTCATCGCCGAGCTGAACGAGATGGAGCGCGACTACGCCTGAGTCGCTCGAGATCCCTCGGCCCACGCTCCGGCACCGGCTGGCCTTCGTTCCCGTCTGGCTCCTCCTGCGTCTGTTCCGTGCGCTGCCGCTCCCGCTGGCCCTGCGCCTGGCGGCGGCCTGCGGCCGCGCCTGGGGAGGGCTCGGCGGGTTCCGCAGCCACGTGGTCGACCTGAACCTCGGCTGGGCCTTTCCCGGGTGGACGCCCGAGGAGCGGCGGCGGGTCCGGGTGGCCTGCTTCGAGCGCACCGCCGAGGGCTTCGCCGAGATCGCCCACCTCGGCGCCGAGCGCATGCAGGACCTGGAGGCGCGGGTGGAGGTCCAGGGCTTCGAGCACGCCGAGGCCGCCCGAGCCGCCTCGAGCCGCGGCGGGTGCGTCATCCTGACCGCCCACTTTGGCGCCTGGGAGCTGCTCATCGCGACCTGTACGCGGTTCGGGCTCCCGGTGACCCTCGTCCATCGGCCGAACCGCAACCCGCTCCTGGACGCCGAGATCGGTCGCTGGCGGGCCCTGGCCGGCGTGGAGCTGCTCAACCGCGGGTCGGCCGCGCGCGGAGCCCTGCGGGCCCTGCGCCGGGGCGGCTTCCTGGCCATGCCCCTCGATCAGGACACGCCCCGGGAGGAGGGGGTCTTCGTGCCCTTCTTCGGCCGACCGGCCTGCACCCGCGACGCGCCGGCGCGGATTGCCAACCGGCTCGACGTGCCCGTGCTGCCGGTCTTCCTCTACCGCACGGGCCCCGGTCGTCACATCATGCGCTTCGAGCCGCCGATCGAGCTGGTGCCCGACGGCGACGACAAGGATGCAGCGGCCCTCGAAAACACCCGGCGGATGACCGCGGTGATCGAGGCGGCCATCCGGCGGGCTCCCGAGCAGTGGATCTGGTTCCACCGCCGCTGGAAGACCGCGCCGGCGCCCGGCGGGAACCCCTACCGCGCGGCGCGCGCCGAGCGCCGCGCTCGGGATCGGACCGCGGCCTGACACCCGTCCCGCGGCCGGGATCGGACCGCGGCCTGACACCCGTCCCGCGGCCGGGATCGGACCGCGGCCGGGTCCAGAACCGCGGCGTTCCGGTCGGGAACCATTCTCCCGTCCCCCGCGCGCAAACCGCGTCGGCGCCCCGCCGCCGCGTCGGGGCCCCAGCGCCGCGTCGGCGCGCGACCCCGCCGGGGCGCTACCCTGCACCTTCAACGCTGGAGGAGCATGTCCACTCCGGGTCTGCAGGAGAGCGAGCGGATCGCCGCCGAGGCGATCGACGCGGGACGCCTGGAGCGCGCCGCGGGCGAGCGCCTGCTGGCGTCGCTTCGCGACCCGGCGGTCGCCGGCGCCCTGCGCGCGGCGGCCCTCGAGAGCAAGCGTCGGGGCAAGGGCGACCGCGTCTCCTTCTCCCGGAACATCTTCGTGCCCTTGACCAACCTGTGCCGCGACCGCTGTGGCTACTGCACCTTCGCGAAGCTGCCGGGCTCCGCCGAGGCCCGCTCCTGGGAGCTCGCGGAGGTGGCGGACGCGGTGCGCGGCGGGCTCGCCACCGGCTGTCACGAGGCGCTCTTCTGCCTGGGCGACAAGCCCGAGGTGGCCTACCGGGAGCACCGCGCCTGGCTCCACGAGCGCGGCTTCGCCTCCACCGCCGAGCACGTGCTCGCAGCCTCGGCGTTGGCCTTCGAGATGGGCATGCTGCCCCACACCAACGCCGGGATCCTCTCCCGCGACGAGATGGCCGCCCTGCGACGCTGCAACGCGTCGCTCGGGCTGATGCTGGAGAGCACGAGCCCGCGCCTGCGCCAGAAGGGCGGACCCCACTTCTGGGCGCCCGACAAGGACCCGGCCGTGCGCCTGCGCATGCACGAGGAGGCCGCGGAGGTGGCGGTGCCGTTCACCACCGGCCTCCTGCTCGGCATCGGTGAGACCGACGCCGAGCGCCTGGACACGCTCTTCGCCATCCGCGACCTCCAGGACCGCCACGGGCACATCCAGGAGACGATCGTCCAGCCCTTCCACCCCAAGCCAGGCACGCGCATGCGGGCGGCCGATCCGCTGGACGACGCCAGCGTGGCGGTGTGGGTGGCGCTGGCCCGGCTCGTGCTGGGACCCGGGCACAACGTGCAGGCGCCGCCGAACCTCGCTCCCGAGGTCCTCGAGGGGCTCCTGGGCTCGGGACTCAACGACTGGGGCGGCGTGTCTCCGGTGACGGTCGACTACATCAACCCGGAATCCCCCTGGCCCACCCTGCCGGAGCTGGCTCGGCGCACCGAGGCCGCGGGACACCGTCTGGTGGAGCGTCTCCCGGTCTATCCCGAGCACCTGCTGGGTCGACCGGACCTCTTCGATCCGGCGGTGCGGGAGGCGGCCCTCTCGCGGGTGGACGCCCAGGGCTGGGTGCCCGCGGCCGGCCCCGCGGCGGGAAAGGAGGCGGCGGCATGAGCCTCGAGCGTCTGCTCGGCGGCATCGACGACCAGGTGGCCCGGATCCTCGACGCCGCCCTCGACGGCCGGGAGCTCTCCCCGGCCGACGCCGAGCGCCTGCTGCAGGCCGAGGGCGCGGACTTCCACGCCCTGGTGCGCGCGGCGGACCTGGCGCGGGCGGACGACGTGGGCGACGACGTCACCTACGTCGTGAACCGCAACATCAACTTCACCAACGTCTGCTACGTGGGCTGCTCCTTCTGCGGCTTCTCCCGCCACAAGGACGACGCCGACGCCTACGACCATCCCATGGAGATCCTGCTGGAGAAGGCGGGCAACGCCGTCGCCCGCGGCGCCACCGAGGTCTGCATCCAGGGCGGCATCCACCCGAACAAGGACCACACCCACTACCGGGAGATCCTCGAGACGCTGAAGGCCGCGTTCCCCGACGTGCACATCCACGCCTTCTCGCCCGAGGAGATCGACTTCGGCCACCGCAAGAGCGGCATGGCCCTCGACGGCTACCTGCGCTGGCTGGTGGACGCCGGCCTGGGCACCATGCCCGGCACCGCCGCGGAGATCCTCGACGACGAGGTCCGCCAGGTGGTGTCGCCCCGGAAGCTCGGCCGCGATCGCTGGGTCGAGATCGTGACCACCGCCCACCGCGTGGGGCTGCGCTCCACCTCGACGCTCATGTACGGCCACATCGAGAATCCGGGCCACGTGGCCGGGCACCTGGCGCTGCTCCGGGACATCCAGAAGCGGACCGGGGGCTTCAGCGAGTTCGTCCCCCTCGGCTTCATCCACGAGCGGAACATCCTGTTCAACCACCTGGGCGCCCGTCCCGGGTCGAGCATGAGCGAGGACGTGCGTCTGGTCGCCGTGGCCCGGCTCTTCCTGCGTCCGTGGATCCGCAACATCCAGGTCTCCTGGGTGAAGATGGGCCCGAAGCTGGCCTCCCTGGGCCTGCTGGCGGGCGCCAACGACTTCGGCGGCACCCTGATGGAGGAGTCCATCAGCCGCGAATCGGGCTCGGACTTCGGGGAGAACCTGCCGCCCGAGGAGATCCGCCAGCTCGTGCGCTCCGTCGGTCGCGTGCCGGTGGAGCGCACCACGCTCTACGAGGTGCGCCGCCGCTTCGACGACCCGGCGCTGGACCCGCCGTCCCTCGAGCCGCAGGAGGAGCGGACGCTCTCCGGGCCCACCCGCTGGCGGCTCGCCGAGGAGGGTCGAAGCCGCCGCGCCGCCTCCTAGCGGAGTCGCCCCCCTAGCCGGAGGCGCCGCGGCGTTCGAGCCGGGCGCACAGGGCTTCGACCTGGTAGCGGAGGGGGGCGCGCTCGAGCAGCCGCTTCTCGATCACCCGCACCGCGTTGCTGACCGCCGAGTGCTCGCGACCGAGGGCGCGGCCGATCTCGGGAAGCGACGCGTTGGTGTAGCGGCGACACAGGTACATGGCGAGCTGCCGCGGCAGCAGGACGTCCCGGCGGCGCGAGCGCGAGGCGAGGGCCGCCGGCGTGGTCTCGAACGCGGTGCAGACCAGCTCCACCACGTCGGCGAGGGAGAGGTGGCTCGCCGCCAGGCCGCGGGGAGCGTGCTTCTGCAGGGCGCGCCGGGTGAGCTCCGCATCGATGGGCCGGTTCAGGAGCGACGCCATGGACACGACCTGCACCAGGCCGCCCTCGAGGTCGCGCACGCTCCCGCGCAGCGACTCCACCAGCAGGTCGAGGCAGGGCTCGGGCAGGCGCACGCCGCCGGCGGAGGCGCGAGCGCGCAGGATCTGGCGTCGCACCTGGGCGTCGGGCGGCTCCAGCTCCGCCACCAGGCCGCTGGCCATCCGGGAGCGCAGGCGCTCGTCCAGCGCCTCGATGTCCCGAGGCAGCCGGTCGCCGGTGAGCATCACCCGGCGTCCCGCGGTCACCAGGTGCTCGATCGTGTGGAAGAGCTCGAGCTGGGTGGCGCGCTTGCCGCTCAGGAACTGCACGTCCTCGATGACGAGGAGATCGCAGTCCTGGCGGTAGCGGCGCTTGAAGGCCTGCATGCCCTGTCCGCGCACGCAGGCCTGGAACTCGCTGGTGAAGGCCTCCGACGACACGTAGCGGCAGCGCTGTCCGTACTGCTCCCGGGCGCTCTGGGCCGCGGCGCGCGCGAGATGGGATTTGCCCAGGCCGGGCTCGCCGGACAGGTAGAGCAGGTCGAAGCCGATCGGCCGGGTGCGGGCCACGGCCCGCGACGCCTCCCGGGCGAGCGCGTTGCAGGGGCCCACGACGAAGCTCTCGAACGAGGGCTGGACCGGCTCCGCGCCGGGAGCCTCCGGACGCGCCGGGGCGGACCCGGTGGGCTTCTTCGGGGCGGGGCAGGGCGGGCCCGACGGCGCCGGCTGGGGCGCGACCGGGCCCGCCACCCCCCCGATCGAAGGTACGGCCCCGACGGCCAGCTCCACCTCGAGCGGGGCGCCGGCCTCGGCCCGCGCGCAGTCGCGGATGCGCTCCAGGAGCCGGGCGCGGACGCGCTCGCGGTGGAAGGGCGTCGGGCAGACCAGGCGGAGACGCGGACCGTCCTGCTCGGCCGCCAGGGGCTCGAGCCAGGCCGCGCAGGCATGGGGGCCAATCTCCGCGCCTACCCGGCGCAGGATGCCCTTCCAGACAGAAGGGGCTGCCATCTGGGAACACCGTATTCGTTGATTCTCAGTGGATTTTCAGGGATACGAGGGAGTTGTCGAGCGATCCCCCCGCATCCCCAAGCATTCCACCACATGCGGAGCGGGGTCGCAACGGCGATTCGGCTGGATCGTTGTCACACAAATGCCTCAAAACGAGGTTCCACAAACACCCCGCTCTCCGCTGGAGAACCGCTGTTCGGATCCCGAAAAATGTTGCGTTCCGGCCGCTTCGGAGACGTTTCTGAAACGGCGTCCGACGCCGCCTCCGCGGACCTCCGGCGGCCCGAGGGCCAGATCCCGGTGTATCGCGATCTCGATCTTTCGCGGTTTTTCTGATGATAACCACGAAAATCGCGACGGAACCACCGCGATTCAGTGCACCGTCCCGCCCCGGCCGGGAAGGCCTCCCGCCGCCTCGACACGGGCGAAGGCCAGCAGGCCCTCGAGGCGTTCCAGCCGCTCCTCCAGGGAGTTGGCCTCGAGCAGACCCTGCTTCTCGGCCGGCGGAAGCTGGAGCAGCTGGCAGAGTCCGTGGACGAGGCCCGCGTCCTCCTGCCCCGCGAATCCGGCCGCATCGAGGCGTTCTCCGAGCTCGGGCGCCGCCTGTCGAAGCAGGGCGCGCACGTGGGAGAGGGTCCGCTCGCGCAGCGCTGCGATCCGCCCGGCGTCGCCGCGCTTCTCGTCGAGATGCAGGACCCGGCCGAGCCGGAACAGGCGCTCGCCTTCCCGCGGCAGCTCGTGGAGCACGCGGAACCGCTCGGCGCCGGCGAGCACGATGCTGAAGCGGCCGTCGGGCAGGCGCTGCGCCATCTCGATCGTGCCCGCGCAGCCCACGTCGAACAGCGGCGGGTCGCCGGCCATCTCGGTCGTGTGCTCGGGGCGCACGGTGACCATTCCGATGCGGCGCGAGCCGGCGAGTGCGGCCTCGGTCATCTGCCGGTAGCGGGGCTCGAAGATGTGGAGCGGGCAGCGCACCCCGGGGAACAGGACGACCTGGGACAGGGGGAACAGGGGAAGCTCTTCTTCGTCGCTCACGCCGAGGAAGATAGCCTTGACCCCGACGGTGGCCGCGGGGAAACTCCACCGGGGGGATGAAGCGGAGCGAGAAACGGGCACTGATGAAGCGCCTCGGCCGCGACGCCGAGCTGCTCGCCATGGCCTTCGGCCTCTCGTACCGCGTGCTCGAGCCCGAGCGCGCGAACGTGAGAAGCCGCTACGGCGTGTGCTTCTCCGACGGCACGATCCGGATCCGGCTCACCCACGCGGTCACCGGCAGGCCGCTCAAGTACTCGAGCCTGGTGAACACGCTCTGTCACGAGCTGGCCCATCTCCGCCACTTCAACCACGGCCCCCGTTTCAGGGCCTTCTACCTGCGCATCCTGGAGCACGCCCGACGCGAGGGAATCTACCGGCCCGGCCGACCTGCGGAGGCGGTGGCCGTGGCGGCGCGCTCGGCCGGGCGGCGTCCCGGACCGCCTCGCCACGTGCGCATGGAGCCCGACGTGCCGGTCGGCGCGGTGCAGCTCGATCTGTTCGCGTGAGGTTCGCCGGAGCGGCGCGGGGAAGGGTGGACTAGGAGCCGCCCGACTGCTGGTCGTAGTCCTCGAGGGTGTTCGGGCCTTCGACCACGTTCACCTGGATGTCGTCGCAGGCGACCGCCTTGTCGAGCACCTCTCTCAGCATGCCGGCGACCGTGAGCTCGTCGTACTCCGCCAGCGCGTCTTCGAGCGCGCTGCCCGAGATCGAGAACTCGAGGGTGGCCTTGATCTTCACGTTCATGGAAGTTCGGCTTTCGACGATGAAACCGGCCCCGCCGGTCCCGGCCCGGTCGACCCGGGGGAGTCGAGTTGGCGTCGAGGCTTGCGGAAGCGGCGTAAGTCCTTGAATTATCTTCTAAATCAGCTTCGAGGGAAGCATACACCACGGTCCGCCGGGTGGCTACGGGTACTCCGGTCTTTTTCCCCGGAGCCTCGCGGGCATGGCGCCCCCGCGGGGATCGCCTCTCCCCCTCCCCCCATGGGGCCCGCCGTCCTACGCCCCGGGCCACACCGTGCCGATGAGTAGGGGGTTGCAGGAGGTGATCCGGCTTGGGCCTGCGGCGGCTTCTGACCGAACGGCTGGTGGAGTTCCTCACCCAGCCCCTGGCCCGCTACGAGCGGAGGGGCTGGAACGACCTCTCGGCGCTGCGGCGGCACGTGCGCAAGGGCGACGTCCTGCTCGTCGAGGGCAGCCAGCGGGTCTCGGCGGTGATCAAGGTCCTCACCCAGAGCTCCTGGTCCCACTCCGCCCTCTACGTCGGCGACGAGCTGCTGCGCCACGATCCGCGCCTGCGCGATCAGGCCGTGGCCTGCTTCGGCGACGAGGCCGGCTACCTCGTCCTCGAGGCCCAGATGGAGGGGGTGGTGGCCTCACCCCTCTCGAAGTACGCCGACCACAACATCCGCCTCTGCCGGCCCCACAACCTCAAGCCCGACGACCTCAAGCGCATCATGGAGGAGTCGGTGCGCACCCTGGGCTGGAAGTACGACCTCCGCAACATCGTCGACCTCGCCCGCTACCTCTTCCCGGTGAGCCTGGTGCCGCGCCGCCTCCGACGCACGGCGCTCCACTTCGGCAGCGGCACGCCCACCGAGGTGATCTGCTCCAGCCACATCGCGAGCCTGTTCCACGCGGTGGGATTCCCGGTGAATCCGGTGGTGGAGTTCCCGGACGGCTTCGACGGGGCGACCCCGCGGCGACAGGGCCTGCTGCGCTGGGTCTTCGGCTACGAGAGCGGGTGCTACACGGGCCTGTTCCGCAAGCGACATCCCACCCTGATCACGCCTCGGGACTTCGACCTCTCGCCGTACTTCGAGGTGGTCAAGTTCAACGTGATCGCCGACCGGCGCTTCGACTACGCGCGAATCCGCTGGGTCGAGGAGGTGCCGGCCGGCACCCCGCCGCCCGAGGCACAGACGCCGCCCGCGCCGGGTCAGGCGAGCAGCGCGTAGGGCGTCTCGGGGGGCCGGCGCATCCAGGCCTCCGCCGCATCGACCACCGCCAGCGCCGCCGCCTCCGGCTCCACGGGCCGCACCCGGGCGGCCCCGAGGGTGCGCCGCAGCATCTCGATCGCCGCGTAGCGAGCCACGGCGCGGAAGCTCGGGGGATCCTCCCCGTGGGCGTCCCCATAGGCGCTCCAGGCGGCCTCGACCGCCGGCAGCGCGCGGCTGGTCTCGCCGCTCGCCACCGCCGGGAGCACCAGGTGGGCCACCAGGGTGCCCAGGTCGAAGGCCGGGTCGCCCACGTGGGCGATCTCCGCGTCGAGGAGCTTGGGGCCGCCGGGGGCAAGCAGCACGTTTCCGGCCTGCACGTCGCCGTGCACCAGCGACCCCCGCGGCTCCAGGTAGCGCGCGTAGGCGGCGGCCGCGATCGAGCCGATCTCGGCATCCGCCCACAGGGCCTGCGCCCGGCGGACCAGTCCCGGCGCCAGCGGGAAGTCGTTGGGCGCGAAGGGCAGGACGAAGATGTGGTCGCCATGGAGGCGCCGCATGCCGTCGTTGGCGAAGTGGCGGGCGAGGTCCGCGTCGCGGGTCTCGCGATGCACTCGCGCCAGGAAGCCGGCCAGGGAGGCGGCGGCCCCCGAGGCGTCCCAGCCGCCTTCGAGGCGGCGGTCGAGACGGTCGACGTCGCCCAGATCCTCGATCACGAGAACGCGTTCGCATTCATCGAAGTGCAGGATCTCGGGGCAGATTCCGTCGGAGTCGAGGGCGCGGACCCGGGCGTAGTAGCGTGCCTCGAAGACGATGCGCTCGGTGCTGGCCTCGTACTCCGGGAAGCGCTCGAGGCGGGGGCGGGCCTGCTTCACGATCCAGCTGCGCCCGCCCTCCCGCACCCGGGCGCGCCGGACCCAGTTGATGTTGCCGTCGCCGGCCTTCTCCACCTGGACCGGCTCGTCGGCCGAGACGAATCCCAGTTTCTCGAGGTAATCCGGGAGGTTGGCGTCGTTGAGCTCGGACTGCGCACTCACGAAATCGCAGCCCATGCGCAAAAAGTGCTCAAGCCCACGCACCTCCGTCCGAAACGAGAGACAGGTTTCCGAACCAAGCCAGGGGGGGGTGAGGTTCGGAAGGAACGCCCCGGTGGCCGAGAGGTCCCGGGGCGTTCTTGCATCTGCCGCGCGCCCACGCGCCGCCCGCTCACGCGCCGCGTTCCAGGAATTCCTCGACTGAGATGCGCTCGGTCTGGAGCCGTTTCGCGGCGTCGTCGTCTTGCAGGTCGCTGTGGCAGGCGGCCTTCCCGGCGTCCGCCCCCATGGCCTGCCGCGTCTTGCTCGCGAGGCGATGGATCTCCTCGGGCGAGAGCACGCCCCGCTTCTCCAGGATCTCCCGCTGGTCCTCGGTCAGGGCCGCCGAGACCCGCGGCGACGCCCAGGCGTAGACGGCGTCCTTGCCCGACACGAAGTCCGTGACCTCCTTGCTGATCCGCACGCTGCACCAGTCGTGGCCGCACATGGCGCAGAAGTCCGTGTCCACGTCCAGGTCCTCGTCGTGGTAGGCCCGGGCCGTGTCGGTGTCGAAGGCGAGCTCGAAGTGCTTCTCCCAGTTCAGGGCCGCGCGCGCCTTGGTGAGCTCGTCGTCCCAGTCGCGGGCGCCCGGAATGCCCAGGGCCACGTCGGCTGCGTGGGCGGCGATCTTGTAGGCGACGCAGCCCTGCTTCACGTCGTCGCGCTTGGGCAGCCCGAGATGCTCCTTGGGCGTCACGTAGCAGAGCATCGAGGCTCCGTGGTAGGCGGCCGAGGTGGCGCCGATGCACGACGTGATGTGGTCGTAGCCGGGGAAGACGTCGGTCACCAGCGGGCCGAGCACGTAGAAGGGCGCGCCGTGGCAGAGCCGGCGCTGCAGCTTCATGTTGTACTCGACCTGGTCGAAGGAGACGTGTCCCGGGCCCTCCACCATCACCTGGCAGCCGTGGCGCCAGGCGCGCTCGGTGAGCTCGGCGAGCGTCCCGAGCTCGGCGAGCTGGGCGCGGTCGCTCGCGTCCGCGAGCCCGCCCGGGCGCAGTCCGTCGCCGATGGAGAAGGTCACGTCGTAGCGGCGCAGCACCTCGCAGATGGCGTCCCAGCTCTCGTACATCGGGTTCTGCAGCCCGTGGTGGATCATCCACTTGGCGAGCAGGGAGCCGCCGCGGGAGACGATGCCGATCAGGCGATCGCGCACGAAGGGCAGGTGCTCGCGCAGCACGCCGGCGTGGATGGTCATGTAGTCCACGCCCTGGCGCGCCTGGTGCTCGATCTGCGCCAGGATCGCCTCCCGGTCCAGATCCTCGATGCGGCGTCCGAGGATCATCGAGTAGATGGGCACGGTCCCGATCGGCACCGTCGCGTTGCGGATGATCGCCTCCCGGGTGGCGTCGAGGTCACCCCCCGTGGAGAGATCCATCACGGTGTCGGCGCCCCAGCGCTCGGCCCAGCGCAGCTTCTCCACCTCTTCGTCGGTGGAGCTCGCCACCGGCGACGCGCCCATGTTGGCGTTGACCTTGGTCACGCTGGCCCGGCCGATGGCCATGGGATCCAGGGCGTACTGGCGGTGGACCCGGTTGGCCGGGATCACCATGCGACCGGCGGCCACCTCGTCGCGGACCTGCTCGGGCGAGAGGTGGGGCTCGCGCTCGGCGACGCGACGCATCTCGGGCGTGACGTGGCCGAGGCGGGCGTGCTCGAGCTGGGTGACCGGTGCGAATCCTTCCGGCGCCCGGGCGAAGCCGGTGTCGGCGTCGCGGCGCCAGCCCTCGGGCAGGAAGTCCCAGGCCGTGCGCTCCGAGGGCGCCGGCATGCCCGGGGTGTCCGGCGAGCTGAACGCCCGCGCGCCTCCGACTTCCGGCGGGTTGGCGAAGCTGCCGGGGTTGGTGCCCTGGGGGCTGCTCGAGGGGTTGGCGCCGAGGGGCGGCAGCGCCGCTGCGGGGGGGACGGGATGGCGGGTCATGGTCGCTCCTTGCGCGGACGCCGGGTGGACGGGTCCGTGCATGCGGGAGCGCTGGGGATGCTGTTCCGCGGGCCTTCCCTACGCTCGTGCGAACGAGTTCAGGTTCGAAGGGTCTTCTCTCAGGCCGCGCGTGCGGCCACCCCCAGGCTCCGATGTCATCCGAACCTACCACGCGGTCGCAGGGCCCACAAAGAATTCCCGCGCCCGGGGCTCGGCCCCGGCGGGGGATCGGCCCTTCGCTACGCTCCGCCGCCATGGTGGCCAGCCGGAACGAGGTGCTGTGGAGCGCGGTCATCGCCCTCGCGATGCTCGGCTGCGACCAGCGGGTCGAGCCCTACGTCCCGGGCGAGGAGCCCAGCCAGCCCGACCTCTCGCGCATCTTCCCCCCGGAGTCTGCGCTGCCCCCGCCCACCGGGGAGGCCCCACCGCCGCCGCCCGGGGGCGCTCGACCCCCCGCCGTGGCCGCGGCCCCGATCCGCGGCCGGATCGAGATCGCCCCGGAGCTGGCGGAGCGGGCCGCGTCGAGCCGCGTCGTCTTCCTGATCGCCCGTGCGCCGGGGGGCGGGCCACCGGTGGCGGCGCGCCGTCTCGAGCCCCGCTTCCCCCTGGAGTTCGAGCTCGGGCCCGACGACCGCATGATCCAGTCCCGGCCCTTCGAGGGCCCCCTGCTGCTCTCGGCGCGCCTGGACGGTGACGGCAACGCCACGACCCGCTCGCCCGGCGACGTCCAGGGGGCGGCGCCGGAGCCCGTCCATCCTGGCGACACGGGCGTGCGGCTGCTGCTCGACGAGCCCCTCTGAGGGCGACCCGCTCGCGAGGGTGGTCCCCTCGGGAGGGCGTCAGCTCTGCAGGGCGTCGACCGCGTCCTTGGGCCCCGCCACGATCAGGACGTCGCCCTCGCGCACCCGGTCCGTGGACGACGGGACGAAGACCCGGCGGCTCGCGTCCTGGGCGAGGCGGCTGCGGATCAGGACCACCTGGACGCCGTAGCGCACGCGCACGTCGATCTCGCGCAGGCTGCGTCCCACGAAGGCCCGGGGCGGCTCGATCTCCTGCACCACATAGCCGCCCCCGAGCTCCACCTGACGGACGCGCCCGGCCACGCCCACGGTGCTGGACACGCCGCCGGCCAGGTCCCGGCGCAGGGCCTCGGCGTTGTAGTTGTCGATGGCGTGCTGGGTGTTGACCGTGCCGATGGGCCGGCGCGGGTTCTCCGGGTCGACGACCACGATCTCCTCCAGATCCTCGTTTCCGAGGATCTGCATCACCGTGTCGAGGTTGTCGTCGGGGGTGACGGTGGGGTACTCCGGCACCACCAGGTCCCCCGCCACCACCACGTGCTGCAGGATCTCCTGGTCGAGGATCAGCCGGCGCACCTCCGAGAGGTGGATGGTGCCGAGCAGCTCCTGGCGCTCGTCCACCACGAAGAACTCGGCGTGGCGGCTGGACACCACGAGCTGGAGGATCTCCCGGAAGTCGGCCGAGGCCTTCACGGTGGCGACGTCGGGATCCATCACGTCGCGCACGAAGAGGTTGCGCAGGATGTTCGGATCCTGCTCCTGGCGCACGTCCACACCGCGGCGCAAGAGCTTCATGGTGTAGATCGACTCGCGCCGCAGGAACGTGGTCATCAGCGTGCTGACCACGCAGGCCGCCATCAGGGGGGGGATGATCGTGATGGTCTGGGTCATCTCGAAGATCATGATGATGGCGGTGATCGGCGCGTGGGTCGTCGCGGCCACCACGGCACCCATGGTCACCAGGGCGTAGGCGCCGGAGCTGGCGGTGGCCTCGGGAAACCACTGGTGGATGAACGTCCCGAGCAGGCCGCCGGTCATGGCGCCCAGGAAGAGGGAGGGCGCGAAGACGCCTCCGGACCCGCCCGAGCCGACGGTGATCGAGGTCGCGGCGATCTTGGCGAGCAGCAGTGCCCCGAGCAGCGCCGGGCCCAGGGAGCCGGTGAGCGCGCCGTTGATGCTGCTGTAGCCCACGCCGAAGACGTTCGGGAACGCGATCCCGATGACGCCCACCAGGGCGCCGCCGAGGGCGGCCTTGGTCGCGTCGTGGATCGGGAGTCGCTCGAAGCCGTCCTCGGTGGCGTAGAGCACCGCCATGAAGGCCAGCCCGACCAGGCCCGCGGCGACCCCCACGGCCATGTACGGGAGCAGCTCGAAGGGGCCCACCAGCTCGTAGGCCGGGACCACGAAGGCGGGGTGGTCGCCGAGGAAGTACCGCGACACCACGGTCGCGACCACCGAGGAGATGACCACGGGGCTGAACTGGCTGACCGCGAAGTCCCCGACGATCACCTCCACCGCGAACAGCGCCCCGGCGATGGGCGCGTTGAAGGTCGCCGAGACACCGGCCGCAGCCCCGCAGCCCACGATGGTGCGCAGGTGGCGGGGCGGGGCCCTCAGGGCCTGGCCGATGGCGGAGCCGATGGCCGACGCGATCTGCACGATGGGGCCCTCGCGGCCGACCGAGCCCCCGGAGCCGATGGTGATGGCCGAGGCCAGGGACTTCACGGCGACGACCCGGCCCCGGATGACCCCGCCGCGCAGGGCCACGGCCTCCATCACCTCCGGCACGCCGTGGCCCTTGGCCTCGCGGGCCAGGTACCAGATCAGGGGGCCGACCACCGCCCCGCCGGCGGCGGGGATGGCGATCCGGAGGTACCAGGGGAGGCCGCGCGCCACCTCGAGGGGATCCTGGGCCTCCGCCAGCCAGCCCTCCTCCGCGAGCGCCAGCACGCCCTCGCTGCCGCTGAAGAAGAGGCCCGTGAAGAAGCGGATCATCAGGCGGAAGACCACCGCGGCGAAGGCGCCCGCCAGACCGCAGCCGACGGCGACCGACACCATCACGAGGTGGTTGTCGAAGCGGGACTGGCTGCGGCGCGAGACTGTGGCTGCGATGGCTCGCCTCCGGCGGCGCGCCCGATGCTAGCGGTCGCCTCGGGCAGCCTCCAGCGCGGCAGGTGCTACGCTGCGTCCCGATGTCGATTCCCGGGCGCTGGACCGACGTGGCCGCGGAGCCGATCCAGGATTGTGTCGTCTTCCGTGTCTCCCGGATCCGGTCTCGCGCCCCCGGGACCGGCCGGATCCATCCCTACTATCGCATCGAAGCCGACGCCTGGGTGAACGTGGTTCCGGTCACCGAGGCGGGCGAGGTCGTGATGGTGCGCCAGTATCGTCACGGCTCCCGGGAGATCACCCTGGAGATCCCGGGCGGCATCGTCGATCCGGGCGAGTCTCCGGCGGAGGCGGCGGCGCGGGAGCTCCGGGAGGAGACCGGCTTTGCCGCCGCATCCCTGGAGCATCTGGGGGACCTGAATCCCAACCCCGCGCTCTTCGCCAACCGCGTCCACACCTACCTGGCGCGCGGCGCCCGCCGCGTCGGCGACGTGATCAACCCCGGTCTCGAGGAGACCGCCGTGGAGCTGGTCTCCCTCGACGACGTGCCGCGGCGGGTGCGCGCGGGCGAGATCGACCACGCCCTGGTCGTGGCGGCGCTCTACCACTTCGCGCTGGAGCAGGGGTCGGGTTCCCCGGACGCCTCCGGGTGACATGAGCCCGCTGCTCGCCGCCTGGCTCCAGTTCGGGGCCGCGCTGGTCCTGATCGGTGTGGCCGGGACCACCCTCTCCCGCTGCGGCGACGTGATTGCCGACCGCACCGGCCTGGGCGGCACCTGGGTCGGCGTGATCCTGATCGCCACCGTGACCTCCTTTCCGGAGCTCATCACCGGCGTGAGCGCCGTGACCCTGGCCGACGATCCCGACATCGCCGTCGGCACCGTCCTCGGCAGCTGCGTCTTCAACATGCTCATCCTGGTGATCCTCGATTACCTGACCCGGGGGCGCTCGGTCTTCGAGATCGCGGGACCCGACCACGGCCTGGCCGCGGGCTGGAGCATCCTCCTGATCGGCATCGTCGGATTCAGCCTCGTGCTCGCCCAGGCCGACGGGGGCACCGCGCCCGCCCTGTCCTTCGTGGGCATCTACACCCCGATCCTGCTCCTGCTCTACCTGAACGCCGTCCGGGTGGTCTTCCGCCACGAGGTCGCCAAGCGCGGGGCCGGCGAAGAGGTGGAGCAGGAGCGAGCCGAGAGCCTGCAGGGCGCCGTCGTCGGCTACCTGGTGGCGGCCTCGGTGGTGGTCGCCGTGAGCCTCTACCTGCCCTTCGTGGCCCGCGACCTGGCCGACGTCATGGGCTGGCACCGGACTTTCGTGGGGACGCTCTTCGTCGCGGCGGTGACCTCGCTCCCCGAGGTGGTGGTCACGGTCGCCGCCCTGCGGATCGGCGCCGTGGACATGGCGGTGGCCAACCTCTTCGGCAGCAATCTCTTCAACATCATGGTGGTGGCGGTGGACGATCTCTTCTTCGTGAAAGGGCCCATCCTCTCCCACGTGTCCCAGGTCCACGTGATGTCCGCCTTCTCGGCCATGATGATGACCGGCGTGGCGATCGCCGGTCTGCTCTACCGGCCGCGGGGCGGCTTCCTGGGCATGGCCACCTGGGCCAGCCTGATCCTCGCCACCATCTATCTCCTGAACTCCTACGTCCTGTACCTCTACGGCGGCTAGCCCGCCGGCGGGTGGGGGACGCCCGGGCTAGGGAAGGTCGGCCCGCTCCAGCACCACCTCGGCGAGCTTGGCGTGGACCCCGAGCGGGTCCGCGACCCGGAACCGCACCGCCGGGTGCCGCGCGGCCGCCTCGCGGGTCAGGCGGGGGATGTCCTCGCTGCTGTGTCGGCCCGGCGCGAGGAAATAGGGCTGGACGACCACCTCCTCGGCGCCCTCGGCCACGCAGGCGGCGATGGCGTCGGGGAGGGACGGCTCCGCCAGCTCCATGTGGGCGGCGTGCACCAGGATCTCCGGTCGCGCGGCCCGGACCAGGGTCGCGATCTGCTCCACCACCCCGTTGGCCTCCAGCCGGCGGGAGCCGTGGTCGACCAGCACGAGGGCGTACTTCACCCGATCCGGTCCAGGGCCTGGGCCAGGTCGGCGCAGAGGTCCTCGGCGTCCTCGATGCCCACCGAGAGCCGCACCGTGCCCTCGGTGATGCCCTTGCGCCGCTTCTCCTCGGGTGGGAACGCCGCGTGGCTCATGGTCCAGGGGTAGCCGACGAGCGATTCGACGCCGCCCAGGCTCTCGCCCAGGGAGAAGAGACGGGTGGCCTCGCAGAGCACGCGCGCCCCCGCTTCGCCGGCGACGAGGTCCAGGGAGAGCATGCCGCCGAAGCCGCGCATCTGGCGGGCGGCCAGGGCGTGACCGGGATGGTCGGACAGTCCCGGGTAGTGCACCGCCGAGACCTGCGGGCGCTCGCGCAGGAACGCCGCCACCCGGGCGGCGTTCTCCTGGTGCTGGCGCATGCGCAGCGCCAGGGTCTTGAGGCCGCGCAGGGTGAGCCAGGCGTCCCAGGGCCCGGGGATTCCTCCGGTGGCATTGCGGGTGAAGCGGAGCTTCTCCGCGAGGGCGTCGTCGTCGACCACCACCGCGCCCCCGAGCACGTCCGAGTGACCCCCGATGTACTTGGTCGTGGAGTGCACCGACAGGTGGGCGCCCAGGGCGAGCGGGTTCTGCAGGAAGGGCGTCGCGAAGGTGTTGTCCACCACCAGCAGCGCGCCGTGGCCCCGCGCGATCTCGGCGCAGGCCGCCACGTCCACCAGGCGGAGCATCGGATTGGTGGGCGTCTCGATCCAGACCATGCGCGTGTCGGGCTCGAGGGCCTTGGCGACCTCCTCCGGCCGGGTGGCGTCGACGAAGGAGAAGCGGGCGCCCCAGTCGGGCAGCACCCGGGTGAAGAGCCGGTAGGCGCCGCCGTAGAGGTCGTCGGCCACTACCACGTGGTCGCCGGCGCGCAGCAGCTGCATGGTGCCCGCGATGGCCGCCATGCCCGAGGCATACGCCAGGCCGTGGCGCCCGCCCTCGAGCGAGGCCAGCGCCTCCTCGAGGGCGTGGCGGGTGGGGTTGTCGGTCCGGGAGTACTCGTAGCCGCGGTGGCGGCCCAGTCCCTCCTGGGTGTAGGTCACGGTCTGGTAGACCGGCACGACGGTGGCGCCGGTGGCCGGGTCGGCCCCCTGGCCCGCGTGGATGGCGCGGGTGGCGAAGCGATCCTCCGGCCCGCCGCCGGAGCGGTCCCTGGGCACGTCGCTCATCCCCGCCGCGCCAGCTCGGCCAGGAGCGCGTAGGTCTCCTCGGCCGCCGCCTTCGGGTCCGGCCCCACCGGCACGATGCTGGCGAGCAGGTCGGTCACCCCGGCGGCCGCGATCCGCTTCAAGCCGGCCTCGATCTCCGCTGCGCTGCCGACGAGCGCCACGTCGCCGGGCCGGGCGGCGCCCTCCAGCTCGAGCATGGCGCGGTAGGAGGGCAGCTGGCCGTACATCACCAGCGCCTTGGAGATGGCGTCCCGGGCGGCGGCGGGTTCGCTGGCCAGGCAGATGGGCAGGGAGCCCACCACCCGCGGCGCCGGCCGGCCCGCGTCGCGCGCCGCCGCCGCGACGTCGGGCACCACGTGCTCTGCCAGGGTCCGCTCGCCCACCATCCAGGTGATGGTCCCGTCGGCCAGCTCGCCGGCGATGCGCCGCATGAGCTTCCCGAGCCCTCCGATCAGGATCGGGAACGGCGAGGCGTCGGGCACCTGGAGCGAGGCGTTCACCCGGTACATCTCGCCCTCGAAGGCAACCTTTCCGGTATGGACCAGGGACCGCACCACCTCGACGTACTCGCGAACGTGTCGTGCGGGCTTGGCGTAGGAGAGGCCCAGCATGTTCTCGATCACCACCTTGTGGCTCGGTCCGAGGCCGAGCGCCAGCCGGCCGCCGGTGGCAGCCTGGGTGGTGAGGCCTTGCTGGGCCATGTAGAAAGGGTGGCGCGAGTGTGTGGGGACCACGGCCGTGCCGAGCTCGATGCGCCGCGTCCTCTCGCCGGCCAGGGCCAGCGCCGACAGCGCATCCACGCCGAAGATATTTGCCAGCCAGCACGATGCGAAGCCGGCCTCGTCGGCGCGCACCAGGCTCGCCACCACCTCCTCCACGGAGCTGCCCGTGGGCCCGATTCCGATGCGCATGCCGTCGACCATGGCTTCCCCTACCAGTAGCTGGTGGTGATGGAGAGATCCTCCGTCGCCTCCACGCGACAAGCGAGCCGCAGCTCGGAATCGATCCGGTTGCGTCCCTTGGCGAGGCGCTCCGCCTCGTCCTCGGGCGCCACTGCGTCGCCGCCGTGGAGGATGCGGACCGCGCAGCGACCGCAGAGCGAGGCCCCGGCGCAGGCGCTCGCCAGGGGCAGGCCGGCGCCCCGAACGGCCTCGAGCAGACTCGTCCCCGTCGGAACGCGAGCCCGGAGCCCGGCGGGTTCGAAGCGGATGCACACGGCCACTCGAGCAGCGTAGCCATTCGCCCGGTTTCGCGCCCTCAGGTACCCTCCGCCCATGCCCGACGCCGGCATCCTGGTCATCGGCAACGAGATCCTCTCTGGCAAGGTGGTGGACACCAACTCGCCCTACCTGTGTCGGGAGCTGCGTGCGCTCGGTGTCGAGGTCGGCCGCGTGGTGGTGATCCCCGACGTGGTCGACGTGATCGCCCACGAGGTGCGTTCGCTCAGCGCGCGCTACGAGTTCGTGTTCACCTCGGGCGGCATCGGCCCCACCCACGACGACCTCACCATGGAGGGCGTGGCCCAGGCGTTCTCCCTGCCCATCGAGGAGAGCCCGACCATCGTCGGCCGCCTGCGCCGGGCCATCGACGGCAGCCTGAACGACAGTCAGTTGAAGATGGCCCGGGTCCCGAAGGGCGCGGCGCTGGTGGACGTGGGCGACCTCTGGTTCCCGGTGGTGATCATCGAGAACGTGCACGTCTTCCCGGGCATTCCCGAGCTGCTGCGCAAGAAGTTCGAGTCGATCCGGGGCCGCTTCCGCGGCGTGCCGATCCTCTTGAAGCGGGTCTACGTGAAGCGCCGCGAGAGCGAGATCGCGGAGCGGCTGAACGCGCTGCTCGCCGAGTACCCCGAGCTCATGCTCGGCTCGTACCCGCGTATCGGGGAGGAGGCCTTCCACGTCCTCCTCACCCTCGAGTCCCGGGATGCGGGCTACCTGCAGGACGCCCTCGACGCGCTCCTCGCCCGGCTCGAGCCGGATGCCATCCACAAGGTGGAGTAGCTGGACGCGCCGGCCGAGCTGCCCCGCTGGCTGATCTACGTCCATCCGGCCTGGATGCTCGTGGGCCTGGGTCTGGCGGGCCTGGCCCTGCGCCGCGGTCTGCGCCTGCGCGCCAGCCGCCGGCGCCGGGAGCGGCGACCCCCGGACCTGCGCCGAGGCCACCTGCGCATGGCGAAGCCCGCGGTGGCGCTCGTCGCCGTCGGCTTCGCCGGCGGTCCCCTCTCGATGGTGTGGCTCCGGGGAGAGCCGGCCTTCGGCACGGCCCACGCGCTGTTCGGCACCGCGGCGCTCGCGCTCTTCCTGGCGACCGCCGGGCTCGGCCGTCGGATCGAGCGCCACCGCAGCCGCGCCCTCGACGCCCACGGCTGGCTGGGCCTGGCGGCCTTCCTGCTGGCGGCGCTCGCCGCCGTGGCGGGCTTCGCGATCCTGTAGCCGCGCTCGCCGCCGTGGCGGGCTTCGCGATCCTGTAGCCGCGCTGGCTAGAGGACGTCGACGGCGCGCTGGCGCAGGAAGTGGTCCGCCAGCACAAGGCAGACCATGGCCTCCACCATGGGGACCGCCCGGGGCAGCACGCAGGGGTCGTGGCGGCCCTGGGCCTCGAGGGTCACGGCCCGGCCCTCGCTGTCCACGGTCTGCTGGGCCTGGCGGATCGTGGCCGTGGGCTTGAAGCCGACACGGATCAGGATCGGCTCCCCGTTGGAGATCCCGCCCTGGACGCCGCCGGAGCGGTTGGCGGTCGTCCGGGGGCGACCGTCCTCGCCGGGCACGAAGGGGTCGTTGTGCTCGATTCCGGTCATGCGCGTGCCGGCGAAGCCGCTGCCGATCTCGAAGCCCTTCGAGGCCGGCAGCGACATCACGCCGCGGGCCAGGTCCGCCTCGAGCTTGTCGAAGACCGGCTCGCCCAGGCCCGCGGGCACGCCCCGGGCCACGCACTCCACCACCCCGCCCAGGGAGTCGCCCCGCTCGCGAGCCTCGTCGACGGCGCGGCTCATCTGCTCGGCGGCCTCGGGATCCGGGCAGCGCACGGGATTCGCCTCGACGGCCTCCAGGCCGACCGCGGCCGGATCCACCTTGGCCTCGAGCCCGTGGATCCGGCTCACCCAGGCCAGCACCTCTACCCCCGCCGCGTGGGCGAGCAGCTTGCGCGCCACGGCGCCGGCGGCGACGCGGCCGATGGTCTCCCGGGCGCTGGCGCGCCCCCCGCCCTGCCAGTTGCGCACGCCGTACTTGGCGTCGTAGGTGAAGTCGGCGTGGGACGGCCGGTAGACGTTCTTCATGGGCTCGTAGGCGCTGGGACGGGCGTCCTTGTTGCGCACCGCGATGCCGATCGGCGTCCCCAGGGTCACGCCCTCGAAGACGCCCGAGAGGAGCTCGGCCCGGTCCGCCTCCTGGCGCGGCGTCGTGAGGCGGCTCTGGCCGGGCCGGCGCCGGTCGAGGTCGCGCTGGATCTCCTCGAGCGCGAGCGGGAGCCGGGGCGGGCAGCCGTCCACGATCACGCCGACCGCGCCGCCGTGGGACTCGCCGAAGGTGGTGAGTCGGAAGCTGTGGCCGAACGTGCTGCCCATGGCTCGCGACGATAGCCCAGGCGCCCGTCAGGATCGGTTCCGCCGCAGCAGCACGTAGGTGGCGCCGGGGCCGCCGTCCCGGGGCTGCGCCGAGTGCCAGGCCATCACCCGGTCGACCCAGGGCGGCTCGGCCAGCCAGTCGGCCAGGCTGGCCTTGAGGATGGGCTCCGCCTCCGAGTGGCGGCCCCGACCATGGACCACCAGCACGCAGCGCTCCGCGTCGGACCAGGCGCCGGCCAGGGCGGCGCGCAGGGCGAGACGCGCCCCGGTTGCCTCGAGGCCGTGGAGGTCGACCCGCCGCCCGGGCCGCGGCTCGCCCGCGGCGAGTCGCCGCAGATGGGCCCGGTCGACGCCGCGGGCGAGGCCCTCCAGCCGCTCGCCCGACGCCAGCACTTGGAGCGCGTGGCGCGGTCCGCGCGCCTCCGGATCGGGCGCCCTGGGGCGCGGGCCGCGCGCATCCGGCGCGCGGTGCGGTCCGTCCGGGAGGGGCTTTACGCCGCGCATGGCCTCGGCGAAGGCGTCGCGGTCCTCGTCGTCGCGTCCGGGCATCTGCGGAGAGTGCCATGTCGGACCGGGCGAGGGGCGGGTGGCTGAGGGCCCAGCGGGGGCGGCAGCGGCGGGTCGGCTACCGCGTGGAGGAGCTGGTCTCCGCCGAGCCCGCCTCGGAGTCGCCCGGCTAGAGCGCCACCTCGAGGGCCTTGCGCATGAGCACGGACTGGGGGAGCTGCGCGAGTCCCTCACGAGACACCCAGCGGTGGGCGTCGGGGCCGCGCAGGCGCACCCGACCCTCCACCTCGGCGGCGCGGTAGACGTGAAGGAGCAGGCGACGGTGGGTGAAGACGTGCTCCACCTGTCCCCGCTTGCGCAGACCGGCGACCCGCAGTCCGACCCGTTCCCCGAGCAGCCGCGAGAGCGCGCGGGCCGGCCGGCGGGTCTCCGCGGCCTCGAGGTCGCCGCCGGGCAGCTCCCAGAGCCCGCCCATCAGCCCTTCGGGCGGGCGCCTCACGGCCAGCAGCCGCCCCCGGCGCGCGACCAGAGCGCAGGCGGCGTGGATCCGGGGCACGGGCCGCTTCGGCGACCTGGCGGGGATCGCCTCCGGGTCGCCGCTCGCGCGCGCGGCGCAGCGCGCCGACACGGGGCAGGCGCCGCAGCGCGGGCTGCGCGGCGTGCAGAGGGTGGCGCCGAGCTCCATGAGCGCCTGGTTCAGGTCTCCCGGCCGGGGACCGTCGACCAGGTGCGCGGCCATCTCCCACAGGCGGGTCGCCACCGCGGTGCGCTTCACGTCCTCCCGGATCTCGAGGAGGCGCGCCAGCACGCGGGCCACGTTGCCGTCGAGGACCGGCTCGGGGCGATCGAAGGCGATCGAGGCCACGGCGCCGGCGGTGTAGCGGCCGACGCCGGGGAGCGAGCGCAGTCCCTCGGCGTCGTCGGGGAGCCGCCCGCCGTGCTCCTCCATGACGACCCCGGCGGCGCGGTGCAGATTGCGGGCGCGGGAGTAGTAGCCGAGGCCCTGCCAGACGCCGAGCACGTCGTCGAGGTCGGCGCCGGCCAGGCTGCCCACGTCCGGGAAGCGCGCGAGAAAGCGCTCCCAGTAGGGGATCACCGTCTCGACCCGGGTCTGCTGCAGCATCGCCTCGGAGATCCAGATGGCGTAGGGGTCTTGCGTTCGGCGCCAGGGGAGGTCGCGCCGGGCCCGGTCGTACCAGGCGAGCAGGGCCCGGCGGAGCGGCGCGACGTCGCTCACAGCCACACCGGGATCGGTCCGTCCAGGCGCAGGGCCCGGGGCGACACCCGGGCGCGGACGGCGTGGACCTCGACCCCGGCGCGGGCGGCGCGGCGCAGGGCCTCGCCGTAAGCGGGGTCGACGTCGTCCGCCGGCTCCACGTGGTCGCAGTCGCCCCGCTGCACGACGAAGAGCACGGCGGCCCGGGCCCCTTCGGCGCGCAGGCGGGCCAGGGTCTCCATGTGGCGCCGGCCGCGCGCCGTGACGGCATCGGGAAAGCGCGCCGTGCGGCCCTCCGCCAGGGTCACGCTCTTCACCTCGAGCCAGACCGGCTTGCGGCGTCCGCCGGCGAGCCGGAAGTCCAGCCGCGAGCCCGGGCCGGCCCCCACCTCGCGACGCACCTCGGGAAGGCCGCGGAAGGCCTCCAGGGCGCCGGCCGCGAGGCCGGCGGCCACCAGGGCGTTGGCGCGCGCGGTGTGGAGGCCCACCCAGGTGCGACCCACGCGGATCATCTCGAGGGTGTGGCGCAGCTTGCGGCGCGGATCGTCGGAGGCCGAGAGGCGCACCTCCGCCCCGGGTGTGTCGCAGCCCGTCATGGCACCCGGGTTCGGGCAGTGCACCGTGAGGCGCCGTCCGTCCTCGGTGTCGACGTCGGCGAGGAAGCGCTTGTAGCGGCGCACGAGCCGGCCCGGAAGCTCGGCCCGCAGGGGGACGCTCACGGCGACGGCGTCACCTCCGCCCCGAACGAAGGCCCGGGCTCGGCGTCCGCGGAGCCGGGGCGCGCGGCGCCGCGCAGACGGGCCGTCACCCGCTCGGAGACGAACTTCGGGTCCCACCACTCGAGCGGGTCCACGTAGGTGTCGCCGACCAGCACCGCGAAGTGCAGGTGGTCGCCGCCGGCCAGGCCGGTGGCTCCGGAGCGACCCAGGACGGTGCCCTTGCCCACCTCGTCGCCCCGCTCGACCTCGATGCGCGAGAGATGACCGTAGAGGGTCACGACGCCCATGCCGTGGTCGAGCAGGACGGTGTCGCCGTAGATGCCGAGCTCTCCCGCGAAGAGCACCCGTCCCGCGTTCGAGGCAGTGACGGGCGCCTGAGCGGTGGAGGCCAGGTCGTAGCCGTAGTGGGTGGCGCGGGAGACGGCCCGGCCGTCGAGGACGTAGCGGCGCTTCTCGGCGAAGAGGCTCGTGACCCGGGAGTTGGCCATCTGCTCGAAGGCGCCCTGCCACAGGGGCTCGCGGGCGCTGGCGCGGATCAGCTCGCGGATGCGGCGCTCGTCCTCGCCGCGCCGGGCCTCGTTGATCTGGACGAAGGCCGCCTCCAGGTCCCCGTCGTCGAGGTTCCAGGCCCGGGCCAGGTAGGCGATCTTGCCCTCGAGAAAGCCGCGGGAGAGGCGGATGTCGGTCTCGGCCTGCCTCCGCTCCTGGAGCCGGGTGGCCCAGCGCGCCTCCTGGCGATTGCCGGAGCGGTCCTCGGCCACGACGCGGATGGGCGGGGCGGGCGGCGCGTCGATCGGCACGGCGAAGATCGCGGCGCGGCACTCGGAGCCGCCCGCCGGCCCCCGGAGCGGACGGCAGTCGCTCCGCGGACCGGGCCAGGAGACACCGCGGAAGAAGGCGTCGCCCACCTGGACGCCGTCGCGGCCGGTGGCCTCGTCCACCCGGTAGAGGACGACCCCCGAGCCGCCGCGCCGGACGTAGGTGAGGCCGGTCTCGACGGAGATGCGCGGCGGGGAGAGGTCCACCGTGATCGATCGCTCCGCCTCGGCCCGATTGCCGGCGAGGGCGCCCCGCCAGGACCAGTCGCGGACCGCGATGCGCAGGAAGGCGTCGCCGTCGCGGAGACCCAGCGCCTCCGGGTCCACCGTCACGGTGACCCGCTCGAAGGCCGGGCCGCCCCCCAGCAGCAGGCTGCCCGGGAAGTCCCGGGCGAGCAGCTCGGCCTGGCCATCGGCGTGGGCGAGGGTGACCTCCACCCGGCGGAGCCCGGACCCGGCGTCCTGCAGCGCCAGCTCGATCGCGTGGGAGCCGCGACCCAGGGCCAGCTCCCGGGGCGCCTCGATCTCCGGCGCCCGGCCTTCCCCGCGCAGGAGAACGGCCCCGGCGGCCAGCCCGGCCAGCGCGAAGATCACCAGCAGCGACCACGCGGTGCGCGTCATCGATTCCCCCCCCCAAGGTGCGCAGTCTAGCAGCGGAGCCCGAGGCCCAGGAATTGACGGGAGAGGCTTCGTCCCCGATCCTCCGCGCGCCTCGAGAACGGGCAAGGAGGAGCGCATGTCGTCCCTGCGCCGGATCGTCATGGTCCGCCACGGAGAGACCGAGGGCCAGTCGAGCATCCGCTTCCACGGCAGCACGGACGTGGGCCTGGATCCGACCGGACGCGAGCAGATGCGGAAGGTGGCCGGCCGCCTGGGGGCGGAGCAGTTCGGTGTGATCGTCGCCAGCCCCCTCCGCCGGGCCTGGCAGTCCGCCTGGATCGCGGCCAGGGGTCAGCCGATCCGGCTCGATCCCGACTTCCGGGAGGTCCACTTCGGTCGCTGGGAGGGCCTCACCAAGGAGGAGATCGAGCGCGCCGATCCGATCCTCTATCAGGACTGGCAGAACGGGGCCGAGAGCTTCGAGTACCCGAGCGGCGAGTCCCGCGCGAGCTTCCGGGAGCGTGTGGGCCGCGGGCTCGCGCGTCTGATGGCCGACGGCGTCCGTTCGGCGCTCGTCGTGACGCACCGCGGTGTGATCCGCTCCATCGCCCACAAGCTGACCGGCGAGGACCTGGGAGACGCCCCCGAGCTCGGCGGACTGGTGACGCTCACCCGGGACGGCGACGGGAGCTGGTTCCAGGGGCGGCGCGGGAGCAACCCCGACGGCGTCGAGTAGGGGTTCTCTTCGGGGGCGCGCTCCCGAGCCAGGGCCGGGTGTGGGTCCCGGGCTGCTCCGGGGCGCCTCGCGCTCGGCGCTGGCACCCCCTGGATCCGGTTGCCTCTTCGGATCCGCATCGCCAGGCCTCGGGTGTCGAGACGCTCTCGCATCCCGCAGGCCCTGCCAGGGCTCCCCTGCGCATCCCGGGACCCACCCCCGGCCCCGACTCCGGTCGGTCCACGAAACCCCTGCCCGCTAGACTCGGACGCTGCAGCCACGTCTCCGCAGGGTCGTTGCCTGGGCGTTCGCGGTTGGGGCCGTCGGCCTGCTCGCCTACTCCTTCCGGTCCCCACCTCGGCACGAGTTCAGGCTTGACGAAGGTTCCGTCTGGTCCAACGTACCCCGGCCCGCACCGATGTTCTTCCTGAAGGCCGCACCCATCGGCTCGCCTCTTCCAGAGTCACTCGATTGCCCGGAACAGGTAGAACGGTGGCTCGATGAGCTCTCGGAAGACGGCTGACCGGGACACCCGCCCGCCCGCGCCCCGGACTCCGCGCTCTCAGTCGTCCCCGACCGCCGCCAGCGCGAGGCCACGAGCGACCGACGTGAACTCGTTGCCGGCGTGGAGCTTGGCCTCGCCGAAGCGCGACCCGAAGATGCGGCGCACCGCGGGGACGAGCGAGGTCCCGCCGGTGAGGAAGACCCGGTCCACCGTGTCGGCCGCCACGTCGCAGCGTGCCAGCAGGCGGTCCACGCAGGCCTCCATGGCCGCGAGCTCCTCGCCGATCCAGCCCTCGAACTCGGCGCGCGTCACCGGCGCGTCGATCGGCACGGGCAGCGCGTCGAAGCGGAAGCGCGTCGCCGGCTCGCTCGAGAGGGCGAGCTTGGCCGCCTCCACGGCCCGGTGGAGCGGGAAGCCCAGGTCGTGCTCCACCAGGTAGCGGAGGGCCTCCAGGGGCTCGGGGCTCAGGGCCTCGCGACACAGGTCGTGGAGCAGGGCCAGGGTCTTGCGCTGGCGCAGGAAGGAGACGTGGTTCCAGCGCTCCAGGTGGGCGTAGAGCCAGGTCGGGACGGGCAGGACGTTGCCGAAGGCGCTCCTGAACGAGGCGCCGCGGCCCAGGCGCGAGGCGAGCAGGTGGCGCACCAGCTTGCCGTCGAAAGCGTCGCCCGCCAGGGCCACGCCGTCGTTGCCGAGGATGTCGTCGGCGCGCGGGCCGCCCCGGCGCTCCGGACCCACCCGCACCAGGCTGAAGTCGCTGGTGCCGCCACCGAAGTCGGCGATGAGCACCAGGGCGTCCCGGTCGAGCTCCTGCTCGTAGTGCAGCGCGGCGCCCACCGGCTCGTAGGCGAACTCGATCTCGTGGAAGCCCGCCTGGGCGAAGGCGCTGCGCAGCCGGCGCAGGGCCAGGTCCTCGTCGGCGGGACCCTTGGCGTTGGCGAAGCGCACGGGACGCCCCACCACCGCGCGGCGACCCAGCGGGCCGAAGCGCGCCTCGCCCACACGCCGCAGCTCCTGCAGGATGTAGGCGACCAGGGTCTCGATCGAGAGCACCGTCCCGTAGACGTTGGTGGAGAGGAAGAGCCGGCTGGCCACGAAGGACTTGGTGGACTGGACGAGGCGGCCGTCGCCGCCGCTCTCCAGGTAGGCGTCGATGGCGGCCGGTCCGGCCTCCACGAGGAGCTTCCCCCGCGTGTCCCGGCGGTCGGGGTGGAAGAAGAGCACGGAGCGCAGGGCTTCGAAGCGGCGCTCGCCGCGCTCGAAGCGCGCCAGCTCCGGCGCCTCGTTCTCCTCTCTCACCACCGCCAGGGTGCTGTTGGTGGTCCCGAAGTCGATGCCGACTGCCCGGATCCGCTGCGACACGCCCGCTCCCCCCGCGTCGACCGGCGTCGGCCCGCCGAACGCAAATGCACGACGCCCCGCCCCCGGCTACCGGGGGTGGGGTACGTCGTGTCTGGTTCGGGAGCGGCGGCTGGCGGGGTGGCCCCTAGCCTTCCTCCGACTCCCGTAGCCTCGCGAGGACGCTGTAGTCCTCGAGGGTCGAGGTGTCGCCCGCCGTCTCCCGGCCCGACGCGATGTCGCGCAGGAGGCGGCGCATGATCTTGCCCGAGCGCGTCTTCGGCAGCGCGTCGGTGAAGCGGATGTCGGCGGGCTTGGCGAAGGCGCCGATCTCGCGGGCCACGTGTCGCCGCAGCTCGTCGCGCAGCGCGTCGCTCACCTCGGCGGTGCCGAGGGGTGTCACGAAGGCCACGATGGCGGTGCCGGTCACCTCGTCCGGGCGCCCCACCACGGCGGCCTCGGCCACCTGGGTGTGGGCCACGATGGCGCTCTCCACCTCCATGGTGCCGATGCGGTGGCCCGAGACGTTCATCACGTCGTCGATGCGGCCCATGATCCAGAAGTAGCCGCGGGTGTCGCGGTGGGCGCCGTCGCCGGCGAAGTAGGTGTCCTTCCACTGGCTCCAGTAGGTGTCGCGGAAGCGCTTCTTGTCGCCCCAGATGCCGCGCAGCATCCCGGGCCAGGGCTTCTGGATTGCCAGCAGCCCGCCGTCGGGCGCCTTCACGGGGGTGCCGTCGGTGTGGAGCACCTCGGGCTGGAGTCCCGGGAAGGGCCGCGTCGCGGAGCCGGGGATCGTCTCGGTCTCGCCGGGAAGGGGCGAGATCGTGATGCCGCCCGTCTCGGTCTGCCACCAGGTGTCGACGATGGGGCAGTGCTTGCCGCCGATCACCCGGTGGTACCACATCCACGCCTCGGGATTGATCGGCTCCCCCACGGTGCCGAGCAGGCGCAGCGACGAGAGGTCGTGGCGCTTCGGGTGCTCGTCGCCGAGGCGGATGAAGGTGCGGATCGCCGTCGGTGCTGTGTAGAAGATCGAGACGCGGTGGCGCTCGATGATGTCCCAGAAGCGGTCGGGGCCCGGGTGCGTGGGCGCGCCCTCGTACATGAGCGTGGTCGCGCCGTTGGCCAGGATGCCGTAGATCACGTAGGAGTGTCCCGTGATCCAGCCGATGTCGGCCGTGCACCAGTAGACGTCCTCGTCCTTCAGGTCGAAGATGGCGTAGGCGGTGGTGGCGGCGTGGGTCAGGTAGCCGCCGGTGGTGTGGAGGATGCCCTTGGGCTTGCCGGTGGTGCCGCTGGTGTAGAGGATGAAGAGCGGATGCTCGGCGTCGAGCTTCGCGGGCGGGCAGTCCGCGCTGGCGTCCTGCATGAGCTCGTGCCACCAGTGGTCGCGTCCCTCCTGCCAGGCCACGTCGTTCCCGCAGCGCTTCACCACCACCACGTTCTCGACGCACGGCGCGCCCTCGAGCGCGGCGTCCACCGCCGGCTTGAGCGGCAACGGCGCGCCGCGGCGCCAGCCGCCGTCCGCGGTCACCACCACCACGGCGCCGGCGTCGTTGATGCGGTCGCGCAGGGACTCGGCCGAGAAGCCGCCGAAGACGATGCTGTGGGGCGCGCCGATCCGCGTGCACGCGAGCATGGCCACCGCCAGCTCCGGCACCATGGGCATGTAGAGGGCGACCCGGTCGCCCTTCTTCACCCCGAGGCCCTTCAGGACGTTGGCGAACCTGCAGACCTCGCGGTGGAGCTGTGCGTAGGTGAGGACGCGCTGGTCGCCGGGCTCACCCTCCCAGAGGATGGCCGCCTTGTTGCGGCGCCAGGCGTTCTCGCCCGCGAGGTGGCGGTCCACGCAGTTGTAGGAGACGTTGAGCTTGCCGCCGACGAACCACTTCGCGTAGGGCGGCTTCCAGTCGAGCACCTTGCTCCAGGGGGCGAACCAGTCCAGGCGCTCCCTGGCCATCTTCGCCCAGAAGCGCTGGGGATTGCTGGCGCCGAGCTTGCGGTACTCGGCCACCATCTTGCGATTCCAGTTGGCCCGCCTGGCGAAGGCCGGGTCGGGCTTGAAGGTGCGCTTCTCCCGAAGCAGGGATTCGATGTCCGGTGCCGTCACGCCTGCGCCCTTCTTCCTTCCTCGACCCACGCCTCGACGGCGCCGGGATCCTTCGGGATCGACGCCGTCAATACCTCGAAGCCCCCGGCCGTGACCTGCACGTCGTCTTCGATGCGCACCCCGAGGCCGCGGAACCGCGGCTCGACGCGCTCCTCGTGCTCGGCCACGTAGAGCCCGGGCTCGACGGTGAAGACCATCCCCGGCTCGAGCCTGCGGGGGTCACCGTCGACGGTGTACCGGCCCACGTCGTGTACGTCGAGCCCGAGCCAGTGGCTGGTGTTGTGCATGTAGAACGCCTTGTAGGACTCGGTCTCGATCGCCGTGTCCACGGATCCCTCGAGCAGGCCCAGATCCACCAGGTGCTCGGTGAGGCGGCGGACGGCGGCCCGGTGCACGTCGGGGAGGGTTCCGCCGGGCCGCGTGGCCTCGACGGCGACCCGCTGGGCGTCCAGCACGGCCTCGTAGAGCGCGCGGGCGGGACCCTCGAAGCGGCCGCCCACCGGGTAGGTGCGGGTCACGTCGGATGCGTAGCCCCGCAGCTCGCAGCCGGCGTCGATGAGCACGAGCTGCCCGTCCTCGAGCTTCTGGTCGTTGGCCACGTAGTGGAGCACCGTCGCGTTCGCGCCCGAGCCGACGATGCTCTCGTAGGCGGGGCCGGCGGCGCCGTTGCGCCGGAAGGCGTAGTCGAGGGCGGCCTCCAGCTCGTACTCGTAGCGCCCGCCCTGGGCCAGCCGGGCCGCATCGCGATGGGCCTCGGCGCTGATGGCCGCCGCCCGGCGCATGATCTCGAGCTCCTGGTCGTCCTTCACCAGGCGCATCTCGTGGAGGATCGACCGGGGATCGGCGATGAGGTCGGGCGGGACCTGGCCGGCCCGGGAGCGCAGCCGCATCCGCTCCACCTGCTCCACCAGGCTCCGATCCACGTCGGTGTCGCGCCCGAGGACGTGGTGGACCCGTTCGATCCCGGCCAGCAGGCCAGGCAGGTGCTCCTGCAGGCTCCCGATCGGGTGGGCCGCGTCGGCGCCGTGGTCGCGTACGGCGCCCTCGACGCCGGGCCGATAGCCCGTCCAGATCTCCGCCTCCGGCGCGCTCGGCTCCACGTAGAGCGTGTAGGCCGGCCCGCCGTCGGTCCGGAAGACCGCCGCCGCGTTCGGGTGGTCGAAGCCCGTCAGGTAGTGGAAGTCGCTGTCCTGGCGGAAGGGGAAGGTGGTGTCGGCCGAGCGGGTCACCGGCCGCGCGCCCAGGAGGAGGGCGACGGAGCCGGATCCCAGCTGCTCGAGGAAACGGCGGCGGCGCTCGGCGAACACGGCGGACGGAGTCTACACGATCAGCGCTCCCCGGCTCCCCGACAGACCACCTGGATCCGGTCGCAGAGCGTGGCGCAGAGGCTGGGCCCGGCCGGCACGGCGGTGTAGAAGATCCCCTCCGAGCCGAGCCGCGGCAGCCGGAGCGTGCGGATCAGCGGCCCGCTCGGGTCCACCACGTGCACCGCGCCGCTCCAGGTCGTGGCCAGGGCGCGCCCGTCCGCGCCGATCTGGATGTCCTGGACGAAGTCCAGGGCCCGGGCGAAGTCCGGATCCACCCGGATGCGTTCGCCGCGGTCCAGGGGCGGCCCGGCGGCGCCGGGCGGCATCACCCGCAGCCAGAGGCCGGCGGCGTCGACGTCGGCGGCGAAGCCGGTGCCGTTCTCGGCGAAGGCCATGAACTGCACCTCGGGCTCGGCGCTGCGGGCGAGCTCGCGCCCCTCGGTGTCGAGCACGCGGACGTCGTGGCCGGCGGGCGTGTCCTCCGTCCGCGGCAGGAGATCGGTGTTCACCCAGATCTCGCGGCGGGCCGGATCCCAGGCCACGCTCTTGGCGGCCACCCGATAGCCGGGCAGGGGGCTGAGGGGGAGCTCGGCCCGGAGGCCGCCGTCGGCGTCGAGCCACAGGACGCTGCCGTCGGCGCCGTCCTCCCCCGCGTAGCGGGAGACCAGCAGGCCGCCCTCCGGGCCCGGGGCGAGCTCGTTCAGGCCGGTCCCCAGGGCCCGCAGGCGTCGGACCTCGCCGGCGCTGTCGATCCAGCCGGCGTGCTCGAAGAAGGTGGTGAACCAGATCCGGCCGTCGGAGGTGGCGAGCACGTCCCAGACCCCGGAGCGCGCCCCGCTCCCGGGGGTGACGTCCAGGGGGGCCAGCAGCTCCCGGCGCACGAGGTCGAAACGGCCGATCCGCTGGGGTCCGGGCTCGCGGAGGTCGCCCGTGGGATCCTCGCCATGGGCCGCGTAGGCCGACCAAAACGCAGCCTCGCCGAAGTAGAGCACGCCGTCATGGGCGTCCCCGTACCAGGCGCAGTAGCGCTCGCGGTCGCTGGGTGAGGGCGCGGTTCGAAGCTCGATCCCCGGCCCCGGGGCCCAGTCGGTGAAGTAGAGGCATCCGTTCCCGGCCAGCGCCACAGTCAGTGCCAGGGCTGCAACCCGGGGATGCACTGCCGTAACTCGATGCACCTGAAGAATCATCAATCCGATGGATGGCTTGCGCTGATTGTTGCCGATTCGTGCAGGGCTCCGCCGCCACTGGGTGCAGCAGCCCGTCCTTCTGCCGGCCGCCCCGATGGACGGAAACCCGCGGATTCCCGGGGAGTTGCGTAGTCCGGATCCGCTTGGCACGCCATGTGCTACTGCTGAGACCCAGGTACGGTCTGGAAAGAGTAGGCCGAACGAACGTGGGCGCGCGCGTCCGGCCAACTCCGAGTCTCGGGGGCTTCGGGCTCAGAAAACCAGCAAGGCGCTTTCCCCCAATGGCACCCCGCCTTCCTGGAGTCTCCGAGACACCAGACCGATTTTGATCCCCCGGCCGAGCGCATCCGGCCGGGGGATCTCTTTTTGTGGGTCGCGAAGCGTCCGGCTCACCCTCGCCGGCGTCCGGCTCACCCTCACCGGCTGGGATCGCGCGAGGCGGCCCGGCCCGGGCCCCGAGCCCGCGGCGGGTCCTCCGGAGCGTCGACCACGCCCGCCACGGCCTCCACCAGCTCCGCACCGAACTCCCGCCGCAGCCAGCTCTTGAGCTCCGGCAGGGTCTGGATCTCCTCCACGCTGGTCGGGTCGCGCCAGGCGACGGCCTCGAGCGCCGCATTCGGGCACAGCACGCCCGGGTCCATGTCCAGGTCGGCCGCTCGCCGGCTCCGCCAGCGCTTGAGCGCGGCGAGGCGCCGCTCGGTGCGTCGGTCCATGCGGCGGCGTCCGGTGCCCTCGGCCTTCGGGATCGGTCCGTGGCCCCGTTTGCGGCCGCGCTCCACCGCCGCCATCAGGTCGCGCCCCATGCGCCGCATGATCAGGTCGGTGACGCCCTTCACCTTGCGGAGCTGCTCCGCGGACTCCGGCGGCTCGGCGGCGATCTCGAGCAGGGTCCGGTTGCCGAGCACCTTGAAGGGCGGTCGGTCGATCTCCCGGGCCCGCTTGTCGCGCATCAGGTAGAGCTCGCGCAGCACGCCGAGCGGCGCGGCGGCCAGCTTCCGTGCGCCCTTGATCTTCAGATAGCCGAGCTTGTCGAACTCGCGGTCGGGCCAGGCGCGCCGGGTGAGCGACGCGAACTCCTCGTAGGCCCATTCGAGGCGACGGGCCTTGCGCAACGCCTTGTCGAGCTTGTCGGCCAGGCGGATCAGGAAGCGGACGTCGGCGGCCGCGTAGTCGAGCTGGTTCTGGCTGAGCGGCCGGACGGACCAGTCCGAGCGCTGCTCGTCCTTGGGGAGCGTCACGTTGAAATGGCGTTCGGCCAGGGCCGAGAGACCGATGGAGGGGTAGCCGAGGAGCTGGGCGCTGATCATCGTGTCGAAGAGGTTGGCGAACTCGAAGCCGCAGTCGCGCTTGAGTACGTAGATGTCGTACTCGGCGGCGTGGAAGACCTTGCGCACCTCGGGCGACGCCATCAGCGGACCGAGCGGGGCCAGCTCCGAGGGGCCGCCCAGGGCCAGGGGGTCGATCAGGTAGACCTGGGAGGGCGTGGCGGCCTGGACCAGGCAGGTCTTGTCGAAGTAGTGGTAGAAGCTGTCGGCCTCGGTATCGAAGGCGACCACCGGCTCGCGCGCCAGCTCGTGGGCGATCTCCTCCAGGTCGGAGGCGCGCTCGATGCACACGTAGTCAGCCAAGTCCGACGCTCTCCGTGGTCGAGGAGGGCCCTGTTTCCGCTTCGCAGGGGGGTGGCGGCGCCAGGGAGGAAGCGGGGCGCTGCTCGGGCCCACGATAGCGGATAGCGGAGCCTGTGCGCCCCCACACCTATACTCGTCCCCGTGCTGAGCGCGGCCGTGGGAGCCTCGAACGTGCCGGATGCCCGCGGGGCTGCCCGCGAGGCGGCCCGGGCGGCCGCGCGTCGACTGGCGGGACCGGAGGCGGGGGGCAAGGCCCCCGCCGAGGCGGCCCTGGTCTTCGCAACGCCGGATCACGCCGAGGCCGCCCTGGACCTGGTGGCCGAGGTCGGCGACGCGCTGGAGACCGAGGCCGTGGTGGGCGCCACGGTTCACGGCGTGCTCGCCAGCGGGCTGGCGAACGAGTCGGGTCCCGCGGTCGGGGTCGCCGCCCTGGCGGGATGCCAGGCCGTCCCCTTCCTGCTCCCGGACGTCGGCGACGACGAGCGCAGCGCGGGTCCGGAGATCGCCGGCCGGCTGCGGCCGTCGCTCGGGGAGCCAGGGCCCCAGGACCTGGTCCTCCTCCACGCCGATCCCTACGGCCTGGACCTGCGCGCGCTGCTCGACGGCGTGGAGTCCGCGCTGGCTCCTGCCGCCTGCATGGGGCTCACGGCGGCGGATGCGCCCGGGACCGACCCCCTCGTCTGGAGCCGGCGCGCCGTGGCCAGCGGCGCGGTCGGCGGGCTCGTCGTCCGTGGAGCGGCGCCCCCGCGCCAGGGGCTCACCCACTCCTGTCAGCCGGTCGGCGACCCCCGGACGGTGACCCGCGCCCGCGGTCACTGGGTGCTCGAGCTGGACGGGCGCCCGGCGCTGGAGGCCTACCGGGAGGCGGCCCGCGGGCCGCTGGGCTCGAACCTGCACCGGGCCGCGGAGTTCGTGCTGGTCGCGCTGCCCGGCGGCCGCGCCGCGGCGGGGTTCCCGGCCGCCGGGGCGTACGTCGTGCACGAGCTTGCGGGCTTCGACGAGAAGGCGAACGCATTCGCACTCCCGAGACGGGTGGGGCCCGGCGACGAGCTGGCGTTCGCCTGGCGCGAGCCCGAAGCCGCGCGCGAGGACCTGAAGCGCCTGCTTCGGGAGCTGGCGGATCCCTCGGCCGGCCTGGCCCTGTACTACGGCTGTCGCGGTCGCGCGGCGGCGCTCTTCGGCGTGGAAGGGCTGGAGGCGGGCTACCTGGAGCTGGCCTTCCCCAAACGTCCGGTCCTCGGCGTGCTGGCCTCGAGCCAGATCGGCGCGGTCGGCAACGGGCTCGAGGTGCTCGCCCATGCGGCCGTGGTGAGTGTGCTGCCGGGCGCTTGAGCGGGGCTGCTGACTCCCCTACCGTTCTCATGGATGGACCCGCGTTTCGATAGTCAGAACAAGCACCCTCGGGACGCCCGCGAGCCGCGCGGCGCCGGAACCGTAGACAAGGCCATCGACGTGCTCTTCCACCTGCACGACCGGAGCCGGCCCTGCGGCGTGAGCGAGCTCGGCCGCGCCCTGGGGCTCCCGAAGTCGAGCGTCCATCGGCTGCTCACTGCACTGGGGCAGCGGGGGCTCGTCGAGCGGGACGCCCGGGGTCGCTATCGGCCGGGGATGGGGCTGGTGGCCCTGGGGCTCGGGGTGCTCGAGCGCGAGCCCGTGGTCGAGGCCGCCCGACCCGAGATGGAGCGGATCGCCGCCGAGCTGGGTGAGACCCTCTTCCTGGCGGGCGCGCGAGCGGGTCGGATTCACGTGCTGGCCAAGGTGGAGGGGACGGGCTTCCTCCGGGCCGCGCCCCGGGTGGGAGCGACGGTGCCCGTCCACGCCACGGCCGTCGGCAAGCTCCACCTGGCGTTCGCGCCGGACGAGGTCGGGCCCGACGCCGCGCCGGCCCGCTTCACCTCCCGGACCCTCGATCCGGTCGCGCTGGCGCGGGAGGTCGACGAGGTCCGCCGCCGCGGCTGGGCATCGAACCGCGACGAGTGGACGCCCGGGCTCACCGCCGTGGCGGCGCCCGTCTGGCTCGGGGGACGGCTGCGGGCCGTGCTGGCGGTGGCCGGTCCGACGGCGGCGTTGGAGGAGCGGGATCTTCCCGCCCGCGCCCGCTCCCTGCTGGCGGCGACGGCCCGGATCGAGGCCCGGCTCGAGGGACGCGCGGTGCGGAGGACGGCATGAAGGTCTGGATCGACGGGCGGGTGGTCGAGGGCCACCAGGCGCGGGTGCCCGTGCTCGACCACGGCTTCCTCTACGGCGATGGGGTGTTCGAGGGCATCCGGATCCGCGAGCGCCGCATCTACCGCCTGGACGACCACCTGCGGCGGCTTTCGACCGGCGCCCGCGCCATCGGCCTCGAGCTGCCGGGCGGTCTCGAGGCGGTGCGTCAGGCGCTGCTCGCCAGCCTGCGCGCCTTCGACCGCGACGACGCCTACGCGCGGCTCATCGTCACCCGGGGCGAGGGGGCCCTCGGGGTCGATCCCACCACCTGTCCGCGGGGGCGCATCGTCTGCATCGTCGACGCCCTCCGCATCTTCCCGCCCGAGAAGCTCGCCAGCGGCATCGACCTGGTGACCTCGAGCCTGCGGCGGCCGGCCGCCGACGCCCTGGACCCGCGGGTCAAGAGCCTCAACTACCTGAACAACGCCCTGGCCAAGCTCGAGGCCCGGCAGCGCGGCGCCGACGAGGCGCTGCTCCTGGGCGCCGCCGGCTGCGTGGCGGAGGCCTCGGTGGCCAACGTGTTCGCCGTGGGCGACGGGGTCCTCACCACCCCGCCGCCCACTGACGGCGCCCTCGCGGGGCTCACCCGGGCCGGCGTGCTGGAGCTGGCCGCGGAGCTCGGCATTCCGACGCGGGAGCGCAGTCTCGGCCGTCTCGACCTCTTCGCGGCGGACGAGGTCTTCCTCACGGGCAGCGGCGCCGGCCTCGTGCCCGTGCGAAGCCTGGACGGGCGCTCGCTCGGCACGGCACCGGGACCGACCTTCAAGCGCCTGGCCGATGCCTTCCCCGCGTACGCCCACCGCTGCGGGACGCCCTTCTAGCCGGTAGTCTCCGGCCGTGCGCTGGTCCCAGGCCTTCATCCCCACCCTGCGCGACGACCCGGCAGACGCCGAGGCGGTGAGCCACAAGCTGCTGGTGCGCGGCGGCTTCATGCGCCAGCTGATGTCGGGCTCCTACTCGCTCCTTCCCCTCGGCTTCCGGGTCTGCCAGAAGGTGGAGCGGGTCGTGCGCGAGGAGATGGAGCGCATCGGCGGTCAGGAGTTCCAGCTCCCGTCGCTCCACCCGGCGGAGGTCTGGCAGCGCAGCGGGCGCTGGGACGCGATGGGGGAGGAGCTCTTCCGGCTGCGCGACCGCAAGGACGGCGAGCTCTGTCTCGCCGTCACCCACGAGGAGATCTTCGCGCTGCTCGCGAGCGAGCTGCGCTCCTACCGCCAGCTCCCCCAGATCTGGTTCCAGTTCCAGACCAAGTTCCGGGACGAGCCCCGACCCAAGTCCGGCCTGCTGCGGGTGCGCGAGTTCGTGATGAAGGACTCCTACTCCTTCGATCTCGACGAGGGGGGGCTCGACCGCGCCTTCCAGCGTCACTTCGAGGCGTACCGACGCATCTTCAGCCGCTGCGGCCTGGAGACCCTGGCGGTGGAGGCCTCCAGCGGCGCCATGGGCGGCAGCGAGTCCGTGGAGTTCATGGTGGCCAGCGACGCGGGCGAGGACTGGGTGGTCTCGTGCTCGAGCTGCGGCTACGCGGCCAATCTGGAGAAGGCCACCTCCCAGGTCGCCTCCGTCGAGGACCCGCCCGGGGCGGGCGCGCCCGAGAAGTTCGCCACGCCCGGCGTGCGCACCATCGAGGCGCTGGTGGACTTCGGCGAGGGCCACCCGGCGGAGCGGCAGATCAAGACCCTGGTCTACGCGGTGGACGGACGCCTGGTGCTGCTCCTGCTCCGGGGCGACCATGCCCTGGCCGAGCAGAAGCTCGTCGATGCCACCGGGGCCCGCGAGGTGCGCCCGGCCCAGCCGGAGGAGGTGCGCGAGCTGCTGGGTGCCAGCCCCGGCAGCCTCGGCGCCGTGGGCGTGACCGGGATCCCCATCGTGGCCGACCCCGCGCTCGAGGGCCGTCGCAACATGACCACCGGGGCCAACGAGGACGACTTCCACCTCTCCGGCGTGGACGTGGCGCGGGACATCGCCGTCGACGAGTGGCTGGACCTGCGCGAGGTGCAGGCCGGCGAGCCCTGTCCCCTGTGTGGCAGTCCGCTCCGGTCGGCGAAGACGATCGAGGTGGGCCACATCTTCAAGCTCGGCACTCGCTACGCCGAGGCCCTCGGCGCGCGCGTGCTCGACGAGAACGGGGCGTCGAAGCCCTGCATCATGGGCTGCTACGGCATCGGCGTGGGGCGCGCCATGGCGGCCGTCGCCGAGGTTCACAACGATGCGAACGGCCTGTGCTGGCCGGTGGCCGTGGCGCCCTACGAAGTGGTCGTCTGCGTCCTCAACCCGAAGGACGTGAAGACCCTGGAGACCGGCGAGGCGATCTACGAGGCCCTGCGCGGCGACGGCATCGAGGCCCTGCTCGACGACCGCGACGAGCGGCCCGGCGTGAAGTTCAAGGACGCCGAGCTCGTGGGGATCCCCTACCGCATCACGGTCGGCCCGAAGGGGCTCGCCGAGGGGAAGGTGGAGCTCGTGCGGCGCCGCGACGGTGAGTCCCACAGCCTCGACGTGCACAAGGCCGCGGGGTTCACCGCCGAGGCCGTCCTGGAGGAGCGCCGCTAGGTCCGGGGCTTCCAGCCGAGCTCGTCGGCGCGCGCCTGCGCCTGGCCGGGCACGTCGCGGGCCACGAACTGGGCATGCAGGGTCTGCACGCCGATCAGGTGATTGAAGATCGCGTCGAGCGTGTTTCGCGTCGCCGCGGTGGTGTCCGGGGACTCGTGCAGGTCGAACAGCGCCCCCACGCCCTCGCGGCTCAGGAGTCCGGCTCCCTCGATCGCCTCAGGGCTCAGGTGGCGCCGCACCAGGCCCTGGAGGGCCTCCCACTTGGCCGGGTCGGTGTGGGCCGGCGGCGCCATGAACGCGAACTTCTCCCGCTTGTAGAGCACCTCGGGCAGCAGGCCCTTCATCGCCTCCCGCAGCACCCACTTCTCCACGCGGCCCCGGATCCGTACCGCCGGCGGCAGCGTGGCCGCGAACTCGGCGAGGTGGTGGTCGAGAAAGGCCGGACGCGCCTCCATGGAGTTCGCCATGTCGACCCGGTCACCGCCCCAGGTCAGGATCTGGCCTTCGAGCATGGTCTTGATCCAGACGTACTGCGCCCGGTCGAGGGGATGGCGATCCTCCAGGGCGCTCGCGTCCAGGGCCTCGGCGATGGCCGCGCCGGGCTCGTAGCCCCGAAGCGCGCGGGCCATCTCCGGATGGAGCAGGTCCGGTACGTGGAGGGAGGCGGCGAGCCAGGGCTGCAGGCACGCCGGCGTGAATCCCACGCGGCGGGCCAATGCCGGATCCACGAGCTCGTCCTCGGCGAGCATGGCCCCTTTGAACAAGGCGTTCTTCTCGTGGAGCAACGCCTCCCATTGCCGGCGCTCCTCCGCCGCCATGTGATCGAGGCCGTGGCGGAAGAGGTCGTTGCGGAAGGCCGGATAGCCCGCGAAGAGCTCGTCGGAGCCCTCACCCGTGACGACCACCTTGTACGCTGCCTCGTGGACGTGTCGGCTCATCAGGAGCTTGGCGACGGCCAGGGTGTTGTACACCGTGCGCTCGGTGTGCCAGAGGGTCTCCTCGAAGTGGTCGTAGAGATGGTCCGCGGAGAGCCGGAGCACGTCCTGGTCGGCCCCGGCGGACGCCGCCATCTGCCGGGCAATCGGCGTCTCGTCGTAGGCGTCGTTGTCGAAGCCGATGGTGAAGGCCTTGACCGGCGACTGCTGCACCGCGGCGGCCAGACCCAGGATCGAGCAGGAGTCGATGCCGCCGGAGAGGTAGCAGCCCACGGGGACGTCGGCTTCGAGCCGCAGCTGTACCGCCTCGAGCAGGCCCGCGCGCACTCCGTCGATGGCCTCCCGCTCCGGCAGCCGGGCGTGCCCGTGCTCCTCGGGGAAGGGCATGTCCCAGTAGCAGCGATCCGAGACCTCGAGCCGCCCCGAGCGTCGGCGGATGCTCACCACGTGGCCCGGACGGACCTGCTCGATGCCTTCGAAGGCGGTCGAGCCGGGAACGATGGTCTGCATGAGCTGGTGAAAGAGACCGGTCGGAGTGAAGCGCCTCGGCACCTCCGGGTGCGCGAAGAGCACCTTGAGCTCCGAGCCGAACACCACCGCGTCGCCCAGGTGCGTCCAGTAGAGGGGCTTGATGCCGAAGCGGTCGCGTACCAGGTGGAGGGTGTCCTCCTGGGCGTCGAAGAGCGCGAAGGCGAATTCGCCCCGCAGGTGGGGAAGGGTTCCGTCGATGCCCAGGCGGGGATAGAGGTGAAGGGTGATCTCCGAGTCGCTCTTGGTGCGGAACTGCGCCCCGTCGGCGGTGAGCTCGGCGCGGATCCGCTTGTAGTCGTAGAGCTCGCCGTTCTGCACGAGCAGGAGCCGTCCGTCGGCGGAGACGAACGGCTGCCGCCCTCGTTCCTCGTCGAGGTCGATGATCGTGAGTCGCGCGTGGCTGAACCCGACGCCTTCGAGGCTCTTCCAGCCGAAGCCGTCGGGCCCCCGGTGGTGCTGGATGGCGGCCATCGCCACGAGGGTCTCCGGCGCCACGGGGCGTGTCCGGTCGGCGTGGAGGATGCCGGCGATCCCGCACACGGCTAGACGTAGCTCTTCAGCAGCGCGGACAGCAACGCCATGCGGATGAAGACGGCGCCCCGAGCCTGTGCGAAGTACCAGTTGTGCGCGGTGGCGTCCAGGTCCCGATCGAGCTCGTCGCCCCGGGCGAGCGGATGCAGGATGATCGCCTCGCGGGCCAGGGGGGAGGCCGACGAAAGGCGGTAGCGGGTCCCCAGCTCCTCGTAGCCCTCTCCCTTCCAAGCGATGGCGTTGATGTACACCACGTCGAGCCCGGGGAGGGCGGCGCCGAGGTCGCTCGTGAGCTGGATCCGCAGGCCGGCCTCCTCGAGCTCCTCGCGCTGGCCCGGGGAGAACTGCTCGTCCTCGTCGGAGACCACCACCACGGGTCCCAGGCTGGGCGCAAAGGCCGCGAGGAAGATCAGCAGGCTCCGCACCGTCCGCATCTGCCCGGGAACGCCGACGATGCCGATGCGCACCGGCTCGCGGGAGCCTGGCTGCAGGATCTCGGGACGCCACTTGAGCAGGGCGTAGATGTCCGCGAGGGCCTGGGTCGGGTGCTCGTCGATGCCGTTGCCCGCGTTGATGATCGGGATGTGGAGGGACTCGAGCATCTTGTAGACGGACTGGTCGTCGCTGTCGCGCAGCACCACCAGGTCGCCGTAGTGATTCAGCATCTCGCCCACGTCGTAGAGGGACTCGCCCTTGGCGATCCCCGTGGAGAGCGGGTCGGTGATCGACATGACGTCGCCGCCGAGCCGGTGCCATGCGCTCTCGAAGGAGAGCCGGGTGCGGGTGCTCGGCTCGTAGAAAGCGCTGATCATGATCTTCCCGGTGAGGGGCCGGTTGATCATCTGGGGCTGGGTCTCGTAGCGGGCGGCGAGCCGGCAGAGCTGCACGAGCTGGGCGCGCTCGAACTGTCGGGCGGTGATCAGCGGTCGGTGGGCGAGGTCCAGAAGCGGCGCCAGGTCCTCCTCGATCGCTTCCATCAGGGAGCGGGGCTTCTCGAAACCCTGGACGTCGAGGGCCCGCTCGCCGTACGGGGCGGTCAGGCGCTCGTGGAGCACGGGATTCACCATATCTTTCCTCGCAGCGCGTCGCGGACGAAGAGCACCGCCAGGAGCAGCGGTGCCGCCGTGGCGCCCACGGTCGCGATCGTGACCAGGATGCGTAGCAGGTCGACGGAGGCGGTCACGGCGCGGTGTCCCCCAGGGCGCGATCCGGGTCGAGCTCGCTCCAGTCGAACCGGTCCGGTGCCACGTGTGCCGCAACCCACACGATGGCCATGGACACGAAGGCCGACACCAGGGCTGCCACGTAGAAGCCGATCTGCCGATAGGCCGCGAGGCCGCACGCGGTGCCGAGCAGCATGCCCCAGACGGCGCCGAGGGAGCTGGCTCGTCGCCAGAAGAGGCCCGCCGCGATGGGCCAGATCGTGCTCGCCACGAAGGCGCCGGTGAAGTAGAGCAGCGCGGCGAGGGTTCCGATCCGCGGCATGCACAGCATCCAGGTGAGCACGCCGAGCCCCAGCACGACCCATCGGGCCGCGCGCGCCAGCTCCTCGGGCCCGGCGTCGGGCCGGAGGTGGCCCTTGTAGAGGTCCGTGAGCACGAGGTCGGAGGTGGCGGCGAGCAGGGAGTCGAGGCTGGAGGCCAGGGCCGCGAAGATGACGACGAAGACGAGCACCGCCCCCGCGGTGCCCAGGAGCTCGGCGGCTACCAGCGGCCCCACCATGTCGGCCGCCGGCACGTTCAGGCCGAGGGCCGGCACCGCCAGAGCCACGAAGCCGGCGACGATCGGGATCGGGATCCACAGCAGGCCGGCCGTCAGGTAGGCGGGGAAGCCGACCCCCTCGCGGAAGGCGAAGGCGCGGCTCCACCAGACGTTGGAGTGGAAGATCTCGCCGAGCCCGAAGAGCAGGTTGTTGAACAGGAACATGATCGCGGCGGGCATGAGCAGGTTGAGCAGCTCGGGTCGTTCGCGCACGACCGCCGCGTGCATCGGCTCGAAGCCCACCCGGGCGATCGCCAGCCAGGCCAGGGTCGCCACGCCCCCGATGATGATCAGGGTCTGGGCGAAATCGGTGCCGATCACGGCGCGCAGCCCGCCCAGCATCGTGTAGGCCACGCAGATGCTGACGATCACGGTCATCCCCACCTCGTAGCGGATGCCCGTGAGGGCGTGGATCAGGACGCCACCCGCCATCCCCATGGAGATCAGCCAGCCGAGGGCGTAGAAGAGGGAGATCGCGAGGAAGACCCGCCACGCGGTCACGCCGTAGCGCAGGCGCACGAAGTCCCCGCTGGTGAAGCCGCGGGGCATCAGCGCGCGGATCCGCCGCGCCAGGGGCGCGAAGAGCAGCAGGCCGACCGAGCCGAGGGAGTAGCCGACCATTCCCCACAGCCCGAGCTGGAGCGCCACCTGGGGCGCGGCCATGGTGGTGTTGCTGGTGACCCAGGTGGCCATGGCCGTGGCCGTGCCGAGAGCCAGGCCGACCTTGCGGCCGGCGAGCATGTACTCCTCGAGCTCGCCGTGGCCACGACCGAGCCACCAGCCGATCGCGACCCAGAGCGCGCTGAAGCCCGCGAGGATGAGCCAGCCTACGACCGGGTCGAGCGCGACCTCGCCCATCTCAGCCATTCGGGGGGAGGGCTCCCATCAGCATCCCGAGCTCGGCGATCGCCTCGTCGGTGTCGATCACGCGGGCGTAGCGGTCCTTGACGCTCGTGATGGTCGCCTCCTGGAGCTCGGGCGTCACCGTGGCGCAGCCGTCCGCGATCAGGGTCGTGTGGAAGCCGAGATCGCACGCGTCGCGGATCGCCGTCGAGACGCACTCGTTGGAGTACACGCCCACCACGAAGAGTCCGGTGATGGCCAGGTTGCGCAGGACGTAGGAGAGGTTGGTGGCGTTGAAGACGCCCGAGGCCGTCTTGTTGATCACGATCTCGTCGCCGACCGGAGCCACCACCTCCAGGAACTGCGCTTCCTTCGAGCCGGGCGGGGCGTGGAGCCCGAGCCGCTTGTGCTGGGGGCCCCGGTCCCTCCCGTCCCGGGTGAGGGACTGGATGCGCGTGTGGATCACCTCCAGGCGATGCCGTCGGAAGGCGTCCTGGAGGCGGCGCACGTTGGGAAGTACCACGCGGTCGAGCTGCTCGAAGTAGTAGCGCTGGGCCTCCTCGGGAACGCCGTGGCTCGCCGCCTCGGCGAAGACGCCGATGTCGGGGGCCGCATCCAGGTACTGGAGGTCGATGCAGAGGAGCGCGGTGTGGAAGGCCTGGAGCGAGCGCTGGACCGCCGGGCTCTCGGTGATCGCTTCGCGATACGAGTCACGCAGCGGGTCGACGTGCTCGAATCCGGACTCGCTGCCGTCGTTGCGCCGCTGCTCCTCGCTCACGAGGCCAGCTCCACCAGGGTCTGCAGCAGAGCGTTCGCGCCCACCTCGATGTCCCTCCACGACGTCCACTCGGCGGGCGAGTGGCTGCGCCCGTCGCGGCTGGGCACGAAGATCATTCCCGCCGGAGCGATCCCGGCGACCATCTGGGTGTCGTGGGCGGCGCCGCTGGGCATCGGGTACGGCTCGACCTTGAGCTCCTGGGACGCCGCGCGGATGGCGTCCATCACCCGTCCGCTGCAGGCCACGGGCGCGATCTCGCTCACCACCTCGAACTCGAACATGAGGCCGCGCCGCCGGGCGATGGCCGAGAGGGTGCGCCGGCAGGCGAGCCCCAGGGCGTCGAGCACGGCGGGATCGGTGTCCCGCGCCTCCAGGGAGAAGCGCGCCTCCCCCGGAATCACGTTGGCGGCACCCGGGAGCAGGTCCACGCGGCCGACGGTGGCGCGGCTGCGCGGGCTGCCGTGCTCCTCGAGCACCCGGTCGATGGCGCTCGCGAATTCCGCGAGCCCCTGGAAGGCGTCCTGGCGCAGGTCCATGGGCGTGGTCCCCGCGTGATTGGCGGTGCCGGTCAGGCGGACGTCCCAGCGGAAGAGCCCGGTGATGGCCTCCACGAGGCCGAGCGTCGAGCCGTTCCGGTCGAGCACCGGACCCTGCTCGATGTGGAGCTCGACAAAGGCGTGGATGCTGTCCGGCTCCCGCTGCGCCGCGAGGGCGTCCAGGGCATTCCAGCCCTGGGCTGCCATGGCCTCCTCGAGGGTCACGCCGGAGAGGTCGCGGGCCGCGTGGATCGACTCCGGGGTGAGGCGGCCGCTCAGGGCCTGGGATCCCAGCATTCCCCCGAAGCGTCCCTCCTCGTCGGAGAACGCCACGAGCTCGACCGGCCGCGCCAGCTCCACGCCGCTCTCGTGCAGCACCCGGATCGCCTCGAGGCCGCTCAGCACGCCCAGGGTGCCGTCGAGCTGGCCCCCGCCCGGCACGGAGTCGAGGTGCGAGCCGGTCATGACGCAGGGGGCGTCGGGTTCGCCGAGCCGCGTTCCCAGATTGGCCGCACCGTCCTGGACCGGCTCGAGCCCGGCCTGCCCGATGCGCTGGCAGAGCCAGGAGCGGGCGGCCATGTCCGCCTCGCTGAAGGCCATGCGGTAGATCCCCGGGTCGTCCGGGCGCCGGCCGATGCGGGCCAGGGCGCCGAGGTCCGACCTCAGGCGGTCGACGTCGATCCGGAGGCCGCGGGCCGCGCTCATCGCGTCGCGCTGCCTTCGGAGGCGTCGGGTGCATCGCTGCCACCGAGGACGAGCCACACGGTGGCGAGGAAGACGAAGAGGCCGGCGGCGAAGAACCCGAACGCACGCGCGAGGGAGTGATGTTCCACGGTCACCTCCGTCAGGGCGAGGGCTGCTTCGCGGCCGCTCTCGGGCCGGCGGATGCGGTAGTGATAGGTCCCGCTCGCGCGTCCGCTCACGACGGTCGCACGGGCCTCACCGCGATACACGACCCTCGGGGCCACGAACGCCTCCGTCGCGGCCTCCTCGAGCACCACCGGGCCCGCGGCTCCCTTCCAGCGCAGTTGGTAGACGCCATCGGTGGAGAGGTCCGGACTCGCTTCGAGAGTCCACGGCGCGGCCGCGCCGGATTCGGCCCACGTGAGGGGCGCGGGCGCGCCGACGAGGAAGGCCACGGCGCAGGCTCCCAGAAGGGACCGAGTTTGGGGGGGCCGAAGCTGGGAGTCGCGGGGCAGCGTCAAAACAAAAGGCCGGAGGGGCGGTGTGTGCCCGTCCGACCGTTCCACAGCATAAGGAAACAGAGACGGACCTTCAAACCGGCGGGCTCCCCCGACGACGGGCGCCGCCCGGCGCGTGGTCTGCGCTCAGGGTC
>CAYTZH010000032.1:0-8477 GCA_964442285.1 uncultured Spirochaetales bacterium | reverse complement strand
CGGCGGGCTCCCCCGACGACGGGCGCCGCCCGGCGCGTGGTCTGCGCTCAGGGTCCCTTGTCCGCGACGATCAGCTCGATCTGGTTGCCGTCGGGATCCCGCAGGAAGAGCTGTCCGCGCTCGGGGCCGAGCCCGCTGAAGGGGATGCCGTGGGCCGAGAGGTGTGCCGCGGCCTCCTCGTAGCTCTCGATGGCGAAGGCGGCGTGGTTCTGGAGCGGGTTGGGGCCTCGGACCTCCACGTCGGTCTCGGCGCCGGGCGGCACGATCAGGTGTACCTCGATGGCGCCCACGCCGTACCACATGCCCGGGAACGGGAAGTCCGGTCGCTCGATCGGCGCGAAGCCCAGCACCCCCTCGTAGAAGGCGCGGCTGCGCGCGAGGTCGCTCACCGAGAAGGAGACGTGGTGGCCGCTGGTGACGCGCAGTCCCATGGGCCCAGCGTACCACGGCTATGCTGCGTCCATGGCGGCCGGCGCGAAGCCCACGGTGCATCTGGTGGACGGCCACGTCTGGATCTTCCGGGCCTACTACGCGCTCCCGTCCATGGAGGCGCCGGACGGGACGCCCACCCACGCGGCCTACGGCTTCACCAACACCCTGCTGCGCTACCTCGGCGAGCGCCGGCCGAGCCACCTGGCCATCGCCTTCGACCACGCCCTGACCAGCTTCCGGAACGACCTCGACCCGGGCTACAAGGCCGATCGAACCGACGCGCCGGTCGACCTGGAGCCCCAGTTCGGCCTGTGTCGCGAGGCGGCCCGGGCCCTGGGCGTCGCCACCTTCGAGCGGGAGGACTACGAGGCCGATGACGTGCTGGCCACCCTCGCCACCCAGCTCGCGCCGGCGGCCCGGGTGGTGGTGGTGAGCTCGGACAAGGATCTGGCCCAGCTCGTCGCGGAGGACGGGAGCGTGGTGCTGCACGACGACGCCCGGGGCCGGACCCTCGATGCCCTCGGGGTGCGGGCGCGCTTCGGCGTCGAGCCCGCCCGGATCCCGGAGTACCTCGGGCTCATGGGCGATGCGGTCGACAGCCTGCCCGGCGTGCCGGGCGTGGGGCCCAAGACCGCCAGCCAGCTGCTAGCGGCGTTTGATTCCATCGAGGCCATCCCCGAGGATCCCGACGCCTGGGCGGGGCTCGGCATCCGCGGCGCGACGCGGCTGGCCGCGCGCGTGGCCGAGCACCGCGAGCGGGCATGCCGCAGCCGCGACCTGGCGACCGCGGTGCGGACGGTGCCCGGGGTGTCGGCCCGGGTCGGTGACCTGGCGCGCCGGGAGCCGGACCGGGCCGCGGCGCAGGCCCTGTTCGGGCGGCTCGGCTGGGAGGGCATCGCCCGGCGCGCTCTCGGCGCGGAATGACGATCAATCAACGAGGGGAAAACTCCTCGACCTTCGCGTGCCGAGCGGCTGTTTTTTGTTCCGACGCCGATACAATGGGGCCCGCATCCCGCTGGGGAAACGAACGCCGCCCGTGCGGCTAGAAGGCCGCCCGCGCGGCTAGAAGGCCGCCCGCGCGGCTCGAAGGAGGCTTCGGATGGAGATCGTCACCACCCTCGAGGGCTACCAGATGCTGTTGCGCTGGCTGCACTTTCTCGCGGGGGTCACCTGGATCGGCGTGCTCTACTACTTCAACTTCATCCAGACGCCCTTCTTCGGCAGCGAGCTCGGGGGGCAGGCCAAGAGCGCCATGACCCGCGGCCTCGTGCCCAACGCCCTGTGGTGGTTCCGCTGGGGCGCCATGTTCACCTTTCTCTCGGGCTGGACCATCGTGCTCACCAAGCTCCACCAGGGCGTGGGCCTCGGTGATGCCTACATGACCAAGATCCTGACCGGCGGACTCATGGGTACACTCATGTGGTACAACGTCTGGTTCGTGATCTGGCCCGCCCAGAAGGTGGTGATCGCCAACGCGGAGACGGTCGCGGGCGGCGGCGAGCCGAACCCGGAGGCGGCCGGTCGCGGCGCTCGGGCCGGCATGGCCTCCCGGACCAACACCTTGTTCTCGATTCCCATGCTCTTCTTCATGGGGGCGGCGAGCCATTTCACCACGATGACGGGCGGCGCCGACGTGCTCTACTGGATCGTCGCGCTGATCATCATGGCGGCCGTCGAGTACAACGGCGCATTTCTGAAGCCAGGATCCCCCAGCCAGAAGATGCTGACGAGCGTGTCGGGCACGATCCACGGCGGGCTCGGCCTGACGGTGCTGCTCTACGTCGTGGGCGTCGTCATCCTGTAGGACCGCGAGCTTCGGCAGCCGCCTACTCGACCTCCTGGAGGTAGGCGGCGAGGTCGTCGATCGAGTCGGCCAGGTGGGGAAGGGCCGCCATCACGGCCGTCTCGCGCTTGGGGGTGTAGCCCGGCGGGTAGGTGCCGTGCACCAACCGCGCCTCCAGGAGCTCGCGGGACGAGCCCGCCACTGCCGGCCCGAGCGGACCGTCTGCTGCGGGATTCGCGGCGTGACAGGCGGTGCAGTTGGCGGCGTAGACGCCGCGGCCGCGCCGGGCCGCGTCGGAGAGCTCGGCTCCGCCCGAGCAGGCCGCGAGACCAAGCGCCAGGCCCAGCCCGCCGAAGCCCGCCCCCGCGACCCAGCGGGGCCGCCGTGTCTTCGAGATCCTGCCCATGCTGATCCCTCCCGGATCGCGCGTGAAAGGTACCTGGTATCGTCCGCGGGTCGATGAGCGAACGCAGCGCCCGCCCCGCGCGCGGCGCCCGCGAGGGTGGCCGCTGGCTCACGCCGGCCAACGGCCTCACGGCGGTGCGGCTGGCCTGCGCCCCGCTCGTGGCCTTCTGCGTGCTGCACGGGGCCGACGGTGCGGCCGGGGTGCTCTTCGCCCTGGCGGTCGCTACCGACTTCGCCGACGGGGCCCTGGCGCGGCGCCGCGGCGAGACCAGCGCCCTGGGCGGGCTGCTCGACCACGCCACCGATGCCCTCTTCTGCTCCACCGCGCTCGCCGCGCTGGCCGCCCTCGGGACGGTTCCCGCCGTGCTGCCGGTGCTGGTCGCGGCGGCCTTCCTGCAGTACGCGCTCGACTCCCGCGCCCTGGCCGGACGCCCGCTGCGCGGGAGCTCCCTGGGTCGCTGGAACGGGGTGGCCTACTTCGTGCTGGTCGGGATTCCCGTGATCCGCGACGCCCTCTGCGTGGGCTGGCCGGGCCCGGAGCTGCTGCGGCTCCTGGGCTGGGCGCTCGTGGGGACGACCCTGGCGTCGATGCTCGATCGCGCCCTCGCCCTCCTGCGTCCCGCTCCCTAGGCACGTCCCGCTCCCTAGGCCCCGAAGAGCACCCCCGCGAGCTCCTCGAGGGTCGCGGTCTCGTCGAGGCGGAGCCGGGCCGCGATGGGCTCGAAGACGTCCATGCTGTGGTGCTGGGCGAGACCGATCGCCTGGCGCTGGAGGGCCAGGCCCAGGGATCGCTCCGCGAACGACGGGCCGATGGGCCAGTCGCACGCCTCCAGGAAGCGGTGGAACAGGTCCGTGTCGCTGCCGAAGAGATCGCGGTAGGGCTGGATCAGCTCGTAGTGGCGATCGCTCGCCCGCGCGTCGCCCCAGTCGATGATCCCGACGAGGCGCCCGCCGTCCACGAAGACGTGGGCCGCCGTCAGGTCCCCGTGGACGAAGACCGGGTCGAAGGGCGCGAGCCGGGCGAGGAAGGTGTCGACCTGGGCGACGAGGTGGGGCGGCAGGGAGCTGCGGGCCGCGGCCGCCGCGACGTCCGCCGCCGGGCCGCGGTCGCGGGGCAGCGCCGCCGGCGGCGACAGGGCGTGCAGGCGGCGGACCTGCTCGCCCAGGCTCGCCGCGACGGAACGCCGGGATGCCGGCGGAAGCGCCGCCTCGCGCCAGGCCAGGCCCGACACGCGGGTCTGTACGAGGTAGGGCCAGTCGTCCTCCCGCCCTTCGAAGAGCACACCTTCCGCGAGCAGGCGGGGCGCGGCCAGCGCCGGATCGGCACCCACGGCGGCCAGGGCCGCCCGCTCGCCGGCGTGGCACTCGCGCGCCGCCGGGAGACCGCCGAAGAGCTTCACCACCCGGTCGTCGACGAGAAAGGTGGGGTAGGTGGGGTTGAATCCGGGCGTGGGCGTGGCGCGGGGCGCGGGAAGGTCGTGGCGCGCCAGCACCTCCTCCACGTAGGGCCGCCAGAACCCGGCGTCGCCCAGGCGCACGGCGACCCTTCGGGCAGGGTCCAGGCGGGGCGGCGCGATCACGGCCCGGTGCGGCGGGCCGCCCTAGGCGGGCGTCGGGCGGGCGCCGCCGAAGAGCTCGCGGTTGGCCCGCCGCAGGAAGAGCAGGCCGATCGCCGCGTTGAAGAAGATGAAGAAGTTGTGCTGTACGAGGCCGAAGGCTGCCAGCTCGCCCGCGTTCTCCGGGAAGAGCGTCACCCACAGGGTGATGGCCACGCTGCGCATGGGACCCGGGAAGGCCGCGCCGGCGAAGATCACCGGCAGGTAGCCCAGCATCTCGAGCACCGAGACCTCGACGCCGAACAGATGGAGTGCACCCGAGTAGACGAACGCCGCCGCGATCAGCGCCGGCGAGCGGATCACGATCACGCCCAGGTAGTTCCAGAACGAGGCCTTGCGGAAGGCCATGAGGATGTCGCGATCGCGCAGCGTCGAGCCGGGGAAGATCCGTCCGGAGAAGTAGAGCAGGTGCACGGCGAAGATCGCGGCGAAGACCAGGCCGATCAGCGGCAGGATGCCGAACACCTCGGGGAGGGCGTCGCCGCTGATGGCCAGGCCGATGTTGGCCCACAGGGCCAGGTAGAGCAGCTCACAGCCGATGATGAAGAGCATGCTCGAGCCGACCTGCCAGCCGGGCACGCCGTCCCGTCGGTTCAGGTAGAGGGCCATGGCCCCCTTGCCGACCTGCTCGTTCAGGATCGAGAGGATGTAGGTGCTGGCCCGGACCGGCAGCAGGTCCAGGTATCTCACGCGGGCGTTGAACCAGTTCACCACCCGCCAGAGCACCGCCGTATCGATCAGGAAGAAGAAGAACGAGTAGGGAATCATCAGGGCGAGCCAGCGGGTCCAGCTCACGCTCTCGAACACGCCCACCAGATAGGGGACGAACGAGCTGCCCTGGCGCGCCGCGGCGCCGTCGATCCTCACGTAGAGATAGGCGAAGCAGGCGGCGGTGATGGCCCAGGGAACGATCCGTGCCCACGGCGAGGTACGGCGTTTGGAGGGGAGCTCGGTGACGTCGCCGGAGGCTTCGCTCAAGTGACGCTCGCTTCGGGACCGACGCTGCGGCGCAGGGTCTCGTCGAGGGGGGTGAGCTCCATCCCCAGGCTGCGGGCCGCGGCCTGGGCGTCGATGGCATCGTCGTGCTCGAGCACGGCCAGCATGGCCGGCGTGAAGGGAGGGTTGGCGAAGATCCACTGGCAGAGGCGGGCCAGCAGACGCGCCAGGGCGTAGGGCACGCGAAGCACGCGCGGGCGCCTGCCGTAGAGCGACGACGCGCGCATCACCAGCTCGCGATGGGGCAGGCTCTCCGGCCCGGCCATCTCCAGGAGCTTGCCGCCCAGGTCCTCCCGCCGGAGCACCCGGAGCACCGCCTCCACCACGTCGTCTGCGTCGATGGGCTGCTCGAGGGTGGCGCCCGCCCGCACGAGTGGGAGCAGGCCCGCGTTGGCCTGACCGCGGAGGGCGGCGGAGGCCACGTCGCCGGGGCCGAGAACCATGGGGAGGCGGATGACGGTGGCCGGGACCCTCCCCTGCAGGAGGATGTTCTCCGCGTTCGCCTTGGAGCGCAGGCAGGCGTTCCTGGAGCTGGCGTCGGCACCGAGGATGCTGAGGTACACGATGCGGCGAAGGCCCGCCGCCGCCGCCGCGCGCACCAGCGCGAAGGTGGTGGTCTCGTGAGCGTCCGTGTAGCGGGTGGTGGCCGTCTCCTTCAGGATGCCCACCAGGTGGATCAGGGAGTCGCAGTCGGCGACCGCCTCGGCCAGGCCCTGGCCATCGTTGTAGTCGACGACCACGATCTCGGGCCGGAGCTCCTCGGGAAGCGCGCGCAGGGTGTCGGCGGCGCGCTCGGAACGCACCAGGGCCCGCACGTGGCTCCGGGGAACACCCTCGGCGGCGAGGCGACGGATCAGCCGCCGGCCGAGGCAGCCGTTGGCCCCGGAGATCAGGATGCGCCCGAGGTCGGCGCCGGCGTTCGTGCCCAAGGGAGTCCTCCGCAGATGCGGTCGGGACGATAGCACCCAGTCCGGTGTCGACGACGCGCGCGACGGCGCTGGGCTCAGAGCATTCCCAGCTCGAGGCGCGCCGCCTCGGACATCCGCTCGGGGCTCCAGGGCGGCTCCCAGGTCACCTCGACCCGCGCCCGGGACACGCCGTCCAGTGCGGCGACCTTGGCCTCGACCTCCGGCGGCAGCGATTCGGCCACGGGACACATGGGGGAGGTGAGTGTCATGGTGACGTTCACGGCGTCGCCGTCCACGTCGACCCCGTAGATCAGGCCCAGCTCGTAGATGTCGACCGGGATCTCCGGATCGTAGCAGGTCTTGAGGACCTCGATCACCTGCTGCTGGAGATCCGGGGTCTCGCCCGCGGCCTCGCTCATGGCGTTCCTCCTACTCCGTGCTGACGGTGTCGCCGCCCGCGAGCGCCGACCGCAGGGTGTGCCAGGCCAGGGTGGCGCACTTCACCCGCATGGGGAACTCGCGCACGCCTTCGAAGACGGCGAGCTTGCCGAGCTCCGCGCTGTCGCCCGGTGCCGCCGACGTGACCATCTCGTGGTAGCGCTCGAAGATCTCCGTCACCGCGTCGAGGGGCTTGCCCTTCACCGCCTCGGTCATCATCGAGGCCGCGGCGGTGGAGATCGCGCAGCCCGAGCCCTGGAATCCCACGTCCGCGATCACGCCGTCCTCGAGGCGCACGTAGACGTCGACCTTGTCGCCGCACAGGGGGTTGTCGCCGTGGGCCCGGTGGCTGGCGCATTCGGGCTCGCGGAAGTTCCGGGGTTTGCGGTTGTGGTCCAGGATGACCGTCTGGTAGAGCTCGCGGAGCTCGCTCATCCGAAGAGCTCCCGCACCACCCCGAGCCCGCGCACCAGGGCGTCCACGTCGGAGCGGTCGTTGTAGAGGGCCAGGGAGGCGCGGACGGTGGCCGGCACCCCGAAGTGGTCCATGACGGGCTGTGCGCAGTGGTGTCCCACGCGCACGGCCACGCCCTCGCGGTCGAGGATGCTGCCCACGTCGTGGGCGTGGACGCCGTCGACCACGAAGGAGAGCACGCTCGCGCGCTGCTCGGCGGTGCCGATCAGCCGGATGCCCGGCACGGATGCGACGGCCCCCGTCGCGTAGGCCAGCAGCTCCGCCTCCCACTGCGCCACCCGGTCGGGCCCCACCTTGGCCATGTAGTCGATCGCCGCGGCCAGGCCGACGGCGCCGCCGGTGTTGGGGCTGCCCGCCTCGAAGCGCTCCGGCACGCCGGCATAGGTGGTGCCGTCGAAGCCCACCGACGCGATCATCCCGCCGCCGCCCTGCCAGGGGGGCATGGCCTCGAGGATCTCGCGCCGCGCCCAGAGCACGCCGATGCCCGTCGGCGCCAGGATCTTGTGACCCGAGAAGGCGTAGAAGTCGCAGCCCAGGCTGCGCACGTCGACGGGCATGTGGGGTGCGGCCTGCGCTCCGTCCACCAGCACCGGGACGCCCCGGCGCCGGGCGAGGCCCACGATCTCCTCCACCGGCACCACCGTTCCCAGCGCGTTCGAGACGTGGCTCACGGCCACGAGCCGGGTGCGGGGCGAGAGCCGGGCCTCGAGCTCCTCCAGGATCACCTGGCCCCGGTCGTCGATCGGCGCCACCCGCAGCCGGGCGCCGACGCGCTCGCACAGGAGCTGCCAGGGCACGATGTTCGAGTGATGCTCGAGCTCGGTGATCAGGATCTCGTCGTCCGCGCCGACGTTCTCCGGGCCCCAGCTTCCGGCCACCAGGTTGATGGCCTCCGTGGTGCCGCGGACGAAGACGATCTCTCCGGGCCCCGAAGCGCCCAGGAGGCGGGCCACCGTGGCCCGGGCGCCCTCGTAAGCCTCCGTGGAGCGCTCGCCGAGCTGGTGCACGGCGCGATGCACCGCGCCGTTGTCGTGCTCGTAGAAGCGGGCCAGGGCGTCGATCACCGCCCGGGGCTTCTGGGAGGTGGCGGCATTGTCCAGGTAGGCCAGGGGCTGGCCGTGGATCGCCTGCTGCAGGATCGGAAAGTCCCGGCGGATGGCCGCCACGTCGTAGGGCGCCCGCGGCGCGTGCAGTGCGGCGCTCATCGCGGCCCCCCGAGCTGGGCCTCGAGCAGCTCCAGGATCCGGGCGGCCACGGGCTCGACGCCGATGCGACCGGTGATCTCGCTGGCGAAGGCGCGGGTGAGCAGCCCCCGGGCGTCGTCCTCGCCGATGCCCCGGGCGCGCAGGAAGAAGAGCGCATCCGGGTCGAGCTGGCCGATGGTCGAGCCGTGGCTGCACTTCACGTCGTCGGCGTGGATCTCGA
>CAYTZH010000031.1:0-60681 GCA_964442285.1 uncultured Spirochaetales bacterium | reverse complement strand
GCTCAGCCGGCGGAGCGCTTGGCGGTCTTCTTGGCGGCGGGCTTGCGGCGTACCTTCTTCGGGCCGGCCTTCTTCGCGGCGGGCTCCTCGGGGGCGCCGCCTTCGCGCGAGGCCAGGCTCTCCTTGAGAGCGGCCACGAGATCCACGATCTGCTCCCGGGGTGCCTCGGCGGGGGCGGCCACCACCTCCTCGCCGGCCACCTTGCGCTCCACCAGCTCGAGCACCGCGCGGCGGTAGTCGTCCTCGTACTTCTCGGGCTGGAAGCGCTCGCTCGAGAGCTGCTCGATCAGCTGGTTGGCGAGGTCCAGCTCGCCCTTCTTGATCGACACCTCGTCGCCGAACTCGATGTCATCGAACCGGCGCACCTCGTCGGCGTAGTGGAGGCCGTGGAGCACCAGGCCCTGCTGCAGGGGTCGGATCAGCACCAGCTGCTGACGCCCGCGAGTGTTGTAGCGGCCGATGGCCACCTTGCCCATCACGGTCATGGCCTCGTTCAGCAGGCGGTAGGCTTTGGCGCCCCCCTTGTCGGGGCCGAGGAGCTGGCTCTTCTCGAAGTAGAGCGGGTCGACCGCCTCGATCGACACGAACTCCTCGATCTCGATGGTGCGGTCGCGCTTGCCCTCCAGGGCCTTGAGCTCGTCGTCCGTGATCAGGACGTACTGGCCGCGGCTGTGCTCGTAGCCGCGCACCAGGCTGCTGCGGTCGACCGGCTCGCCGGTGGCCGCGGAGACGTACTGCTGCTTCACCCGGGCCTTCTCCTCCGGGTGCAGCATGTTGAAGCGGACCGCCTTCGACTGGGCCGCGGCGTAGACCTTGACCGGGATCGAGACGAGGCCGAAGGAGATCGTGCCGGAGGAGATCGAGCGGGCCGGCATGGAGGACGCCACCGTGTGGGGGAAGGGAAGACGAAAGGTACCATACACCCATCGGCACGCGAGATCTCGAGCCTTACCGGGCCCGCCGCCACCCGGGGCGGACGCCCGAGCCCTTCGGCGACGTGCGGGCGCCGCTGCCCCGGGCGCCCGGGGCGCCGCGGGACTTCGTCGTCCAGCAGCACGCCGCCCGGCGCCTGCATTGGGACCTGCGCCTGGAGATCGACGGGGTCCTGGTGAGCTGGGCGGTGCCCAGAGGCCCCAGCCTCGACCCGGCCCAGAAGCGTCTCGCCGTCCAGACCGAGGACCACCCGCTCGAGTACGCGGACTTCGAGGGCGTGATCCCGGCCGACAACTACGGCGCCGGCGCCATGATCGTCTGGGACCGGGGCCTGTACCGCAGCGTGGATGGGCGCGGTCCGCGCGAGGGCCTCGAGGCCGGCAAGCTCGACCTGGTCCTGGAGGGCCACAAGCTGCGCGGCCGCTTCGCCCTGGTGCGCACCCGGAGCGAATCGGGGCGGGACTGGCTGCTGCTGCGCAAGGGCGCGGCGCCCGACCCGCTGCGCGAGCCGGTGGAGTCCCTGCCCGGCTCGGTGCTCTCGGGCCTCACGGTGGAGGAGCTGCGCGATGGGGTCTCGCGGGAGCCCGCGCTGGCCCGGACCCTGGAGGCGGGCGGGGCGCCCCCGTTGCGGGGCGACCCGGGTGCGCTGCGCCCCATGCTGGCCACCGCCCGCGACGCGCCCTTCTCCGAGGAGGGCTGGCTCTTCGAGCTCAAGTACGACGGGGTCCGGGTGCTCGCCGTCCGCGAGGAGGACCGGGTCCGCCTGCTCACGCGGACCGGCGCCGACCGCACGGCCACGTATCCCGAGCTCGCCCGAGCCGTTCTCCACCTTCCCGTGTCCCGCTTCGTCCTCGACGGCGAGATCGTCGCCCTGGACGAGCGCGGGCTGGCGTCGTTCGAGCGGCTGCAGCGTCGCTTCACCCAGACCGATCCGGAAGGCGTGGCGCGGGCACGCGCCGAGATCCCGGTGGTGCTCTACGCCTTCGACCTGCCCGCGCTGCTGGGCCGCGACCTGCGCCCGTGGCCGCTCGTGCGGCGCAAGGCGCTGCTGGCCGACTTCGTCCCCGGACTGGGCGTGGTGCGCTTCGCCGACCACGTGGAGGGCGACGGGGACGCCCTGTTCGCGGCGGCGAAGCAGCACGGCCTCGAGGGGATCGTCGCCAAGCGGGCCGATGCGCCCTACGAGACCGGGCGTCGCTCCACCCGCTGGCTGAAGCTCAAGGTGCCCCGGAGCGCGCGGCTCGCGATCGTGGGCTGGGTGGCGGGGCGCGGCTCGCGTCGGGCGCTGGGCTCGCTCATGCTGGCCTGGCGACGCGACGGGGTGCTCCGCTACGCGGGCAACGTGGGCTCGGGCCTCGACGTGCGCACGGTCGACGCGCTCCTGCCGCGTCTCGAGGCGGCCCGGGTCGCCGAGCCCGCCTTCGAGGGGGCCCCAGAGCTCGCGCGCACAACCGCCTACGTGCGTCCCGAGCTCGTCTGCGAGGTGGCCTACACCGAGGTCACGAGCGCGGGCCTGCTGCGGCACCCGGTGTTCCGGGGCCTGCGCGAGGACGTCGCGCCCGAGGCCTGCGGGGCGCCCGCCCTGCGTGCCCACGAGCCCGAGCCGTCCGAGGCCACGGCCGCAGCGACGTCGGCACCCGAGCTGCAGCTGACCCGGCTCGAGAAGGTCTTCTGGCCGGTGGAGGGCTACACCAAGGGCGACCTCCTCGCCTACTACGAGGCGGTCTGGCCCTGGATCGAGCCCTATCTGCGGGATCGGCCCGTGGTGCTGACCCGCTTTCCCGACGGCATCGAGGGCAAGCACTTCTACCAGAAGAACGCACCCGACTTCACGCCGGACTGGGTCCGCCGCGAGAGCCTGGACGGCACCGACTACTTCGTCTGCAACGACCTGCGCACCCTGCTCTACGTGGTCAACTCCGGCGCCATCCCGCTCCACGTCTGGAGCGCCCGCACGGGCGCCATCGACCGGCCCGACTGGCTGATCCTCGACCTGGATCCCAAGGAGGCGCCCTTCACCCGGGTCGTGGAGGTGGCCCGCCAGCTCCACCGGATGCTGGACGCTCTGGGCGCCCGCCACGCGGTGAAGACCTCGGGCCAGGACGGTCTCCACGTGCTCCTGCCCCTGGGCGGGGCGCTCGACCACGATCAGGCCCGGAGCCTGGGCGAGGTGATCGCGCGCACGCTCTGCGCCGAGATGCCGGACCAGGCCACCGTGGCCCGTCCCCTGGCGGCCCGGGGCGCCAAGGTCTACGTGGACTACCTGCAGAACGGTCGGGGCAAGCTGATCGCGGCGCCCTTCTCGGTGAGGCCGCGGCCACGCGCCCCGGTGTCGATGCCGCTACCCTGGACCCAGGTCACGGGCCGGCTCGACCCGGCGCGCTTCAGCATCCGCACGGCCCTGCGCCAGCTCGAGAAGCGGGGCGATCCGATGCGCGACGTGCTCGGCGCCGGGGTGGACGTGGCGGCGTTGCTCGACGGCCTGGGCGAACGTCTCCAGCGGGCTGGCGACTAGACCGGGAAGAGACCCATGGACCTCCAGATCGGCACCAGCGGCTTCAGCTACAAGAGCTGGAAGGGGGGCTTCTACCCCGCCCGTCTCCCCGAGAAGAAGATGCTCGAGCACTACGCCAGCCGGCTCCCGGCGGTGGAGATCAACAACACCTTCTACCGGCTGCCCAAGGCCTCGGTGCTGGAGGGCTGGGCGGGACGGGTTCCGGACGGCTTCCACTTCGCCATCAAGGCCTCCCGCCGCGTCACCCACTTCAAGCGCCTGAAGGACCCGGGCGACGAGACCGACTACCTGCTGCAGACGGTGCGCAGCCTGGGGGATCGGCTCGGGGCGCTGCTCTTCCAGCTCCCGCCGAACCTCGGCTGCGATCTCGCGCGCCTGGAGACCTTCCTGGCCCGGCTCCCCGGCGACCTGCCGGCGGCCTTCGAGTTCCGCCACGCCTCCTGGGAGGGCCCGGCGGTGGACGCCCTGCTCGCCGCCCGGGGGGCCGTGCGGGTCGTGGCCGACACCGACGAGCGTCCCTTCGAGGGCGACCTGCCGGCGGGCGCCTGGGGCTACGTGCGCCTGCGTCGCTCGGACTATCGGGCCGAGGACCTGGCCGACTGGGCCGCCCGGCTGCGGACGTCGGGCTGGGCGCGCGCCTGCGTCTTCTTCAAGCACGAGACCACGGGACCGGCCTGGGCCGCCGAGCTGCTGGCCCGGGCGTCCCGCAAGCCCGCCGCCGCGCGGCCCGCCAGGGCCGCCCGCAAGACGGGCTGAGCCTCAGGCGCGGCGACCCAGGAAGCGGTAGTAGGGCACCCGCAGGCCGGGCAGGTAGGGCACCGGCGCCAGCGCCTCCACCAGCTCCACGCGCTCGAAGCGTCGCTCCAGGGCGTCCACGTGGTTCGGGTCGAGCCGGACGTGATCCCAGGAGAACCAGGCCGGCCAGAAGCGGCGGGTGAGCCAGGCGTGGCGGGCGCGCCCGGGGGCAGGGCGATCTGCGGCGACCGTGAAGTCCACCACCGCCACGTGGCCGCCGGGCCGGAGCAGGGCCTCGGCGTGAGCCAGGGCGCGCTCCCAGTCCGGGATCATCGTCAGCGAGTAGGAGAAGACCACGACGTCGGCGTGGCCCTGCGGCGGAACGAAGGCGGTGGCGTCGCCCTCCACCGCGTGCACGCTGCGCCAGCCGCCGGCGGCGATGCGCTCCCGGGCCACCGCCAGCAGCGAGGGCGCCAGGTCCACGATGTACCAGGCAGCCAGCGCCTCGCGCCGGGCATCGTCCAGGAACTCCAGGTTGGCGCCGGTACCGCCGCCCAGGTCGACCACCACCTGGCCCGGGGCGAGGGGCAGGGCGTCGAGGAGCTCGCGACGGCCCCGAAGCAGGCGCGCGCGGAAGGCGTCGTAGCCTTCGGCCTGGCGCCCGTAGAAGGCCTCGAGCCAGCTGGCGTGGTCGGGCGCCCTGCGCGGCGCCGTGAGCAGGTGGTAGATCGTCCGCAGGTCCGAGCGTCGGGAGGCCCCGCTCACGCCGGCTGCCAGTCGGCGATGTAGAAGCTGCCGTAGGTGTGGACGCGGTCCGCCGCGTGGAGCGCCGCGGCCTTCTCCCGGTCGTAGCGCACCAGCTCGCCCACCCGCGCGCGGCGGCCGTCCACCCGGACCTCGAGGGGATCCACGAAGTCCGCCTCGAGGCCGGCGCTCCGCCAGAGCAGCCGGGCCCCGCCCGCGGCGCGGTCGGCGATGGCCTGCCACTCCTCCCGCAGCTGCGGCAGGCCCCAGGTGGAGAGCCAGTCCATGTGGTCGAGCAGCACGAAGCGGTGGACGGGGCGGGCGCCCTCGCGGAGGAAATCGGTGAGGGAGATCGTGTGGGTGCTGATCCGGTCCACGAGACCGCCCTTGAGGCGCGCGAAGGAGTCGGGCTTCAGGTACTCGGGACAGCGCTCGGGCGTGTAGGACCCGAAGAAGTAGAGCCACCAGAAGTAGTTGTCCCGGATGGGCAGCCGCGTGAACACGTACTCGATGCAGTCCTCGATGTACTTCGCGACCCCGCCCTCGTAGCCGCGTTCGATCTGCTGGCGCTGGGGTCGCGGCACGCCCATGAGGGAGAGCGACGCCTCGCTGCCCAGGAAGCGGCGGATCCCGTCGCTCCAGAGCAGCGAGTGGATGTACTCCGTGTAGGCGCGGCGGCGGTCCTCGATGGAGTCCTCCTGGAACATCCACTCCACCGCCTCCCGGGCACCCCGCTGCCAGGAGAGGTAGAAGCCCAGGATGCGCGCGTAGAGCCCCGAGGTGCCGCGGAAGTAGAACGTCGGCCAGGCCAGGCTCGAGGAGAAGTAGTGGATCTTGGTGTCCCACCAGGCCCGCGACGGCTCCGGCAGCTCGGAACGCAGGGCGTCCCGGTAGATCTCCTCGGCCTGCGGCACCCGGCCGCGTCCGAACATCTCGAAGAAGGTGGCGTGGTCGAGCTGGCGGATGCCGGCGATCTTCAGATCGAGCAGCGCCGTCTGCCGCGGGTTCACGTCGACGGCCGAGATGTGGCGCGGTTCGTCGAGGGCGTAGTCGAGGGTGTTGCAGCCCGCGGAGCTGATGACCACGACCTCGTGTTGCGCCTCGAGCTCGAGGGCGGCGCGGTCGCAGCGCGGGTCCTCCCAGCAGCAGTTGTAGACGAGATTGCGGCCGTGGACCTGCTGGAAGAAGCTCCGGGACATCCAGCCGCCCAGGGGCTGACCGACCGCCCGGTCCACCGAGCTCCGCACCGAACGGCCCAGCCGGCGGGTCCGCTCGACCCCCGGAATCCACGCGTCGCCCAAGTTCGTGCCCCCCCCGCCCACCGGAGCCGCCTCCGTCGGGCCCGCGCCTTGCGCGCGTTCCCCGGAAGCTACCGCTCCCGAAGCGGGGCGAAGCGCCCGCGACGCGATGTCACGAGATCTTGACAGAGGAGGCCCGCGCCGGAGTTGACGCAGACGAGCGCCGGCCCAGGCCTCGTCTAGAACGACTCCTTGAAGGGCCGGAGATCCAGCTCCAGGGTCCAGGCGCTCGGGTGCTGGGCGTGGAGAGCCGCGAAGGCCTCGGCGATGGCGTCCGGGTCGAGCATGCCGTCCCTGCCGAGCCGCTCCTTGAGCTCGGGAAGCAGCTCCGCGATCACGTCGCCGTCGATGACGCCGTCGACGATCACGTGGCCCACGTGCAGGCCCTGGGGGCCGAGCTCCCGGGCCATGGCGAAGACCAGGGCCCGGAGCGCCGCCTTGGCCGAGGCGAAGGGCGTGAAGGGCGGGCGCGCCTTCAGGCTGGCAGTGGCACCGGTGAACAGGATCGAGCCCCGGCCCCGGGGCAGCATGCGCCGGGCCGCCTCGCGGCCGACGATCATCCCGCCCAGGCAGCCCACGCGCCAGGTGACCTCGAAGAGCTCCGCGCTGAGGTCGAGCAGCGGCGCGCGGCGGTTGTTGCCCGCGTTGTAGCAGACGACCGCAAGCGGACCGGCCGCCTCGGCGGCGTCCAGCAGGCGCACCACGTCCGCCTCCCGGGTGGCGTCGCCGGCCACGGCCGTGGCGCGCCCGCCGGCGGCCTCGATCTCGGCGACCACCGGGGCCAGCCGCTCCGCGCTGCGCGCGGACACGAACATGTGGAGGCCTTCGCGCGCGAAGCGACGGGCCAGGGCCGCGCCCAGGCCCCGGCTCGCGCCGACCCCCACCACGACGGCCGTCTCGCTCACGAGCGCGATCGGGTGGTGTCGCTCACGCTCGCCATCCCAGGGCGTCGCCCTCCACCCAGCAGGCGTGGAACCCGATCGGCACGCGGGCGGGCAGGGGCAGCCGGGCCACGGGCGCGGCGTCGAGCTGGCGGGCGTCGAGCACGCGCGCCTCGGAGGCCGTGCCGGCGGCGTTGGTCACGATCGTCACCAGGTAGCCGTCGTCCTCGTCGGCGCCCGCGGCGCGGGGCGCGAAGTGGGCCTCGCTGGCGTACCAGCCGGGCTCGAGCGCGTGCACGGTCTGCGCGCCCGTCTCGAGATCGACCCGGATCAGGCCGTCGAAGAGCAGCGTCGGCGTGTCAGCGATGCGCACCAGGTAGCCGTAGCGCCCCCGGCGGCCCAGCACCCGGTTGTCGACGCTCGGGAACTCGGCGTTGCGATCGTCGAGGGGCTCCTCCCGCGTCTGCCCGGTGCGCAGGTCGAAGCGCCAGCGGTGGAGGCGCGCGTCCAGGCGCAGGGTGGCGAGCATCTTGCCGAGCGGGCCCTCCGGCACCGGGGTGTGGCGCATGCCCGGGTCCACCACCTTGCAGGCGACCATCACGATCGCCTCGTCCTCCTCCCAGGCGTTCACCACGTGGTAGATGTAGCCGGGCTCCGCCTCGAACCAGCGCACGTCGTCCGGCCCGCCGTGGCGGGGCAGCACGGCGAAGCGGCTCGGCAGGTCGTCGTGGTAGCCGAGCCGGTGGATGCCGCGCGGCAGCAGGCTCGGGTCCCAGAAGAGCGGCAGGTCCATCAGCACCGAGTAGCGCTCGGTGATCGCCATGTCGTGGGGCAGGCGCGGCGCCGGCAGGTCCACGTCGACGCAGGAGAGGGTGCGGCCGTCGGCCGATACCACCGCGTGGGTCAGGTAGGGCGCGCGGGTGGCGTAGTCGAAGAAGACGAGCTCCCCCGTGACGGGATCCACCTTGGCGTGGGCGGAGACGCTGCGGGGCAGGCGGCCCCCGAAGGTCTCGGGGCCGGTACAAACGAGGGTCTCCGGGTCGAGTCCGTAGGGCAGGCCGCACTGGTACCAGAGCGCCAGCACCCGACCGGCGTGGAACACCAGATCCGTGTTGGCCGTGTCCTTGAGCCAGCCGTCGGAGCCGGCGCCCGGCGGCGCCGACGGGTCCGGTCGCTCCATGTAGCCTGGCCAGAGGCTCCGCCCGGCGGCGCGCTCGGCGGCCAGGCCCTCGGTGGGAAGCCAGCGGTTGCGATAGCGGGCCTGCCCGTCGCGGAACGCCACCGCGTGCACCATGCCGTCGCCGTCGAACCAGTGGTAGCGACCGCGCGGAGGGAGCACCGGGTTCGGGCCGTTGCGCAGGAAGACGCCGCAGAGGTCCGGCGGGATCTCTCCCTCCACGGGACGCAGCTCGGCGTCCTGCTCGAGGTCGACGGGCGCGAAGGCGCCCTGCAGGTAGGGATTCTCGGGGGCGCGCGCGGGGCCGGCGGAGCGATCGGTGGCGGCGGTCATGACCCGCCATGATACGTTTCCGGCGCATGCTCCGCCTCTACGACTACGCCCTGAACCCCAACGGCAGGATCCCCCTGCTCGTCCCCGAGCCAGGCCCTGGACGTGATGGAGCGCCACCTGGCGGATCGCGCCTTCTTCGTCGACGAGACCTGCACCAGCGCCGACATCGCGCTCTACGCCTACACCCATGTGGCCCACGAGGCGGATTGCGACCTCGGCCGCTACCCCGCGGTGCGCGGCTGGCTCGATCGGGTCCGCGGCCAGCCGGACCCCGTGGCGATCACCGACGTCTAGGCCGAATGCGACACCTCGTCCTGCTGGGGGTCCTGCTCGCGGCGACGCCGGCGGCCGCCACCTGGTCGGTGGCGGCCGTCGATCCCGGGACCCGCGCGGTGGGGGTGGCCGGCGCCTCGTGCATCGGTGGGGTGGAGGTCATCGTGGGACTCGCCCCCGGTATGGGCGCGGTGGCCGCCCAGGCCCTGTCCTCGCGGGCCGGCCGCGACCGCGCCGTGGCACTCCTGGGCGAGGGCGAGACGCCCGCCGCCGCGCTCGAGGCCGTAGCGGGCTCCCACTTCGATGCCTGGCTCGGCTTCGTCCCCGCCTACCGACTGCGCCAGTACGGCGCGGCGGCGTTCGCGGGCCCGCCCGCGGTGTTCACCGGCAGCTGGACCTTCGGCTGGGCCGGTGCGCGCACGGCACCCGACGCGGCCGTGCAGGGCAACCTGCTGGTCGACGCCGAAGTGGTCGAGGCCACGCGACGGGCCTGGCTGGCGGCCCCGGCGCGCTGCCCGCACTCCCTCGCCGAGCGACTGCTCGTCGCGCTCGAGGCCGGGGCGGCCGCCGGCGGCGATCGCCGCTGCAGCCCGGAGCAGGCGGCGCTCTCGGCCGTGCTGGCCGTGGCCCTGCCCCGCGATCCGCCCGACGCGCCGACCCTCCGGCTCCTGGTGGAGGAGCAGCCCGAGAACGGTCCGAGCCCGGTGGCGCTCCTGCGCGCCCGCTTCGAGGCCTGGAAGGCGTCGGCCGCGGCGCCGCTTCCCTGCGTCAGTCCAGGGCGGCGTCGACCAGGCGCTCCACGAAGGCGCCGCCGAGCCAGGAGCCGAGAGGCAGCACCAGGAAGAGCGCCAGGCGCAGCAGCATCGAGGTGTTCACCGGCCAGACCCGGGCCGCTGCGATCCGTCCCTCCCAGGCCAGCAGGTCGGCCAGGTGTCCGCGCCCGCCCTCGCGCTGCACGCGATCGCGCTCGCGTCGGATCTGGGTCTGCAGGTCCTCCAGCAGCCGCTGCTTCTCGTCGCGGATGCGCTGGTGGATGCCGTAGACGGGGACGAGGAAGCTCGTCATCGCCACCCCGATGATGCCGGCGAAGAGCACGGCCGGCGGCTCGACGTAGCCCGCGTCGACGAAGACGAACGCCGCGATCGAGGCCAGCAGGCCCCAGCGCAGCGCCCGGCGCATGCCGCGACGGGCGAACGGGGAGAGGGGCCGCAGGTCGAGCAGGTCGATCTCGCGCACCTGGCGCGAGAGCCCGGCGAAGGCGACGTCCTCGACGATGCCCGCGAACAGCGTCCGGAAGAGGGTCCAGCCGATCACCGCGCCCACGCCCAAGTCGAAGATCACCGAGGGCAGGAAGAAGGTGTCGGTGTCGAGGAACCGCGTCGGCTCCAGGTACAGGAACGGGACGATGGCGGCGACGGCCCCGGCGCCGAGTGCGCCCACGCCGAGCAGTGCGGCCGGGTGCGGCCGCCCGAGGTCGTCCCGCACGGCGGGAGCATCGGCTCCCCCCACGTCGAGCTGGGGAAGCAGCCGCGCGAGATCGCCGGTGGTGCCCACCTCCTCGATGCGATGGGTCACCACGATTCCCGCCAGCAGCAGCGCGGTGACCACCGCGCTCCGGAGCTCCACGTGGTCCCAGAGACCGACCATGCCGGCGAAGAAGGGATCCCAGCGACCCTCGAGCAGGTCGAAGACACTGAAGGCGAGGATCAGCAGCAGGGCGATGCACAGCCCCGTCGGCACCGGCGCCAGGGGGGAGCGCTCGAAGACCCCGTGCCAGAACGGGCAGACCGGCTTGCGGGGCGGATCGCCCCCCTGTCGGACGAGCCGGAGCAGCAGCCGCAGGCCGGCGTGGAGCGGGGCGATCGCGGGGTCGGAGAGATAGCCCGCCTGCCCGCTCCAAGACGAGCCGGCGACGTCCTCGCGGCTGGACGCGTCCATGGTCCGAACCTCCCAGCGGGAGTCAACCACGGTCCACGCCGGGACGGTGTGAACTGTTTCACTCCGGAAACGAAACCAGTGGATCGTCAGTCGGCGGCGGCGGGGCGACGGCTGCCGCGGATCCCGGCCACGAGCCGCTCCTCCTTCTCCTCGTGCAGCGTCAGGCTGCCCGCGAAGCGGTCCAGGGCCGCCTCCGCGGCCGAGGCGGGGCCGTCCTCCAGCGCCGCGCCGAGGGCCGCGAGGTCGCTCCGGAGCGTCTCGTGCTCCTTCACCAGCTCTGCCAGCTGGTGGTCGAGCTCGGGGTGGAGGCCGTGGAGGGCCGGGAAGTAGAAGCCGTCCTCGAGGCTGAAGTGGGCGTCGAGGGCATCGCCGAAACGCTCGAAGGTCTGGCGCACCAGGATCGGATCCGCGTTGCGCACCGCCGCCTCGAGCATCGCGAAGAGCGTGTCGAGCTTGCGGTGCTGGGACGAGATCCGCCGCGTCTCCTGCCGGACCCGGCGCTCGAGTCCGTGCTTCTCGTTCACGTCGCCCTCCAGACTCCCTTCGGGTACCGTGCATCGCACTGGCGGTGGAGGCAACCCGACAATCCGTGGACCCGCAGCCGGGCCTCGTCGATCCCCATGGGGAGCCTAGCTCCGGAAGGCCGCACCGGGCAGTCTCCCGGCGCCGCCTGCAGCGGGGCCTGGCCCTCGTGGCCCTCGCCTCGGGTGCGCTCGTCAGCTGGCGCGTCTACGCCGGGGAGGAAGGCTTCTCGCTGGACCCGGAGGCGCTGCGGGCGCGCATCGCCGCCCTGGGCTGGATGGCGCCGGCCGGCTTCGTTGCCGCGGCCACCCTGCGCCCGTTCCTGATGCTTCCCTCCTGGGCGCTCATGAGCGCCGGTGGGCTCCTGTTCGGGATCATCGGGGGCACGCTCTACGGCATCGCGGGCTTCGCCGGCAATGCCCTCCTGGTCTTCGGGATCGCCCGGGGTCTGGGGCGGGAGGCCCTGGAGCAGCGCCTGCGGGGCGGCGTCGCCCTGGTCGACGACTGGGTGCGCCGGCGCGGCGCCTCGTGGATCGCGCTCTACACGGCGCTGCCCATCACGCCGCTCACGGCGGGTCACGGGGCGGCGGGCCTGTCCGGGATGGGTCTGGGGGCCTTCGGCCTCGCCGCCGTGGCGGGGCTGGTGCCGCGCACCCTGCTGTACAGCTTCTTCGGAGACTCCCTGGCGGAGGGCGACTGGACGCGACTCGGCATCGCGTCGGCGGTGCTGGCCGTGGCGGCGCTGGCGGGGCTCGCGGTCTGGCGCCGCCTGCGCCACCTGCCGCGCGATGCGGGAACCGTCTCGTGAGCGATGGGGGACCCTCTCGTGACCGACGTGGGGACCATCCGGTGACCGAGCCCGAGCGACGCGCGCCGGACGCCGGCGAGGACGACAGCCTGAGCGCGCGCCGCTGGCGGCTGGCCCGCGAGGTGCTGGTGTTCCAGGGCAAGATGCTGCTCGAGGGGCTGCGCGACGCGATGCTCCCGCCCGCCACGATCCTGGCCGCGCTCGTGGGCCTGCTGAGCCGCGACCCGAACCCCGAGCGGCCGTACCGCGAGATCCTCCGGATGGGCCGGCGCTTCGACAGCTGGCTGGGCCTGTTCGCGCCCGTCGAGGACGAGCCCGGGGATCCGGGCAAGGCCCGGGGCCGCCGCTCCGGGGTCGACCGCCTCGTGGATCGGGTGGAGGAGACCCTGCGCGCCGAGATCGAGAGCCCGCCCCGGCCGCCCCGTCCCCGCCAGCGCGACTGACACCTGGGTGGGCTTCGCGTCCACTTCCCGATCGCATGGTCCTTCGCACCCCCGTGATCCGCGCGGCGCCGCGGCTGCTCGCGCGCCTCGTCCCGGTGCTCGCGCTCCTCGTCCCGCTGCTCGCGACGTCGGGTGCGAAGGCGCTGATCCTCCCGGAGCGCGACGATCGCAGCCTCTTCGCCGAGGCGGAGAGCAGCGCGCCGGGGCAGTTCGACGACGAGGCCTTCGCCACGGGGCCGAGCCTGCCCTTCGACGGGTTCGTCGACTCGCGGGCGGCGGCGGCCAACACCGACGAGGCCAGTGCGACCGCCCTCGGTCTGCAGTCCTCGGTGATCATGGGCGACTCCGTGGAGGCCCGCGGAGAGGCCGCGGCCACGAGCGCGGTGTCGGGTCCCACGGCGCTCGCCCTCGGTCGGGGCGAGTCGTTCCTCGACGTGGTCTTCCAGGTGGAGACCGCGGGCGACTTCGCCTTCTCGGGCTCCGTCGAGGTGGTGGAGAACGGCGGCGGCGCCGGCTTCGCGCTGGTGGAGCTCTTCGACCTCGACGCGCTGCGTGCGGTGGAGCGCCGTCGCCTCGACGCGACCGGGAGTGAAGTTTTCGCAACGACCGTCACGCTGCAGCCGAGCGTGCGCTATGCCCTCACGGCGATCGCACGGGCCGATTCCGTCGACAGCGGACTGTCGGCGGGGCGATACTCGCTGGAGTTTGCGGTGCTGCCCGAAGCACCCACCGCCTCACTGCTTGCGCTCGCCCTCGGCCTGGTCGCACGTGCGGCGGCACGGGACGCCCGCCGCGAGGGGGAACGCCGGACATGGGCAACAGGTCGGACATGGGGACCCGGAGCGGACTGGACCGACGCGCCTTCCTCCGCCTGAGCGCGGGCGTCACGGCCACGGCCGTGGTGGGCTCCTCGCTCTGGCAGCGCGCCTTCGCGGCGCTCGGCCCGGTCGTCGACGGGCCGGGTCCCTACGGCCCGCTGGAGGCGGCCGACGCCAACGGTCTGCGTCTGCCCGCCGGCTTCCAGTCCCAGGTGGTCGCCGTCTCCGGCGAGACCGTGCCCGGAACCAGCTACGTCTGGCACGTCGACCCGGACGGGGGCGCCACCTTCCGCACCGACGACGGCTGGATCTACGTCTCCAACAGCGAGAACTTCGCCGCTTTCGGGGGGCCGAACGCCGGCGGGGCCGGCGCGCTGCGCTTCGACCACCGCGGCGCGGTGACCGACGCCTACCGCATCCTCGACGGCAACCTCAGCCTCATCAACTGCGCCGGCGGCGCCACGCCCTGGGGCACCTGGATCTCCTGCGAGGAGTACTTCGGCGGCTTCGCCTGGGAGTGCGACCCCACGGGCGCCACGCCCGCGGTGCGGCGCGACGCCCTGGGCATCTTCAGCCACGAGGCGGTGGCGGTCGATCCCGCGGAGCAGCGGCTCTACCTGACCGAGGACGAGGGAGACGGCCTCCTGTACCGCTTCACGCCGGACGTCTATCCGGACCTCTCGTCGGGGCTCCTCGAGGCGGCCGAAGCGGTCAACGGCGGCCCCGGTCCGGTGGTCTGGCACCCGGTGCCGCGCCCCGTGCCGTCGTCGGCGCTCCTCGATCCCGTGCGCTTCCAGCTGCCCCAGGCCAGCGGCTTCGACGGCGGCGAGGGCATCGTCTGCGACCGCGGGGTCGTCTACTTCACCACCAAGGGCGACAACCGGGTCTGGGCCTACACGCCGGAGACCGCCACCCTCGCCATCATCCACGAGCCGGGTCCGGACGCGCTGATCCTGCGCGGTGTCGACAACCTCGCCGCCGGCCGCTCCGGCGACCTGCTGGTGGCCGAGGACGGCGGCGACATGCAGCTGGTGCTGCTCTCGCCGGAAGGCACCGTGAGCCCGATCGTCCAGATCGAGGGCCAGGACGGCTCCGAGATCACGGGCCCCGCCTTCGATCCGTGGGGGCACGTGCTCTACTTCAGCTCCCAGCGCGGGGCGCGCAACGGACGCGGCCGCGGCATCACCTACGCGGTGACGGGCCCCTTCCGGCAGTTCGTGCCGGGCTCCGGCATGCGCTGCGCCGGCCCCGCGACCTGAGCGCGGCCGGCTAGGATTTCGCCGGGCCGCGCGCCAGGGGCTCCCGCTCCGGCGCGATCCGCTCCAGGAAGCCGCCGATCTCCATCTCGCCGAGCTGATCCTCGTCCCGGGACCGCACGTTGACGGTCCGCGATGCGGTCTCCTTCTCGCCCACGACGATCACGTAGGGGATCTTCTGCAGGCTGGCCTCGCGGATCTTGTAGCCGACCCGGTCGTCCTTGAGGTTCACCTCTGCGCGCAGCCCGGCGTCGAGCAGGGCCTCGTGCACCTCCCGGGCGTAGCCGACGAAGCGCTCGCTCACCGGCAGCACCAGCACCTGCACCGGCGCCAGCCAGGTGGGGAAGCGCCCGGCGTAGTGCTCGATCAGGATGCCCAGGAAGCGCTCGACGCTGCCGTAGCAGGCCCGATGGATCATCACCGGCACGTGTTTCTGGCCGTCGGCCCCGATGTAGGCGCAGCCGAACCGCTCGGGCATGGAGAAGTCGAGCTGGATCGTGCCGCACTGCCACGAGCGCTTGAGCACGTCGCGGATGTGGAAGTCGATCTTCGGGCCGTAGAAGGCGCCGTCGCCCGGATTGACCTGGTAGGGCATGCCGGCGGCGTCGAGGGCCTCGCGCAGGGCCTGCTCGGCCTGGTCCCAGATCGCCTCGCTGCCCACCCGCTTCTCGGGCCGGGTGGAGAGCTCCACGCGCACGTCGTCGAGGCCGAAGTAGCCGTAGACCTCCTGGAAGAAGTCGATGAGCATGGCGATCTCGCCCGCGATCTGCTCCGGCGTGCAGAAATGGTGGGCGTCGTCCTGGGTGAAGGCCTGCACCCGGAACAGGCCGTGGCGCACGCCCGAAAGCTCCCGCCGGTGCACCAGGCCCATCTCCTGGTAGCGCAGCGGGAACTCGTTGTGGCTGTGGTTGCGGTGGCTGTACACGAGGACGTGGCCCGGGCAGTTCATGGGCTTCACCGCCATGGGCCGGTGCTCTTCCACGTTGTCGTGGACCCGCTCGGGCTCCCGCTCGTCCCGCAGCTTGAGCTTGGTGAAGAACATGTTCTCCAGGTAGTTCTCGTAGTGGCCCGAGACGTGCCAGAGCTTCTCGGAGAGGACCAGCGGGGTCCTCAGCTCGTGGTAGCCCCGGCGGGAGAGCAGCCCCCGCATGGTGTCCACGAGGATCGTGAACAGCTGCGCGCCCTTCGGGTGGAAGAACGGGAAGCCCGGCGCCTCCTCCTCGAAGTGGAAGAGGTCGAGCTGCTCGCCCAGGACCCGGTGGTCGCGCTTGCGCGCCTCCTCCAGGAGGCGCAGGTGCTCCTTCAGGTCCTCCTTGCTGAAGAAGGCGGTCCCATAGACGCGGACCAGCTGCTCCCGCTCCGGGTCGGCGCGCCAGTAGGCGCCCGAGACGCTGGTCAGCTTGACGTGCTTGAGCCAGCCCGTGTGGGGGACGTGGGGGCCCCGGCACAGGTCCACGAACTCGCCGTGGCGGTAGAGGGTGATCTCGTCCCCGCGCTGCTCGATGTCGCCCACGATCTCCGCCTTGAAGCGGTTGTGGCCGCCGTCGATGGCGCGGTAGCGGGCGAAGGCCTCGTCGGACTCCTTGTCGCGGACCGCGCAGCGCTCGAAGGGCAGGGCCTCCTTCGCCAGCCGGGCCATCTCGGCCTCGATGGCGGGGAAGTCCTCCGGCGTGATCGTGCCCTCGGGCAGGTAGAGGTCGTAGTAGAAGCCGTCCTCCACCACCGGGCCGATGGTCAGCTGGGCCTTCGGGTGCACCCGCAGGATGGCGTCGGCCATGAGGTGGGCCGCCGAGTGGCGCAGCACCTCGAGGGCCTCCGGGTCCTTGCGGGTGAGCAGGGCCACCCGGGCCCCGTCGTGGAGCGGCCGGGAGAGGTCCTGGACCCGTCCGTCCACCACGGCCGCGACGGCGGCCTTGGCGAGTCCGGGTCCGATCTGGGAGGCGAGATCCGCAGCGCTCGCACCCGCTTGCAGGCTGCGCGCGCTGCCGTCGGGCAGCGTGACGTCCACGTCGATGTCTCCTTCGCGGGACGGCTACGGTCCGTCCTCGCATGAGGACCTCCGACGGCTACCACCCGCCGGAGGCCTTGGGCGCTACATTATCGGCCAGGATGATGCTCAAGCAAGCCCGGCGACCCGACGTCACCCTGAAGAACCCGAGCCAGCTCGCCGACATGGCGGCCGCGGGCCGGCTCGCGGCCGAGTGCCTGGCCTGGATCGTGCGCCAGGTGGCCCCGGGGATGACCACCGAGGAGATCCACGATCTCCAGATGCAGTTCGCCCGCAAGCACGGCGTGACGCCGGCGCCCCTGGACTACCGGGGCTTTCCGAAGAGCATCTGCACCTCCGTGAACGAGGTGGTCTGCCACGGCATCCCGGGGCCCCGGAAGCTGGCGGAGGGCGACATCATCGGGGTGGACGTGACCCTGATCGTCGAGGGCTACCACGGGGACACCGCCACCACCATCCCGGTGGGCGAGGTGAGCCCGGAGGCGCGGCGGCTGCTCGAGCACACCCTGGAGTGCCAGCGCCGGGGCATCGACGTGGTCCGCCCGGGCGCCCGCATCGGCGACATCGGCGCCGCCATCCAGGCCACCGTCGAGCCCGCCGGCTACTCGGTGGTGCGCGACTTCGTGGGTCACGGCATCGGCCGCGGCTTCCACGAGGCCCCGGAGATCCCCCACTACGGCAAGGCCGGCAAGGGCCGGCGGCTGCTCGCCGGCATGACCTTCACGGTCGAGCCCATGATCAACGCCGGCGCCTGGCAGACCGAGGTCCTCGACGACGACTGGACTGCCGTCACCGCCGACGGCTCCCTCTCGGCCCAGTACGAGCACACGATCGCCGTCACCGAGGACGGCTACCGCGTCCTCACCGTGCAGAACGACACCGGGGCCTGGGAGCCTCCCGGGCGCTGGAGCCCCACGGGCTGGATCGACTGAGCGCCTTGGCCGTTCCCGTCCACATCGTCGCCGGCTTCCTCGGCTCCGGAAAGACGTCCGCGATCCGCGCCCAGCTCGATGCGCGCGAGGGCGAGCGGGTCGCCGTCATCGTGAACGACTTCGGCGAGGCGGGCTTCGACGAGGCGGCGCTCAGCGTCGGGGCCCCCTTCCAGATCCTCAACATCCCCGGCGGCTGCGTCTGCTGCACCGCACCCGAGGGCTTCCTGGACGCCCTGGGCGCCGTGCTGGAGCAGGGCCCGGACCGCCTGCTGGTGGAGCCCACCGGCCTCGCCCGACCCCAGGACCTGGTGGACACCCTGCGCCGGGGCCCGCACCGCGACGCGGTGGAGGTGGCCCCGGTGGTGGTCCTGGTCGATCCGCGGCGCCTCGACCGCGGCGAGCCGGCGGAGCGCGCGCTGCTGGAAGAGCAGGCGGAGATCGCCGACGTGCTGGTCGCGAATCACACGGACCTGTGCGACGAGGAGCACCTCGCGCGCTTCGATGCCTGGGCCGGCGAGCGTTGGCCGGCGCCGCTGGCGGTCCACCGGACCCGCCACGGTCGGATCCCGCCGGAGCTGCTGCAGTGGCCGAGCGGGGAGGGGCCAAGGCTGTCCGAGCCCGCGGCGTCGGGTCACGCCCACGCCCACGAGGGCCACACCCACGAGGGGAACTCGACCGACGGCTGGCTCGTGCGTTCCTGGCGCTGGGCGTCCGAGGAGGTGTTCGACCGCGAGAAGCTGGGCCGCGCCGTCCTCCGCCTGGGCGAGGGGCTGGCCGGCGCGCCCCTGGCGCGCTTCAAGGGCGTCTTCCGCACCCGGGAGGGCGTCTTCCAGATGGAGTTCGCCGGTGGCACGCCCCACGAGCGACCGAGCGCCTGGCGCCGGGACAGCCGGGCCGACGCCATCTTCCGCACGGAGGAGGCCGGTCCCCTGGAGCTGGCGCAGACCTGGCTCGACGGGGCTCGGGTCGGGCCCGCGGAGCTGCGGGCGCGCGCCCGGGAGATCGAGGTGGCGCTGCCCGACGGCCGCGTGGCCCTGTTCGACCGCGCGCGGCTCCAGTCGCTGCCCGACCCGGTCGCCGACGTCTCGACCCTGGTGTCCAAGCGGGCCGGGTCCGCGGCCCGGGTACGCGCGCTGCTGGACGCGGTGGATGCACCCCCGGAAGGTCACGCCATCGTGTGTGCCGCCGACGGCTTCGCCAGCGAGCCGGTGCCCCTCCGCGCCCTGGGCGAGGGCGTGCTCCTCCACTCCTTGGAGGGCCAGCCCGTGGAAGAGTCCAAGGGCGGGCCATTCCGGCTGCTGATCCCGCCCGGCGTCGCCGACGCCCCCAGCGCCTGCGCCAACGTGAAGGCCGTCACCCGCATCGTCATCCGCCGCTAGCCGTCCGGGCCCGACCCGCGCCGGATCCGCCCCGGGGCGGCTACGCCCGCAGGTCCGCCCAGGTCGCCTGACACGGCGGGCCGTGGCACACGCGCGCCTCGCCGGTGTCGGCACAGAGCACCAGCGCCGCATTGCTCGTGATGCCGTCGAAGTCGCGACGGCAGATCGCCAGGGGGCCGCCTTCGGCGTCCGCCAGGAACTGGCGGAGGCGGTCTCCGTCCACCTGGCCCCGGGCGCCCTCGAGCAGCGCACTCATCCGGGCGAAGCGCGCGCGGGAGGAGTCGGCGGGCGTGTCGGCCTCCAGGGGCTTCAGGGCCTCGGCCCGGACGTGGTTGGTCTGCACCCGGAAGCCCGAGGCCACGTCCTCCCGCACGTGTCGCGTGGCCCCGCACTCGAGCACGCTGCAGGCGCCCTCGGGATCGGCGAGCCAGTAGGCGTGGCCCCCGGCCCGGGGGGCGGCGACGACCCGCTCGACGGCGTCCTCGAGGCGCTCGCAGGCCAGCGCGCGGTGCAGGAGGTGGAGGTAGGGCACGCCCGCGCGCGCGTCGCGGGTGCGCAGGTTGGTGGTGCCCACGGCCAGGCCGCACTCGTTCACACCCATGAGCGAGAGACAGCCGGCGGTGGTCACGCACCAGGTGGCCGGCGCGTCGCGGGGCCGGCGATGCACCGCGACCACGTAGGGCAGGTTGTCGGTCCCGAGATCCCAGGTCTGGGCGCACCACAGGCGCGCGTCGGCGCTCGCGTCCCGCTGGACCACGGCGGCGGTGCAGCCGCCGTCCACCTCCGGGGGGCCGCCCCAGGCCAGGGCGTCGCGCAGATCCGTCAGGCCGCCGCTCGCCAGCAGCTGCGCCGCCGACAGCCCGGTGGTGTCGGCGATCCCGCGCAGCTCGTCGGTGCCGGCGGGGTCGAAGGCGTCGCAGGCGTCGAGGCAGGCCGCCGCCAGCTCCAGCAGCTGGCCCTCCGAGACGTCGCGGCCGCCGAAGCGCCGCGCCTGCTCCAGGGCGTTGGCGACCCGGCGGGCGTAGAGGGCGCGGGCGGCCTCGTCGCAGGCCTCGCCGAAGGCGCGGCCGAGCTCACGGGGGGAGCCGGCGGGAAGCTGGATGCACCGCACGGGACCCTCTTCGGCGACCGCCACCGGTGCCTTCAGTCGGCCAGCAGCGACGGCTCGTAGTCGGCGGGGGCCCGGTGGCCCAGGAGCTGGAGCAGGGTGGCCGCCACGTTGGCCAGACCGGGCCGCTCGATCCCCGCGCGCAGGGCCAGGCGACGTCCGGGCACCCAGACGTGGCAGGGGACCCGGTTCAGGCTGTGGCTCGTCTTCACCCGCACGCGCCCCTCGGCGTCGCGCCGGGCCTCGCCCGTCTTCGCGTCCACCTCGAACATCTCGTCGGCGTTGCCGTGGTCGGCGGTCACGACCAGGGCGCCCTCGAGCTTCTTCACGGCGGCCCGCAGGCGGCCGAGCTGCAGGTCGACGGCTTCCACGGCGACGACGGAGGCCTCGAAGTGCCCAGTGTGGCCCACCATGTCGCCGTTGGCGTAGTTGATCCGCGCGTGGCGATAGCGTCCGCTGCGGAGCTCATCGAGCACCCGGTCGGTGACCTCGGCGGCCTTCATCCAGGGCCGCTCCTCGAAGGGGAGGGGATCGCTCGGCACCTCCACGTAGGTCTCGAGGGCGTCGTCGAAGCGGCCGCTGCGGTTGCCGTTCCAGAAGTAGGTGACGTGGCCGAACTTCTGGGTCTCCGCCGCCGCGAGCAGCGACACGCCGTTATGTACCATGTACTCGCCCAGGGTGCGGTCGATGGCGGGCGGCTCCACCAGGAAGCGCCGGGGCACCTGGGTGTCGCCGTCGTACTGCATCATGCCGGCGAAGAGCACGTCGGGGCGCGGCGCCCGGTCGAAGTGCGGGAAGTCGTCGTCCTCGAAGGCGCGGCTGATCTCGATGGCCCGGTCGCCGCGGAAGTTGAAGAAGACCACGGCGGCGCCGTCCCGGATCCGGCCCACCGGCTCCCCGTCGGCCTCCACCACGAAGGCGGGCAGGTGCTGGTCCGAGAGCCCCGGCTCCTCCTTGCGGAAGGTCTCGATGGCCTGGCGGGCGCTCGGGAAGCGACGCGCGTCGCCCTGCACGTGGGTCTGCCAGCCGCGCTGCACCATGTCCCAGTCCGCGCCGTAGCGGTCCATGGTGATGTGCATGCGGCCGCCGCCCGAGGCGATCCGGTAGTCGCGGTCGGCGTCGGCGTTGAGGGCGGCCAGCCGCTCCTCGAGGGGATCCACGTACTCGAGGGCGCTGGTCTCCGGCACGTCGCGGCCGTCGAGGAGCACGTGGAGGCGGACCCGCTTGACCCCGTCCCGGGCGGCACCGTCGAGCAGGGCGAAGACGTGGTCGAGGTGGCTGTGCACGTTGCCGTCGGAGAGCAGGCCCATCAGGTGGAGCGGCTCGCCCGACTCCCTCACGCGGCGGAGCAGGGCCCCCCAGGTCTCGCCCTCGAACAGGGATCCCGAGGCGACGGCGTCGTTCACGAGCCGGGCGCCCTGGGCGAAGATCCGGCCGGCGCCCAGGGCGTTGTGGCCCACCTCGCTGTTGCCCATGTCCTCGTCGGAGGGCAGGCCCGCGGCCAGGCCGTGAGCCCGGAGCTGCGTCGAGGCCGCGTGCGCCGCGAGCCAGTCGAGGTTCGGGGTGCGCGCGGTCCAGACCGCGTCCGAGGCGTCGGCGCGTCCCACGCCCACGCCGTCCATGATCACGCAGACGACGGGACCGGGGACGCCGGAGAAGCCCGGATGCCGGGGCAGGTGCCAGTCGGTCACGACGCCTCGTCCACGTCGGTCACGACGCCTCGTCCACGTCGGTCACGGTCTCGTCCACGTCGGTCACGGTCTCGTCCACGCGGCCCGCGGCGGGTCGCCAGGGCTCTTGCCGCCACGGCTCGACGACGATCTTCGCGTGGCCGTCGGGTCGCGCGAGCGCGTCGAAGGCGCCGGGCACCTCGTCGAGGCCCACGCGCCCGGTGACCAGGGCGTCGCAGTCGAGCTCCCCGTCTCCGATCGCCTTCAGCGCCCGGGCGAACTCCTCGGGCGTCCAGCCCAGGACGAACTGGAAGGAGAGCTCCTTGTTGATGGCGATGGCCGGCTGGATGGCATCGTCCTCCATGCAGACCCCGGCCACCACCACGTGCGTCCCGCGCGGCGCCTTGCGGATGATGTCCTGCAGCATCCCCGGCACGCCCACGTTCTCGAACACCACGAGTCGGCCGCCCCGCTGCGTCTCCGCCATGGCCTCGAAGGCGTCCCGCTCCCGGGCGTCGACGACCCCCCGGGCCCCGAGCCGCTCGGCCACGGCGCGCCGCACCGACGAGAAGTCCGAGGCGACGATGGTCTCGACGCCCGCCATGCGCAGGGCGGCGATCACCGCGAGGCCCACGCAGCCGCAGCCCACGACGAGTGCGGCGTCGCCGGGCTGCATGCGGGCCTTGGCGACGGCGTGGATGCCCACGGCCAGGGGCTCGGTCAGGGCGGCGTGCTCCGGCGCCAGACCCTCGGGCACCGGCATCATCATCGGCTCCGAGAGGACCATGTACTCGGCGTAGCCGCCCGGCACGTCGTTCGAGAAGCCGACGGCCTGCAGCGAGGTGCCCCGGAAGACCAGGGGCATGGCCACGATCCGGTCGCCCTCGTTGTAGCGGGGGGTGGTGTTGGGGCCGCGGGAGACGACCTCGGCGCAGAACTCGTGGCCCAGGACCACGTCGCGGGCCGGGTCGAACTGGGAGCCTTCCGGCGCTCCGGAGGCGACGGCGGCCTCGGCCAGCCGGTCGGCGTGCTGGAGGGTATGGAGATCGGAGCCGCAGATCCCGCAGGCGAGGGTGCGGACCAGGATCTCACCGGTGCCCGGCTCCGGGGTAGGGATCTCGTCCACCACCAGCTTGTGATCCCGCATGACCACCGCGCGCACGGCGCAGAAGCTACCAGAGGGAGCCGCCGCCCGCCCCGTTCGACCCCGCGGGGCCGTCGGCGAAACGACCCCGCGGGGCCGTCGGCGAGGCCGCGGGGGCGCCGGTCTGCAGTGGGACACATGCATTGACGTTGAAACACGTTGTGTCACGATTCGGGCGTTGGATCTCGCGGTCGCCTTGCCCGGGGCGTCCCGCTGCTCGAAAGGAGCCTCCCATGAAGGATTCCCACGAACGCCATCGTCACCGCCACCGCGCGCGCAAGGAGCGCGTCCTCCACACGCGTGTGTCGGACGCACTCGCCGACGACATCCGCCGCATCGCCGAGGACCTCCGGGTCCCCGCCTCCAACCTGGTCCGCAATGTGCTCGAGGAGGTCTTCGACGTGGTCGAGAGCATGAGCGACGACGTCGGCCATCTCGTCGAGGACGTCCTCGACGAGGCCGACGACGTGCGCGAGAGCCTGCGCGAGGCCCGGCGCCGGGCGCGGCGTCGCCATCGCGGCTGGCGCAGCCGGCGTCGCCGCACGCGCTCCCGCGAGGATGCGGGCTGGGCTGCGGCCGACGAGGCCGAGTACGTCGAGCCCGAGCCGGCCGACGCCGGGCCCGCGGGGTCGACCGCGACCGATGGGCCGCCCCCGCCGCCCATCGATTGGTTCTTCGTGGAGGACGGCCTCTGCGTGGGGCCCTACGGACCGGCCGCGCTGCGCCAGGCCGCCCGAGAGGGGCGGCTGACTCGGGAGAGCCTGGCCTGGTGCGCGGGCATGACCGACTGGGACCGGGCGGGGGACATCCCCGGCCTGGCGCCCCTGCTCGTGCCGCCGCCGCCGCCCAAGCCGCCCAAGCCGCCGGAGCCGCCCACGCCGCCCGCAGCGCCGACCGGAGAGTCCGAGTCGACACCGCTCTGAGTCTGGCCCAACGGCGGCGCCGACTCAGCGCACCCGGAGTCGGCGCCGGCCGCCGGGCTCGGGCACGAGCCGGCCCACGGCGGCAGCGCGGGCGTCGCCGCCCGCGCGCAGAGCGTCCAGGGCGCCTCCCGCGTGCTCGGCGGGCAGGCTGAACAGGAGCCCGCCGGACGTCTGGGGATCGTAGAGCAGGGCGGGCTCGCAGGCCGGATCCGCCTGGATGCGGGACGAGGCGTCGAGCTGGTTCTGCGGGTGGAACGTGCTGCGGACGCCCTGGGCCAGCAGCTCGGCGGCGCCGGGCAGGGCCGGCAGCGCCTCCAGCTCGAGCTCCGCGCCCACGCCACTCGCGCGCAGCAGCGCGTCGAGGTGCAGGGCGAGGCCGAAGCCGCTCACGTCGGTGCAGGCGGTCGCGCCGAAGCGCCGCGCGACCTCCGCCGCTCCCGCATTGCTGCGGCAGAGGGAGGCGTGGGTCGCGCGCACCCAGCGTCCCGCGGCGCGGCCCTGCATGTCGGCCGCCAGCACGACCCCCGTGCCGAGGGGCTTGCTGAGCACCAGGACGTCGCCGGGCCGGGCGCCGTCGAGGCGCAGCAGCCGCGCCTCGTCCTCCAGCTCGCCGGTGATCGTGAGGCCCACGAAGAGGTCGGCGCCCGTCGCCGTCGCCGTGGTGTGTCCCCCCACCAGGGAGATGCCCAGCGGATCGAGCCCGGCGCGGATGCCCGCCATCACCTGGAAGAGGCACTCCCGGGCGGCGGGCGGGTCGAGGGGGGGCAGGCCCACCAGCGCCAGGGCGTGCCGCGGGCGGCCGCCCTTGGCGAGGACGTCGCTGGCGGCGTTCACCGCCGCCACCCGCCCGACCAGCCAGGGATCGTCGGTGAAGGCGCGGAAGGCATCGATGCTGGCGAGCAGGACGCCGCCTCCCGGCTGGCGCAGGGCGGCGCTGTCGTCCGGGGGGTCGAGACCGAGCACGACCCGGGCGTCGGCAAGGGGCGGGTCGAGCCGGTCCAGGGCGGCGGCCAGCGCCTCGGCGCCCAGCTTCGCCGCACAGCCGCCGCAGGTCATCGGCTCGTCGCCCATGGCGCCGGGCCGCGGGAAGCCGCGGGCGGGGCGGCCCGCGGCGTCCAGCACCTGGAAGCGACGCATGAAGCGCCGGTCGATCCGGTCCTTCAGCCGGAACACCCAGCGGCCCTCGAACACCCGGCCCGAGCGCGCGCCCAGGGCGCGCCCGTTGCCCAGGTTCAGGAGCGCCAGGAAGTCGCGCTGGGGTCGGTAGGCGCGCAGCGGACGTCCCGCCAGCGCCGAGCGCAGATTCGCGTCGAGCACGGGGCCCTCCCGAACCGCGTAGACGCCGGCCTTGGGGAGCTCGGGCCACGAGGCGAGCGAGGCGCAGTCGCCCGCGGCGAACAGGCCCTCGCAGTCAGTCACCGCGAGCGAGTCGCCGACCCGCACGAAGCCGCGTTCGTCCCGCGGTAGCGGAGAGTTCCGCACCAGGTCCGGCGCCGCCGCGCCGGTCGCCCATACCGCCAGCTGACACTCGATCGGGTCGGCGCCTCCCTCCAGCCAGAGGGCGTCCTTCTCCACGCGAGCGACCCGCCTGCCCAGACACAGCACGATGTCGAGACGCGAGAGCGCCTGCCGGGCGCGCTCGCCCAGGTCCGGTCGCTCGGGCAGCAGCGCCGGGGCGTCGCTCACCAGGCAGACGCCGGGCCCGGGCCCGAGGCGCGCGCGCAGGGCGCAGGCCAGCTCCACGCCCGCGGCGCCGCCGCCCACGACGGCGATCCGGAGCCGGCGCCCGCCCGCGGCGAGCGCGCGCAGCCGCGCGTCGAGCTGCCGGGTGAAGCGGCCGATGGGGCGGGTGGCGACGGCGTGCTCGCGGACGCCGGGCAGGTCCAGCCCATGCACCGAGGAGCCGACGTCGAGACTCGCCACGTCGTAGGCAAGGGGTGGCCGGCCCTCCAGCTCGATGCGGCGCGCGGCGGGGTCGACCCGGGTGGCGGCGGCGAGGACGACCCGGGCGCCGGCCCGACGGGCGAGGGGAACGACGTCGATCTCGAGGGCGTGGGCGGGGTACGCGGCGGCCACCAGGCCCGGCACCATGCCCGAGTAGAGGGCCTCGGGCCGGTCGAGGATCACGCTGAGGCGGACGTCGCGCAGCGGGCGCATCATCCAGCGCCGGATCACCTGGACGTGGGCATGCCCACCTCCGACGAGGACCAGCTCCCTCGGCGTCGCCGTCTCGGCCACGCTCCGAGCTTCGTCCAGAGCGTCGGCTTTGGCGAGGCCGCGGCGGCGGTCCAGCGGGCCCGCCGCTGCGGCTCAGGCGCCGGCTTCGATCGCCTCCAGCACCTTGGCCGGGTGGTCGGCGGCCTTGGCCACCCGCTTCCAGTGCTTGACCACCTTCCCGTCCGGCCCGACCCAGACCGTGGAGCGGATGACACCGGTGGTCTTCTTGCCGTACATCATCTTCTCGCCCCAGGCGCCGTACTTCTCCATCGTCTTCTTGCCCGGGTCCGAGAGGAGCGGGAAGGGCAGCTCGTACTTCTTCACGAACTCCTGGTGGGACTCCGCGCCGTCCGGCGAGACGCCCAGCACCACCACGCCCTTCTTCTTCAGGTCCGACCAGAGGTCGCGGAAGCCGCAGGCCTCCTTGGTGCAGCCCGGCGTGTCGTCCTTCGGGTAGAAGTAGACGACCACATCCTTGCCCGCGAAGTCCTTGAGCGAGACGCTCTTGCCCTTGGCGTCCTTCAGCGTGAAGGCGGGTGCCTTCTTCCCCTCCTCGATGGCCATCTCCACTGCCTCCGACGGTCGGGCCGGCGCCGGATGCGCCGGCCGGCCAGCAACATAGCCGAGCCCCCGACCCGGCCCAGCTGACCCCGGGTCACCCCCCCTCGGGTGGGTGCCTCGAGGGCCTTTCCCCAACCGTCACCGAAATTCCACGTTCCATGCGGACACATGTGCGCGTCTCGCCCCACTCCAATCCACGATCCCGACACGGCGGCGGAGGGTGGACGACGCAATGGACCGAGCAGACCCCGCGAGCCCGCTCGCAGCCGCGTGGACCGACGAGGATCTCGCCCGGGCGGTGCGGGAGGGCAGCGCCGCCGGCTTCGAGGCGCTCTACGCGCGCTACTTCCGGCGGGTCTACCAGTTCGCCCTGTCTCGCACCCGCGATCCCCTCGACGCGGAGGATCTCACCCAGGAGACCTTCCTCAGCCTGATCCAGGCCTTGCCCTCGTTCGAAGGCCGCGCCGCCTTCGCCGCCTGGGTGCTCGGCATCGCCCGCAACACGGTCCACAGCCACATCCGGCGGCGTCAGACCCGGGAGCGGCGCGAGGTGCTCGACCCGCACTCGCTCGAGCCCGGGAGCCTCGACGCCCTGGATCCCGAGCATCAGCTCGTCCTGACCCGCGCTATCGAGGCCGTCGACGACCACCTGGAGAAGGTGCAGGGCTGGCAGCGGGACGTGCTGGCCCTGCGCTGCCTCGAGCAGCTCCCCATCCACGAGATCGCCGAGCGCACCGAGCGCAGCCGCCACGCCGTACGGGCCAGCCTGGCGAAGGTGAAGGCCCTGATGGCCCGCGAGCTCGGGACGTCCTAGCGACCGGCGCGGATCGGCCGAGCCCCGAAGCCGAAGGTCCCTCAGCGCAGCGGCACGAGCTCCGTCGTGCAGGAGTCCTTGGCCCGCGGGCTGCCGTCCAGCGGCAGCGCGCAGGCCACCCGGACGTGCTCCGACTGGGCGGACTCCATCTCGATCTCCCCGAACTCGCCGACCCGCGTCCGCTGGACGTCACGCGGCTGGACCTGCCACACACAGCGTTCACGGCTCGCGTCCAGCGGCGAGCACTCCGGGACGGAGCCGGTGAGGCTGGTGATCTCGGAGCGGGTGCGGGCGCGCAGGACGGCGAGCTTCCAGCGCTCCAGGTCGTCGGGGCCGCCGTCGCTGGCCGCCAGGGGCGGTGTGTTCTGGCAGGCGGCGCCGGCGACGAGCGAAAGGCCGAGACCGAGGATGCGAGCAGCTTCGACGAGACGCATGTGTGGATCCCCCCGGCGGCGCATTGTCGCGCCTGCAGAGGAGACTCGCCAGCGCGCCGGGCGCCCTCGATGCGCCCGGGCCCGCGAGCTCAGATGCCCAGCTTTGCCAGCTGGTCCACCACCCGTCCGACCGTCGCGGCGAGGGTGGGGTGCGTCTCCTCGAAGTGTTGGGCCGCGCCCTCCAGGCGGTCGGAGAACGACGTGTCCTCCTCGCCGGACCGCTCCAACACCTCCTGGATCTCCTCGAGCGTCGACCGCAGCAGCGCGACCGCGTCGGCGTCGAGGTCGTCCGCGGACGCGAGCTGCTCGTGCAGCTCGCTCAGGGTGGCGCGGAGCTCGGCGGTCGGCGCCATCAGAGCAGGTCGCGCAGGTGGCGGTAGCCCTTGCGGATCTCGTCCACGAGCAGGCCGGCGGCGTCGCCGATGTCGTCCAGGGACTCCCGGGACTCCTCGGCGAGCACCTTGAGCCGGCCCTCGAGCTGGTGCCACTGCTTCTCCAGGTGATCCCAGCGCTCCCTGGCCTCGCTCCTGGCGAGGTGGAGCTGCACCCGGAGCTCGTCGCGCAGGCGGCGAAGCTCTTCGACCTCTTCGTTCATGCGCTCGCCCCATTCCGACATGGCTTCCTCCTAGGCGTCCTTGTGGTGCACGGTCAGCACCGCGCACGGCGCGTGGCGGATCGTGCGCTCGGCCACGCTCCCGAGCACCACGTGCTTCAGACCGGTCAGACCGCGGGTTCCCATGACGATCAGGTCCGCCTTGATCTGCTCGGCGGCCTCTTCGATGGCCTGGGTGGGCAGCCCCTCCGTCACCAGCCCGTGGACCTTCACGCCCTGGCCCGCCACCTTCTTCACGGCCTCGTCGATCCGCTTGGTAGCCGCTTCGCGCATCTCGCCGAGGATGCTGGCCGGGATCTGGTAGTCGTAGGGCGTCACGACGCCCACGGGCAGGCTGTAGGCGTGGATCAGGTGCAGATCGGCGTCGAAGACCTTCGCGAACTCGACGGCGGTCTCCAAGGCCTTCTCCGAATGCTTCGAGAAGTCCACGGGGACGAGAATGTTCCGGATCTTCACTCGTACTCTCCTTGCTTGGTTTCGCCGCGTTCGCGTCGTTCGCCCCGGCGGTAGAGCGTGCGGCGGTTGATTCCCAGGATCTCCGCCGCGCGGACCTTGTTGCCCCCGGTCAGGGTGAGCACCTCGTCGATGTAGAGGTCTTCGAGCTCGCGCAGGGTCATGTGGCGCTCCAGGGCCGCTCGCGCCAGGGTGTCGCCCCGGGCGCCCGTCTCCGCGCCGGCCTCCTGCTCGGGCAGGTCCTCGGGTCCGATCACCGGGCCGTCGGTCAGCGCCAGCGCCCGCTCCAGCATGTTCTCCAGCTCGCGGGCGTTTCCCTCGAACCGGCAGCGTAGCAGGCGATCGACCGCGGCCGCGGACAGGACCACCTTGCGGTCGCCCGAGTGCTTGCGCAGCAGGGCCTCCGCCAGGGCGGGGATGTCCTCCTTGCGTTCCCGCAGCGGCGGGATGTGGATCGGGATCACGTTCAGGCGGTAGAACAGATCGCGCCGGAAGCGGGCCTCGTCCATCTCCGCGCGCAGATCCTTGTTGGTGGCGGCGATGATGCGCACGCGCACCTGGACCGCGTGGGTGCCGCCCACGGGCCGGATCTCCTGGTCCTGCAGCACCCGCAGCAGCTTGCTCTGGAGGCCGGGCCCCATGTCGCCGATCTCGTCGAGGAAGAGCGTGCCCCCGTTGGCCGCCTCGAACAGGCCCCGCTTGGAGGCGTGGGCGCCGGTGAAGGCGCCGCGGACGTGGCCGAACAGCTCGCTCTCCAGCAGGCCCTCCGGGATCGCCGTGCAGTTCACCGGGACGAAGGGCGCCTCGGGATTGCCCGCGAAGTGGATGGTGCGGGCGACCACCTCCTTGCCCGTGCCGCTCTCCCCGGTGATGAGCACGCTGCTGCGGCTGTGAGCGATCTTGCGGATCAGGGCGAAGATCTCGCGCATGGCCGGGCTGGTCCCGATCAGCCCGCCGAGGGAAGTGGTCTCGTCCACCGCGCGCCGCAGGCGGCGGTTCTCCTCCTCCAGCGCGCGGCGTTCCAGGGCGCGCTCGAGGGTCAGCAGGACCTCGTCGCGCTTGAAGGGCTTGGTGATGTAGTCGAAGGCCCCGGCCCGCAGGGCCCCGACCGCGGTGTCCATGCTGCCGAAGGCGGTCATCAGGATCACCGGCGTATCGCCGCGCAGGCTGCGGATCTCGCCCACCAGGTCGATCCCGGACATCCCGGGCATGCGGATGTCCGAGATCACGGCATCGAAGTCCTGGTCGCGCAGGCGGTCCAGGGCCTTGCCGGCGCCGTCCGCGCCTTCGGCCCGCAGGTCCTCCTCCTCGAGCAGGGATACGAGCATGTCCCGCATCGCGGCGTCGTCGTCCACGACCAGGACGGATTGGCGAGCGCTCATCATGCCTCGGGTAGAGCAGAACCCATGCCAGCGCGCGCCGACGTCAGCTGCGGCGGCAGGCCCGGGCATCGCGTCTGTCTGGGACAAATTGGCGCCAAATGTGCGTTCATGCCACATCCCGGCGGGGGGCCGGCCGGGGGCTGCCGGCGAGGCCGGCATCCGTGAGGCTCGGAACACCCGGCATGGTGCCTGCAACAGACTCGGAGCGATGGACCTCCGCTCGCACCGATCCGTGGAAGGCCTGCTGCGGCGCGACTTCATCAGCCTCGACGAGGGCGAGTCGCAGCACGCTGCGCAGCAGCTGATGAGCCTGGCCCGGGTTCGGCACCTGCCGGTGCTTCGGGGCGGGACCCTCGTGGGCCTGCTCTCGAACCGCGACCTGCTGCAGCGCCTGCTCGAGCAGCGCGACGCCGAGCTTCCGGGACCGGCGCTGGCGCGGCTCCGGGATCAGTCGATCGGGTCGGTCGTGAGGTCGGATCCCATGGCCGTCGAGCCCTCGTGTCCGCCGCGAAGGGCGGCGGAGCTCATGCTGCGGCACCGCATCGGCTTCCTGCCGGTGGTGGAGTCCGGCCCGGCCGGGCCCCGGCTCATCGGCATCCTGACCGAGAGCGACCTGCTCCGCGCCGTCTACCGCTCGCGCGTCGGCGGGGGCTGAGCGACCGCCGGCAGCTGGATCCGGAACGTCGTCCCCTGTCCGGGGGTGCTCTCCACGTCGATCGTTCCGCCGTGGTCCGCGACGATCGCGCGCGCCACCACGAGCCCGAGGCCGTGACCGGACCCCGCCTCCTTCGAGGTGTAGAAGGCCTCGAAGACCCGGGGCAGGATCTCCGCCGGGATGCCCACGCCGGAGTCCGTGACCCGCACCTCGACCTTTCGCTCGCCTTCGCAGGCGATCGCGATGCCCAGGCGGCCGCCGCCCGGCATCGCGTCCACCGCATTCAGGAGCAGGTTCAGGAATACCTGCTGCAGCTTCTCGGCGTCGCCGAGCACCGACGGCACCCGGGAGAAGTGTCGCTCCACGTCGATCTTCCGGCGCCGGAACTTCTCGCTGAGCAGCGTCAGCGTGCTCTCGAGCACCGCACTCATCTCGAGTGGCGTGCGGGCGGTCTCGTGGGGGCGGGCCAGGTTGAGCAGGGTCTGCATGATCGAGGAGATGCGATCGATCTGCTCCACGATGGTGGCGAGCCGCCAGCGGCCCTTCTGGTCCCCGACCGAGGAGGCGAGCATCTCGGCGTGGCCGCGGATCACCCCCATCGGGGTCCCGATCTCGTGGGCCAGGCCCGCCGCCAGGATTCCCACGGACGCCAGCTCCTCCGCGGCCTGGGCCCGCTGACGGGTCTGGCGCAGGGCGCTGCTCTGCTCCTCCATCTCCCGCGCCAGGGCGCGGCCGGCCGCCGCGAGCTCCTCGTTGAGGAAGGCGAGCTGGGCCTCGCGCCGCTCGATGTAGGCGTCGATCGCGAGCTGGCTGTCCAGCGAGAGCAGCTTCACCAGCGCGCTGACGCAGTGCTCCGCCCGGCCGCGGTCGCCCGCGTGGAACTCGCAGATCAGCGGGGTCAGCAGCGAGAAGTAGAGGGCATAGGAGCCCAGGTAGAAGCGCGGCTCGAGGCCGATCCGCTCGTGGACCTCGCCGATGCGTCTGCGCTCCTTCAGGTAGCCCTCGTCGAGCCGGGGCCCCGCCAGGCTGGCCAGGTAGGACCGCTGCTGCTGGAGCAGGCGGTCCTTGACCGCGGGGTCCAGGAGCAGCTGGCGGGTTGCCCCGAAGGAGAGCAGGTGGCGGTAGAAGGCCGCCACGATCCGGTCCGCATGCTTCTGGAAGACCGGGGCCATCTCCGCGAGGGCCCGCCGATCCTCCTCGCTCCAGTCCAGGAAGGCCAGCCGCTCGTCCAGATCGCGTTTAGGGTCCTTCACCTGGGATCAGTATGACAGTCGGCCCCCGCGCCCGCCCGCGCGATCCGGCCCCGTCACGGTGGCGAATCGCCCCACGCGACGTCCGCGGATGTGGCCGGCGGTCGCCCGTCGGGAGGTCGGAGAGGTCGGCTCGGGGCCGCCTGCGCCGCGATCGGGTCTGGCACGGCACCTGCAAAGTGACCAACCGAACGATCGGTCGGGTCGAACCGACGCAGAGGAGAATCGGCTTTGAGCGACTTCCTTTCGATGTACTCCGTGCAGCACTGGCTCGAGTCCGCCCCTCAGGGCTACCTCGAGGGGACCGAGTACGGCCATGGCCCCGACGAGCGGGAGCCGGGCCTGCTCCTCGAGGACGACCTCCTGCGGGAGCAGGCGATCCGCACCACCGTGCAGCTGGTGGTGGGCGAGCGCTGCGCCCTCTCCGCGTCCTCGGGGCTGATCAACGCCGCGCCCGACGAGGCGAGCAAGCGCTTCCTCGCGACCCAGACCCTCGACGAGGCGCGCCACGTCGAGGTCTTCACCGAACGGCTCTACGACCTGGGCGTCAAGAAGGCCGACCTCGAGAGCACCATCCAGGCCTTCGCGAACCCGAACCTGGTGAAGTTCGCCGAGGTGCTGCTGGAGAAGGTCGACCGGAAGGACTTCGTGGCCGGGGTCGTGGGCCAGAACATCGTGCTCGAGGGCATGGCCTTCTCGGTGTTCGAGCTCATGCACGCCGGCAACCAGAAGATCAATCCGAAGTTCGCCCACACCCTGTCCGGCACGATCGCCGACGAGCGACGACACGTCGGCTTCGGCGAGGGCCGCATCGGCTCCCTGATCCGCGAGTCTCCGGAGAAGCGGCCCGAGATCGAGCGCATGCAGAAGGAGATGTCCTACCACATGCTCGCGACCTTCGCGGACTCCTTCCGCGGCAACGAGCAGCGCGAGGAGATGGCCCGGATGCGCCAGGCCATGGCCGAGGAGGCCGGGACGTCGGAGCAGAAGGCCACGTTCCACGGCCAGGATCTCTCGGACCTGGAGCCCGAGGAGATGGAGGGTCTGCTCGCGGACACCGTGCTCAAGGAGTTCAAGATCCGCCTCGGACGGATCGGGCTCGAGTACCAGACGCCCGAGCGTCCGTGATGGTGGCCGGTTCCGATCCCGGTCGTGGCGACGAGCCGGCCGACGTCCACGACCTGGCACCGGAGACCTTCCACCGCCACGTCCACTCGTTCGAGTTCTGGTTCGAGGCCGTCCAGGGCTACCTGACCGGTCGCCCCTACGGCCACCGCGCGGAGACGGAGGCGGTGGCGCTCGACGACGGCGAGCGCGACCGCCTGGTCACCGTGCTGTGCAACTACTGCATCGGCGAGACCGCGGCCCTGGAGGGTGCCAGCGGGCTCGTCTCGGTGGCGCCCAACCGGCCGACCAAGATCTTCCTGTCGACCCAGGTCGTCGACGAGGGCCGTCACCTGGAGGTGCTCCTGCACCGGCTGGAGGATCTCGGGGTCGCCGACGCGGAGAGCGAGATGGAGCGGCGGGGAAGCTCCGCCCTGCAGGCCTTCCGGACACGCTTGGCCCAGCTGGTCGCCAGCAAGGACTGGGAGGCCGCGCTCTTCGCCCAGAACGTGATCCTCGAGGCCATGGAGTTCGCCACCTTCCACATGCACGCCCAGCGCGCGGACCCCATCACCCGGGAGGTGCTGCTGGGGATCATCAAGGACGAGCGACGCCACATCGGCTTCGGGGAGAACGAGCTGGGACGCCGCCTGAAGGCGGCGCCCCACACCCGCGCCCGGCTCGGCGAGGTGAAGCGGGAGCTGGATCGGCTGGTGCTCGACTGCTTCGAGGAGACGCTCCACGAGGTGGGCGTGACCCGCGCCGAGCGGCCGGACCTCGGTCGCAACTACCTGGCCGCCGTCGAGCGCCTGGGGTTCACCTCGTGAGCGAACCGGGCCCGCGGACGGAGGAGGAGGCGCCGCGCCAGCGCTTCGTGCTGGACGACCGGGGCTTCGACGAGGTCCCCGTCAAGTACCGGAAGTTCTACCGCCGCTGGGAAGGGGAGGGCGACCGTCTGGCGCCCAACGAGGTGCTCTGCCCGGTCTGCAAGGTGGTCATCCGTTCCACCCGGGAGCTGCGCCCGGGGGATCGCGTCTACTGCATGGCGTGCATGGCGAGGATGCGCGTCGCGCGCTCCTCCGATGGCCTGCTCATCGCCGAGGTGGAGTACTAGGCTCTCGGCGGTGAGCACCCGTGACGAGCTGGAGCCGCTGCCGGACGGCCTCGCGGACGCCCTCGCGACCGCGGAGGCGCATCCCTGGGACCCCGACGCGCGCGGCGCCGTCGAGCCGCTGCAGACCCACATCTCCCACGTGTTCCTGACCCGGACGCGGGTCTACAAGCTGCGCAAGGCGGTCGCCCTGGGCTTCCTCGACTTCTCGACGCGGGCGGCGCGCCGGGCCGACTGCGACCGCGAGGTCGCGCTCAACCGCCGCCTGGCTCCCGACGTCTACCTCGGGGTCGCGCCGGTGGAGCGGGTCGGCGGCCGCTGGCAAGTGGGTCGGCCCGATCCGACGGCGGCGGATCCGGGCGCCCCCGAGTGCCTGGTGGTGATGCGCCGGCTGGCCGCCGGCACCGATGCGCTCTCCCGCCTGCGCCGCGGGGAGCTGGCCGCGCCCCACGTGGACGCCATCGCCGAGGCGGTGGCGCGCTTCCACGACCGCGTCGGGCTCGGGGTGCCGGCGCCCTTCTCGGCCGACGCCTGGCGAGCGGCCATCACGGGGCCGGTGGAGGCGAACTTCCGCTCCCTCGCCGAGTCCGGGGACGTCGTCTCCGAGGCGCTCGTGGAGCGGGTCCGCGGCGCCGCCCGCGCCTTCGCCGCCGCGCGCGCGGAGCGCTTCGAGCGCCGGCGCCGGGCGGGCCGGGCGGTGGACGGCCACGGCGACCTGCACCTGGAGCACGTCTGGCTCGAGAGCCCGGACGCGCCGCCGATCTTCATCGACTGCATCGAGTTCGACGCTGGCCTGCGCCGGGTGGACGGGGCCAGCGACGCGGCCTTCCTGGCCATGGACCTGGCGTACCGGGAGCGGGCCGACCTGGCGGACCGCTTCCTCGCACGCTACGCCCGCGAGCGCGATGACTTCGACCTGTACGGGGTGGTCGACTACTTCGCGAGCTACCGCGCCGCCGTGCGGGCCAAGGTGGCGGCGCTGGCCGCCCGGGACGCGGCGGTTCCGGAGGCCCAGCGCCGCGCGGCGACCGAGAGCGCCCGTCGCCACCTCGATCTGGCCGACCGCTCCCTGGTCCCGGTCCGGCCGGGCCCTCTGGTGCTGGTCGCCGGGGCGGTGGGCAGCGGCAAGAGCACGGCCGCCGAGGTGGCGGCGGAGGCGCTGGGCGGGGTGGTGATCTCGTCGGACCGCGTGCGCAAGCGGCAGGCGGGCCTGGCGCCCAGCGAGCGGGCCGGCGATGGCTGGCAGCAGGGGCTCTACACACCGGAGGTCACCGAGCAGGTGTACGCCGGCCTTCGGGAGCGCGCGGCAAGCGTCCTGGCCTCGGGTCGCGCGGCCGTGCTCGACGCCACCCACGCGCGCCGCGCGCATCGCGACGCCGCGCGCCAGCGGGCCGGGGCCGCCGGCGCCGCGGCCCTGCTCGTGGAAGTCCGCTGCGACCCGTCGGTGGCGCGCGCGCGGCTGGCCGCGCGCAGCGCCGCGGACCGCGACCCCTCCGATGCGGGCCCCGAACGGCTCGACGCCAGCCTCGCGGCCTTCGAGGCGCCGGCGGCCGAGGAGGACGTCCTGGAGGTCCGTACCGATCGCGAGGGCTGGGAGGAGGCCCTGCGCGCGGGCCTCCGCGCCCGCCTCGGGGACCCGACGTGAGCCGCGCGGAGGACCCGACGTGAGCCGCGCGGAGGACCCGACGTGAGCCGCGCGGAGGACCCGACGTGAGCCGGCGCGTGTCCGGGGCGGCCCGCCTGCGCTTTCTCGGCGCCGCCGGCACCGTGACCGGGAGCCGCTTCCTGGTGGAGACGCCCCGGGCCCGGGTGCTGGTGGACTGCGGGCTCTTCCAGGGGCTCAAGCCGCTGCGCCTGCGCAATTGGGATCCGTTCCCCGTGGCGCCCGCCGAGATCGACGCCGTGGTCCTGAGCCACGCCCACCTCGACCACTCCGGCTATCTGCCCGCCCTGGTCCGCAACGGCTTCAGCGGCCCGGTCTTCGCCACGGCGCGCAGCGTCGAGCTGTGCGGGATCCTGCTGCCGGATGGCGGCCGGCTGCAGGAAGAGGACGCGGCCTACGCCAATCGCAAGGGCTTCTCGAAGCACCGTCCCGCGCTGCCCCTCTACACCGAGGAGGACGCCGAGCGCAGCCTCGGCCACCTGCGCCCGACCGCGTTCGGGAGCCCGCTGGAGGTGGCGCCCGGCGTCCGCGTCGAGCTGCGCCGCGCCGGCCACATCCTGGGCTCGGCGAGCGTGCACCTGCAGCTCGAGGAGGCCGGGACGTCCCTGCTCGTGAGCGGCGACCTGGGCCGGCCGGTGCATCCGCTCCTCGCCGCGCCGGAGCCGCCGCCCGCGGCGGAGACGCTGCTGGTGGAGTCCACCTACGGCGACCGGGTGCACGACGATGCCGGCGCCCTCGAGAGCCTGGCCGCGGCGATCGTGCGCACGGCGGGGCGGCGGGGGGTCGTGCTCATCCCGGCCTTCGCCGTGGACCGGACCGAGGTCGTGCTGCTCGCCCTGCGCCGGCTCGTCGCCGAGGGCAGGATCCCGGACCTCCCGGTGTACGTCGACAGCCCCATGGCCCTCTCGGCGCTGGAGGTCTATCGACGCGCCATCGCCGCCGGCGACGCCGAGATCCGGCCGGAGCTGCGCGACCATCCCGCGCCGTTCGACCCGGGCGGGCTGGTGGAGGCCCGGGACGTCGAGGCCTCGAAGGCGATCCACGACGCGCAGCCGCCGGCGATCATCGTCTCTGCGTCGGGCATGCTGACCGGGGGCCGCGTGCTCCACCACGCCGCCCGCCGACTGCCCGATCCCCGCAGCACCGTCGTGCTGGTGGGCTATCAGCCCGAGGGCACCCGCGGCCGCCATCTGTTGAACGGCGCGCGCTCCCTCAAGCTGCTGGGGCGCTACGTGCCGGTGCGCGCCGAGATCGTCGACGTCCCCGCCTTCTCCGTCCACGCCGATCGGGAGGAGCTGCTGGCCTGGGTGGGCGCGGGGCCGCCCGCCGCCACCACCTTCGTGGTCCACGGCGAGCGGGCGGCGTCCGAGTCCCTGCGCGACGCCCTGCGCGATCGCCTCGACCGCCACGCCGTCGTCCCGAAGGACCTGGAGCGGGTCCGCCTCGACTGACCGCGTCGGGCCGTGCTTCACTCGGGTCGTGGCCCGCTCGACCGAGCCGGAGGAGCGCCCGCGCGCCGAGCGCGAGGCCGAGCGCCAGGAGATGCTCCGGGTGGTCGAGGAGCAGGCGCGCGCCACGGCGCGCTGGACCGGGCGCGGCCGCTTCGCGCCGCGGACGCTCGCGGCCCTGGCCCGCGTCCCGCGACACCGGTTCGTGCCCGAGGTCGAGACGGAGCGCGCCTACGCGGACGCCGCCCGCCCCATCGGTTGCGGGCAGACGATCTCCCAGCCCTACATCGTGGCGCTGATGACCGACGTCGCCGCGCCCGGCCCGGGTGACGCCGTCCTCGACGTGGGCACCGGCAGCGGCTACCAGGCCGCGGTCCTCGCCGAGCTCGCGGGCCGCGTCTACGGGGTGGAGCGCCACCCGCAGCTGGTCGAAGCCTCCCGGAGCCGGCTGGCCTCGCTCGGCTACACGAACGTCAGCGTGCGGGAGGGGGACGGCTGGGAGGGCTGGCCGGAGCACGCGCCCTACGCGGCCATCCTGGTGGCGGCGGCCGCCTCGAGCGTTCCGCCGCCGCTGCTCGAGCAGCTGGCGCCCGGGGGACGGCTGGTGATCCCGGTGGGCGTCGCGAGCTCGAGCCAGGAGCTCGTGCTCTTCGAGAAGAGCGCCGACGGCGGGATCACCCGCCGCAGCCTGCTGCCGGTGGTCTTCGTCCCCCTGGTCCACGAGGCGTAGTCGACCGGGAGCCGGCTCAGCCCTTTGCGGCGAGCGAGACGAAGTCCCCTTCGGTGAGGATCCCGACCAGCGTCGTGCCCTTGACCACCAGCAGGCAGCCGATCTTGCGCTCGATCATCAGGCGCGCGGCGTCGGCGAGCGGCGTATCCGGGTCGACGGTGACGGGCTCGGTCGTCATCACGTCCTTCACCCGCAGCATGTTCTGCAGCTTGCGCTGGGCGTGCTCGCCGTAGCCCAGGGTGCGGGCGAGGGCGCCGCGGAAGAGGTCCCGCTGGCTCAGCACGCCCGCGAGCGCGCCCTCCTCGTCGAGGATCGGCATGTGGCGGATCCGGCCGAGCCGCATGACGTCGTCCGCCAGACTCAGCTCGTCGTTGCGCTCGAGGGTCACCACCTCGGACTGCATCACGTCCCGGACCTTGTGCGACTCACCCATGGGGGCCGAAGCTAACGCATCTCGGCCCGCCGCGACGTCCCCGAAACGACGCGAAGTCCCCGGAGCGACGCGACGTCCCAGTCCTGCGGCACGGCGACACAGCCCGCTGTGTCCGGCCGAGCCAGCAGCCTGGCAGCGCCGGCACGTGGGTTGCAGTCCTTTCCGGCAAACCCTTGGGAGGACGAGTTCATGGCCAGGAAACAGACCGAGGACACGCCGCGCTCCGTGACGCCCTGGGGCCCCCTGGGCGAGCTGGAGGGCTGGAGCCCCTTCGGCGACCTCTTCGGGTCGCGCCTGCGGCGCCTGACCGACGAGTGGCCGGCTGCCCGAGCCGGCGGCCCGGCGCTGGCCCTCGACGTCCACGAGAGCGACGAGGCCTACACCGTCACCGTCGAGATCCCGGGCGTCAAGAAGGAGGATCTGAGCGTCGAGGTGGAGGACGGGGTGCTCTCGATCCGGGGCGAGAAGCGGAGCGAGCGGGAGGAGAAGAGCGAGAAGCGTCGCTACGTCGAGCGGAGCTACGGCAGCTTCAGCCGCTCGCTGAGCCTGCCCCGCAACGTGAGCCCGGACAAGGTCGACGCCCGCTACCACGATGGCGTGCTCACGATCACGCTGCCGAAGGCGGAAGAGAGCAAGCCCCAGCCGGTCGCGGTGAAGTAGCTCCCGGGGCCTCAGGACGCCTCGGCGGCCTCCGGAGGCCCCGGGGGACGGTGAGGGAAGGCAAAAGGCTTGCGTCGGTTCAGCCGAAAAGCCGGTTCCCAGGACCGGGCCGGGCTGCTAGAAAGAGCGTGCCGCCCCCCGGCAGCCACACAGCTGGAGGTTCCGCGGAAGATGTCGCCGACCGACCCGACCCGCCTCGAGAAGCGCCGGTCCCGCTCGCTGACGGCGCTCGCTCTCGCCCTCGGGCTCGCCCTCGCGGCGACGCCGGCGGCTGCGGACGAGTACCACGCCGACGAGGCCGGGCACCCGCTCCGGGTCCTGGCCTACGTGCTGCACCCGGTCGGGGTGGTCATCGACTACCTGATCTTCCGGCCCGCCCACTGGCTGGGCCACAAAGAGCCGATCAAGACCCTGGTCGGGCACACCGACTGATCCCAGCGGGTCCTGGCGGCCCGACCTCCCCGAGGGGTCGGTTGTCCTTCGGCAAGATTCCGGTATGATTATTGCATATGTTCACACGGGTGTGTCTATTGGCGGGCGTCGGGTGTGCCGGATGGCGCGCCGCGCCCCCAGAGCCCGGCCCCGCATGAGCCTCCGCCGCTCCCTCGCCGGCGGGGCCCTGGCCCTGTTGTGCGCTTCGGCTCCCGCTACCGCGGAGACCGAGGTCGCGCGCTTCTCGAACATCACCTTCACGGGGAGTGAGGGGGCCCGCAACGAGCTGGTGCTGACCGCCGAGCGCGTGGAGATGCGCCCCGGCGGCGACCGCGCGCAGCTCGAAGGCGTCCGGGTCCGGATGGAAGCCGACGACGGAGAGCGCGCCCTCACCATGCGCTGCCTCCGCGGCGAGCTGGACCTGGACAGCAACTCGTTCCGCGCCGAGGGCGACGTGGAGGGCGTCACCGGGGACGGGCGCCAGTTCTTCACGTCCTGGCTCCGCTACGAGAGCGATCGGGCGCTGGTCAGCACCGAGGCGCCGGTCCGGATCCTCGACGGGGACCGCACCATGCTGGGACGCGGCTTCCGCTACCACGTCCGCGAGGCCCGCTTCCTGCTGATCGGCGGCGCCACGGTGGTGCAGAAGCCGTGAGAGCCGGGCTTCGCGCGCTGTGTCTGGTCCTGGCGGGAGCGGCCCTCTGGCTGCAGGCCGCCACCGCTGCGGCCGAGGCGGCCGATCTGACCATCGCCGTGGCACCGTTCGAGGCCGTCGGTCCGCCCGGCGATCCGCTGCCGGACGCCGCCCAGCTCCTGGCCGACCGGCTGGGGACCCGGGGCGTGGGACGTGTCGTGGGACCGACCCAGCTCGGGGGGCCCGCCACCGCGGAGCCGAGCCCCGAGCAGGTGCAGCGCTGGGCGCGCGGGGCCGAGGTGGAGCACATCGTGGTGGGCCGCTCCACCCGGATCGGCCGCAGTCTCTCCTTCGACCTGCGGCTCCGCGACGGCCGGGACGGCCAGGTGGTGTCGACCTACGTGGCCGAGGTGGCGGGAGAGGGCGAGCTCGAGGCGGCCATCGATGGACTGGCCTCCCGCATCCTCGGCGGCGCGGCCTCGGCGCCGGCCGCGGGCCCGAAGGTGGCGGCTGCAGCGCCCGTGTCGGCGGGGGTCCCGGCCGCACGCGCAGCGGCGGAGACCGAGGCCGGGGAGGCCTCGAAGCCGGACAAGCCGAGCGGCTTCTTCGGCCTCTCCGGCGACAGCGATGCGCCCATGTCGATCCAGTCCGACGAGCTCGAAGCGTTCCAGGGCGGCGAGGGTCGTCAGTTCATCTTCCGGCGCAACGTGCGAGTGACCCAGGGAGCCATGCGCCTGCGGGCCAACCGGCTCGAGGCCTACTACCCGCCCGAGGGCAGCCAGCCGGATCGCCTGGTCGCCACGGGCCGGGTGGTGCTCCAGCAGGAGAACCAGAGCGCCCGCTGCGACAAGGCCACCTATCTCCGGACCGAGGGTCGGGTGATCTGCGAAGGCGAGCCCGGTGAGCTGCGCCAGGGCGAGGACCACCTGCGCTGCCGCGAGATCGAGTTCTTCCTGGAGAGCGAGAAGCTCCTCTGCCGCGGCGGCGCCGACGTCCGCCTCCAGTCGTCGGACGACGGTGACGGGCAGGGCTCGTGAGCATCCCCACCCTGTCCGGCGCCGGCCTCGTCAAGCGCTACGGCGCGAAGACGGTGGTCTCGGAGATCGACCTGGAGGTGAAGTCGGGCGAGGTGGTGGGCCTGCTGGGCCCGAACGGCGCCGGCAAGACCACCACCTTCGGGATGCTGGTGGGCGCCGTCCAGCCCGACGAGGGCCGCGTCTTCCTGGTCGGGGAGGAGATCACCGAGCTGGCGATGTTCCAGCGCGCGCGCCTGGGCATCACCTATCTGCCCCAGGAGCCCTCCATCTTCCGCCGGCTGACCGTCCGCGACAATGTCATGGCCATCCTGGAGACCGTGGAGTCGGACCCGCGCGTGCGCCGCGACCGCATGCAGAACCTCCTCTCGGAGCTCAGCCTGACGGAGAAGGCCCGCCAGCGCGGCGACTCCCTCTCCGGGGGCGAGCGCCGCCGGGTCGAGATCACCCGGGCCCTGGTGCTCGACCCGAAGTTCATGTTGCTCGACGAGCCGTTCTCCGGCATCGATCCCATCGCCGTGATCGACATCCAGAAGATCGTGGCGCAGCTCAAGACCCGGGGGATCGGCATCGTCGTCACCGACCACAACGTGCGGGAGACCCTCGCCATCTGCGACCGCGCCTACATCATCAAGGACGGTCAGATCCTGAGGCACGGACCGCCCGACGAGGTGGCCGCGGATCCCGAGGTACGCGAGATCTACCTCGGCGAGAACTTCCGGCTGGGCTGAGCGGATGGCGATCGAACTCAAGCAGCAGCTACGACTCTCCCAGCAGCTGGTGATGACGCCGCAGCTGCAGCAGGCCATCAAGCTGCTGCAGCTCTCCCAGCTTGAGCTGGTCGACGTGGTCCAGCAGGAGCTCCAGGAGAACCCGGTCCTCGAGGAGTTCAGCGACAGCGACGAGGAGCGGCCCACGCCCGAGCCGGCCACGGCGGAGCAGGCCGAGGTCCCGATCGAGACCGAGTCGCCGGACCTGCCGCCCAGCGAGGCGACCGCGGCCCAGGAGCCGAGCGACGCCCAGAAGATCGAGGACATCGACTGGCAGAGCTACATCGACTCCCACCCCCAGACCTCGCCGGGGGTGGTGCGCGACGACGACGAGCGGCGCTCCCTGGAGGCCACCCACAGCCGCCGCGAGACCCTCTCCGAGCACCTCGAGTGGCAGCTCCAGCTGGCCACGCTGGAGGACCGCGAGGCGCTCGCCGCGCGCCACATCATCGGCAACCTCGACGACCACGGCTATCTGAAGGCGTCCACCGAGGAGATCGCGCGCCAGTCGGGGGTGCCCCCGGAGGTAGTCGAGACGGCCCTCGCCAAGGTGCAGCAGCTCGATCCCGTCGGCGTCGGCGCCCGCGACCTGCGGGAGTGCCTCCTGCTCCAGCTCGACATCCTGCGCCTCGACGATCCCATGGTGCGCACCCTGGTCTCCGACCACCTCGACGGCCTCCAGCGCCGCGACTACCGCGGTATCGCCCGCACCCTCGGGGTGACGGTGGAGGAGGTGGCGGCGGCGGCGCGCGTGGTCGCCGGGCTCGAGCCGAGGCCGGGCCGACCCTTCGGAGGCGAGGATCCGATCTACATCGAGCCGGACATCTACGTCTACAAGGTGGGGGACGAGTTCCACATCGTCCTGAACGAGGACGGGCTGCCCAAGCTCCGGGTGTCGAACCTCTATCGCGACGTGCTGACGCGCGGCGGCGACGTGGCCAAGGACACCCGCGACTACGTCCGCGACAAGATGCGGTCGGCCCTGTGGCTGATCAAGTCGATCCATCAGCGCCAGCGCACCATCTACAAGGTGATGCAGAGCATCATCGACCACCAGCGGGAGTTCTTCGAGCGAGGCATCAACTTTCTCAAGCCCCTCAACCTGCGCGACGTGGCCGAGGACATCGAGATGCACGAGTCCACGGTCAGCCGCGTCACGACGAACAAGTACGTCCATACCCCGCAGGGAATCTTCGAGCTGAAGTACTTCTTCAACTCGAGCATCAACCGCTTCGACGGCGAGGCGATCGCGAGCGAGAGCGTCAAGGAGAAGATCCGGCGGATCATCACCAACGAGGACGCGCGCCGGCCCCTTTCCGATCAGCGGATCGCGGAGATGCTGAAGGCGAGCAACATCGACATCGCGCGGCGCACGGTCACCAAGTACCGTGAGGCGATGAACATCCTCTCTTCGACGAAGCGACGGCAGATCGGCTGAGGCCGCTCGACCGGAGGACGCATGAAGATCATGGACATCCTGGTGGGCGACGCGGTGGTCCTGGATCTGGCCGCGACCCGCAAGGACGAGATCCTCGCCGAGATGGCCAACGCGCTCTGCCGGGCCGAGCCCGGCATCGACGCGGATGCCCTGATGCGGGTGCTCACCGAGCGGGAGAAGCTCCAGAGCACGGGGATCGGCGAAGGCGTCGCGATTCCCCACGGCAAGATGCCCGGCCTGCATCGCCTGATCGCCTCGTTCGCCCGCAGTCGCGGCGGCGTCGACTTCGACTCCATCGACGGGCAGGCGACCCACCTCTTCTTCCTGCTCGTCGTGCCCGAGCACTCGGGAGGTCAGCACCTGAAGGCGCTGGCCCGGATCTCGCGCTTCTTCCGCGATGCGGCCTTCCGCGCCCGTCTGCAGGAGGCGGAGTCCGTGGCGGACGTCCTCCGGGCGATCGAGGAGGAGGACGCCAAGTTCTAGGCGTCGAGGAGCCGGCCACGGAAGACGCACCGCGCGGAAAACCGGAGACGCAGCTCCACGGGTCGCTGGTCGAGGTGCTCGGCGTGGGCATCCTGCTGCTCGGGCCGAGCGGCATCGGCAAGAGCGAGTGCGCCCTGGAGCTGGTGGCCCGCGGCCATCGGCTGGTGGCGGACGACGTGGTCCGGCTGCGGCGCGAGGGGGATCGGCTGATCGGCGAGGCGCCTCCCGGCATCCGGCACTTCACCGAGATCCGCGGCCTGGGGCTGCTCTTCGTGCCGGACCTCTACGGTCCCGACGCCGTGGCCGACACGGGCGCGGTGGATCTGGTCTGCCACCTGGAGCCCTGGCGCACGGACGTGGACTACGAGCGGGTGGGGGCCGAGCGGCCCCTGGAGACGCTGGTGGGCCTGTCGCGTCCGCAGATCGTGCTCCCGGTGCGTCCGGCGACGAGCATGGCGACGCTGCTGGAGGTGGCCGCCCGCGACCACCGGGCGCGGGGCCGGGGCGCCGACTGCGTCCGCGAGCTGGCCCGGCGCAGCCAGGGCGGGGCGGGCTCCCCGTGAGAGCCGCCGAGCTGCGCGTCCTCTTCGTGGCCGGGCTCTCGGGCAGCGGGAAGAGTACGGCCATGGCCGCCCTCGAGGATCTGTCGTTCTACTGCGTCGACAACCTGCCTCCGATCCTGGTGCAGCAGTTCCTGGAGCTGTGCGCGGCCGCCAACCCGCCGATCTCCAAGGTCGCGGTGGCGCTCGACGCGCGCGAGCGCTCCTTCCTGCGCGAGTTCCCCGGCGTCGTGGAGGCCCTGCGCGCCCAGGGAGCCGAGGTGGAGGTGATCTTCCTCGACTGCGCCGACGAGGTCCTGGTGAACCGCTACCGCGAGACCCGTCGGGTGCATCCCCTCTCCCCCGACGGCTCCGTGGAGGACGGCGTGCGGGTGGAGCGGGAGCTGCTGGGCGACGTGGCGCGCCTGGCGGGCTTCGCGGTCGATACCTCCCGCCTGAACGTCCACCAGCTCCGGGACACGGTCGTGCGCCACGTGGCGGGCGGGGCGAAGGAGACGGTGGTCAACCTCATCTCGTTCGGATTTCGCTATGGTCCGCCGCCCGCCGCGGAGCTGCTGTTCGACGTCCGGTTCCTGCCGAACCCGCACTTCGAGGCGGCGCTCAGGCCCCGCACGGGTCTCGATCCGGAGGTGGCCGCGTTCGTGCTGGAGAAGGACCGGGCCCGCTCGCTCCTGGCGCGGCTCGAGGATCTGCTGGGCTTCCTCCTGCCGCTGTACGACGAGGAGGGCAAGGCGTACCTGACCGTCGGCGTGGGCTGCACGGGGGGGCGACACCGGTCCGTGGCCGTCGCGGAGCGCCTGACGGAGTCTCTCCGGCAGCGCGGGCGGGAGGTCAACCTGGATCATCGGGACGTGGAGAGGATTCGATGAACGTCGGCGTCGTGATCGTGACCCACTACCGGCTGGGCGAGGAGTTCCTGCAGGCGCTCCAGCTGATCGTTCCGGAGGCGCCGGCCTTCGGGGCCGTCGCGGTCGATCCCAAGACGCCGGTCGACGAGATGCGGGGCGCCATCCAGGCGGCCATCACCAAGGCGGACGGCGGGGGCGGCGTGCTGGTGCTGACCGACATGTTCGGCGGGACGCCCTCCAACATCAGCCTGTCCTTCCTCGCCGAGCATCGGGTGGAGGTGGTGACCGGGGTGAACCTCCCCATGCTGATCAAGCTGGCGTCGCTGAACGAGGAGCTGCCGCTGGAGGAGCTCGCGCCCTTCATCGCCAGCTACGGCCAGCGCAACATCTCGGTGGCCAGCCAGATCCTGCCGGAGGACCAGCGTTGAGCGAGGCCCTCCTGGAGGTGGTGGGGGAGTTCGTGGTGGGCGGCGAGCTGGGCCTGCACGCGCGCCCGGCCGGGCGCTTCGTCAACCTCGCCGGCCGCTTCCGGTGCGAGATCAGCGTGGGCCGGGGCGACCAGTGGGTCAGCGGACGCAGCATCCTCTCCCTCCTCTCGCTGGCGGCGAGCCAGGGGACCGTCCTCCACATCCGCGCGGTGGGGGAAGATGCCGCCCGCGCCGTCGAGGCGTTGGGGCAGCTGATTGCAGATCCCGAAGGGGTCGTCTGACCCCTGCCGATTGAATCCCCCGGGGCGCTGGCTTACCCTGCCGCGTCTTCCCCAAGTCTTCCGCAAGCCCAGGAGCCCCCATGGCACGCAAGTCCCTGTTCACGTCCGAGTCGGTCTCGATGGGTCACCCGGACAAGATGTGCGACCAGGTCTCGGACGCGATTCTCGACGCCTTCCTGGAGCAGGACGCGACCTCCCGGGTCGCCTGCGAGACCCTCACCACGACGGGTCTCGTGATGATCGCGGGCGAGGTGACGACGCGGGCGCAGGTGGACCTTGCCTCCCTGATCCGGAACGTCGTGTGCGACATCGGCTACACGAGCTCGGACATGGGCTTCGACGGGACGACCTGCGGCGTGCAGATCGCCCTGGGCAAGCAGTCGCCCGACATCGCCCAGGGCGTCTCCGAGGGCGAGGGCCTGCACAAGGAGCAGGGCGCGGGCGACCAGGGCATGATGTTCGGCTACGCCTGCGACGAGACGCCGGAGCTGATGCCGTTGCCGATCCGCCTGGCCCATCGGCTCATCGCGGCCCAGCGTGCGTACTTCGAGTCCGGCGAGATCGAGTACCTCCGGCCCGACGCCAAGTCCCAGGTGACCGTCGAGTACGACGGCGACCGGCCGGCGCGGGTCGGGGCGGTGGTGCTCTCGACCCAGCACGCCCCCGAAGTCTCCCACGACCAGCTCCGCAAGGACGTGATCCTCAAGATCATCGAGCCGACGGTCCCCGCCGAGCTTCTCGACGACGACACCATCTTCCACGTGAACCCCACCGGGCGCTTCGTGGTGGGGGGGCCGATGGGCGACGCCGGCCTGACCGGCCGCAAGATCATCGTCGACACCTACGGCGGCATGGGGCGACACGGCGGCGGCGCGTTCTCGGGCAAGGACCCGTCCAAGGTCGACCGCAGCGCCGCCTACGCCGCCCGCTGGGTGGCCAAGAACCTGGTCGCGGCCGGGGTCGCACGACGCTGCGAGGTGCAGCTGGCCTACGCCATCGGCGTCGCCGAGCCGGTGTCGATCCGGGTGGACGACTTCGGGACCGGCTCCCTCGAGCCGGGCGCCCTCGAGCGGATCGTGCGCAAGCACTTCGACCTGACGCCGAAGGGCATCATCGACGGCCTCCAGCTGCGGCGTCCGATCTACCGGGCCACCTCCTTCCACGGCCACTTCGGGCGCGAGGACGTGGGCTTCCCGTGGGAAGCCACGGACAAGGCCGACGCCATCCGCCGCGACGCCCAGGGCTAGGGCGTTTGCCCACGCGCGACGGGCGGTCGAGCCATCGAGCGCCCGTTGCCCTTCGGTTGCGGTGCCCCGGGGAGCGTGCGATACCCCGGGCGGCCATGGCCTGTCTGCCCTCGACGCCGGCGGCTCCCGCGCGGCCTTCCGCGCGGCGGGCGGGGACCGCGGGACTGATCGCCGGACTGCTCGGGGTCGGCTCCCTGGCACCCCTAGCCGAGCCCGCGAGCGGGCTGCCCCGCGACGAGTCGTCCGGTCCGCGGCCGGTCCGGGTCCTGCTCTACGCCGGCCCGGGCCCGGTGTCGGCGGGGCGGCACCAGGTGCTCCCGGTGCCCGGGGCCGCCGCAGGGGAGGGCGGGGTGCTGGTGGACGGGACGCCGGTGGCGGCGCCCTGGCGTCTGGCCGGTCCCGTGGCCCTGAACGGGGTCCGCTACCGGGGCAGCGTCGAGATCTCCCGCGGGCCCGAGGGCCTGCAGGTGATCAACCGCGTCCCGCTCGAGGAGTACGTGGCCGGAACCGTGGCGCGGGAGGTCTACCCGGGCTGGCATCCGGCGGTCCTCCGCGCCCAGGCCGTGGTCGCCCGCACCTACGCGCTGTACCGCATGGCCCGGCGCCGCAATGCGGCCTGGGACGTGGTGTCGGGGGCGCGGAGCCAGGTCTACGGGGGCATCGATGCGGAGATGCCCAGCACCGTCCGCGCCGTACGGGCCACCCGGGGAGAGCACCTGGCGTACGAGGGCCGCCCCATCTTGGCCGCCTACCACGCCTGCGCGGGCGGCCGCACCGCCAGCGCGGAGGAGGTCTGGGGCGGGCAGGTGCCCTACCTCGTCAGCCAGGCCGTGGAGGGCGAGGAGGATGCGCCCAGCACCTACTGGCGGATTCCCGTGTCGACGGCGACCCTGGGCCGGGTCCTGGCCGGGGCCGGCCACGCCGTCGGCACGCCGCAGCGGGTCCGGGTGTCGGCGCGGAGCCCGAGCGGTCGGGTCCGCCGGGTCCGGATCGAGGGCTCCTCCGGCGAGGCCGAGGTGACGGGCCGCACGCTCCGGGGCGAGGGCGGCGCCCTGCCCAGCACCCTCTTCGAGGTGCGGGAGAGCGAGGGGGGCTTCGTGTTCGTGGGGTCCGGCAGCGGCCACGGCGTCGGCATGAGCCAGTGGGGCGCCCGGGCCATGGCCCGGCGCGGCGCGGGCTACGAGGAGATCCTGGCCCGCTTCTACCCCGGCACCACGCTCCGGCGCGGGCCAGGACTCGCGGAGGCGCGATGAATCCGCTCTTCAGCCCCGTTCCGCTGCAGGCCCAGCCGGGTGGAAGTCCGTTCGACCTGTTGGTGCCCATGGTCGCGATCTTCCTCATCTTCTACTTCCTGCTGATCCGGCCCCAGACGCGCAAGCAGAAGGAGCACGAGGCCATGCTGTCGCGCATCGAGCGGGGCGACAACGTGGTGACCACCGGCGGCCTGCACGGCAAGGTGATCGGGGTGACCGACGACGTGCTCACGGTGGAGATCGCGGCGGTGAAGGGCGACCGGGTGCGGGTGAAGGTGAGCCGCAGCCGCGTGGACAGCGTGCAGAAGGGCAAGGGAGGCGAGGAGTCGTGAGCGGACGGATGCGCTGGCGGATCGGGATGGTGCTCACCACGGTGCTGCTCGTGGGCTTCTTCGCGGTCTGCAACTTCCTGCCCGAGAGCGTGCGGGCCGGCAGCGCCCTGCTGCCGGACCGCGGCGTGCGGCTCGGCCTCGACCTCCGGGGCGGCATCCACTGGGTGCTGGGCGTGGAGCTCGAGGACGCCCTCAGCCACGAGCTCAGCTTCCTGCGCAGCCGCCTCCAGGAGCGGATCGACGAGGCCAACCTGCTCGGCGTCGAGGCGGTGGTGGAGGAGCAGGAGATCCGCATCAGCGCGAGCAGCGAGGACGCCCGCGCCCAGGTGCAGGAGTTCGTCGACGACACCGGCGTGCTGCGCGCCGTCGGCGCCGACACGGGTCTGGCGTACGCGCTGGACACCACCTGGCAGCAGGAGGTCCGCGAGCGGGCCATGCAGCAGGTGCTCGAGGTGCTGCGCAACCGGATCACCGACCCGGCGACCGGCATCCTCGAGTCGGTGGTGACCCGCCAGGGTGACGACCGCGTGCTCGTGCAGGTGCCCGGCGGCGAGGTGGATCGGCAGCAGCTGCGCGACCTGCTCAAGGTCACCGGCAAGCTCGAGTTCAAGATCGTCGAGGACCAGGCGGCGTCCCGGGAGCTGCTCGAGGCCAAGTATCCCGACGGCCTGCCCGAGGGCACCGAGATCGTCTTCGAGGTCGACCCCCAGACCGGCAACGAGGTCCTCGCCTACCTGGTCCAGGAGGAGGCCGCCATTACCGGCGACTACCTGGACGACGCGCGGGTGGGCTTCGACAATCGCCAGCGGCCGATCGTGAACTTCCAGTTCACCCCGGAAGGCGGCGAGATCTTCGGCGATCTCACCGAGGCCAACGTCGAGCGCCTGCTGGCGATCATCCTGGACGGCAAGGTGCGCAGCGCGCCGGTGATCCGCACCCGCATCTCCATGCGGGGCCAGATCGAGGGGCGCTTCACCGGCCAGGAGGCCGCCGACCTGGCGGTGGTGCTGCGCGCCGGCTCGCTGTCGGTGCCGATCGTGGTGGAGGAGGAGCGCACCGTGGGGCCGGCCCTCGGCGCCGACTCGATCCGGCGCGGCGTCCGGGCGTCGATCGCCGGCCTGGTGCTGGTGGTCCTCTTCGCCGCCTTCTACTACCGGGGCGCCGGCGCCTTCGCCAGCGTGGCCCTGGCCGTCAATCTGGTACTCATCCTGGGGCTGATGAGCCTGCCCGAGGTGAGCGCCACCCTCACCCTGCCCGGGATCGCCGGCCTCGTGCTCACCGTCGGCATGGCCATCGACGCCAACGTCATCATCTTCGAACGCATCCGCGAGGAGCTGCGTTCGGGCAAGGCGCCGCGGGCCGCCGTGGATACGGGCTTCCAGAAGGCCCGCTGGACCATCCTCGACGCCAACATCACCACCCTGATCACGGCCATCATCCTGCTCGAGTTCGGCACCGGGCCCATCCAGGGCTTCGCCGTCACCCTCTCGATCGGGATCCTCACCAGCGTCTTCGCCGCCCTGGTCGTGACGCGCCTGCTGTTCGACGTCTTCTTGAGCCGGGCGCCGCGCACCGCCCAGCTCTCCATCTAGGAAGCCACCGTGCCCTTCGAACTCGTCAAGCCGGGAACCCAGATCGATTTCATCAGCCGCTGGCGGATCGCCGTGGCCGTGTCCGTGGCCCTGCTCGTGGTCGGCTTCGGGCTCGCCCTGGCGGGGCGCATGCAGTTCGGGCTCGACTTCAGCCCTGGCACCGAGATGCTGGTGCAGTTCGACGAGACCCAGACGGTGGCGGAGGAGCAGGTGCGGGGGGCCGTGGAGGCGCTGGGCGTCACGAGCCCCGCGGTGATCCGCTACGGCGACCTGGGAGAGAACGAGTTCTCCATCCGCTTCAAGGAGTTCCCCGCGGACTTCGGCGGCCAGCAGGCGGAGCAGGTGGATGCCCTGAAGGCGGGTCTGGAGCAGGGCATCGGGCCGCTCACCCTGCTGCGGGCGGAGGTGGTGGGGCCGAAGGTCGGCGCCGAGCTGCGCCGCGACGGCCTCTCCGCCCTGGGCATCGCCATCCTGCTGATCCTCGTCTACATCGCCTTCCGCTTCTCCACGCGCTTCGCGCCGGGCGCCGTGGTGGCCCTGGTGCACGACGTGCTCATCACCTCGAGCCTGCTGATCCTGCTGGGGATCGAGTTCGACCTGCAGGTGCTCGCCGCGCTGCTGGCGATCATCGGCTACAGCCTGAACGACACGATCATCGTCTACGACCGCATCCGGGAGAACATGGAGGCCCGTACCAAGGCCCACCTGCCCGAGGTGATCAACCTGAGCATCAACCAGACCCTCTCCCGCACCCTGATCACGTCGGGCACCACCATGGCCGCCGTGCTGGCGCTGCTGATCCTGGGCGGCGAGGTGATCCGGCCCTTCGCCCTCTCGATGGCGATCGGGATCGTGGTGGGCACCTACTCCTCGGTCTACATCGCGGCGCCGGTGCTCCTGATGCTGGAGCAGGGCATCCGCGACGAGGCCGCCACGGCCCGGGAGAAGCGGGAGAAGGCGAAGGGCGGCAAGGCGAAGGCCGCCCGCGCCTAGCTCTAGGGCTTGGCGGGTGCGCCGCCGCCGCCGGCGGCGGCGACCTTGGGCGGCGGGCTGGCCGCCGGGCCGGAAGCCTGGCTCGCGCTCTTGCCGTCCATGTGGATGGCCCCGTTGAGCACCGCGCCTTCCTGAACGATCAGCCGCGGGGCCCGCACGTCGCCCTCGACGATGCCCGTGCCCTGGATCTCGACCTTCTCGCTGCCGTTGACGTTGCCCTTGATCCGGCCCACCACGAGCACCGACTTGGCATGGACGTCCGCGTCCACCCGGCCGTTGGCCCCGATCGTGAGCTCGTGATCGGGCAGCTCCACCTTGCCTTCTACCTGGCCCTCGATCACGAGGTCCTCGGCGCCCGTCAGGTCGCCCTTGATCGAGATCGACTTACCGATGTTCGCCACGTCCCTGGTCCCCCCTCCGTGCGGTGCGCTGCGGGCCGGCAGCATAGGCTGGCGCGGCGCGGCCGGCTCCGATGTGACGGCCGTCACCGACGACTCACCCGGACCCGGGGAGGGGGCGTCGCCGTCTCCCCTGCGCCTTCCTCCGAAGAATCCCACACCTACCTCCGACCCCGTCTTCCGACGCGGCCAGCTTATCGCATGCCCGGAAGCGTCGTCAGGTCGGAGTCGAGCATGACGTTGCGCGTCTTCAGGATCGTGCCCTGACTCCGGTCGAGGCCGACGATGGAGTTCCGGTACACGCGGATGGCGTTGATCTTCTCGCTCTCCGCCGTGACCAGCGCCTCCTCGCGCTGCAGCACGTCGAAGGGCGTCGACTCCCCCTGCTCGAGCCGCACCTGCTCGGCCCGCAGCTGCTCCTCGGCGGCGACGCGCGCGCGCTCGGCCGCCTCGATGCCCTGCTGTGCGGACTCCAGGTCGCGGGCGGCCTGGCGCACCTCCAGGATGATCGACTGCCGCAGGCGGGCGAGCTGCGTGCGCGAGCGGCGGAGCTCGATCTCGGCCCGGGTCTTCTGGCGCCGGGCGGTGCCGTTGCCGAGGGGGATCGAGAGCACGCCGCCGAAGGAGAACGAGTCGGCGCCCAGGTCGTCGTCGGCGTTGAAGAAGCCGTCGTCCACGGGGATCGGCGGCGTCGGCTCCGGCTCGGTGGGCAGGGGCTCGAAGCCGGCGACCGGGACCGGGGACGCGGCCGCGATCGCGTTGATGGCCTCATTCGTCGCCAGCGTCTCGGCGCTGGGGCCCCCAAAGTTGATCCGGTTCGGGTTCTCGTCGCCGGCGAGTCCCGCCACGCCGTAGGTGCCGACGAAGTCGAGCTGGGGCAGGATCTGGTTCTTGCGGAACTTCAGCTCGATCTCCCTCCGCGCGATGTCCTCCTGCTGCACCGCCAGCTCGGGCCGGTTCTCGAAGGCCTTGCGCGAGGCCTCCTCCACGTCGATGTCGAAGAGGATGTAGTCCTGGGGTCGGTCGGTGGGGACGATCTCGAGTCGCGAGCCGGGCCGAAGTCCTCGTCCCAGGACCTCGTTCATGAGCCGGTCCATGGACGTGCGGTAGAGGTTCTCGGCCCGGATCAGGTCGAAGTCGCGCTGGGCGAGCCCGGCCTCCGCCTCGGTCACGTCCACCCGGGACTTCACGCCCACCTCGTACTCGGTGCGGACCTGGTCGAGGAGCGCGCGCGCGGTCTCGACGCTCTTGCGCGCGACCCGCAGCTGCTCGTCGTCGGCCACCAGGTCCCAATAGGCGCTCTCGATGGCGGCGACGGTGTCCATGACCTGGCGGCGGAAGTCCTCGCTCGACTGCCGGAAGAGCACCCGGCTCTGCTTCACCCGGGTCCAGTCCTGGTCCCAGATGAGGTTTCGCATCAGCGGGATGGTGAGCTCCGCGGTGAGGCCGGTGGTGTACTCCGGGGAGAGGACGTCGATCGACGAGGTCGTCGTCGTGCGGTCGCCGGCGTAGCCCAGGCGATAGGTGGCGTTCACCCAGGGCAGCTTGCCCCGGAAGCCGGTCTGGCCCCCGAACTGCCGCTCGTCGATGGTCGAGGTGGCCTGCAGGGCGGAGGCGATGGGCGTGCTGCGCACGGCGTAGGTGAGCTCGGAGAAGTAGACCGGGTCGTAGGCGCCCCAGGCCGCCCGGAAGTCCTGCCAGGCGATCACCGGGTCGTGACGGGCCACCTCCACGTCGAGGTTGTTCTTCAGCCCCATCTCGATGGCCTCGCGGATCGAGAGCTGGAGCGTGCCGTGGAGCGTGCTGAGCGTGGCGGCCGGGGCCGCGGCCGGGTCGTCGGGCCGGTCCTGGGCCGTGGCCTGGACGGGTACGAGCACGGCCGCCGCGAGAGCGAGCCGTCGGAACGCGTGCGCCTGCATGCCGGTGTCCTCCCCGCGGCGCAGCCTAGCAAACGGCCGCCGCCACCCCGGCGCTGAATCGGTCGCCCGGCTACGATGTCGACGTGTCCACCGCAGCCCTGGTCCTCGCGGCCGGCCGCGGCGAGCGCCTCGGGGCCGGTCGGCCCAAGGCCTTCGTCGAGCTCGGCGGGCTTCCCCTGCTGGCGCGCTCCCTGGCAGCCCTGGCCGCCTCGGATGCCATCGATGCGCTGGTGCCCGTGGTGCCCGCAGGCTTCGGGCTGCAGGTTTCCAACGCCGCCTGGCTCCGGGAGATTCCCAAGGTGGGGGCGCCGGTGGACGGCGGCGCCGAGCGCCAGGACTCCATGCGGGCGGGGCTCGCGGCCCTCCCTCCTGAGGTGGCGCTGGTGGCGGTCCATGACGCGGCGCGTCCGTTCGTGCGGCCCGAGGACGTGGCGCGGGTGGTGGCGGCGGCGCGGGAGCACGGGGCGGCCCTGCTGGCGGTGCCGGCCCGCGACACCATCAAGCGGGTGCGCGCGGGCCGGGTGGTGGAGACCCCGCCCCGGGCCGAGTGCTGGGCCGCCCAGACGCCCCAGGTCTTCCGCACCGAGATCCTCCGGGAGGCGCTGGCCAAGGCCTGCGCCGACGGGGTCGTGGGCACGGACGACGCCCAGCTCGTGGAGCGGCTCGGGGTGCCGGTCCGGATCGTCGAGGGCGATGCCGGCAACCAGAAGATCACCACGGCCGAGGACCTGGCCTGGGCCGAGGCGCGGCTCCGGGAGGCCGCCCTGTGAGCATGCCGATGCGGGAGGCGACGCCGTGAGGGTCGGCCAGGGCTTCGACGCCCACCGGCTGGTGGCCGGGCGCCCGCTCGTCCTGGGCGGGGTCGGGGTCCCCTACGAGCGCGGCCTCGAGGGCCACTCCGACGGCGACGTGCTCCTGCACGCCGTGAGCGACGCCCTGCTCGGGGCGCTGGGCGAGGGCGACCTGGGCCGCCACTTCCCGTCGAGCGACGAGACGCTGCGCGGGATCGCGAGCCGCGAGCTGCTGGCGCGGGTCGCGGGGCTCATGGGCGAGGCCGGGTACCGGATCGCCAACGTCGACGCCACGATCATCGCCCAGGCACCCCGCCTGGCGGGCTTCCTGGCCGACATGGAGAAGGTCGTCGCCGAGGTGCTGGGCGCCGACCCCTGGCGGGTGAACGTCAAGGTCACGAGCACCGACGGCCTGGGCGCGACCGGCCGCGGCGAGGGCATCGCCGCCCAGGCGGTGGTGCTGCTGGAGCCCGGCGATGACTGAGCTGCAGCTCTACAACACCCGCACCCGGCGCAAGGAGCGCCTGGTGCCCCTCGAGCCCGGCCACGTGCGCATGTACACCTGCGGGCCCACCGTCTACGCGCCCCAGCACCTCGGCAACCTGCGCAGCCAGCTCTTCCCGGACCTGCTCAAGCGCCTGCTGCTGGCCGAGGGGCTGCGGGTGACCCACGTGGTGAACATCACCGACGTGGGACACCTCACCAACGACTCCGACGCCGGCGACGACAAGATGGAGCAGGCCGCGGCCCGCAGCGGTCGGCGGGCCGAGGACGTGGCGCGCGAGTACACCGAGCAGTGGTGTCGGGACCGGGCGCGGGTGGGCTGTCTGGAGCCCGAGGTGCTCTGCAAGGCCACCGACCACATCCCGGAGCAGATCGCCCTGGTGCAGGAGCTCGAGGCCCGGGGCTTCACCTACCGGATCGACGACGGCATCTACTTCGACACCTCGAAGTTCCCCCGCTACGCGGAGTTCGCGCGTCTCGACCTCTCGGCCCAGGAGGGCAGCGGCCGGATCGCCGACGTCCCGGGCAAGCGCAACGCCGCCGACTTCGCCCTCTGGAAGTTCGCGCCACCGGACGTCCGGCGGCAGCAGGAGTGGGACGCGCCCTGGGGACGCGGCTTCCCCGGCTGGCACATCGAGTGCACGGCCATGAGCCGCCGCTACCTGGGCGACCACTTCGACATCCACACCGGCGGCATCGACCACGTGGGCGTGCACCACACCAACGAGATCGCTCAGGCCGAGTGCGCCTTCGCCGACCACCCCTGGGTGAACGTCTGGATGCACAACGCCTTCCTCGACCTCTCCGGCGAGAAGATGGCCAAGAGCGAGGGCAACACCCTGCTGCTGGACGACCTGCCCGCGCGCGGCCTCGAGCCCATGGCCTACCGCTACTTCTTCCTGCAGGCGCATTACCGCCAGCCCCAGGCCTTCGGCTGGGACGCCCTGGCCGCCGCCGACACCGGCCTGCGGCGGCTCGCGCTGGCCTGGGCCGACGTGGCCGGGGCGGCCGGGGAGGGCGATCCCGCGGCCCGGGCGGACTACGGGCGCCGCTTCCGCGACGCGCTCCGGGACGACCTGAACGCGCCCCAGGCCATGGCGGTGGTCTGGGAGACGGTCCGCGCGGGGGGGCTCGGTGCCGCGGACAAGCGGGCCCTGCTCGAAGACTTCGACGCCGTCCTCGGCCTGGGCCTGCCGGAGCTCGCCGCGCGGGCCGCGGCGGGCGAGAGCGATCCGGAGATCGACGCCCTGGTCGCCGAGCGCCAGGCCTGCCGCAAGGCCCGGGACTTCGCCGGCGCCGACCGCATCCGCGACGAGCTCGCCGCCCGCGGCATCGTCATCGAGGACACACCCCGGGGTCCGCGCTGGAGGAGGGCGTAGTGGCGGGACGGCGCTCCCAGAACCGCCGCGCCGAGCGGCTCGTCCGCACCGACGCCGGCCGCGCCGAGGGGCGCTTCGAGATCGTCTCGGAGTTCACGCCCAAGGGAGACCAGCCGGCGGCGATCGAGCAGCTCACCGAGGGCCTCGAGCGGGGCGACCGTCACCAGACCCTGCTCGGGGTCACGGGCAGCGGCAAGTCCTTCACCGTGGCCTGCGTGGTGGAGAGGGTCAACCGGCCCACCCTGGTGATGGCGCCCAACAAGACCCTGGCCGCCCAGCTCTACGACGAGTTCAAGGGGCTCTTCCCGCACAACGCGGTCGAGTACTTCGTCTCCTACTACGACTACTACCAGCCCGAGGCGTACATCCCCTCGACGGACACGTACATCGAGAAGGACTCGTCGATCAACGACGAGATCGACAAGCTGCGGCACTCGGCCACCCACTCGCTGCTGACCCGGCGCGACGTGCTCGTGGTGGCGAGCGTGTCCTCCATCTACGGCCTCGGCGCGCCCACGACCTACGGGTCGATGCACGCCTACCTCACCGCGGGCATGACCCTCTCCCGGGACGAGCTGCTGCGTCGCCTCGTCGACATGCTCTACGAGCGCAACGACATGGACTTCCACCGCGGCACGTTCCGGGCCCGGGGCGACGTGGTGGAGATCTTCCCCCAGTACGAGGCGGAGCGGGCCCTGCGGGTGGAGTTCTTCGGCGACGAGGTGGAGGCGCTGGCGGAGATCGATCCGCTGCGGGGCAAGGTGCTCTCGCGGCCGCGCCGGGCCATGATCTACCCGGCGAGCCACTACGTGGCCACCGAGCAGGTCCTGGCCCGGGCCGTGGAGGGCATCCGCCGCGAGCTCCAGGAGCGCCTGGCCTGGCTCCGCCAGGAGAACAAGCTGCTGGAGGCCCAGCGCCTGGAGCAGCGCACCCTGTTCGACCTGGAGATGCTCGAGGAGATGGGCTTCTGCCACGGGGTCGAGAACTACTCCCGCTGGCTCGACGGGCGCGCCGAGGGCCAGACCCCCTACACGCTCTACGACTACTTCCCGGACGACTTCCTGGTGGTGCTCGACGAGAGCCACATCAGCGTCCCCCAGATCGGCGGGATGTACCGCGGGGACCGGGCCCGCAAGGAGACCCTGGTCGAGTACGGCTTCCGGCTGCCCTCGGCCCTGGACAACCGGCCCCTGCGCTTCGACGAGTGGGAGACGCGGGTCCCCCAGGCGCTCTACGTGTCGGCCACGCCGGCGGACTACGAGCTCGAGAAGTCGGCCGGCGTGGTGGTGGAGCAGATCATCCGGCCCACCGGGCTGATGGATCCGAAGGCCGAGGTGCGGCCCGCCCAGGGCCAGGTGGACGACCTGCTGGGCGAGATCCGAGCCCGCGTGGAGGCCGGCGAGCGGGTGCTGGTCACGACCCTCACCAAGCGCATGGCCGAGGAGCTCACCGACTACTACGCGGAGCTCGGCGTGCGCGTGCGCTACCTCCACAGCGAGATCCAGACCATCGAGCGCACCGAGATCATCCGCGAGCTGCGGGAGGGCCGCTTCGACGTGCTGGTCGGCATCAACCTGCTGCGCGAGGGGCTCGACATCCCCGAGGTCTCCCTGGTCGCGATCCTCGACGCCGACAAGGAGGGATTCCTGCGCTCGACCCGGTCGCTGATCCAGACGATCGGTCGCGCGGCCCGCAACGTGAACGGCCGGGTGCTGCTCTACGCGGACCAGACCACCGACTCCATCCGCGAGACCCTGAGCGAGACCGAGCGCCGCCGGGAGGTCCAGCATCGCTACAACCAGGAGCATGGCATCACGCCGAAGACCGTCACCAAGAACATCTCGAGCCTGCGCGACTCGATCTGGGAGCGCGACTACGTCACCGTCCAGGCTCCGACCGGGTCGGCGGAGGCGGAGGTCCCCGCCCACGAGCTGCCCGAGCTGATCGCGGCGCTGCGGCGCGAGATGACCGAAGCGGCCCAAGAGCTCGAGTTCGAGCGCGCCGCGGAGCTCCGGGACCGGGTCAAGGCGCTCGAGGCGGAGCGCCTGCGGATCGGTTGACCGTGGGGCTCGCCCAGCGGGTCGACGAGCTGCCGACCGGCCCCGGCGTCTATCTCTTCAAGAGCGAACGCGGGCGGGTGCTCTACGTGGGCAAGGCCCAGAACCTGCGCAGCCGGGTCCGCTCCTACGTGACGCCCGGGGGCGACGGCCGCCACGCCATCCCGCGGCTGATGGCCCGCGCCGCCGACGTCGACGTGGTGGTGACGCCCAGCGTGAAGGACGCGCTGCTGCTCGAGAACGAGCTGATCAAGCAGCACCGGCCGCCGTTCAATGTGCGCCTGCGGGACGACAAGCAGTACCTGGCGCTGCGCCTCGACCCGAAGGAGACCTGGCCCAAGCTCACCCAGGTGCGCCAGTTCAAGAAGGACGGCGCCCTCTACTTCGGTCCCTACACGTCGAGCACGGCCATGCGGGAGTCCCTCTCGAACCTGCGCCGGATCTTCCCGCTGCGCTCCTGTCGCGAGGGCACCTTCCGGGACTACGCGCGCCGCGGTCGCCCCTGCATCGAGTACGAGATGCGCCGCTGCGCGGGCCCGTGCTGCGGTCTGGTGTCGGCCGAGGACTATGCCGGGCTCGTGGAGGGGACGGCGCTGTTCCTGCGCGGTCGCTCCGACGAGCTCGTGAACCAGCTCCAGGCGCGCATGCGCGAGGCCGCCGCGGCGGAGCGCTTCGAGGAGGCGGCCTCCCTGCGCGACCGCATCGGGGCGGTGGAGCAGACCGTCGCCCGCCAGCAGATCGTCGGCGAGAAGAAGGTGGACCGGGACGTCTTCGGCCTGGCGCGGCGGGGGGGCGAGCTCGAGCTGCAGGTCCTCCACGTGCGGGACGGGCGCGTGGTCGGTGCCAAGGGCTACGCCTTCTCGGACGTGGATCTCGGCGACGCCGAGGTGGTGAGCTCCTTCCTGGGCCAGTACTACGGCAGCGAGGAGCGTCCGGTTCCGCGGGAGGTCCTCACTCCCGAGCCCGTGTCCGACGGCCAGGCCCTGGAGAGCTGGCTCGCGGAGCGCGCCGAACGCCGGGTGGTCGTGCGGGCCCCGCAGCGGGGCGCGGGGCGCGAGCTGGTGGCCATGGCGGCGGCCAACGCCAGCCTGGCCCTGGAGCGGCGCCTGGAGGCCCAGGAGAGCGTCCAGGCCGCCCTCGAGGAGCTGCGGGAGCGCCTGGGCCTGGCGGCGCTGCCCCGCAGCATCGAGTGCTACGATGTGTCGACGCTGGGCGGCGTGCTGACGGTGGCGAGCCGGGTGCGCTTCGAGGACGGGAAGCCCGAGAGGAACGGCTACCGCCGCTACCGGGTCCGCGACGTCGCGGCGGCGGGCGACGACTACGCCTCCCTGCGCGAGGTGATCGGGCGCCGCCTGGCCCGGGTCGAGACCGAGCCCCTCCCGGACCTGCTGATGGTCGACGGGGGCAAGGGCCAGCTGGGCGTGCTGGAGGCGGCGCTGCGCGACGCCGGTCTCGAAGGCGTGGACACCCTCGGGCTCGCCAAGGAGCGGGACGCGGAGGCCGTCGGCGCGCGGGTGCGCCGCTCGGGGGGGCTGAAGGCCGAGCGGATCTTCCGCCCGGGGCGCAAGGACCCGCTGCTGCTGCCCCCGAGCTCCAAGGGCCTGCTGCTGCTCCAGCGGGTGCGCGACGAGTCCCACCGCTTCGCCATCGAGTACCAGCGCGGCCTGCGCCGGCGCACCGGGCTGACCTCGATCCTGGAGGAGCTGCCGGGCATCGGGCCGGGCAAGCGGCGGGCCCTGCTGAGGGAGCTGGGCTCGCTCCGCGCGGTGCGGGAGGCGAGCCTCGAGCGCCTCGCCGCAGTGCCCGGCGTCCAGGCCCGGGATGCCGCCCTCCTGCGGCGCTTCTTCGACGGGCTTGCCGCCCCTGGGGACGCCGAGCCCGAGGCCCCTGCGGCCGAGTCCGCCGAGTCCGCCGAGACCGCCGTCGACGCCGAGACCGCCGT